>JBNKZU010000015.1:0-331312 GCA_050301795.1 Thiohalomonadaceae bacterium | reverse complement strand
CACTGCTGCCTGTCTTCTATCTCAATCCATTGAGCTGAGATAGGGCCACTAGACATTGACCGCCATGGATGGTGGAAATGCAGATATTGCAGGAGCAAATATCTGTCATCGGTTAACCCTGAGAAGGCACTATTCAAAGCGGTTGGTTTACCAGGTAACCAGTTAGTTTCAGGCTCAGCCAGGGTGTAAACGATTTTGTTAATCGTACTCATGCACGCCAGTGAGGTGTCTAATCAAAGCGACAGGCTCAGGTTAACGGGTGTATAAACCGATGATAAAAGCTGATTGCTAAAGGTCATCTTGCATCGATTTGGTAACACTCCACCAATTGTCCAGTTGCCTGCATGGATGCAGGTAAGGGGCGTGAGCAGGAGCGGAAGCTTTAGGCGACCAGCTCACCTCACTGCGTGACTAACTCTTTAGAAATCGTTGTTCATCAAATACGGTCTCATTTTTAAGCATGAAGTAAACACAGCGCCCCAGCTTGTGTGCAAAGACTGATAATGCCTTGGCTTTACTCATTCGCTTCTGTAACTTCAATAAATAGTTTTTGGCCTTATCATTCCCCTTTAGATGTAGCACAGCCGCTTCAGAGAAGGCCCACTTCAAATGTGCATTACCAATCTTGTTACCGGAGGTTCCGTAGCTCTTACCGGCAGACTCCGCTTTGCACTTTACCAATCGGGCATAGGAGGCAAAGTTCTGGACGGTTTCAAAGCGCCTGATATCACCAATCTCATACAGTATGGTCAGTGCCAATATTCTTCCTACTCCGTGGATGGTTTTCAGCAGATGCAAGTAGATGGGCTGATGCTCTTTAGCCTGTTGCTCTACAAACCACTCCACCTTGCTGAGCTGTTTGGCATAACTATCAATCATCGCTAGGTCGAGGTTAATGTTTTTCTGTACTACCGGATCTGGAAAGGCATGACTGACCTGCTCACGTGCACACACATTCTTCAGGTGTACACTATTGGGCGGAAGATTGTACTGACTGGTAGTGTTGGAGACATGAGCTTTGAGGTTAGCACCCAGGCGTACCATCTTTAACCGACGACGAAGTAAGTCACGGGTAGCCCGCATCTCTTTGGGGTAAACATAAGCCACAGGGAAGTTCCCACCACGCATCAGGTTAGCGATCTTGAAGGAATCAATCCGATCATTCTTGGCTTTGCCACCATGGATTGCTTTCATGTACAAGGCATGACCTAGGATGAAATCAACACCAATGTCCTCGCAGAAGTCAGAGACCCAATACCAACAGTGCATACATTCAACACCGACCACTACCTGACCGATATAGGGTTCCAAGAGGTGATTTAACTTCTCAGGGGAAGCTGAAATCTCCTTGTGTAGGCAGACCTCGCCATTTTGATCTATGATGCAGACATACAGTAACCGCGCATGGAGGTCGATCCCGCAATAATATGGATGTGATTTGTTATAGAATTTCATTGAGCTTTCTCCTTTTTGGTTTTGTCGCCTTCCAGTTTAGCTATTCCGCTAAACTGGGGGAGAAGGCTCAATGAGTATCAAGTTGCAACAGCGGACATTTTTTCCATTGGCCTTTTTGTGCTTGAATAGCACAAACGCCCAATTCCAAAAATCCCGCTGTGCAAGGCGTTATGTTTTCTAATCATCAGTAAGGAGATAAACGATGTATCAATATAAAATGGTTCAAATTCCACCCAATATCGCAGTAGAAATGAAAAAGCACAAAGGCAATGAAGCAGCTGCATATTTGGAAGGTGTGGTTAATAAATACGCTGAACAAGGATGGGAGTTTTATCGAATAGATAGTTTAGGTGTCGCGCTTCAACCGGGCTGCTTTGGTTCATTAACTGGCCAGAAAGAAGTAAACAGCTTGTACTACGTGATCACGTTTAGAAAGGAAAAATAATAATGGTTTGGGGGTCTATACAGTTAATCAAGGCGTACCAGTTTCTTGCGCCAAGAAAGCTTAGATCCTCATGCTTGTATGAACCATCGTGTTCTGAATATACGATTTTAGCATTAAAAAAACATGGTTTTTTAGAGGGGTGGAGAAAATCTTTTAAAAGAATAATTAGCTGCAAACAACCAAATGGCGGTGTTGACTACCCATGAAACATAACCAGGGGCTTCACTGGAATCGCTCACTGCGTTCGCTCTTCCAGTGAGCCCAACGTTATACGCAAAGAACCTACCTTATTAAAACCTCTTGTCCTTTCAGTAAATAGCACCTATCCTTTAAGTAAATACTTTTCTTAAAGGATAATAGATGGGTAATAAAGAAAGAGGTGAAGGAATTAGGCGCCAAATTTTGGGAGATGTTCGGCATCATCCTACTGATATTTCGAAACATATCGCCAAAATATTCTCTATTTCGGTTCAAGCGGTAAATAGCCACATCAGGCGTCTTGAATCGGAAGGCTGGCTAAGCTCGACTGGCATTGGAAAGGGTAAAAGATACTTTCTAGGTGACTTAAGAGAGTACAAATCGCTTTTTCCGCTGACTGAAGATTTTGCAGAAGATACGGTCTGGCGAAATCAATACTCATATATTTTTGACGGCTTACCTGAAAACATTGTCGACATATGTCATTACGGCTTCACTGAAATGGTGAATAACGTCATTGATCACTCAGGAGGTAAGTACATTTATATCTCAGCGACCAGGGATCGTGAGAAAGTAATGATATTTGTGTTAGACGATGGGGAAGGTATCTTTCGCAAAATTAAGCGCTTGTGTGGGCTGGATGATGAAAGGCAGGCGCTACTTGAGTTGTCAAAAGGAAAATTAACCACTGATCCAGAAAACCACACAGGCGAAGGTATATTCTTTACCTCTCGGGTGTTTGATGAATTTGAAATTGATTCAAAAGGAGTTAGGTTCAGTCACAATGACAAATTTGAATTTGACTACATCTTAGAAACTGAATTTTCAAAAAATGATCCAGGCACTTCAGTTTATATGTTATTAAACAGGGATTCTGATCGCCAAGTTCAAACCGTGTTTGACGAATACGCAGGCCCTGATGAATTTCAATTTAATAGAACAGTAATCCCTGTTCGATTGGCTCAATATGGTAACGAAAAGCTGGTTTCTCGTTCACAAGCAAAAAGGCTTCTCGCTCGTGTAGAAAGATTTGAATATGTTATTTTCGATTTTGAAGAAGTAAAAAGCATTGGACAAGCATTTGCGGATGAAATATTCAGGGTATATGCAAGGAGTCATCCCAATATAACTTTACATTCGATAAATATGGAGCCGGATGTTGAAAAAATGGTTATAAGGGCAACTTCAAATCTTTAATGTGGCATATTAATGCTAATGTTAGGACAAGGAGAGGTATGAAAAAGAATACACTCGTTATTCTTGGGCACCCCGATACTAATAGTTTCTGTGGTTCATTGGCAAAGGCGTATATCGATGGTGCAAAGGCACACGGGTCAGAAGTTCGTGAACTTCGACTTGGTGAGATGAAGTTTGATCCAATACTCTGGAATGGTTACAACAAAATTCAGGAGCTTGAGCCTGACTTGGTAAAAGCTCAACAACTTATACTATGGTCAAATCATATCGTTTTTATCTACCCTAATTGGTGGGGAACGATGCCAGCTTTAATGAAAGGATTTTTTGATCGAGCTTTTTTACCAGGTTTTTCATTTAAGTATCGAAAGGATTCTACCTTGTGGGACAAATTGCTTTCAGGACGCACAGCGCATCTTATGGTAACGATGGATACCCCACCTTGGTATTATCGTTGGATATTTCATAGACCTGGACATAACGAAATGAAAAGAACGATTCTTGAATTTTGTGGCATCAAGGTCGTAAAGATATCTGAGTTTTCTCAAATCAAAGGATCGAGCCAACAGCAAAGAGAAAAGTGGATTGCTAGAGCAAAAGATCTTGGTTCAAAAGCTTAACAACCACATCTGTTTGCTCTGCTTACCAGAACCACTATAAAGTAGCGACACATTACGCTGGTCGTAATACATAAAATTTTAACGGAATAATAAAATGAAGAAATTCATATTTATAATGCTGGCTCTGCTCATCTTTCAAAAAAGAGATCAGATATATATCTATTTCAATCCACCACCAGATTATGGGGCTATGCATAGTGGAGAAGTGATCCTGTATGCGACGTCATGGTGCGGTTACTGTGCAAAGGCTCGCACATTTCTTAAGGACAATCACATACCTTACTATGAATACGATATCGAAAAATCCACCGAGGGATGGGATCAACATAAATCGCTGGGAGGTAAGGGAGTACCCGTATTGTTAGTGAATGGGAAAGTAATAAATGGGTTTAAACCATCCAAAATATTGGAATATTTAAACTAAAAAACACCATGAATTAGCCGGTGCAGTGCGCTATGGATAGCAAATGGATCAATCTGATCCTAGGCCAATTTATCGATATCAGTGACCATAAAGATCACACCCTAATCGCTATAAACAGATTTCTATCGTTAGATACCTTTTGGCTACCGCCATTTGATCGCCATCTCATTGATATAAAGCATCCTCACCACTTGGTTGGACGCTATATCTCGTCTTGCCCCTGATATCGATTTATAAACATATATCGATATTTATCATTTTTATCTATTAATCACTCATGACCAATGTGGTTATAACTTGTTGTATTTAATGAAATTTATTATTTCTCCAAAAGATATGCTTTGTTAAATACCCCGATATCCCAACATTTTTAAAAAAAGCCATAAATTTTTTATCAATATAAATTATTTAATAATCATATAGTTACAAACATTCGTCGCCGAAAAACAATACACAATATTAAGTTTTTGAAAAGTTTGGGTTGTCAATCAGAAATCATGATGTATTATCGTTAAAAACAGAAATGTCGATAAATTGTATTTTAGTCGATTTATGTGATGCGTTTTGAGCAACTTTTTTGAGGTGTTTCATAAGTTCTCATCATCGTTTGAACCACGATAAAAATGATAATTAATCATTGATTTGATACACAAATGAGGTATTCCAGTATGAGTAATAAAGACGACAATCAGTCATCCGCTTCAAAGATGTCTCGACGTCATGCGCTGAAACTTATGGGCGGTGCAGCATTGGCACTGGGTAGTGGCTCCATTCTCGCAGCACCCGCCATAAAATCGGGCAGACCTTTTAAAATTGGTTTTGTGAGTCCACAAACCGGACCACTGGCTATCTTTGCTGAGCCTGATAACTTTGTTTTAGGTCAGGTCAATGAGATCCTCAAAGCGGGAATTACCATCGGTGGAACCAAACATCCGGTCGAGATTATCTATAAAGATAGTCAGTCAAACTCTAACCGTGCCGCAGAGGTTGCCTCGCAATTAATCCTCGATGATGAAGTCGATATTATGGTTGCAACCAGCACTCCTGCGACCACAAATCCGGTGGCAGATCAATGTGAGCTCAATGGCGTACCCTGTGTTACCAACGACACACCGTGGCAGCCACACTTCTTTGGCCGTGGTGGTGATCCTAAGCAGGGTTTTGAATGGACCTACCATTTCTTTTGGGGCCTTGAAGATATCATCGGCTCTTATACCAATCTATGGAGCCAGATTTCGAGCAGTAAGGTCATTGGTTCATTGTGGCCGAATGATTCGGATGGTAATGCGTGGGGTGATGCAAAACTCGGTTTCCCTCCTGTGCTAAAACAGAAAGGTTTTGAGCTGGTTGATCTGGGTCGCTTCCAGTCCCCTGCGGATGATTTTTCATCCTATATCTTTGAGTTCAAAAAACAGGGTGTGGATATAGTGACGGGTGTTATTCCGCCGCCAGACTTTGGTAACTTCTGGACGCAAGCTGGTCAACAGGGCTTTAATCCAAAGATTGTAACGGTTGCAAAGGCGTGTGAATTCCCTGCCGCGATTGAGCCGTTTGGAAAAAGAGCAGAGGGCTTAACCGTTGAGGTGTGGTGGTCGCCTTCACACCCTTACCATTCAGGGCTAACCGGCCAGTCCTCCGCTGAGCTTGCCCGTGCTTATACCGCAGCGACTGGTAAACAGTGGTCTATGCCATTGGCATTCAAACACTCACTGTTTGAGGTTGCTATTGATGCGCTTAAGCGTTCTGAAGGCCCAGGTAACCCTGAGTCTATTCGTGATGCGATCGCCTCGACAAACTACAATTCGATTGTCGGCCCGGTCAATTTCAAAACCGGACCGGTTCCGAATATCAGCAAAACTCCATTAGTCGCAGGTCAATGGGAACGCAGAGGTAAAGATCTGGAGTTGGTTATCGTCGAAAACTCCCAGGCAAAGGATATTGCTCTTCAGGGTCAGTTGAAGCCATTGAGTTAATAGCCGTTGCGGTTAGCCCTGCGTGAATAGTTTCCCACAGGGTTAATACTGCTGGAGTCTGTCTTGAGTTTACTAACACTTAATCAGGTGTCGAAGCGCTATGGCTCTTTGACGGTGACCGATAATCTCTCCTTCGATTTAAGCGAAGGAGAGGCGCTCGGTATCATCGGGCCCAATGGTGCTGGTAAAACCACGATGTTTAACCTGATCACCGGTGATGTAAAGCCGGATCAAGGTGACGTTCTAATGAACGGCAAATCGATAGTTGATCTCACGCCATCCAAACGATGTATTAAGGGGATTGGTCGAACCTATCAAATACCCCATCCTTTTGCAGGCATGTCGGTTTTTGAGAATGTGCTGGTCGGCGCTGAATATGGTGCCGGGCTAAAACGGGCGCAAGGACGACAGTTAGCACTTGAGGTACTTGAGTCGACGGGACTCATCAATAAAGCCAATCAACTTGCCGGAACATTATCGTTACTTGATCGTAAGCGCCTTGAACTGACCCGTGCCTTGGCGACGCAACCCAAAATACTGTTGCTTGATGAGATCGCCGGGGGACTGACGGAACATGAGGTTCATGAATTGATTGAGTACATCCTCGAAATCCGCAAACAGGGGGTCTCTATCATCTGGATCGAACATATTGTGCATGCACTGTTGTCAGTGGTTGATCGATTAATTGCGATTAACTTTGGCGCAAAGTTGACCGAAGGCGACCCACAAACCGTGATGAATAGCCCGGAAGTTAAAGAGGTTTACATGGGGATTGACGCAGAATGAGCCTATTATCGTGTCATCGACTTAATGCATTTTATGGTGATTTTCAGGCGCTTTTTGGTATCGATTTTTATCTCGATAAAGGCGAGACCGTTGCGATCATTGGCTCTAATGGTGCGGGTAAATCAACCTTTTTGCGTGCGATAACCGGCATGATTAAAGCGGATAATGCATCGGTACGATTCAATGACTACGACATTGGTGGGCTACCTGTTCATGAGATCAATCGCATGGGTATCTCAATGGTGCCCGAAGGCAGAAAGCTGTTTCCGAGTTTAACGATTGAAGAGAATCTTTTGATTGGTGCGCAGTCAGGACGAAAAGGGCGGTGGGATCTTAAAAAGATCTATCAGCTTTTTCCGGTTCTTGAAGAGCGCAAAAAGTCGCCGGGGACAGCGCTCTCCGGTGGGCAACAGCAGATGGTGGCGATTGGTCGCAGTCTTATGTCTAACCCCGATGTTCTTTTGTGCGATGAAATATCACTCGGCCTTGCGCCTGTGATTATCAAAGATATCTACGACAGCTTCCCTGAGATTAAATCGCACAATATGTCGATTGTGGTGATCGAGCAGGATATACGTCAGGCGATGAAGGTTGCGGATCGGGTGATCTGTTTTCAGGAAGGGCGGATCTCTCTTCAAGGCAAACCCAGCGAGTTAACCCATGACCAGATTTCAGAAGCGTATTTTGGAGTATAACTATGGGTGACTGGATAAATGTCATCATACAAGGTCTGCTATTAGGCGGGCTATATGCGCTATTTGCTACCGGATTGTCACTCTCCTTTGGTGTGATGCGACTAATCAATATGGCTCATGGCGACTTGATCATTTTATCGGCCTACCTTTCGTATGCCGTGGTTCAGCCATTAGCAATCTCTCCTTTTTTAAGTCTGATGATTGTTCTTCCGTTAATGGCGCTGTTTGGCTATCTGTTGCAGCAGCTACTGCTCAATAAAATCCTTGGTAATGACATACTCCCCCCGCTGTTAGTGACATTTGGGTTATCAATCATCATCCAGAATGCGCTGCTGGAGATCTACTCGGCAGATTCTCGTGGGCTTGATGCAGGGGCAATAGAGATTAGTAGTATCCCATTGGGTGGTGATATCGCTGTGGGTAGCTTTTCGATTTTGGTCATGGTGACAGCGATTGCAGTCATTATGGCGCTACAGTATCTCTTTTATCACACGCCCATCGGCCGCTGTTTTAGAGCGACCTCTGATGATTATGAAACGGCACAATTAATGGGAGTCAATACGCGAAAGGTCTATGGCTATGCAATGGCCATATCGATGATGGTGGTAAGCATTGCAGGAGTCTTGCTGGCGATTCGCACCAATTTTGATCCCGCATCAGGACCGCTACGCCTACTCTATGCCTTTGAGGTAGTCATTATTGGCGGGCTTGGTTCGTTATGGGGAACGCTTGCAGGTGGAGTCATTTTAGGGATATCTCAATCGATTGGATTCAAGATGAATCCAGGCTGGGGGATCCTCGCCGGTCATATCACCTTCCTTATCATTCTAATGATTCGTCCAAATGGACTGTTTCCAAAAACCCGAGATCGATAATGAATGCGTTAACGAATAGATATAGCATCACCCGAGGTTCAAACCTGACGATGGGTTTTGCGATAGTGCTCGGTCTATCTACGATTATTCTGGTGAGTACTCCATGGTGGCTGGGTCGTGGTGACATGCGAACGGTTACAGAGTTTTTGTACATTTTGGCGTTAGGTCAGATGTGGAATTTGCTGGCCGGATATGGTGGCTTGATCTCAGTGGGGCAGCAGGCGTTTGTCGGTATTGGCGCCTATACCATCGTTATCTTTGCCTATAAGCTCGGATTAAATCCATTTTTAATGATCCCGGTTGGCGGTGTAATTGCGCTTCTTTTTGCGATCCCGATCTTCTTTATGATGTTTCGACTCAAGGGTGCAAACTTTGCTGTTGGCACATGGGTTATGGCCGAAACCTTACGTCTGCTTTTTTCAAATATCAGTTGGCTGGGTGGCGGTTCTGGACTGTCGATCACTCGTGCAATGCAGGGCATTCCGCGTTTCTGGCGTGAATCGTTAACACTATGGTTTGCAGTATTGATCGGTGTCGGTTCGGTTTATCTTGTGTATGCCATCTTGCGATCTCGTCATGGTATGTCATTAACAGCGGTTAGAGATAGTGAGGTCGCATCCGAAAGTCTGGGCATTAATGTGCGTCGAGTAAAGCTACTCGTTTTTCTGGCATCAGCCTTTGGTTGCGGCATGATCGGTGCGTTAATCTTTATTACCAAGCTGCGCGTCTCACCAGAAGCTGCATTTTCAGTGGACTGGACAATCATTATGTTTTTTATCGTCGTTATTGGCGGCATTGGTACAATCGAAGGGCCAATTATCGGTGCGCTGGTCTATTTTTTATTGCGACAATACCTTAATGACTTTGGTTCCTGGTATATGATCATTCTCGGAGCGGTTACGATATTTATTATGCTTAAAGCGCCCCGTGGTATTTGGGGCAGTATTGCTCATCGCTATCAAATCCAGTTGTTTGCGGTCAACCGAAAGGTTAATTCAGGCTAGCATTAGAACAATCACAAAAGAGACGCAAAAAGTGACACAGCAATCGGTTTGAGATCGACCAACAGGCTCTGGGTTGTATCGAATTAATCATTAATACAAAACGATTTAACAATAGTGTTGGAGACTTCAAATGAATTTTCTGATTATTGGTGCCGGTGGTATTGGATGTTACTACGGCGCCAGACTTCAAAAAGCGGGTCATTCAGTCGATTATCTGGCTCGAGGAGAGCATTTAAAGGCACTTCAACAACATGGTCTGCAAGTTAATCACGAAGACATCACCTTTCATGAAAGCGTAAGTGCGTTTGATATTCAGCATTTGTTGCAACAGAAAACCTGTGATCAATATGATTTGATTATTCTAACCACGAAGGGCGGTTCAACCTCGACCATTGTTAATCAGCTTAAAAACTGGTTGAGCGTTGGTAATACCTTGTTCTTATCATTACAAAACGGCATCGATAACGAGCCAATCATTTCTGACGTGATCGGTGAAAAGCGAACCCTGGGCGGTCTTGCCGTTCGAATTGGCGGTCATATTCTCTCACCGGGAATAATCGAAGCCACAGGGCCAGCGCAGATCATCTTTGGCGCATGGCCAAACGCACAATCTTCTGCAACCCAGCAACAACAAGCGATCGACAATATTGCAAAGCTATTTAATAGTGCAGTAATACCCACTCAAATCAGCTCGAATATCCAGCATGAATTATGGCGCAAACTGATCATTAACAACGGTGTAAATCCTCTATCGGCGCTAACAGGTTTGGATACAAGAGCATTAACCTCACATCCGGTTTTTACCAAAACGGTTTACCAATTGATGGAAGAGGTCGCCACTGTTTCCAGAGCCGATAACATCGAATTAACCAAAAAGGATGTTGATGAAATGTATGAGCTCATTTGTACCTTTAACGCGATAAAAACATCAATGCTTGTCGATAAAGAGAAAGGTCGCCCACTAGAGGTGGACAGTATATGCGGTGCTGTTTTGCGTAGGGCTGCAACACTCGGAATTGATGTGCCAACTACAGCGTTGATTAGTGCCTTTCTTGAGTTACAAGAGTAACGACAGACAATTAGTTTGTTAGACAAACAACACCTCATGAGCCGTTGTAGAATTTCTCTTTAATGTGATTCTGATCGCCTATGCAGCGCGCTGCTATAAGAGATCTCCTTGGATGCAAATACTAAATTCTGCTCGTAGATTAAACCCTCGGCAGGTAGCGCTTTGGTAATGCATCTGGTTATTGAGAGACTACCAATGCCAAAATTAAAGATACCGATAGGATTGTTGTGCATGGATAGTGATTGTCGTTGTTAAAGAGTGGTTATTTTCTGGTAACACTCACGGAAGTAGTACAGAAATAATATTGGCTGATTTCATACTTGTTTTTGAAAAACAAGTATGAAGGTGCTATCTTGTTCTGTAACCACCTGTTTTAAAAGCGGATATAGGGATGAAAATACCAGTATCACCACCCGATCTAACTACCCTTCTTAAGGGTATTAACGATTCAGATAAATTTTATGAGTTAATGAGCGAAGGTAGTCCTGTTGATCATAAAGGACGATACCTGCATTGGGATAAGCTACGACACCTGACTCTGCCGGATAGCTTTAAAAGCAGTGAAGAGTGGTGGTTTAGCATTAAAACTGCGCGGCAGAGCATCTTTCAACCACTCCCACTCAAAAGCAAACAACAGAAGCCATTTCAGTTCTCAACACCAGACATGGTATTGCGGGAGTTGCATTGGCTGGATCGTTATGCGGCTGGAAATATTCAATCCGGTGATGCGATCACCAATACCCAAACACGAAATACCTATCTGATTCGTTCATTGATAGAAGAGGCGATTAACTCCAGTCAGCTCGAAGGTGCATCGACAACCAGAGATGTCGCCAAAGAGATGATTCGTCAGGATCGGGCGCCACAGGATAGAAGTGAGCAGATGATCCTAAACAACTATGTGGCGATGCAGTTTATCCGCGAGATTAAGGATGAAAAACTCACTCCGTCTATCATCTTTGAGATCCATCGCATTCTGACGCATAAGACCCTAGAGGAGGGAGAAGTTGGTCGATTAAGGACAGCAATGGATGACATTCATGTGGTTGATAGGGCAACTCAAAAGTATTTACATACACCACCTTCATCAGATCAATTGCCTGAGCGTATGCAGGCATTATGTGATTTTGCTAATGCTGAAAGTCTGAATGAAGTTGATGAATCATTTTTACATCCGGTTATTCGAGCGATCACACTCCATTTCATGCTGGCCTATGACCATCCGTTCTGTGACGGCAATGGTCGCACGGCTCGCGCCCTGTTTTACTGGGCGATGGCAAAACAGGGCTATTGGTTAACGGAGTTTATCTCCATATCACGCGTGATTAAAAAGTCACCCGCGCAGTACAGCAGGGCGTTTTTGTACACAGAGACTGACGATAACGATCTGACCTACTTTCTGATCCATCAGTTGGAGGTGATCCATCAGGCGGTAGATGAGTTGCATCTCTATCTGGATGAGAAGATGCAGGGTGTAAATGAGGCAGAGCGCATGCTTGTAAACAATCCTCGCCTGAAGGGAAGACTCAACTTCCGTCAGTTGGCACTATTAAGACACGCCCTGAAACATCCGCGCTTTAGTTATGTTGTTCATGAGCATCAGCGCTCACATGGAATTTCGTATGATGTTGCACGCAAGGATCTGCTGGAGATGGCAGATCGATTGAAGCTTCTGGTGAAAACCAGACAGGGCAAGCGCTACTACTTTGTTGCGCCGACAGATCTGGAGCAGCGAATCGCGACATCATAGTGTTTGTTAATATTTTACTGATTAAAGAGGCAAAGAAAGGAATCAAATATGAATTTTATATTCAAAGAAATGAAGATAGAGACTATTAGGCGTAGGGAAATATTACAACTGCAACTATTAACTCCATCGAAATTTTCTATTTATTGTAAAGACCTTGGACTATCTACATATTTTGAAACAAGTATTATTCCCCTATGGCATATTGGATTACTCCATGCAGATATGGTTGTCGCTGATAAAAAATTAAAAATAGAAGGAATTGATCTTGTAGGTAGGGAAAATGGTCAGTATGTATATGCTGATAATCGAAGTGTTGTTGTGAAAGAGAGTTGGGCGGGTTGTTTTACTGAGGTGCCAGAATATGTTGAAGGGATAAAGCTATGGTTTCATCCCTATCGCTATTATGTGATCAATATTATTGAACAGGTGTTTGATTACCATTTATCACCCTATCAGTATTTGATTTACGAGGATGGTATAAAGAATTGTTGTGAAAAGATTAACAGTTATCGTAAATCATTAGAAACAAGAAAGATCTATTCGGACAGAGTTTCTGAAGCAAATAATATTGCAACGATGTGTGTTTTTGCCGAGCCTTTTTCGCATCAAAAAATTTTTAATTCAATAACATACCGTCCTCCTGAAACATTGGATAATGTTAAAATTAAAATCGACATCAGATCCTCACTTCTAAAAGAAAAATTTGAACAAATAGGTATTAATGAACTTGAAAAAATACGTGGCTCTATTTGTGAAGCCAGTGAAATACTGGATCCAAACAAGCGGTTGCATATGATGTTAAGACTAATGAATAAGGATATGCGACATAAATTAAAAGGAAGGTTAGGTGGTTCAATGCTCTTGTTCTCAATGGCAGAATCAATTCGCCGGGCAGCGGAAAATGTATTTAGTATTGAATTATTGGAGGAGGATGAGCTTGGTTTTGGTGTTTGGTTTAGTGGAGCACGGGAAGAGTTTTATGGATCAAAAAGATTGTATGATGCCGAGGATAGTGTAAAGCAAACATTTTTTCGTCAATTTGGAGCAGATTATGGTCAGAGGGTTAGATGCTATGTTGAGGGGGATACAGAATTTTTTGCCTTAAGTGATTTTATTTCAGACAAATCAAACAAAATTGAAATTATTAATCTTAAAGGCCAGGTTGTTGAAAAGGGAGGAAAAGGCGTTGCATTCCGAGAATCACTCAAAGCTGATATAAAAAAGAGGGTCTTCAGCGTAGTGATTATAGATGATGATAATCAGGATTATGTCCGTGTAGTAAAGAAAGCATGTGAAGATGATCAAATATGTGGGCAAGTCATTTATCAAAAACCCGATTTTGAATTTGGCAATTTTACTATTGATGAATTAATAACGATGGTTTGGGATTATGTGCAAAAGAATACTTTGGAAGTAACACTGGAAGATATTAAAAATAAAGTGAAAACCGCAGAGAATGGCAAAACATTTGAAAAGATGGTTAAAACTATTACTAATCTGCAAAATTTTGGTAAAGGTGATGAGTGGGGAAAATTGTTAATGAAGTACGCTTGGGAAAATCAAAAGTTTCCAAATAGGCATTTTCTTACAGGTGAAAGGCCAATTGTTGTAGCGGCAAAATTACTGATCCAATTAACGCATTGCGATTACGCCCTGTCAAGAAGTGGATATAAGATAGACAAAGAAAGTGGAGCAATGGTTAAGCGTGATTCAGATTGAGATCTGTTAATTATTATTAACAAAGTTACCAACATATTATTTAAAACAGGAACAGACAATGACCACCATCGGCACCCCGTTCTCATCTACTGCAACAAAGGTTCTGTTTTGCGGCTCCGGCGAGCTTGGCAAGGAGGTGGTGATCGAGTTGCAGCGCCTCGGGTGTGAGGTCATCGCCTGCGACCGCTACGAACACGCCCCGGCGATGCAGGTGGCAGATCGCGCCTATACCTTCTCAATGCTCGATGGTGCGGAGCTGCGGCGGGTGATTGAGCTGGAAAAGCCAGATTATATTGTTCCCGAGATTGAGGCGATCTCTACCGACACCCTGGTTGAGCTGGAGGGTGAGGGCTTTAATGTGATCCCGACCGCCAATGCCGCACGCCTGACGATGAACCGCGAGGGCATTCGCCGTCTCGCTGCGGAGGAGTTGGGTCTGCCCACCTCGCCATATCAGTTTGTCGATAAGCGTGACGATTTTGAAAAGGCGGTTACCGAGATCGGCATCCCCTGTGTGGTTAAGCCGATCATGAGCTCATCCGGCAAGGGGCAGAGCACGATTAAATGCGAGGCCGATATTGAGACAAGCTGGCGCTATGCGCAGGAGGGTGGGCGTACCGGAGCCGGGCGAGTGATCGTTGAGGGCTTTGTCGATTTTGATTATGAGATTACGCTATTAACAATACGACATATTAACGGTACCAGTTTTTGCCTGCCGATTGGCCATCGCCAGGAGGATGGTGACTATCAGGAGTCGTGGCAACCACAGCCGATGAGTGACGCCGCACTGTCACGCGCAAAAGAGATCGCCGAGAGGGTAACAGGCGCACTCGGCGGTCGTGGGATTTTTGGGGTTGAGCTGTTTATCAAAGGGGATATGGTCTATTTCAGTGAAGTATCACCGCGCCCACACGACACCGGTATGGTGACGATGATCTCGCAGGATCTGTCGCAGTTTGCGCTCCACACCCGCGCCATTCTCGGACTGCCGATTCCGAATATTCAGCAGCACGGGCCATCGGCATCAGCGGTGATTCTGGTTGAGGGCGAGTCGAACAACGTCCGTTTCGGCAATCTGGATGTTGCACTGGCCGAGCCGGACACGCAGTTACGCCTGTTCGGAAAACCCGAAGTGAAAGGGAAGCGAAGAATGGGTGTTGCTTTGGCTCGGTCAACCGATATTGATAATGCCAGAGCAAAAGCGACAAAGGTTGCCGCTTCGGTAAAGGTGATGCTTTAGTGGTGCCAGTGGTTGTATAGACCCGCGACTGAACCGGGGATTAGCTCAACCCATGATGTATACTCATCATCATCCATTTCCGGATCATCCTCATCATAGAGTAGTGCCAGTTTGGCGATTGGGGTTAATAGCGCCTGCTCATTATCCCCAAGGCGGCTCCATTGCTCCTGCTGCTCATCAACAGCGGTCATAAACCCGAAGCACCAGCCTTCAAACATCTCAAATTCAACACCATCTTCTTCGGTTTCGATGACTAATGGCTCAAAGGGTTGTCGATTGTTTAATGTTGCCGCTATCTCTCCACTCATACGACGAATAAGGTCGGTCATGCTGCTTTTCTCATGATCATCAGCAAAGCGAGGTTCATTCCAGATAAAGTCGAGCCACTTTTCGACATCCACATCCTCAGCCATAACCGCAAGCCCGGTTAAAAAGCCGTGCAGCTCATCAACAGCAAAGGTTTCATCATCACACGCATCCGAGAGCAGGAAGTTATCTAAAGCGATCAGCTCATCTTCAGAGGTTGAGGGGTTTAATGTGCTGTTCATGAGAAATCCTTAGCTTAGGTTGAGTGACGCGACTATAGACCTATTTAGAGTCATGGTAAATTAAGATCGCAAGATCAAGATAGGCGTAGCATTTCAATGATGAGAAACAGAGGAAAACAATCGTGTCGAGTTCGCTAAGTGACCAACTATTAAAAGCCGGTTTGGTTGATAAAACCAAACACCACAAAGCGCAAAAAGCACAACACAAGCAGAATAAAAAGGTGCAAAAGGGAAATGCACAAAAAGATGATGAAGCCACAAGGCTGGCTCAACAGGCTGCTGCTGAAAAGCGTGCACGGGATCAGGAATTAAACCGACAACAAAAACAGGCCGCCGAAGAGAAGGCAATCATTGCACAAATCAGGCAGTTGATTCATAGCAATCGACGCACGGATGATGGTGAGATTGCCTACAATTTTACGGACAACAATATCATTAAAACCTTAATGCTCTCCGAACAGACACAGCAGCAGTTAAGTCGGGGATTTTTGTCGATTGTTAAATTCGAAGGAGCCTATTCACTGGTGCCATCGAAGGTGGCACAAAAGATAGCGGCAAGAGATGAATCCTATCTGATAAAACAACCCGTTTCAGAGGCAGCGCCAAGCGAGGATGATCCCTACGCTGAGTATGAAGTGCCGGATGATCTCATGTGGTGAACTTTTCTAAAAAGCGCGTAAAAGGTTCAATTTAAGCTGGATTTTAACGCTAAAGCACCATTTTTTATAAGATATTGCTTATTTGGCTTGATGTTCTTGCGCTAAAAAAATACAATCGCGCGGAATTTCCTACGCATACCGGTGATGGGGATTGAGCCTAGGCCTCTAACCTACCGGATGTGATGACCTCCGTATCAGAAGAATAGGTACACCAGAACTTAGAAAGTGGCGCTGGTGCAGACTTTTATACACTGAGCGGATGGGGCTAAAGGTGGGTCCCGAAAGGGTCTTGTGTTAGCAAGGCTCAAGAGCTTTGTAACACGTGTTACTGAATATTTATAGCAGTAACAAACTGACAACTAACTTTAAACCAGAGTATCAACATGACTGATTTAGCTAAATACCGAAATATCGGCATCTTCGCCCACGTAGATGCGGGTAAAACCACAACGACCGAGCGTATCCTTAACCTGTCGGGTAAGACTCACAAGATTGGTGAGGTTCATGATGGTGAAGCAACGACTGACTTCATGGATCAGGAACGTGAGCGCGGTATTACTATCCAGTCAGCTGCGACCACCTGTTTCTGGAACGAGCACCAGATGAACATTATCGACACACCGGGACACGTTGACTTCACTATTGAAGTATATCGTTCTCTTAAAGTGCTTGACGGTGGTGTTGGCGTATTCTGTGGTTCTGGCGGTGTAGAGCCTCAGTCTGAGACCAACTGGCGTTATGCAAACGACTCTGAAGTTGCACGAATTATTCTGGTCAATAAGCTTGATCGTATGGGTGCAGATTTTTATCGTGTGGTTGATCAGATCAAGAATGTGCTCGGTGCAAATCCTCTGGTTATGGTTCTGCCAATCGGCATTGAAGATGATTTCAAAGGTGTTGTTGATCTACTGACTCGTAAAGCGTGGATTTGGGACGATTCTGGCGATCCACACAATTACCATATCGAAGATGTTCCTGCTGAGATGGCTGACAAGGTTGAAGAGTACCGTGAGCAGCTGATCGAAACTGCAGTTGAGCAAGATGATGATCTGATGGAAGCCTATCTTGAAGGTGAAGAGCCATCGATCGAAGATATAAAGCGTTGTATCCGCAAGGGAACGATTGCTCTGGACTTCTTCCCAACCTACTGTGGTTCTGCCTTTAAAAACAAAGGTATTCAGTTGGTTCTGGATGCAGTTGTTGACTACCTGCCAAATCCGGTCGAGGTTGATCCTCAGCCTGAGGTTGATTTAGAGGGTAACGAAACCGGTAAGAGCGCAATCGTTGATCCTGATGGTCCACTACGCGCACTCGCTTTCAAAATTATGGATGACCGTTTCGGCGCACTTACCTTTACCCGAATCTATTCAGGTCGTATCAAGAAGGGTGATACGGTATTAAATACCTTTACTGGCAAGACTGAGCGTATCGGCCGTATCGTTGAGATGCACGCTGATGATCGTAAAGAGCTGGATTCAGCACAAGCTGGCGATATTATTGCGCTGATTGGTCTGAAGAACACACAAACAGGTCATACCCTGTGTGATCCTAAAAACCCGGCAACACTGGAGCCGATGGTATTCCCTGATCCGGTAATCTCAATTGCGATTGCACCTAAAGATAAGGGCGGTTCTGAGAAGATGGGTCTGGCACTATCGAAGATGGTTCAAGAAGATCCTTCATTCCGTGTTGAGACTGACGAAGAGTCGGGTGAGACCATTATTAAAGGTATGGGTGAGCTTCACCTTGATATCAAAGTCGACATTCTTAAGCGTACTCATGGCGTAGATGTTGAAGTTGGAAAGCCTCAGGTTGCCTATCGTGAAACCATCACGCAAATGATTGAAGATAGCTACACCCACAAGAAACAGTCGGGTGGTTCAGGTCAGTTTGCGAAGATTGACTACATTGTTGAGCCTGGCGAAAAGAACAGCGGCTTCGAGTTTGAGTCGAAGGTTACCGGTGGTAACGTCCCACGTGAATTCTGGCCTGCGGTAGAGAAGGGCTTTAAATCATGTATGGAAGAGGGAACGCTCGCTGGCTTCCCGCTGTTAGACGTTAAAGTAACATTAATGGATGGTGGCTTCCACGCAGTTGACTCCTCGGCTATCGCCTACGAGATTGCAGCAAAAGGTGCATATCGTCAGTCGATTCCAAAGGCAGGTCCACAGTTGCTTGAGCCAATCATGAAGGTTGACGTATTCACACCTGAAGATCATGTCGGTGATGTTATCGGTGACCTTAACCGCCGTCGTGCCATGATTAGTGGACAGGAACCAGGACCGACTGGCGTTCGTGTTAAAGCGGATGCGCCTCTTTCTGAGATGTTCGGATATATCGGTGACCTGCGTACGATGACATCAGGTCGTGGTCAGTTCTCAATGGAGTTCTCACACTACGCACCATGTCCAAACAGTGTTGCAGAAGCTGTTATCAAAGAGGTTAATGAGCGTAAAGCGAAGAAGTAATTCTTTCCTGAAATGCTTTAATCCAAAAATGCCGCTGAGGAGACTCAGCGGCATTTTTTATTGCTGTCGGTAATGATCGGGTTATTAATGCCTCGCTGAAAGCTTCCAGTTATCAAAATCACCAAAGTAGGTGGTTTAGGCGTTAGGTGTGCTTTGGTTAAGCGATCAGTTGTTACAAGATACAGATGCAAAATCGAAATCTGGCTCACATCGAAAATCAACTATTTTGTCAGTGCCAGGGTGGATAAATGATAGCTGCGCTGCATGGAGTAGTAATCGCTCTGCTTTGTGAAAGGCATTATCGGAGGCATAGAGTTCATCACCCAAAATAGGATGCCCAATAGACATCGTATGAACCCTTAACTGGTGAGAGCGCCCGGTGATGGGTGTGATATCAATTCGGCTTGAATCTGTAGCAGCATCATAATCTGTGAGCCGATAGTGTGTTTGTGAAGGCTTGCCGATATCATAATCAACCTTCTGTAAGGGGCGGTTCGGCCAGTCTGTGATAAGAGGTAAATCGATCATCCCTGATTCAGGCTCAATTCTTCCATCAACAATCGCAACATACCTTTTAGAAACCCGCCTCTCCTGAAACAGAATGCTCAACTTGCGATGCGATTCAGCACCTCTCGCCAATAGAATTAAACCTGAGGTCGACATATCAAGACGATGAACAATCAGCGCATCGGCAAAGTGTTTTTGTACACGGCTAATAAGACAGTCCTGTTTATCAACCCCCTTTCCCGGAACTGAGAGCAGCCCCGCGGGTTTATTGACAATAAGAAGATCAGCATCCTGATAGATAACGTCAAGACCATCATCGGGTGGCGGGTTATAGGAGGTGTAGATATTCATGATGAAAAAAAGAGTCTCAGTTATCAATAATCGTACTAAATGTGAGATGTTATTGTACCTGCAAATAAATCATAACAGTTTATATTTAAACAACTTTTTGTCAGCGACTTGCAATTGAAATCATAAAGTATAAACTTATTGAGTAAATTTACTCAGGATAGTAATTATGGTTATATCTACATATCAGCGTAAGGAAGTTTCACTTCTTACAACCAGACTTCTGGAACAGCCTCGCTTTCTCATTTTTGTTGCCGGACCACGCCAGGTAGGTAAAACCACGCTTGTACGACAAGCTTTAACGGAATTCAACCCTGACCACTATCATTTTGTTTCTGTTGACCAACCAGACGAGATAGGTATTCCTGATTATTCTCAAGCTGTTAGTACAACCTATGATCAATTTTCAGATAAACGTGATACAGAATGGTTAGTCGAGAAATGGCAAAAAGCTCGTTTAGCTGCACGACAATCAGATTCAGGACACATTCTGGTTCTTGATGAAATTCAAAAGATTGCTAATTGGTCGGAAGCTGTAAAAGGTTTATGGGATACCGACAGAGCAGAAAACCTGAATTTACATGTTGTCCTGCTTGGATCATCTCCTTTGTTAATGCAGAAGGGGATGAGTGAAAGTCTAACAGGTCGATATGAGCTTTTCCGTATAAGTCATTGGTCTTTCCCTGAGATGAGTGATGCCTTTGGCTTTGATCTTGATGATTATATCTATTTTGGTGGATACCCAGGATCGGCTTCATTGATCCGGGATGAAGCACGATGGCGCAATTATGTTACCGCCAGTCTTATTGAGCCGAGTATCGAAAAAGATATTTTTGAAATGACACGAGTTGATAAACCAGCATTGTTGAAGCAACTTTTCTATATTGGTTCAGCTTATTCGAGTCAGATCGTCGCTCTGAGCAATGTAAAGGGGCATCTTCAAAACGCAGGCAACGAAACTACTTTAGCAGGCTATCTCGATCTGCTTAGTAGCGCAGGTTTACTGGTGGGATTGCAAAAATATTACAAGAGTAAAATAATCCGTCAGCGTGCATCGCCTCCAAAATTTAATGTTTTAAACAATGCCTTAATGTCAGCCACTTCCGATTACACTAAATCGGAAGCTAAGGCTGATCGATCTTATTGGGGAAGAGTTGTGGAAAGTGCAATTGGTCAGCATTTATATAACTCATGTCGATCTAACCTCCGTCTTTATTATTGGCGTGAGGCTTCAACTGAAGTTGATTTTGTTATTGCTAGTGGAAATGAAGTTTGTGCTGTTGAAGTAAAGAGTGGTGTAGTTCCAAGTTATGTGAAAGGTCTTGAAATATTTGAAAAGAAGTTTGGTGAATGCCGTAAACATGTAATTGGAAATGGTGGTGTTTCTCTAGTTGAGTTCCTTTCATATCCTGCGGAGCATTGGCTTTGAGTAACCCCCCAACACCATTTCTTGTTCAGCGCAGCTGTACGCGAGAAGCTGTTAGTGGGCAAATGCAGCAAAGCAAGGCTTTAGAGTCATATCGTGATCTGCCGGCCTATGTGCTACTTGGGGATCCAGGCGCAGGCAAAACAAGATCGTTTGAAAGGGAAGCTGAAGAGGCTGGAGGCAAATACATCAGCGCTCGTGAGTTTGCTGTTTTTGAACCTGAAACAGGACTAGCGGAAGTAACTCTGTTTATTGATGGACTGGATGAAATTCGCGCTGATGGTGGCGATGGTAGAACACCGCTTGATCATATTCGCAAACATCTGGCTCGGTTAGGAAAGCCCCGTTTTAGACTCTCATGCCGTGCAGCGGATTGGCTTGGCAACAGCGACAGCGAAGCTCTGAGACGTGTATCACCCAATGGTGATGTCATTGCGTTACACCTCGATCCGTTAAATGACGATGATATAAATGCGATTCTCGAACATACCACGTCCGTCACTGATCCTGAGGCATTTATAAAACAGGCCAGAGAGTATCAACTGGATGAATTACTTCGTAACCCCCAGACCCTTAATCTGTTAATTGAAGCTGTGGATGGAAATAACTGGCCAAAAAGCCGTGCAGAGATATATCAATCTGCCTGTAATCAACTGGTAAGAGAAAATAATTCCGAACACAGAGCCGCAAAACGGGAAAACACGCCACCAACTGATAGTATTCTGGATTCAGCAGGTTATCTTTGCGCTATTCAGTTGCTTGCGGGACTTGCCGGATTCTCCCTCGAACATGAATCGAGTAGTGAGCAATATGTTTTCTGGAATGATCTCAATAAACCAGACCTTCAACTCTTGATCGCCATAAAAAGTAATCTTTTTCATAGTGATGGCGATCAGTTACGTTCACCTGTTCATCGTACTGTTGCAGAGTTTCTGGGGGCTAGTTATCTGGCATCTCAGATTGAGAAATCAGGATTGCCTGTCAATCGCATAATGGCACTAATAACTGGTTATGATGGCGGGATTGTTCCCGATTTGCGAGGTCTTGCTGCCTGGCTTGCGTTTCATAGCAGAAGCAGTCGTAGAGAACTGATCAGACGCGACCCATTAGCCATCGTACTTTATGGCGATGCACGTCATTTTCCTGTTTCAGATAAGGAGCTAGTTCTCGAAGCATTGGGACAGGAGGCAAAACGCTATCCCTGGTTCCGTTCAGGCGACTGGGCTGATTCGCCTTTTGGTGCGTTGGCTACTGTGGATATGGAATCATCCATTTTGAGGATATTAAACAGAAAGTCATATTCTGATGCCGATCAGTCATTACTTAACTGTGTCCTTGATGCTATCGCCTACGGCGAACAGATACCGTCATTAAATGATGCCCTGGAAGCAATTATCAGAGACCCTGGCTATTTGCCATATATCCATATTAACTGTTTAGATGCACTCTTTCAAAACACCGCTCCTGACTATTCAAGGCAACTACAACTGGCAAAAGACATCAACGATGGGATTGTTGAGGATAGTGAAGATGAATTGATGGGCGCGCTGCTTAAAGAGCTCTACCCCAATGAAATCACTCCAGCAAATATATTTGAATACCTACATTCCCCAAAATCAGAACGCTTAATTGGCAGTTATATAATGTTCTGGCAGCATTATCTGGATCAACAAACTACAAATAAACAGCTACCGATGCTGTTGGATAAACTGGTAAAAGTTAAACCTGTTGATAATGAAGTGGATGACAGAGCATTTGATCGATTTGAAGGTGGGTTACTTGCTCGTGCTATTGTGGTTTTTGGAGACGAGATCTCTGATGAGCAACTCTATCAATGGCTTGGAGTATGTCTGGATAAATATGACTTTCTCAGGATGGAAGAGGCTCCAACTAAAAGGATCGCTACATGGTTTGAATCAAGGTCAGAGCGTTACAGGTCATTAATAGAATACACAGCGACACAATGTATTGATAATGAAGAACCATCCCGCTGTATGTGGTCAGCGCTACAGCGAGTTTCTATGGTTATGCCTCCAGAGAACATGGATGTTTGGTATATGGAGAAGGCGGCTTCAGAACAAAATACTAAAATAGCCAGAGTTTATTTCACAAGATCTATTTATCTACGCCAAGTATCTAAAAAAGGGGAACAAAGTTATTTACCACTGACTGAATTGGATAAACTAACTCCATGGATAGAAGCTAATCCAAAATTTGAACAGTTTCTTGAGCCATTCGTCTCCTGTCCGATTGGTGACTGGGAGCAGGAAAATGGTCAGAAAAAACTTAAAAGGAATATTGAACAACAAAAAAGGATTGCTACAAGACTCAGTTTCTATCGAGAACATATTGATGAGATACGTAGGGGGACTGCACATCCTCACATCATGCATGATCTTGCTCTGGCATATGATGGACACTTGTTCGAATCACAAGGTGAAACTTCACAGGAACGAATGCAAAACTTCCTGGACAATGATAATGAACTAATCAAAGCTGCCTATGCTGGTCTGGTTAGCACTTTAGAACGAGATGATCTTCCAACAGTTAAGGAGATCCTGAAATTAGCAATGGAAGGCAGGATGCACTACATCCGTTCTGCTTGTCTGCTGGGTATGGAGCTTTTGTATCTATCAAGTCCAGATAAAGCACTATCACTTCCCGATGAGACTCTATCGCGATTACTCACATTCCGATTAACTGATGGTACAGGTAATGAACCTGAATGGTTCAAAGTGTTAGCACAAACAAGAACGTCACTGGTAGCTGAAGCGTTTCTAGATTATGCACTGCCAATGTTAAAAACTCGCAAGGAGCATATTACTGGTTTGCATTTGTTAACCCATAACAATGACTACATTGAAGTGGCACGTTATGTATTGCCTGAATTACTTCAAGGATTTCCTGTTCGTGCTGGTGTAAAACAACTTCCATATGTATTGGATGGTCTTTTAAAGGGTGCATTCCGTCAACTTGATAAGGAAGAACTAGTCAGATTGGTAGACAAAAAATCATCTCTAAAAAGTATGGATGCAGCACAAAAAGTCTACTGGTTTACAAGTGGTTTACTTCTGAAGCCTGAAGTTTATGAGTGCAAGCTATTTGAGTTTATTGGCAACAATCAGAAACGTGGTTCACATCTTATTAATTTCTTATATGAAAGTTTTGGAAGAAACGGTTTTTCTGATTGGGTAACAATTCCCGATAGTACTTTGATAAAAATGATCGAGTTGTTTGGTCCGGATTACCCTGACATTAGTATGAGTGGATTAGTAACAGATGCCGTGCGTGTAGCAGAAATGATGAGTTCTTATATTAATCAGCTGGGTAACAATCCTGATGAGTGGGTATCTCAGGAAATTAGTCGTTTGCTTGGGCTTCCTGAACTGTCAGACTGGCATGATAGATTAAAAACTGCACAATATATCCAACGTATTGCCCGGCGCAAAGCATCTTTCAGTCGTTTGAGTGTTCAACAAATAATAAAATCTGTTGATAACCTTCAACCTGCTAATGCTGCTGATCTGGCGGCAATAACTCTTGAAAAAATACGTGATATCGCCTGTCAGATTCGTGATGGAAGTACCAATGATTATCGACAGTACTGGAGCTATGAAGAAAAACATCAGAAGATTATCAATCCTAAACCTAAATCAGAAAATGATTGCAGAGACGCGCTGCTCTCAGATCTTCAACAGCGATTAGGAAAATACAATATTGATGCTCAACGTGAAGTCAACTATGCAGATGATAAACGAGCTGACATCAGAGTCTCATACGCTGGGTCGAATGGATTTAATATACCTGTAGAGATCAAGAAAGATACACACAAAGATCTATGGACTGCCATGCACAACCAGCTAATTGCAAAATACACCCGTGATCCTGGTACAGATGGATATGGTATCTATCTGGTTTTCTGGTTTGATGGTAAATGCAAACCACATCCGGCAAATGGAAAAAAGCCTCGTAGTGCTGCTGAGTTGGAAGAGTGGTTAACGCAAATCCTGACGCCAGATGAACGTCATCGTATTAGCGTATGTGTGATCGATTGCGTGTTACCAAATAACTTTAATGCAACGAACAATTACGATTGTGAATAGAGTATGAATTACTCTATCGCATTTTCATTAAACAGATTCAGCTATTGTGCAGAATCGATCATTGCATCTCGGAGCAGTACAGCAATATGAATGGGGTGGTGTTCACTGCCATCACGGATTTGATGTTGGCAAGAGAAACCATTAGCAACAATCATGGCGTCTGGATTGTCACGCAGCGTTGGCAGGAGACTCGCTTCTGCCATCTGCATTGAGATATCGGCATGTTCTTGTTCGATACCAAAACTTCCAGCCATGCCACAACAACTGGCCTCGATCAGCTCAAAGTCGAGATCAGGGATTAACTTAAGCACCCTACGCATCGACTTCATCGCACCAACAGCTTTTTGGTGGCAGTGACCATGCACCATAACCCGTTTCTGAACAGGATTAAAACGGAGGTCAAAGCGTTTGGCTTTGATCTCTTTGGCAATAAACTCTTCAAACAAGATTGCATTCTCAGCAACGCGATCTGCCTCTTCACCAAGACCGATAAACTTGTAATCATTGCGTATTGCTAACAGACAAGCCGGTTCTAAACCAATCACTTGTCTTCCTGCGATCACATGGGGAAGTAGCGTTTGAAGCATCTGTGTCGCATGTTGTTTTGCCTCATCGATAAGTCCATGTGCTAACTGAGTTCGGCCACAGCAGAGTACATCTGTATTATCAGAAGGTTGTGCAATATGTACTTGATAGCCAGCCTCCTCTAATACCTGTAGTGCGGCATAAGCATTGTCTGGATTGAAGTTTCTGGTAAAGGTATCAACAAGTAGGACAACCTGATTATATTCGTTAGCCGTATTGAGGGATTGATGTTGAAGGTGTAACGACGTTTTCACCGGCTCTGGCAATGTGCGTTTGCGACTAATACCGATTAATCGTTCATTTAGTTTGGCAAATAATGGATAGCGATTATGCAGGGCAGGAATAGCTTTTAGTCGTGGATAACGATGATAGATTCGAGCAAGATTCCCAAACAAGCGATTACGAAATGAGACCCCGTTGATAGCATTGCGTTGTGCAAGGTATTCGATTTTGATCATCGCCATATCTACGGCGTTTTCACATTCGCGCTTGCAGCCTTTACAACCCATACACATATCCATGGTGTAGGCCAATGCCTGATCTGCAAAGGGCAGGTCACCTAACTCACCATTGAGCGCCATCTTGATTAGACGAACGCGTCCACCAGTCGATAACTCCTCATTATCGGAGACGCGAAAGCTGGGACACATCACTCCTTTGGGCTTGGTTTTACATAACCCGCTTTTAATGCAGACAGCTACCGCCTTGGCAAAGTTGCCGCCGGTTTTTGGGATATCAGCATAGGCATCGCCCATACCGGAATCCTGATATGCAGACCAGTCTAAATAGGTTTTCATCGTTCTCTTGGCGTATCAGTTTTTTAATAGATAGCAAGTGTGGTGCCAAGAACTAAATCGTTACGATATCAGTGACTTAGATTTATGGTGACAGGCAATTGTGGGGTTTGTAACAGAGACGATTGATCGATGTGTTGCTTAGTCGTCAATGATTGAACCATTATTTTTGTATTTTTTAGCCCATTGGTTAGTGCAATAATGTAGCGTTGTTATCCATTTGATGATCTGAACGATGAGAGAGATTCGCAGAAAAGATAGAGAGATTCCGTTAGATGAGACGCTATCTGTTTTAAATAGCGCTGAATATGGTGTGTTATCGACTGCGTCTATGGATCATCAGCCTTATGGTATTCCGATTAGTTTCTGCTTTATGGATGGTTGTCTCTATTTTCACTGTGCGATTGAGGGTAGAAAAATTGAAAATATAGAGAGTAATCAATCCGTGTCATTTTGTGCAGTCGGGAAAACCGAGATTCTTTCAGATAAATTCAGCACCAAGTATGAAAGCGCAGTTGTTGCCGGTCATGCTGAGGAGGTGTTTGATACTGAAAAACAGCAGGCACTTGAAGGGCTGGTTCAGAAATACTCACCAGATTATATCGAGCAGGGTGGTCAATATATCAATGCGCTTACACATAAAACGAGAGTGTTCAAGATTACTCCTAGCCACATCACTGGAAAGTCACGCAGAAAATAGAGCGCCTCGAATCACATTATATACAAAGCAATGATTACTGAGTCTGTAAGATTCCTAACGCCTCTTTTGCATCAGCCGCTAATGTGCTCTTTGGGTATTCACCGATAAATTGCTCAAAGGCATTTGTGGCATCTTTTTTGTTACCGGCCTCAAATAGCGTGAGTGCATTTTTGAATAACTCAAGTTCAGCGACGTCGATCTCTGTGATAATC
Organism: Thiohalomonadaceae bacterium; assembly: GCA_050301795.1. Lineage (GTDB taxonomy): Bacteria > Pseudomonadota > Gammaproteobacteria > Thiohalomonadales > Thiohalomonadaceae > JBNKZU01. The sequence continues at coordinate 303,515 of JBNKZU010000015.1, read as the reverse complement.
GCCTCGCCTTTCCAGTAGAGATCATCGGTATCAACCTGTGCACCACGAACACCACCGACAGCATTGGTTGAGGTCAGCTTTTTTTTCGGTGTAAAGGTTTCGATCTTTTTACGAATACTCTCCCAAAAGCTTGGTGCCTCTTTCTGAACGGCAGCCTTTTGAGTTTGGTCGGTATTGTCGGCATCGTCAGCGCCATAGAGAGGATGAGTCGCAACAAGTGCTGCGAGTGCAATGGTCTTAATCATCTGTTTCATAGTTTTCTCCAATCCTAAGTGGTATTGCATCCTTAGAGCGTGTTTAGAAGCTCAAGAGCCATTACGCGATAGCTGTTTTTAATCGATGGGTCGAGATCGACCGCCTTAATAAAGGCCTCTTTTGCACGATTGGTATCGTTAAGTGCTTTATAGGTTTTTGCAAGATTAATCCAGATCAGCGCATCGTTGGCATCAGATTCTGTAGCTTTGGTATAGGCGTTGATCGCCTCTTTTGGTTTATCTTCTAACATCAGGATGTTGCCACGATTGTTGTGCGCGGCAGCATTGTTCGGCTCCATCTCAATAATTTTGTCAAAGTATTTCATTGACTCGATAAGCTCACCCGCTTTCGCATAGATAATGCCAATCTGCATATGGGCATGAATGTCATTAGGTGAGGTTTCGAGTTGTTTCGAATAGGGTCGAATCTTGGTTTGAATGCCAATCTTAAGCACACTCATAAACTCACCGGGAAAGGCCTCTTCAATACTTTTACGTGAGATAGCAGCCGGTTTCCATTCGGCTTGCGGCAGACTGGCCGGTTTAAATGTACGCCAAGATTGCTGGATGTCGAGAAGCGTCAGGCCGTTATCCTTCCATTGATAGTATTTCTGACTTCCGGTCTCCCACGCTTTTAAGAATGAGCTGCCAACAAGTGTTGTTTCAACCGGAATCCAGAGCATCTCATCATGAATGACATACATGTTTTCCATTGTGTAGCCATCGCTGTCAGCAGCAATCCCGGTGTTAAACATCATCAACATGTGTCCTGGAACTTCGATTACTCTTGTTTCGATGCCTAAGCTCTCAAGTGCAGCCGAGTAGAGCGCTACCAGATCATCACAATCTCCCGATTTGCGCTCAAGCGTTTCACGAGGGTACTGAATATAGTCAACAAAATCGGTTTTACCGGATGTAACCTGGTATGGGTTGGTTGGATCCTGAATATAGGTCAGTCCCATAATTCCCAGTGAATTAAAGAGGTTTGCAGCAGATTGTGCTTTTAGATGCGTCTCTTTAAATTGGGTTGCAATCGAGCGTACATAGCTCAGCAGGAGTGGATCCTTGGGCGTGATAAACGATGCAAAACGACCGTGGTTATCCCAACTCAAGCGATGCTTTTCATAGATGTTTGTGGTGTGATTCTTTATGAACTGTTTTTTTACATTGTTTGAGAAATAGGATGCCGTTAGCTCGGTTTGAACCGGGGTATCTTCGGTCACAGTCAGGATGTTGTTATTAAAGACAGCCTTAAGGGTGATCTCTTTACTCTGTCCTGGTTCTAGCATCGCTATCTGTGATCCTGTAGGGAAGTCCATGAAGTCTTTCAACATAAAACCGATGTTGATGTTATTCATGGTGCTACCAGTATTATTGGTTAACCTGATGGTGCCGATGCCATCCTGCTCGTAGATTTTGTAGGTATTTGAGAAGATGTTTTGCATCTCTAAAATTGTGATTTCTAGCGGTGATGCAGAAGAGCTTTTAGTTGTTGCGGTTGCCGACACCTTTTCAGACTCAATACCATCAGTGCTAATGGCCGAGATGTAGAAGGTGTAGTCGGTGTTTGGCTCAAGTGATTTGATAACAAAGCTGGGTTCGCTGGTCGCGCCAATCTTTGAGTACTCCTCTTTTTCGGTCGCAGATTTTTTGTAGATGAGATAGCTGCTGGAGTACCGTTCGCTCAATGGTGTCCATTTAAGTTCAATTTGCCATTTATCTGGAATGGCCTGTGCATCTTGAGGTGGCACAGGGATGTAGCGGGTCGTTGCTGCATTAACCAGCGTATCCATTGTGCCCTCATATCCAAACTGAGTTACCGCACTGACCAAGTAGTAATAGGTTTTATCAGCATCAAGGTTTTTGTCGTGATATTTATTCTCAATGGTTGGTTCAAGTTTGGTGAAGGGTCCGTTTTCAGCTTCAGCCCGATAGACCTGATAGTGATCAATATAGGGTAGATCAACCGCTTGCCAGCTTAGATGAACCGCGTGCATATCGCCTTTGGCGACAAACGCTTTAATCGGAACAGGTTTATAAAGCGTGGTGAGTGATTGTAGTTTGGCATTACCCGAATCAGAAACGGTAAAGGTATCGTCGGTTTTGGGCGAAATCGCGATTGGCTTATCAAACTGCCCGAGGTCGCTACCTTTGCCACCCATCGAATAGAGGTAGTCACCATCGTGGCTGTAGACTTTGATTCTATTATCATCCAAAACCAGAACGGTATGGTGGTTCGCCATCAGGTCTGTTGGATCTTTTAGATTGCCTGGGCTTTTACCCTCTTTATTATTGATCTGTCCTTTAGGCTTGCCATCAGCCGAGAAGATGAAGATGGTGTTATCCGATTTATCCAGAACATAGAGGTTATCGTAGGGATCAAAAGCAATCGCACTGGGTTCATCAAGAAAGCGTTGTTTATTCAGGGTCTGGCGAATGGTGTTGATATAGATCCCATCTTTATTAAAGACCTGAATCCAATGGTTATCCTGATCGGCAATAAATATGAGTCCTTTACTGGAGATCGCAATATCGACAGGCGCATCAAACTCACCGGCACCGCCATCACTTAGCATCTTCTCTTTTGTGCCAAAGCGGTTAACGATATTACCGATCTCATCAAGTTTGACGATGCGATAGTTCTCTCCATCAATCGCCCACACCATTCCATCGTTAGCGACCGCGAGTGAGACCGGGGTGAAGTCTTTAATCTTAAAGGTTTTTGTACGCTCTCCTTTTGCGAGCTTAATGATCGATTTCTCCTTTTCATTGATCGCATAGAGGGTATCTTCACCATCCCAGGCAAATTTGCTGACATCTAGCTTAGAATCTCCAACCCATTTTACCGATTCACGCGTCGCTAGTTGATCCTTAATGGATTGTGGCTCAACAGGCTTTGCCTTGTATTTGTGAACCGCCAGAGCATCATGATCACCAATATACAAGTGGTGCTCAGTGTTAATTGCAACGCCATTTAAACTCTTGAATTGTCCTTTGCCTTCACCTTTGGATCCGATGCTGGTGATAAGTCTGAGATCAAATCCATATTGGTTAACAGAGTAGCTGGAGGTGTCGATCGCAAAGATGCCTGAATCCGAGATGACCATATCGATAATCTTTCCGCCTTTAGGCAGCGTATTCAGATAGAGGCCGTTTTGATCATAAACACGTATTCTGGAGTTATTGGCATCCAACACAAAGACTCTGCCTTGTTGATCAAGCGCAATATCGATTGGTTCATCGAGTTTGAAGGTCTCTTCTTTATCGGAAAAACGCTCAAGGTTACGTGGGTTGGTATTAATATTCAGGGTCGATAACACAACACCATTAATCCCGAAAAGCTGGATGCGACTATGTCCGCTATCGGCAACATAAACAATGCCATCATGAATGGCGATCCCCTGAGGTGAGCGAAGACGGCCATCCCCACTTTTTCCAAAAACACCTTCGAGCTTACCGTTGTTTTGATAGATCACCACCTGATCGGTTCCGCTATCGACAACGTAGATATGCTCATCGGTAAATGCGACAGCCTGTGGTTTGCTGAGTAGCTTGTTACCAGAGATCTTTGCCGGTAGCTCAGTGATCTTGCTGCCACTGTCATCAGTGACCAAAACCGAGCCGTTTTCGAGTGCGAAATAGAGGCGATTATTGTGCCAGCTCAGGAGTCGGGTTGCTGATTTGGCAGTGGTTATTGTGCCGAGAAAATCAACACTGACCAGCGTCGTTGAGGGCGGTAATTTAGGCGCTGAAGAACAGGCGACGAGAATTATTGGGAGTGTTGTAATTAATAACCGACGTAAGTTGTAAAATGACATATTTCGCGTCCTGTTTTTTTATCCGTATCTATTGTGAGCCTAGCAATAACAAAGAGCTAGCGCAAAGTGCATACGCTATTTTTTATCATGAGTAAATACGCCATTCCAGTTATCCGGTGGCGGTGAGCGCATAAATGCGTGGCAGCGGTCAATATATAGTTGACTAGGTACATCATCACAAACCAGCTCAGACACCGCTTCAAAGGCTGAAATAGCCTCTTGCCAGCGCTGTGAACGGTAGAGCGCAAGCGCATTGTGGAATTGTTGAACCGCCTCTTCTGTCATTGGCGATGTTGATGTAATTAATTCATAGATCTTGACCGGAATATGTTTACCCACTACCAGAATTAGATCCAACTCCCGGAAAAGATAGTGCTCTTGCGCCTGTTGATAGCTGCTCTCAGAGACAATAACCCGAACCCCGTAGTATTTAGCGATACTTTCAAGTCTCGCTCCCAGATTCACGGTATCGCCGATCACGGTATACTCCATTTTCTTACCACTGGAGCCGATATTACCGGCAATGACCTCACCAGAATTGATCCCTGCACGGAACACAAAGGGCTTTTGTCCCTCTGCTTCCCATTTGAGTTGGAGTCTTTGCAGGGCTGACATCATGGCGAGTACCGTCTTAATCGCTCGATCCGCATGCGCCTCCTGAGCAAGGGGCGCACCCCAGTAGATCATAATGCCATCACCCATAAACTTGTCGACAGTGCCGTCGTTTTCGGTCACCACCTTAACCATCACAGCAAGATACTCGTTGAGTCGGGTTACGACTTCCAGAGGTGTATGGTTTTCAGAAAACGAGGTAAAGCCAATAATATCGGTAAAGATGATAGTGATCTCTTTGGTATCACCGCCGATTTGAGCCGCATCTGGCTGTCGCTCCAACTGTGCCACCAGCTTGGGCGAGATATAGCTGGAAAAGATAGATCGCATCTCTCTCGCCCGACGCTCAAGGATCAAATAGCGAAAACTCCCACCAACCAATAGTGATGCAAATGCAGAGGTCATAGGATAGATGATGTTAATCCACTGTCCTGCGATAAAGAATTGGTAAGCAATCCAAACATAACCGGCAGAAATAATGAGAGTTAATGGAATCGCTATGTAGAGCTGCAAACGTGCAGTAAGAATAAAGGTAATAAGGCCAATAAGCGTAATAAACAGAATATCTATAACGGCCTCAATTTCAGATTGCTGAATAAAACGTCCTGTAATGATGTTATCGGCAACGGTGGCATGGGTCTCTACTCCGGGAGTATTTTTATCAAACGGGGTGACCCGCATATCATAGATGCCAATCGCCGTAGCACCGATAAAAACAATCTTATCTTTAAATAACGTTGGGCTGATTCGTCCATTGGAAACATCGCTAAACGAATAGAGAGGATAAACCCCCGATTTGCCAATATAGTTAATCCACATTGCCCGGTTATAATCCACTGGAATCGATCGCTGACCCAGATCGATGGAAAAATCATTCACTGAGAAATGGTCTACCGATAACGCGGCCATTGCTCCACGTAGACCTAATGATGGAACCAGTTTTCCATCCTCCTCAAGCACCAGAATATTGCGTCGATTAACGCCGTCATCTTCAGGAACAAAATTGATGTGTGCACCACCGAGGGCTTGCTCCTCAAGTAGAGGCAATGATCGGGTGTGACCCAATACCTTAAAGTTGGGATCAAGGTTGAAATGGGTCGCCAAAATGACATTTCCCGCCTCTTTAATTGCCTTGGCGAAGGCGAGATCGGTTGTTTCATCCTCCGTTTCAGAAAAGAAGGCATCAAACAGAATCGCCTTTGCCCCGGCATTCGAGAGATTCTTTAGTAGTGGTAGATAGTTGCTACGGCTCCATGGAAAACGTCCAAGCTCAGCAATACTGGCATCATCAATCGCGACAATCACAATCTGATCACTTGGTGTAATCGGGCCGCGAATATTTTTAAAACGTAGATCGTATGATTTGTCCTCAAAGGCTTCTAAAAAAGGATTTTGGTTGTAGTAAAGCGCAATGACCGTAAAAATGGTTGCAGAGGCCAATGTGATCAAAAAAATCACAGGCCATCGACTTAGAATCGTTGTAACCACTTTAGATAGTGATGCCATCAGAATATGTTCCGCAGTTAGATCCCTGAACTATAGATGATTCTGAATCATACCGATCACTATGGTTAATAACCACCTGAGTGTAGGATTAGGTTTTATCACCACTCAATTGATAGCTGACAGATAGCTCATTTGGAATCTAAACATGATCTGCCCGTTGTGCCAAAGCTCAAACACAAAACAGTATCATCGTGATCACAAGCGGGAGTATCTGCAATGTGGTGAGTGCGAACTGGTTTTTGTGCCAAAACAGTATCATCTAAAGCCATCTGATGAGCGGGCAGAGTATGATCTGCACCAGAATAATCCCAATGATGATCACTACCGTGAATTCTTATTGCGCGTTTACGAACCCTTAATCCAACGTGTTGCGCCTGGGAGCAAAGGTCTCGACTTTGGTTGTGGCCCTGGGCCGACACTCTCGGTGATGCTGCAAGAGAAGGGCTTTAATATGACTCTATTTGATCCTTTCTATTACCCTGATACTGGGGTTTTTAATCAACAATACGACTTTATCACCGCAACCGAGGTCATTGAGCATTTAGCAAAACCACGCTACGAGCTAACTCGTTTGATCAATGTGTTAAAGCCTGAGGGTATCCTCGCAGTGATGACAAAACGTGCGCTCAGTTACGATGCCTTTATCCACTGGCACTACAAAAATGACCCAACCCATATCGCCTTTTATTCAGTGAAAACCTTTGAATGGATAGCATCCGATAGTGGGATGAAGCTGGACATCATCAAACCGGATGTGGTGTTTTTAACAAAATGACAACACAACGAATTGAGATCATTGACCATATCAGAGCAAGTGCAATCATCTTAATGATTATCTTTCATTTAATGTACGATCTGACACAGTTTAAATTTATTCAGATCGATTTCTATCATGGCTTCTGGTTTTACCTTCCACGCTTTATTGTTTTTCTGTTTTTAATCTGTGTTGGCATCTCCTTAAGACTGTCACACATTAACGGCATCCAATGGCGCAAGTTTAATCTAAGGCTAGGCAAGCTCGTGATTTTTGCAGCACTTATCTCACTGTCAACATGGATTATGTATCCTGACAAATGGGTCTATTTTGGAATACTGCACTGTATTGCCGCCACATCAGTTATAGCACTGCCATTTGTTTTTATGCCGCGACTTGCTTTAGGAGTCGGAATTGTAATGCTGGTGCTGCATCTGGGATTTGATATAGGTATCCCCTTTTATGAGATGGATCAAAAATCGATCGATTACATCCCGGTATTTCCATGGGTAGGAGTGGTGCTGATCGGTATATTTGTTCATTATGTCGGAATTGAGAGGGTTGCCTATCCACTTCATTCGAGATTTTTGAATTATATGAGCAGGCACTCTTTAATCATTTATCTTATCCATCAGCCAATTATGTTTTCAGCAATCTATTTAGTGAGGTCCATTATATGAAGGTGGTTTTATTCATTGCGTCTGTTATTGGAATAGTGATTGTGATCAGCTTTTTATGGATGGCACAAAAATCAAAATCGGGAGCACCACCAGGATTAGTCGAATCAAGGTTAAAGCGCTGTGATTCCACGCCCAACTGTGTTTGTAGTGAATACCCCGATGATACTAAGCACTATTATTCACCATTTAAGGTTAATCAGACCAATCATGATCTGTTATTTAATCAAATAACCATGGTTATTGAGAAAATGGGCGGAAAAGTAGTTACACGTCAGGAGGGCTATATCGCAGCAACATTTAGCTCAAGCGTTTTTGGTTTCGTTGATGATCTTGAAATAAGGCTAGATGCCAGCGAATCAGTTATTCATATCCGTTCAGCATCGAGAGCGGGTTATAGTGATCGAGGTGTAAACCGAAAAAGAGTCGATCAATTTGTATCAATCCTTGCACAATCATCACCATGATGGCGGTGATTTTTTTCAATCGACTATCCCAATATCGTCAAAAGCGCTTTTCCATATCAAGACCTATTAAAACTTGATTTATATATATTTGGGAATATACTCCCAAATATAGAGAGCCAAAAAGTGTCTAGTAATTAAGGGGCATTTTTTTATCAGCGTAAGAAGTATTGGGAATAATATCCCAAATAATGGCCGGTTAGGTGTTTTTAGAATAAAGTGGTTTTAGAGGAAATGATCATGAATCAAATAACGAAACCCCATGGGATATCCATAGTGTGGAAGCAGCTCTTTATCGTGCTGGTAGTGCTATTAAATGTGGGTTGTTTAGATAAGAATAATGATTCTGAATCCCAATCAGCGAGGGAGGTGGCCGCGTTTATTGCCTCATCAAAATCGAGCCACAAGGCTTCACCGATAAATGATTCCAGCTTATTGCTTTCAATTCTGAAGGAATCATTGAGGCAAAAAAATCAGTATTGTTGTGCTCATATTTCAGTGGTAAATGAAATAGATAATGCAGTAATTACTGCGACCTCTGTTGGGTCTACTGCTCAGGTTTCAACCACAAATCTACAGGTAACTGGGGTAGATGAGGCAGACACCATCAAGAGTGATGGCAATCGCCTTTATGCCGCCCATACAAATCGAGCTTATCAATCTAAAAACCAAATCCAGATATTCTCTTTAGATCAGACAAACGCAAGCTCAATCCTTCTTAAGTCAATAGAGGTGGGCGAGGCCGATGATGGTAAACTTATAGGGCTGTATCTCCTGGATAATCAGCGCTTGTTATTACTATATAATTCATTCGCTTACTATTACGATATGATCTGGTGGTCACCGTGGCCGTGGCAAAATAGGAGTAATGTTATTGAGGTTATCGACCTTACTGATATTAACCACCCGATTACGGAGAAACGGATTGTCATTGATGGTGCTCAGGTCTCTTCCCGTCTCATTGGTAACCATCTCTACCTGCTTAATCGAGGTACCCCAGCTCTTGAGGGGTTTAATTATTACCCATACACGCAGGAGATGGTAGACAACAATAATCGTTTGATCGATAACGCCACCTTAAGTGATTTGCTACCAAAAATTAATACCGGTTCTGGTGCTGTTGATCTTGAGTCTGCCCAAAGTTGTTATTTGCCACCATTGGAGGATTCAAGCCAGTTGTCACCCGATATTATTTCATTAGTTGATATCGATCTGACAAATGTTGACCAGTGGAAAAGTCTTTGCATTATCGGTTCAACAGAAACGATGTTTATGACACCAACATCTGCTTATCTTGCAACAACACGATATAACTACGATCAGTCCCATGATTTTTTAACATATACAGACACAATGACCACAGAGATCCATAAATTTTCTTTAACCACACAGGGGCCTCAGTATCGTGGTAGTGGTGAAGTACCTGGGCATCTTGGATGGAACCAAAAGAGAAAATCGTTCCGCTTTGGTGAGTATAAGGATATGGTCGGAGTGGTCACCTCCAAAGGGTCTACGTGGGATAATAGTGCTTCAACACAATTAACACTGCTTAAGGAAGGTGATGGCAAAGAGTTGGTTGAAGTAACGACACTACAGGGGCTTGGCAAGCCGGGTGAGCGTTTATATGCATCAAGATTTCTTGATGATAAGGTCTATCTGGTAACCTTTAAAAAGGTTGATCCACTCTATGTTATCGATATATCAGATCCATACAATCCTCAAATTGGTGAGTTGGAAGTGCCAGGCTTTTCCGACTATTTGCATCCAATGCCCGGAGGCTATCTCTTGGGATTGGGAAAAGATGCTATCGACTCAAATAGTGCAGGGGATGGAAGATTTGCATGGTATCAGGGGTTGAAATTATCCCTTTATGATGTACGAGATGTGTTAAACCCAAAGGAATTGACATCAATGATAATTGGTCAAAGAGGTACAAGTTCACCGGCCAATTACGACCACCATGCCTTTACCTGGTTGCCAGCAGATCCTGCATCAGGTCGTGTTGCACGGTTGACAATACCCGTAGAGTTGCATAATGAGCCTCTTCCATTAACAGCTTCCGCAAGGGAGTGGTCTGGATGGACGCGTAGTGGGCTGCAGCAGTTTGAGATTGATGATGGTTCTATTGGCGGTACACCTTCGATAACGTCAGTCGCAGAGATGGTGATCTCACAAAAGCCTGCAAATATGCCCAATAGCGTTTGTTACCCTAGAGGTGTAGGAGCCGATAGATCCGTTATTGCAGGAGATAGTGTTTTTTATCTTCACAATAATCAAATGTGGTCAGGCTACTGGGGTAACAGTAGTATCATAAACACGACAAACAGCAGTTTAACGGTAGATGACTTTTGGTGTAGAGATCTAACCCCTATAGTGCCTTTTGATTAACAGGAATTCGCTTCGTTATTAATATTTATGACTCAGACCAGCAATAAAACACTTATAACAGCGCTTATCAGAATATTAAAACCACTGGTAAGAGTGCTATTAAGAAATGGCATCTCATATGGTGCTTTTTCGGATATTGCTAAAAAGACCTATGTGGACATTGCCGAAAGTGAATACGCTCTTCCCGGAAAAAAACAGACCGTATCTCGTGTGTCTGTGTTAACGGGACTTTCGAGGAAAGAGGTCAAAAGAGTGAAGGAGTTACCAGAGATGGATGATAAGGCGCTGGATGAAAAATATAACCGTGCGGCCAGAGTTATATCGGGCTGGTTAAGAGATAAGAATTACCAAAAGGATGGCACTCCTGCGGATCTGGCAATTGAAGGGGAATGCTCATTTTCATCACTGGTAAAGACATACAGTGGGGATATTCCTGTAAAGGCAATTCTTGATGAGTTAGTAAGAGTGGGATCGGTTGTCATACGACAGGGTAATGTTGTGAGTTTGGTAACCCATGGATATGTTCCCGGTGATTCAGAAGAGGAAAAATTAAATATTCTAGGCACGGATGTTTCTGATCTCATTGAGACCATTGATTTTAACATTAGCCAAAAAGAGGCATCTCGTTACCAACGCAAGGTTTCCTATGACAATCTGCCAGTTGAAGCCATTGATGCTTTTAGGGAGTTATCAGCTAAGCATTCACAACGGCTACTGGAGGAATTAAACGATTGGCTGGCAGAAAATGATCGAGATACCAATAAAGCCATTAAAGGTACAGGTAAGGTAAGAGCCGGTGTCGGCATCTACTACTTTGAAGAAGACCAGTCTCAGAGAGAGGATAGTTAAATGAACCGGGTCATTAAAATAGTTCTAATCTTTCTTATCGTGGGACTTACGCCATTAACAGGTTGTATGGAAGGAGGTATAGGTGGCTCTGGAGTACAGGGTGCAGGAGGTGTTAGTGACGCAACAAACACAAACATTTACACATACTCGGATCCAAACTCATTCACCATCACAACCTCTGATGGGGGAGAAGTAACAACTGCAAGTGCTGTGGTTAATAGTATAAAAGGCAACTGGAAAACAGCTTGTATCTATGTGAATACCTCAAACAGTTCAATATTAAAAGCACTATCAATTGATACAAATACCATTACCCGGACAACCGATACATATACTCAAAATGATTGTAGTGACCTCGCACCAAGCAGTTCGCAGATAGTGAATAATATCTCTATCGCCAGGAGCGTAACGATTAATGGCTATAGTAGTTTTTGCATTACAACAGATGATGGAACAAACCTCGTCTATCACCTCGATGGTAGTTATTTGTATGACGTAGAAATCAAACAAGATCAGACCGTGGTAAATGCATCTCAAATGACGGACTGTAGTAGTTTTGATGAAGCTATCTACGATATTCAGTTTACTAATCCGTATCTATTTCAAAGCAACTAAATTAGGAAAGGTCGAATTAAATGGTAATCGCAAAGAGCAGCGAGAACGCAGTAATTTAATTGAAAAACTGTACTCAATCTTTTTATGGTTACATTTGAAACAGCCTAACGGAGTTTGTTAGATACAGGGTAGGTACACAGCCTGATTTACAGGCATTGGCTGTTTCTTGGGAGTGACCCTTTTAGCAAGGTGGTTGAAAAAGATGCTCCTAAAGATCCAATTGTTCGAGCATCACTTTTTTCATTTTCAGATGGAATTGTCGCGTTGATACACAAAATCAATTGGTTAGCTTAGATTGTCGACAATCAATTCCCTGTCATTGCAAACATTAGCTCCCGAATGTTGCTGCATAGATGATTCTATGGTTACATTGTCGACAAACAGCTCACAGCAAGTGAGCAATATAATAATGATTCGTATCAAGGGCCGCGCACAATCAACACCAATAGGGGGAGTGTGTATGCACTATCAGGATATCTATAAACAGTCGATTGAAGACCCGGAGACATTTTGGGGCGAGGCGGCTAAAGCAATAAGTTGGGACAAAACGTGGGATCGCGTTCTTGATGATTCAAATACTCCATTCTATCGCTGGTTTAAAGGCGCACGATTAAATACCTGCTATAACGCACTGGATCGTCATATAGAAAATGGTCGTGGTGATCAGGCCGCACTGATCTACGATAGTCCGGTAACCGATTCTCAGGTTAGTTACTCCTATTCCCAGTTACGTGATGAGGTCGCGAAGGTCGCAGGCATGTTGCGCGATCATGGAGTTGAGAAGGGTGATCGGGTGATCGTTTATATGCCGATGATTCCACAAGCTGTGATGGCGATGTTGGCCTGTGCGCGAATTGGCGCGGTACATTCGGTTGTATTTGGCGGATTTGCGGCCAAAGAGCTGGCAACACGTATTGACGATGCAAAACCGAAGATTGTTCTCACCGCCTCCTGTGGTATTGAGGGGCAACGGATTATTGAATATAAGCCCCTTTTAGATGAGGCGATCGAACTATCGACACATAAGCCGAACCACTGCATTGTATTACAGCGCCCTCAATGCCAGGCGCCTTTGGATCATTCCCGGGATGTAGACTGGGAATCAACCGTCGCAAATGCCGAGCCTGCCGATTGTGTGTCGGTTGAGGCGACCGATCCGCTCTATATTCTCTATACCTCAGGAACCACCGGTATCCCGAAGGGTGTGGTTCGTGATAACGGCGGTCATGCGGTTGCAATGGTTTGGAGTATGCGTAACGTCTACAACGTGCAACCCGGTGAAGTCTACTGGGCCGCATCGGATGTTGGTTGGGTTGTTGGTCACTCCTACATTGTTTATGGGCCACTGCTTAACGGTAATACCACGATCATGTTTGAAGGAAAGCCAGTGGGCACACCCGATCCTGGTGCGTTCTGGCGTGTGATTGCCGAGCATAAAGTGAATGTGATGTTTACGGCGCCTACCGCATTTCGTGCGATCAAAAAAGAGGATCCAAGCGGTGAATATATTCGAAAATATGACCTCTCTAACTTCCGAACCCTTTTCCTTGCCGGTGAGCGTTGCGACCCCGATACACTGAACTGGGCAGAGACCCAATTACATGTGCCGGTAATTGACCACTGGTGGCAAACCGAAACCGGTTGGGCGATTGCCGCAAACTGTTTAGGTCTGGAGCAGGTTCCGGTAAAACCGGGATCACCAGCACGCGCCGTACCCGGCTTTGATGTTCATGTGCTGGATGAGAAGGGCAATGATGTGAAAGATGGTGATATCGGAAGCCTGATGATAAAACTACCGATGCCTCCGGGATGTCTTCCTACGCTGTGGAATAATGACGAGCGCTATGTTGAATCCTATTTGAGTGAGCATCCAGGCTTCTACCTCAGCGGGGATGCCGGATATAAAGATGATGATGGATATCTTTGGATCATGAGTCGCATCGACGACATTATAAACGTGGCCGGACATCGGCTCTCGACCGGAGGGATGGAAGAGGTGCTTTCGGCTCATCAGGATGTTGCAGAGTGTGCCGTTATTGGCGCTGCCGATGCCCTTAAAGGAGAGGTTCCAGTTGGAATGGTGGTACTCAAGTCGGGTGTAGATCGGGATCATGAGGAGATCTGTGGTGAACTGGTGGCAATGATACGCAAGGAGATTGGTCCGGTAGCCAGCTTTAAGAAGGTGACCGTAGTAACACGATTGCCAAAAACACGATCCGGCAAAATCCTGCGGGGAACGATGCGTAAAATCGCCAACTCTGAATCGTATCGAATGCCAGCCACGATTGATGATCCGGCAATTTTGGATGAGATCAAGCAGTCGTTACAAACCATTGGCTATGCGCTTTAGCTTTTCCTCATTGTTGCATAGTCATCAAAAAGCCCATTCGAAATCGGATGGGCTTTTTTTATCCCGCTCTTTTCAATGCTATTTGGGTCATAGATGATTTAAAATCGCATTTTCCAACGATCAGCCATTGATAAACTGATTCACGACTAAATATTGTCATCGATATTTAATCATTCATAGATAAACTATGATGTGTTGCGGCATCAATCAGTCCGCGTTTTTTTCAGGAGTATGTCGAGATGTTAGTTAAAGAGATTCGTGAGATTGCTAAAAAGCATGGAGTTAAGGTTGGCAAGTTGAATAAAACGGATCTTATCCGTTCGATCCAGCTTGCAGAAGGAAATTTCGACTGCTTTGGTAAAGCGGCAAACGGGTGTGATCAAACAGAATGTGTCTGGATAGAGGATTGCCTAAGCCCGAAGCTGAAGCGCAAGAAGTAACAACTAAAGTAACCATCAGCACCAAAAAAGATGCTGATGGTTTTGAATCTCTCCTCTAGTAACTCATCGGCTCCAGTTTCCAGATATCCCGGTTGTACTCCTCAATGGTTCTATCGGTTGAGAAGATTCCACTTGATGCAGTGTTAAGAATGCTTTTCCGGGTCCAGGATTCCTGATCCTGCCAAAGCGCTTCAACCTCTTTTTGGGCATTGATATAACTGCGGAAATCGGCGAGAGTCATCCAGGGATCATCGGGGCTTTTAAGTGCGTTGAGAATGCCATCAAAGATGCCAGGCTCAAATGCATTGAAGTGCTCCGATTCGATGAGATTTAGCACTGCCTGGAGATCGCTATCATGATCGATGTAGTGCTGTGGATTGTAGTGGTGACGCAGATCATGAACCTCTTCTGCGGTAAGTCCGAATAGAAAGAAGTTCTCTTCTCCCACGGCTTCCATGATCTCGATATTAGCGCCATCGTAGGTTCCGATAGTGATGGCACCATTCATCATGAACTTCATGTTACCTGTTCCAGAGGCCTCTTTTCCGGCAGTGGATATCTGCTCGGAGAGATCGGCTGCAGGACAGATCTTCATCATCTTTGAGACATTGTAATTGGGTAGAAACACAACCTTTAAACGCTCGCCAACGTCTGAGTCATGATTGATGACCTTGGCAACATTGTTTATGAGCTTAATGATCTCCTTTGCACGCTCATACCCCGGTGCAGCTTTGCCACCAATCAATACACATCGATTGGTTTTAAGATCAGGATCACCATTCTTAATGCGTAGATAGAGATGAATCACATGCAAGATATTGAGTAGTTGACGTTTGTATTCATGGATCCGTTTTACTTGAACATCAAACATACTTTCAGGATTGAAGATGACACCGGTTTTTTGGGCAATCATATCGGCGAGACGCTGTTTGTTTAGAGCGCGAATCTCACGCCAGCGTTGTTGAAACGCCTGATGTTCATTGTCAGCAAAGCTTTTCAATCGTGAAAGCATATCCAGCCTAGATTGCCAGCCATCACCAATCGTTTCGCTAATCAGTGATGAGAGTTCCGGATTGGATTCAACGATCCAACGGCGGGGAGTGACCCCATTGGTTTTGTTATTAAACTTCTCTGGCCAGAGCTGATAGAAGTCATTAAACAAGCCTTGTTTAAGGAGTTCCGAGTGTAGTGCAGCGACACCATTCACAGATGAACTGCCGATGATTGCAAGCCAGGCCATACGAATGCGTGGCTCACCATGGTCATCAATAATCGACATTCGTCTAACCCGGTCAACATCTCCGGGCCACTTCTTACGAACCTTGGTGAGAAAGCGAACATTGATTTCATAGATGATCTCAAGCAGCCGTGGCAAGAGTTGCTCAAACATTCTTACCGGCCAGGTTTCCAGAGCCTCAGGTAGCAGGGTGTGATTGGTATAGGCAATACACTGGGTGGTGATCTCCCAGGCTTCATCCCAATCGAGACGTTTTTCATCCATCAGAACACGCATCAATTCAGCAACGCTAATACTCGGATGGGTATCGTTGAGCTGGAAAAAGTTTGATGCACTAAACGCTTCAAGGGGTTGATCTCCCCAACGTCTAAAGACATCCTTCATGGTCGCGCTACAGAGGAAGTACTGTTGGCGCAGACGCAGCTCCTTGCCATTTTCACTGGCATCGTTGGGATAGAGCACCATGGTGATCTTTTCGGCATCGTTCTTACTGGCAACAGCATCTGCATAGTCACCAGCATTAAACTCATGCAGATTAAACTCGTCAGTCGCAGAGGCCGACCATAGGCGGAGTGTGTTCACCACATGATTTCGATAACCGACAATCGGAATATCATAGGGGATTGCCAGCACCTTTTCGGTCTCTACCCAACGCGCATGAGGTTTACCGTTTTGATCTTCAAAATGTTCAGTGCGGCCACCAAACTCGACGGTCTGAATATGCTCGGTACGCTTGATCTCCCACGGGTGAGGTTGACGGAGCCAATGATCGGGCTCTTCAATTTGGTAACCCTTTTCAATACGTTGATGAAACATTCCGTACTCATAGCGCAAACCATAACCAATTACCGGCAGATTTAGCGTGGCGCAACTATCAAGAAAACAGGCAGCTAATCGCCCAAGACCTCCGTTGCCAAGCCCCGCATCCGGCTCTTGACCCTCAATACTTTCATAGTTGAGCGCAAATTGGTTGAGGGCTTCCTTGGTGGCACCCTGGAGATCAAAGTTGAGCAGATTGTTGCCAAGGGAGCGCCCGATTAAAAACTCTAGAGAGATATAGTGGGCACGTCGTGTTTCAGGCTGCTTAAGTGCATGCCAGGCATTTCGCCAATCTGCAGTAATGCGATCACGAATAACATAGGCGATGGCTTCATAGAGATAGAAGTCGTCACACCCAAGAAAACGACCCATGTGATAGTCGAGGTAGTGGCGAAAGTCACGAGCAAGACTCTCAGGATCAGACTCCATTTTTTGCATTACTGGTAATAGGCAAATGTCTTCGGTGCCTTGGTCAATCATATATTCTTAATCCAATAGGTTTGTTGTCGCTATATTAGCGGTTTAAAGAGTTGTAGAGCTTCAGGTAGCGTCCAGCGCTCGTCGCCCAGTCGTTTTTCTGTTTCATTCCGTTTTTCATCAGGCTCAACCATAAATCGGGTTGGCTGAATGATTCAATGGCGCGTTCGACTGCAAAGAGGAACGAAGAACTTGAGATATCATCAAACAAGAAACCGGTGGCGGTACTGTTTGCGATGGTCTCTTGATTTGTATCGGTGATTGTATCAGCAAGACCACCAGTGTTTCTGGCGACAGGTGGTGTACCATAACGCAAGCTATATAGCTGATTCAATCCACATGGTTCATAGCGTGATGGCATTAAGAAGATATCACTTCCTGCTTCAAGCAGATGTGCCAGCTTCTCCGAATACCCGACATAGGTGAAGATATTTTCAGGATACATCTTTGCCAAGGCACTTAAACGAGCATTGAGATCAGGCTCTCCGGTTCCGATAAGTGCAAATTGGACATCATGCTTTTTCAGAATCTCAGGAATAATCTCCAGAATGAGATCAACCCCTTTTTGGTAGACAAGCCGACCAACAAATCCGATTAATGCCTGTTTCGACTTGATCGCCTTTTCAGGTGCGCCAAGTGACTGGAGTAGAGCGGCACGATTGTGTTGTTTCGCTTTTCTAATGTTGCCATTGTTATCGTAATTCTGTTCGAGATAGCTGTCGGTTTTGGGATTCCAGATCTCATCATCAATGCCATTAACGATGCCGCTGAGCTTCTCTTTATGCTCCTTGAGTATCTCTGAATAACCGTAGCCATATTCAGGGCTACAGATCTCCTCGGCATATTTGGCGCTAACGGTATTGATGGCATCCGAGAACACCAGCCCAGCCTTGAGCATCGAGAAGCGACCATAAAACTCCGCATGCTCCATCGACCACCAATGCTCAGGGAGCTTTAGATGTTGAAAGGTGCCAAAATCAAATTGGCAGTCATAGGCAATGTTATGAATGGTAAAGAGTGAGCGCGGAGGATTGGGTTCCTGGGTTAAAAATGCCGGAACCAGACCGGTTTGCCAATCGTTGGCATGAACCACATCGGGTCGCCAACCAAGGTTGAGCGCATCAATGCCTAGTAGAGCTACAGTACGACTAAAGAGTGTGAATCGATCCGGGTTATCTGGCCAATCATAACCTTGCGGATGGGTATAAGGATTGCCTTTACGATCAAATTGATCTGGAATATCCACTAACCAAATCGGCATATCAAACAACGGGTGTGTTCCCTCAAGGACGCGAACATCCCGATGAATCGGTGTTAACCATCCCAGTACGTTGAGGTTGGTAACCTTTTGCAGCACCTCACGATAGGCTGGCAAGACCAGGCGGAGATCGTTGCCTTGTTGCGCCAGTGCGTTAGGCAGACTATGGGCAACATCACCCAGGCCACCTGTTTTAATTAGAGGATAGGCTTCACTGGAAGCAAATAGAATCTTCATTCAAATTATTCTTTATTAGCCGGTTTTAAAAATAGCGCTCCCAAAGGTGGCAGCGTTAATGATGCCGAATTTTCGAAGCCCATCCATGGTTCTGGTTGAGCCTCAACAACGGCACCATTACCACAGTTCGAGCCACCATATAGCTTCGAGTCGGTATTGATTATCTCACGATAGTGGCCAGGATTGGGAAGACCAATTCGGTAATTTTCTCGTGGAACCGGCGTAAAGTTGAATAGACAGATCACATGCTCATCACAACCGTGACGAATCATGGCGAGTACCGATTGATCGCTGTCATGACAATCGATCCACTCAAAGCCTGAGTGTTCAAAGTCATGGGTATGCAGTGCTGCTTCATCACGATAGAGATGATTAAGATCGGTGATGAGTTGCTTTACCCCTGTGTGGTTGTCATAGTCAAGTAGTGCCCAATCCAGTGCCATCTTCTCATTCCATTCATTCCATTGTCCGAATTCACTCCCCATAAACAGGAGCTTCTTGCCAGGATGTGCATATTGCCACGCATAAAGCAGGCGCAGGTTTGCAAACTTTTGCCAGGTGTCACCGGGCATCTTGTCGAGGGCACTACGCTTTAGATGAACAACCTCGTCGTGAGAGATTGGTAGCATGAAGTTTTCGTTATAGGCGTAGATCTGGCTAAAGGTCAGTTTATCGTGATGATAACGACGATGAATCGGATCAAGCCCCATATAGGCAAGGGTGTCATTCATCCAGCCCATATTCCACTTCATGCTAAAGCCGAGGCCACCCATCCAGGTCGGACGCGAAATCATCGGCCACGCAGTCGACTCTTCAGCAATCGTTAACCCACCAGGAAAACGGTGATGAATCACCTCATTCATCTCCTTAATGAACGCGATCGCCTCAAGGTTCTCGCGGCCACCGTATTGATTGGGTAACCACTGTCCTTCTGAGCGGGAGTAATCGAGATAGAGCATTGATGCCACCGCATCCACCCTTAGGCCATCCACATGAAACTCTTCAAACCAATAGATCGCATTGGAGAGCAGGAAGTTTTTAACCTCATTACGGCCATAATCGAAGATCAATGTCCCCCAGTCCTGATGTTCGCCACGGCGCGGGTCAGGATGCTCGTAAAGTGCCTCTCCGGTGAAACGGGCAAGGGCAAAATCATCCTTGGGAAAGTGGCCGGGAACCCAGTCGAGCACGACACCAATATTGTGAGTGTGGCATAGATCAATCAGGTATCGCAGATCATCTGCATTGCCATATCGCGAGGTTGCGGCATAGTATCCAGAGACCTGATATCCCCACGATTCATCCAGCGGATGCTCCATTACCGGCATTAGTTCAATATGGGTGTATCCAAGCTCGACCACATAGAGAACGAGGCGATCAGCTATTTCCCGATAGTTTAAAAATGTACCCTCATGATTGAGCTGCCACGAACCGAGATGAACCTCATAGACCGACATTGGCTCATGCATCCATTGCCATGTTTCACGCTGTTTAAGCCACTTTTGATCCTGCCACTGGTAACGATCCGGTAATGGCGTTAAGGAGGCGTTATCCGGGCGCATTGCCATCGCGCGCCCATAAGGATCGGCCTTAAGAATAATCGCGCCATGTTGGTTTCTGATCTCATATTTGTAGTATTCACCGCTGACCAGTTCTGGAATAAACAGCTCCCATATTCCACTACCACCTCGGTTACGCATCGGATGGCGCAGCCCATTCCACCCATTAAAATCACCGACAACCGAAACGCGCTCAACGCCGGGAGCCCAAACGGCAAATTGCACACCGTCAATGCCATCAACCTGATGGATCTTTGCGCCGAGAAAACGGTAGGCGTGATGGTGTTTACCCTCTGAGAAAAGATGAAGATCATCGTTGTGGATTTGAGGGGTAAAGGTGTAGGGACTAATAATGGTGTGTGAGTGGTTACTTCCCTTCTCAAGCCATGTCAGTCGGTAGTGTACAGGAACCTTTTTGGCCTGTTTTAGTGTCATATTCGCAATAAAAAGATCGCTATTCTCGATGCGCTGCATTGAACCGAAATCCTCAAGCTCCACATGTTCAGCAGTCGGCATATAGACACGAATCACCTCGCCGCTACCATCAGGGTGACGGCCAAGGATTTTGAATGGATCGTGGCATTTACCACCACTGATTGTTGTTAATAGAGTTTCGAACGGTGTGTTCATATAACGAGTCGCCCTGAGGTTTTAATCTGTTGTTGAAATTCATCAATACTAAATTGTTCGAGCATCGACCAGTCAAAACGCCAGTTCCAGTTATCTTCGCAGCTTCCAGGAGTATTCATCCGTGACTGACTATCCAGGTTGAGAAGATCCTGTAGCGGAATTATTGCCAGATTGGCTTTGCTAGTTAGTGCGGCATTGATCATGGTTTTGCATATCTGTTCGGTGGGTTCAACACCAAGGGTTTGGAACACAAACGCCTGTTCATGGGGTTGTAGCTGCCCAAACCATCCACGGGTTGTATCGTTGTCATGGGTGCCGGTATAGACAACGCACTCTTCGGTGATATTTGCAGGTTTGTGTGGATTGTCCTCAAAGTGATCGAATGCAAATTGCAGAATCGACATTCCGGGGAAGTGGTAGCGGTGCTTTAGCTGTCGTACCTCCTCGGTAATGGTTCCAAGATCCTCTGCAACGATCGGGAGATCAGGATAGTGCAGCTTTAATTGATCAAGCAGCTTGTGGCCATGTGTTGGCTGCCAGAAGCCATCAACTGCAGTATCGCAATCGGCTTTAATCATCCACACTGCCTCTAGGGCGCGAAAGTGATCAATCCGAACAATATCAAACCACTCAAATTGTCTTTTTAGACGTTTCATCCACCAAGAGAAGCCGTCTGCTTCCATCCTCTCCCAGTTATAGTGAGGATTGCCCCAGCGTTGACCGGTTTCAGAGAAGTAGTCTGGCGGTACTCCGGTGACATAGGTCGGTTCGAGGTTTTCATCAAGCAGGAACTGATCCGGCGCAGCCCAGACATCGGCACTATCGTGGGCAACAAATATCGATAGATCACCAAAAAGCGCAATGTTGGCTTGCCGCGCATACGATTTGATGGAAGCCCAACGGAGATCCATTTGCTGTTGCTCTCGTATCGTCGCCTCAATCTCATCGCGATGCTCACTTCGCAGAGCCGATAGCGCCTCTGGATCCCGATCCCGGTATTTCTCTGGCCACTGTGTCCATGCGGCATCATTAAAAAGCCGTTTTAAGAGCTTGAATAGTGCAAAATCTTCAACCCAATAACCCTGCTGTTCCAGATAACGATCCAGATCGTCAGGCATTTCAATTTCTGCCTCATCAGGGAGTAGCTCGGTATTTGCAGCAAAGGCCGAGCAGCTCTGATAGGGTGAACCTGTGTGATCCGGGATCACCAACGGAAGCACCTGCCATACCGATAATCCGCATCGCTGCATAAAATCGAGCCACACAAAAACATCGCCATCAAGCTTTCCTGATGGTAGAGATGTTGGATGTAACAGAAGACCAGCACGCCTTTGCAATAGTGGATTAATGCTCCACCCCCCTTCGCATTGTGCCGTCATTTTCGACCCGGCCTGCTCCGATAGAGATCGGCTGATTGAGTTTTTCCGGTATTGGATGTCTCAAAAGCCGGTATAGCTCTTTTAGCTGTTGACGGAAAAGAGTCTCAAAATCGTGGACACTTCCCGACGGGTTATAGTCGCCAAACCACCAGAACCAGTCTGAACCTTCACAGATGGCAAGTTGGCGCGAGGCAGCATTGATCTCCTCTTCAGAGAGCCTGTTGGTAGCCATAACATCGTCGTAACAGATCTTTGCTTCAACCAGTCGATCCCAGCCACGGTTTTTATCGACATCACCAATCCAGGTCGAGAATGAGCCATAGACCCAACTACCAGCACATAGCTTTGGCAGTGTTTGTGCGGGACAACAGGAGGTTGCTTCATTAAAGGTGATTAGATTGATCTCGTCAGATTCAACGAGACGCTCATAGAGCGAGCCGATAAAGTGGAACCCATTATCAGGGTAGTATTCCCAGGCATTCTCACCATCAAGAATGACCGATACGATGTGGTTTTCCAGTGGCTGCGGGAGAAAGTTGGCGATATTTTTCAGGTTGCTGATAAAGTTGGCTGAGGCATCTTCAGCAACCCAGGTTTTATATTCAAAGCCGATCATGTCGGCAAGACCATCATCCCGGAAAAAGGTATGTATCGGATGATCCGGTAACTGATGGGCATGAAACAGGGAGTTGCGCTCATCTTTAGCCTCGGTATCAAAGCCTGAGACTCTTCGGCTATTGCCCCAAACCCCTTCACCAGTGGCAGTCCATTTAAAATCATATGTTTCAAGCAGTGCCAGAGACGCTTCAGAGACAGCACCTTCGGATAACCAAACGCCGTTTGGACGCATTCCAAAGTAGTGTTCAAAAACCGATATCCCTTGTTCGATATGCCACTTGGCTCTTTCGATTCCACCCGGATAGCGGTCGTATGATGGCATAGGCTCATTGGGTTGTGCACAACGCATACTCTCAAAATCGATCAGTAGCGGGATGATTGGGTGGCTGTATGGACTCATCGATAATTCGATTTGGTTCTTCTCAGCGAGTTGACGATAACGTCCGATAAGTCCGTTAAACTGATTAGCCATCAGCTTGATTAATGATCGACGTTGATCTGCGCTGAAGTGGTGGCCATGAGCAATGAGCGTTCTAACATCATCACGAAATTTAATAGAGTGCCCGAGCCAAATAATGTGATACCAAACCAGCAGATCATAGAAGAATTGATCATTCAGATAGGGGATCATCGTATCCTTCATCTCATTTCCGCTCTTGTCACTCACTTGATCCAGCAAGTATGAGTAGGATGGATAGATATCGATCATGGTTGAACGGTTGGCTTTCATACAGTTGCGGATGAGTGCCTTTCGTCCTTCAAGATCCTGCGGTATCGGCTGATGACCAGAGAGCAGGTTTAGCAGAGGCTCTTTAAAGCCGCTGCCTTTCATTTGCCACTGTCTAAATTGCTGATCATAGTCATCAAGCTGCTCCAATAGGATCGGAGCAAAGTTAACAACCGCGCGCATCTTCGGGTGAGCCTCAAGATGAGCCACCATATCGACATAATCCTTTAGCGCATGAAGGTAAACCCAGGGTAGGCGATATTCGCCACCTTGACTCTCTTGGTACCATGGCTGATGCATGTGCCAACAAAGCACTAGGTTTATGGGGTGTTTTGTCATTTAGTCTACTCGTTCAAAGTGGAGTCGTTGATTCATCATGCCAGGGGTGACCAGCACAATACCTTCATCGGTAACATGAAAACGCTTTCGATCCTCATCATGATCGACACCGATCTGGGTACCATCTGGGATCACAGTTCCTTTTTCAATGATGGCTTTAATGATGGTGCAGTCTTTACCAATGCGAACCTTCGGCAGGATGACGCTCTCTTTCACATAGGTTCGGTTTTCGATATGTGTGTTAAAGAAGATCACCGAGTGTTTGATCTTGGCACCTGAAATAATGCAACCACCGGATACAATCGAATCGATGGCCTGACCACGGCGATCATCATCATCAAAGATAAATTTTGCCGGAGGACTTTGGGTCTGATAGGTCCAGATCGGCCACTCATGATCATAAAGATTGAGCTCAGGCTTAATGCCGCATAACTCAATATTGGCCTTCCAGTAAGAGTAGAGAGTGCCCACATCGCGCCAGTAATCAGGCTCGCCATTATCATTGAGATAGGGATAGGCGATCGCTTTTGCTTTTTTGATCGTTTGTGGGATCACATCTTTACCAAAATCGTGATCTGAGTCGTTATTTTCGGCATCTTCGATAAGTGCTGCGGTTAGGTACTCCATCGAGAAGATGTAGATTCCCATTGATGCCAGAGCCTTATCACTATGGCCGGGCATCGGTTCAGGGTTTTGAGGTTTTTCGGTAAACTTGGTGATCTCAAAATCTTCATTAACCGACATCACACCAAAGCCTTTTGCCTCCTCAAGTGATGCCTCAATACAGCCGACGGTTAAATCTGCCCCCGCCTCAACATGACGTTGCAACATCTTGGAGTAGTCCATGGTGTAGATATGATCACCACCAAGGATAACGACATACTCAGGGGAGTGGCGATAGATGATATCGAGGTTCTGGTAGATGGCATCGGCAGTACCAAGATACCACTCCGGACGTAAGCGCTGCTGAGCTGGAATAATCTCGACAAACTCGCCGATCTCAGGCCTTAATACATTCCATCCACGTTGAAGATGCCGGATTAATGAGTGTGACTTGTACTGAGTTAACACTCCGATTCGGCGCATACCAGAGTTGATACAGTTAGAAAGTGTGAAGTCGATAATGCGATATTTTCCACCAAACGGAACAGCGGGTTTGGTTCGCCATTTGGTCAGGTTTTTGAGTCTCGCCCCTTCACCTCCAGCCAGTATCAACACCAACGATTTTCGCGTGAGATCGTTAACCAGTTGTGGTTGGCTGTAGTATTTATATCGAGTTCTCTGCTCGTCATCTGTTTTGCTCATCAAAGTATCCTCAGTAATAGTCAGATCTGGTCAAGATCCTGTTCCATTTAAATGGGTTGTAAAAACTATAATCCATAATCTTTTAAATGGGATGCCACTCTCATTGCACCCATCACTCCCGGAGCCTCATCTACCGATAGCAATAGAGGTGTAGATAACGCAATCTTCTCCATTCGTCCTTTATTGGTATATGCCTGAATAAACGCCTCTTGATCAAGCCATTTTAAGAGATGAAAAACGATTCCCCCGCAGAGATAGATTCCGCCCTTAGGATTGAATAGTAGTGCAAGATTCCCGGCATAAGCGGCAAGAATTCTAAAAAAGAGCGTTATTGTCTCAAGAGCGTAGGGATCCTGTTTTTGTGCCAAAGCGACAATACGCTTGGGTGTTATTGTGCTGGAATCCTTGAGCGATAGAAATCGGTAGATATTCACCAATCCATCACCACAGAGTAGACGCTCGTAGGAGACATGCCCCAAACGCTGGTGCAAATCGCGATAGAGCTCAGACTCAATAAGGGTATTCGGTGCAAAATCGACATGACCACCTTCAGTGCTTTGGGGCAATCGGTTTTGGTGTCGGTTGCACAGCCATGCCATGCCTAATCCGGTTCCGGCACCGGCGACAACCACCGGGGCATCTGCATCATACTGACCCTGATTGATAGTGATTAGTGCATCGTCAGGCGCATGGATTAAACCTGTTGCCGCAGCTTGAAAGTCGTTAATCAGATAGACCTTTTCGATACCATAATGGCGCTCAATATATTCAGAGTTAATACACCAGTTGATATTCGTCAGGGCTACATCACACCCATCCACTGGGGCAGGAACCGCTAGAACCATCACCTTTATCGCTTCGTTCATTGCTGTTAGCTCTGCCATGAGCTGATTTAGGACGAGGTAAAAATCAGAGAATTCACTGTTTAAGAAGTCAGAACGTCTGAATTCTGGGTGTGGAACATCCGCATCCGATTTCCAGATGAATCTGCTATGTGTACCACCAATATCTGCTGCGACTACGGTCATTTGAATCGATCAAGCTTGTTAGGGTTAGCCATAAAATTAATTCGGAGCCGCATCAATAGTGAAAGTGGACTCCTGGCGAGAATGGCAGCGCGGAAACCACCATAAATTGTATGCGGGTTGGCCTGAATATTTTTGCAATCTGGAGTATATCCCATTCACGATGATCGAGCTATTGACCACACTATGGCGCATAAATATGAACGTATGGTGAATATCGGTTATTAAAGCCTCCCTATTTATGAACTCTTTCCTAAGGCTAGGTTTTGAATTGACAGATTGTCGACAATCCATGTTGATTTATGGTTTATATTGGCATATAAAGGCGTTTATAAATATTTGTGTCGACAATATTGGTTTTGGGAGGATGGATGACAACTATCGTTGATCGGGTCTTTATCAGGCTGAGAGAAGCAATCGTTGAGGGATCGATAAAGCCAGGAAGCAAGATAAGTGAGCCTGAACTCGCTCAACAGTTAGACATTAGCCGAGCTTCGCTGCGTGATGCCATTGGTCGACTGGAGAATTGTAATCTTGTCACTCGCAAGGCAAATGTTGGGGCACGGATTATCACGCTATCAAATGACGGTCTGCTTGAGATCTACTATCTACGTGAGGCGTTAGAAGGAATGGCTGCACGATTGGCAGCAAAGCAGATGACCGATGCTGAGATTGGCTCCTTGCAGCAACTATTGCAGGAGCATCGTGAATCGGTGGAGCATGATAGCGAGGGTAACTACTTCCAGCAGGAGGGCGATCTCGATTTTCACTATCGTCTTGTTCAAGGAAGCCACAATAGCCGGCTGATCGATCTACTTTGTAATGATCTCTACTACCAGATGCGGATGTATCGATATCAGTTCGGTATGAAGAGCAGAAGGGCAAAACCCGCACTGATAGAACACGGACACATTCTGGATGCCATTGCAGATCGTGATAGCGAGATGGCGGAATTATTGATGCGCCGACATATTCGCTCTTCCCGAAAAAATATAGAGCAGATGCTAGTTTCCAAAGAGGATTAATCAATGAACAATAATCTTAGCCCTGGCGCCAAATTTAGACAGGCAGTGGCAGATGAGTCACCACTGCAACTGGTCGGCGCCGTTAATGCCTATCACGCAATGATGGCGCAGGAGGTTGGCTACAAGGCGCTCTATCTATCAGGGGCAGGTGTTGCCAATACATCCTATGGTCTGCCGGATCTGGGAATGACATCCCTGGCCGATGTGCTGGTTGACGTGCGTCGTATCACCTCTGCGGTGGATCTGCCGCTGCTGGTAGATGCCGATACCGGATGGGGTAGCGCCTTTAATATCTCAAGAACTGTCACCGAGATGGAGCGCGCTGGTGCGGCAGGTGTGCATATCGAAGATCAGGTGATGGCAAAAAGGTGCGGTCATCGTCCAGGTAAGGCGATAGTGTCACAGGCCGAGATGGTCGATCGAATCAAGGCCGCAACAGACTCACGCCAGAACGATTTTGTGATCATGGCGCGCACCGATGCCCTTGCCGTTGAGGGGATGGAGTCTGCGATTGAACGGGCGCTGGCCTGTGTTGAGGCCGGGGCGGATATGATCTTCCCGGAGGCGATGACATCACTGGAGCAGTATCAGCAGTTTGTTGATGCCGTCAAGGTGCCAGTGCTTGCAAATATAACCGAATTTGGAGCGACTCCGTTATACAGTGCCGACGAGCTATCATCCGTTGGTGTCAGCATTGTGCTCTACCCACTCTCGGCATTTCGCGCAGCTAACCAGGCTGCACTCAATGTCTATCAGTCCATTCGTGAAAACGGACATCAGAAAGAGGTGGTCGATACGATGCAGACACGAATGGATCTCTACAAATATCTTAACTATCACGCCTATGAACAGAAGCTGGATCAACTGTTTTCAGCCGGCAAAGAGAAAAGTTAGTAAGGAGTATCAAATGACAGGCGAACAGATCCTTCAGGGGAAAAAGAAAAAATCGGTAGCCCTATCTGGCACCGCAGCAGCTAATACCACGATATGTACCGTGGGCAGAACAGGTAACGACCTGCACTACCGTGGCTATAACATCCTCGACTTTGCTGACAGGGCAGAGTTTGAGGAGATTGCGTATCTACTGATACATGGCGTACTGCCAAACAGAGGCGAGCTGGCTGCATATAAACAGCGCCTTAAAGAGATGCGCGGTCTGCCAGAGCCACTGAAAAAGTCGCTGGAGCTACTGCCAGCATCATCGCATCCCATGGATGTTTTAAGAACGGGGTGCTCTGTTCTTGGCTCGCTGGAGCCGGAGGATAACTCACTGCATGAAGATGGTGCCAAAGATATTGGTGACCGACTCATGGCGAGCTTTGGCTCAATGCTGATGTACTGGTATCACTTTGCACATCATGGCAAACGTATCGAAGTGGAAACCGATGATGATTCAATCGGCGGACATATCCTGCATCTGTTGCATGGCAAAAAGCCATCAGAGTCTCATGTCAAGGCGATGCATATCTCGTTAATCCTCTATGCAGAGCATGAGCTGAATGCCTCTACCTTTGCCGCCAGGGTTATCGCTGGAACAAACTCGGACATCTATTCAGCTATCACCGGAGCAATTGGGGCACTACGTGGCCCTAAACATGGTGGTGCAAACGAAGCAGCCTGTGAAATACAGATGCGCTACCAGAATGCAGACGAGGCAGAGGCAGACATCAAGGCGCGCATGGAGAAGAAGGAGATCATTATCGGTTTTGGTCACCCGGTCTATACCATTGGTGATCCACGCAACGAGATGATCAAGTCGGTTGCCAGAAGCCTCTCTGAAGAGGCCGGAAATATGCGCATGTTTGAGGTGGCATCACGGATTGAATCGGTGATGTGGGATCTGAAAAAGATGTTTCCGAATCTTGACTGGTTCTCATCAGTTTCGTACCACATGATGAATGTGCCAACACCGATGTTTACACCGCTATTTGTTGTATCACGTACATCAGGATGGGTAGCACATATCCTTGAGCAGCGGGCAGACAACAAGATCATACGCCCCAGCGCCAACTATGTAGGGCCTGAAGATCTGACATTCGTACCACTGGCAGAGCGGGGATAGAAGTTTCTCGCAAAGGCGCAGAGAACGCAAAGGAAGATGATAAAACTATTATGCGTGGAAAATGTCATTGCGAACATAGTGAAGCAATCCAGAGCCTTGATAGCAGATGGTTATGGATTGCCACGTCGCTTCGCTCCTCGCAATGACTACCTATCGGCGGCGGTGCTATTTCAGCAAGGCGTTAATGAAGAACAGAATTACTCGAGTTGCAAATAACCTTCATTAAACCTTAGCGAACTTTGCGCCTTTGCGAGAGTAATTAATTTTTATATAAGAGATTAAATATGAGTTCACACAACGTAGATATAAACGACCGTCCAGCCCCGGATCAGGAACTGGTGGATATTGCCGAATATGTACTTAACTATGAAGTCACCTCGGAAGAGGCGCTTAGTACTGCACGTAGCTGCCTGATTGACAGCATTGGCTGTGCACTTTTAGCGCTCCAGTATCCAGAGGCAACCAAACACCTTGGACCAATCATTCCGGGAACAGTGGTGCCACATGGTGCGCGAGTACCCGGAACACCACATCAACTCGATCCGGTAAAAGCAGCGTGGGACATCGGTGCCCTTGTACGCTGGCTCGACTTTAATGATACCTGGCTGGCCGCAGAGTGGGGACACCCATCGGATAACCTCGGTGCTATTCTTGGCTTGGGTGATTACTTAAGCCGCAAGGCCGTTGCCGAAGGTAAACAGCCTCTAGCGGTAGGCGATGTGCTGCATCTGATGGTTAAAGCGCATGAGGTACAGGGAGTGCTTGCGCTGGAGAACTGTTTTAATCGTGTTGGTCTGGATCATGTGTTGCTGGTTAAGGTTGCATCGGCTGCGGTTGCATCGGTGATGCTTGATCTCAATATGGATCAAACCGTAGATGCACTGTCTCAGGCGTGGGTTGATGGACAGTCGCTGCGCACCTATCGCCATGCACCCAATACTGGTTCACGTAAATCATGGGCAGCGGGTGATGCGTCAAGTCGTGCAGTCCGCCTGGCAATGATGGTACAGAAGGGTGAGATGGGACTGCCGAGTGTGCTCTCGGCAAAACAGTGGGGCTTCTATGACGTGCTGTTTAAGGGCAATAAATTCAAATTCCAGCGCCCTTATGGCAGTTATGTGATGGAGCAGATCCTGTTCAAGATCTCATTCCCGGCAGAGTTCCATTCACAGACAGCGGTAGAGTGTGCATTTGCATTGCACGATCAGGTAAAAGATCGGGTTAATGAGATCGAGCGCATTGAACTGACCACACAGGATTCAGCTATTCGTATTATCTCCAAGGAGGGGCCACTGCATAATCCGGCTGACCGAGACCACTGCCTACAATACATTGTCGCGGTATCGCTGCTGCATGGTGAGCTAACCGCAGAGCACTATGAAAATGAGTTTGCTCAGGATCCACGTATTGATGCGCTGCGTAACAAGATGGTAGTGATGGAAGATGAGCGCTACTCGAAGGAGTATCACGACCCCGACAAGCGCTCCATCGCTAATGCGATCCAGGTGTTCTTTACTGATGGCAGCTCAACCGAAAAGGTTGAGGTTGAATACCCCATCGGGCATCGCCGCCGTCGTGAAGAGGGCATACCGGTGCTGGAGAAGAAGTTCCATGATGCGCTGCTGACCCGTTTCCCACGACGTCAGGCAGAGGCGATCTATGAACTGAGCCTGGATCAACAGAAGCTGGAAGCAACACCACTCAATGAATATATGGATATGTACTTAATCTAAGAGATAACGCCCAATGAATTGTGAAAGGGATTTCACAGTTCAATTTCTACACTACATGCACTTGATTAGAACACCGATACATTAAAAAATATCCGTTCATCTCTTTATACAATCAACGTAAGTTTGATCTGTTTTGTATGCATAATGCTTCACTCGCAGTGCGTAGGTTGGGGTGAGTTTACGAACCACAACACTACCATCTCTTATGTTGTGCTTCACGGGTTCAGCCCAACCTACTGTGCAGAGTGTCTGTTCATGAGGATGACCCCTGTCACTGTTATTACCGATAGTAGTACCAGTGGCCCATAGGTTGAGAGGGTAAAGAGTTGATCGATCGATTCGGTAGTCGTTGCATTGTAGATGACGTTGGCATAGACCCATGACTTGATGGCAACACCTGTAAATGATGCCGTAATAAAGTGGCTCAGTTTTACCTTTAACATGCCTGAGCTGTAGTTTACCACTGCATGTGGAAATGCCGGAAACAGGCGCATCGCAAAGAGCGTAAAGAAGTTATCGTATTTATGCAGGACGCGGTAGGTGTGCGATTTTTCAACTCTCTCGATCCACTCATTGGTAAGGCGCTGTGAAAAGAGGTAGGCTCCCACGCCACCCAGAGTTGCCCCTGTTGCAAGGATGAGTGTCGCAATAACTGGTGGGTAGAGCGGAGCAACGACCCATAAAAAAACTGACCCCGCTAAAGCGAAGGTAAACAGAACCGCCTGAATGACGATGAGTATCAGCACCAGCCACCAGTTTTCGCTGTAGGCTCTGGCTATGGTTAGCAGTCGTTGCGGGTCGAGCACGCCATAGAGGTCGAGTAGCACACCGATAGTGATTAACAGCGTGATGATGAGCAGTTTTTTCAGATAGCGGGCTTTCATTGCCAACACCTAAAAGCGGTAACCTATTCCTGCATAGAAGCGCTCTCTATCAGGAACTAATGTTAACGAAAGTTTTGGGTTCAGGATAAAGGCATCATGCACAAACAGGCCGACAAAATTACCCACGGCGGCGCTTAGCAACTGATCGGTTGGGTAGTGGAGTCCCATCTCGATTCGCGCCCACGATGCGGCTGATGCAGTGAAGTAGCTTATTCCGTTAATGGTGTTTTTCCATCCTTCGGAAATATCCGCTCGATCCAGATTACGGCGTATTACGGCGGCTGCGGCAAACGGTTCGGTGGCATGGTTGGATGGAAAAGACTCATCATCTGGTTTGGTTGGGTCATAATTCGGGATCTTGCGTGAGATATTTTTCTTCAGTATGCGTGTTGCCAGGGTCGTGGCCGAGATGGTTGCAAACTCGGTAGTCGCAAGTAGTGCCCCTTCTGTATATCTGTTCTCATCTGTTACTGGCTCGGCTGCAAATGCGGTTGAAGCCATCAGCAGGTATAAGAACTCTCTTCCCCGTTCTGATTGCAGATGGGCATCGTCGTCGTTTCCGAAGAGGTAATGGTTTTTATAAGCATCTAATGCCCACTCACGGTCTTTACCAGTCATTGCCACAGCAATTGCCGCTGCTGCCGGGATTATTGTGCCTGGATCTGAAATGGCGCGATTTGCCGCCTCCGTAATTCGATGCCATGTTGGGGTAATTGTTAGTCTGCGATCATCGTTTGCAAGTTTTTGCATCGTTGAACAACCACTTGAGGTGATTAGAGCAATTATTATCAGAAGATATTTCATAAAACGAAAACAGGTCTTAACCAAAATGCCAATAGTATCAGAAATGGCTCTTGGCTTATGCATTAATGCTTTTGTATCATTGACCTTATCCTGCCTACATTGTAATAAGGGACATGGCAGTTAATGAGTCCGTCCTCCCACAAATATCAACAGGGATTTTTAATGGAACAGATTACTGAGGCGTCGATGCATCGTCTCCCCCAAAATGACGAGTCGCTGGATAAGCTGATTGATAACGATGCAATCGATGAGCTCTACAGAAGAATACCGGCGGTGGTGTATGGAACAATTCTATTATCCACAGCTCTGGCCATTGGTATATCGAGTTATCACCAGGGAGTGGATCTTGTTCTATGGTTGATTACGATGTATGTCTCATGCGGCCATCGTTACTACCTTTTTAAACTCTACACCTCAGAAAACAGGCCTGCTGTTAATACCCCGGATTATTGGGGGAATCGATATGCCATCGGCTCATTAATACTGGGTGCCATGTGGGGGTTCGGTGGTGTCTATTTTTTCAGCTCGGATGCAGGTATGGGTCACCAGGTTGCGCTCTTTTGTATTATTATCGGCGTCACTATCTCAGGAGTTAATAACAACTCTGTCTGGCCTAAGACCTATCTGTTTTTCGTTACATCAAGTATTGGCCCTCTGTCGTTAAGGATGTTGTTTGAGGGAACATCAGAGTATGCCGCAATGGGTATTGGTCTGTTGATCTATATTGTTGTGGCCTACAACATCTCAAAGGGCGCGAATCGCAGTTACCGCAAAACGGTAGCTTTAAACTATACCAACCTTGAACTACTTAAGGCTCTTCAAAAAGAGAAGGAGCGTGTTGAGTTTGCCAATCAGGCCAAAACCCGCTTTCTTGCATCGGCCAGTCATGATCTGCGTCAGCCAGTACATTCACTTTCACTATTTACCACTGCACTTGAAAGTGAGGTAAAAAGTGCCAACGGAAAGTTAATACTTACCTATGTCAACAGTGCAGTTGACTCTTTAAACCAGCTACTCACATCACTACTCGATATTTCAAAACTTGATGCAAATATTATCGAACCGGAGAAGGAGATTATTAATATTCGCTCACTGTTAGAGAGTATTACGCTTGAGTTTGCGCCTCTGGCACAAGAGAAGGGGTTAAAACTTAAACACCATCTCTTTAATGCCTGGGTTAATACCGACCCTACGCTGTTATCAAATATTGTGAGAAACCTGCTATCAAATGCGATCCGTTATACCAGTAAAGGTGGGGTATTGATCGGGTGTCGACGACGGGGAGATAAGCTCATTTTACAAGTACTCGATACCGGTATTGGCATCGATAAATCGGATCAGGAGCTTATCTTTCTTGAGTTCCAGCAATTACACAACCCTGAACGTGATCGCAGTAAAGGTTTAGGGCTGGGTCTCTCGATCTGTAGACGCATGGCTGAGCTATTACAACACCCTTTATCTATCAACTCGATCAAAGGGAAAGGAACCTGTTTTAGTATTGAGCTTGAACTTTTTTCAGAGAGTGACTGCACACAACCTAAACCCGGTCATCAACCTGTTATTTGGGATCTGAAGGATAAACACATTGTTGTCATTGATGATGAATTGTCTGTTCGACAGGGCACGGAATCTCTATTAATGCGTTGGGGATGTGTTCCCTATTTGAGCGATAGTATTGAGAGCGCTGTTCAATTAGTGAAGGAGATGGATGTGATCCCTGATGCCATAATTGCCGATTATCGTCTGCGAAATAATACAACCGGTGCCGAGGCAATCACAAAAATCCATAAAATCATCGGAGCTGAAGTTCCGGCAGTCTTAGTCACAGGAGATACCGATCCCAAACGAATACAGGAGGCAAATGAGAGTGGCTTTGTCCTGTTACACAAACCGGTACGGCCTGCTCATCTGCGTAACACACTGGGTAAACTATTGAATCAACCGGTTCACTGAAGCATTGCTCGCAGGTTCGCCAGATTCGCCTTTCCGGTTGCCTGCCGCTCCTCTGCCGGAACTTCACCCTTTTTACTCTCCCAAACCAGGTCTTCTTCGGGTAATTCATCAAGAAAGCGGCTGGTCTGACAACGAACTAACTCGCCAGCTCGGCGACGTCGTGCTGCATGAGTAATCGTCAGGCTCTCTTGGGCTCGGGTGATCCCCACATAGGCAAGGCGACGCTCCTCTTCAATATTATCCTCTTCGATGCTGGTGCGATGGGGTAACAGTTCCTCTTCGGCACCTGCCAGGAATACATGCGGGAACTCCAGCCCTTTTGATGCATGTAGTGTCATTAGTCGTACAGCTTCACTATCCTGTTCTTCGTTCTGTCGTTCCAGAATGTCAAACAGACTAAGGCGATTAACCAGCTCTGCAAGAGATGGCTCCGAGCCATCCCAATCTTCAACCATACGCGACAGCCAGTTAATCAGATCATTCACATTTTCCATCCGGCGCTCGGCCACCTTGAGATCACGTGAGGTATCATTAAGCCATGCCTGATAATCGATCTCCCTGATGAGAGTTCTGACTGATTCAACCGGATCGCCACGCCTTGCACGATCACCAACATCTACCAGCCATTCGGTAAAATGCGACAGGCGCTGATAGGAGCGTTCGTTTAATGTGGTTTTCAGACCAAATTCAAAGCTGGCAGTGAAAAGACTGATGCCACGTTCACCAGCGTAGTTGCCAAGCTTTTCGAGCGTGACCGCTCCAATCTCGCGCCGGGGAGTATTTACTACACGCAGAAACGCCGCATCATCATCCGGGTTTGAGACCAGGCGCAGATAGGCCATGATGTCCTTAACCTCTGTATAACTGAAAAATGAGGTACCACCACTGATTACATAGGGTATGCGGTGTTCACGCAGTGCTTTTTCAAATGGGCGTGACTGATGGTTGCCCCGGTAGAGAATTGCAAACTGATTGAAGGGAATATTGTCGTTGTGGTGCCTGCTAATAATACGTGAGACGACCTTGAGCGCTTCATCCTCATCATTAGCTGCAGTGACGATACGGATAGATTCCCCCATCCCCTTATCGCTCCAGAGTTTTTTGGCAAAGATATGCGGGTTGTTATCAATCAGGGTATTGGCCGCTTTCAGGATAATGCCCATGGAGCGATAGTTCTGCTCCAGCTTTACTACTTTTAATGTCGGAAAATCATCTTTTAACAGCGCCAGGTTTTCGGGTTGTGCACCGCGCCAGGCGTAGATGGATTGATCATCATCACCCACCACGGTTAGTGCGCCACGTTCGGCCATCAGTTGTTTGACCAATTGATACTGGGTGCTGTTGGTATCCTGATACTCATCCACCAGCAGATAGCGGATGCGATTACGCCATTTATCAAGAATATCCGGGTGTTCCTGAAACAGAATGACCGGAAGCATGATTAGATCATCAAAATCGACTGCGTTGTAGGCTTTCAGATGACGGTTGTAACTGGCATAGAGCATTGCCGCTACCAGCGAGCCTTCGTGATCACTCTCTTCAATCGCCTGATCCGGGGTGATAAAAGCGTTTTTCCAGGAGGAGATTCGCCACTGCATCTCCTTGATCAGATCATCACTGCCGCCATCGCGGCGCATTAACTCCCGCATCAGACTGGCTGAATCATGCGCATCAAAAATGGAGAAGCCGGATTTATAACCCAGGGTTTTAAGTTCATTGCGAATAATATCCAGCCCAAGGGTATGGAACGTTGAGACGCGTAGACCTTTTGATTCCTTTCCTTTGAGGATTTTGCTGACCCGCTCTTTCATTTCTCTGGCGGCCTTGTTGGTAAAGGTAACCGCAGCGACATGTTTTGGGTTGTAGTCGCACTGCTGGATCAGATAGGCAATCTTTTCGGTGATTACCCGCGTTTTGCCACTACCTGCTCCCGCCAGAACCAGAAGTGGACTTCCAACATGGCGAACGGCTTCAGACTGTTTGGGGTTTAGTGACAATGTTTTTCCTGGGCGGGTTTATGAGGCTGGCTATTGTAGTGGGTGTGCCAGATGGAGTCGATATTACCGAAATACACATTATGGTGGTTTATGTATAAAATGCGTTGATTAATGTCGATAAGAATAAGGTAGTTGAGGGGAAGTATGAGTACACAGTTAACCATGGGTGCGGTCATGACTGCATCACCACTGACGATTGAGATTACTGATTCAGTTGCACAGGCGCAGAAGATTCTGACAGAAAAGGGGATTCGTCATCTTCCGGTGACCAGTAACGGTAAATTTGTCAGTGTCCTTTCAGATAGAGATATTAACCTGGCACTGGTTGCCAATCAGGGGCTTGAGCAGGCGGCGGATCTGACCGTTGAGGATGTCTGCACACTGCACACCTACACGGCAGATGTGAATGATCTACTGGCCGATGTTGTGAGTGATATGGCTGAAAAGCATATCGGCTCGGTGATGGTGCTCAATAGTGGTGATCTTGCTGGAATATTTACCGCAACCGATGCCTGTCGTCTGCTGGGCAAGGTATTAACCGAAAACGCCTGAACTGATTTATAGCGTATCAAATCGCCGAAAGCCGATAGCCTCAGTTAAATGGTTAAGCTCAATATTTTCACTCTGACCCAGATCAGCAATGGTACGGGCAACCTTGCGAATGCGCTGAAAAGCACGTGCCGACAGCCCAAGCTTTTCACTGCTTTGCTCAAGCACACTTCGGGATTGGGGATTTAAAGCGCAGATCTCATTCAGATCATCACCTTCAAGTCGGCTATTTAAACAGCCTTGTCGTTTCATCTGAATATCAGATGCTGCGATGACCCGCCTACGAATCGTTTGACTATCTTCGGGCTGCTGATTTGAAGTATTGAGATTTTGGTGTTTTATCGCGGGCACCTCAACATGCATATCTATTCTGTCAAGGAGTGGCCCCGATATTCTGGCGCGATATCTGGAGACCTGTTCGCTCGTGCAGTGACAGCGGGCATTGGGATGGCCAAGATATCCGCAGGGGCATGGATTCATGGCAGCAATTAATTGGAATCGTGCCGGGAAGTTGGTTTGATAGCTTGCTCTTGAGATTGTAATTTCACCAGATTCCAATGGTTCTCTTAAAACCTCAAGTACTCGTCGATCAAACTCTGGAAGTTCGTCAAGAAACAGGGTGCCATGATGTGCGAGCGATATCTCCCCAGGTTTTGGCGGACTACCACCTCCGACTAAAGCCACACTTGACGCAGAGTGGTGTGGCGACCTAAATTTCCTGAGCCAAAATTGTTGATGATCAAAGCCACGATTACTGATGGAGGCAATCGCTGCGCTTTCGAGCGCCTCATTGAGGTTCATGGGTGGTTGAATCGTTGATAGCCTCGATGCCAACATGCTCTTACCTGTTCCGGGTGGGCCGAAAAACAGCAGGTTATGATTTCCGGCAGCGGCTATCTCAATGGCTCGTCGTGCCTGTTGCTGTCCCATGACGTCGCGCATATCAACACCATATTCAATGCTATTAATATGTGGCGGCTCTGGAAATAGCGGCAATCGCTGTTGGCCGCTTAAGTGTGCGCAGACCTCTAATAGATGATTCGCCGTATAGAGCTCAAGCGAATCGATTAATCGAGCCTCCGATCCATTATCGTTGGGGACGATTAATGATCGATTGACTGCCTGGGTCTGAATCGCCATCGGCAGAATGCCATTTACCGGACGTAGTTCACCATTAAGTCCCAACTCACCTGCAAACTCATATTGATTAAGCGTGTTTTGTGGGAGCTGTCCTGAGGCGGTAAGAATACCTAATGCAATTGGTAGATCGAACCGACCGCCCTCTTTGGGAAGATCTGCTGGTGCTAGGTTGATTGTGATACGTCGGTTGGGAAATTCGAAATGGCTGTTTTGTAGTGCGGCACGGACACGATCCTTGCTCTCTTTAACCGCCGTTTCCGGCAGGCCTACAATCGACATTCCGGGCAAGCCATTGGCGAGATGAACCTCAACAATGACTTGTGGTGCATGAATGCCAACGGCGGCTCTGGTTTTAACGGATGCAAAGCTCACGGTTTCCCTCCCGTTTATCTCAAATCATTTGTTATAACTATATCAAGTTGTGTTCAGGGGCAGTAATAAGGATTTTCAACGATCTATCTATTCTGTGCAATCGACTGTTCGAGTTCTGCCACCTGTTTTTCCAAGGCTTCAAGCTTTGAGCGAGTCCGGGCAAGAACCTTTTGTTGAATATCAAACTCCTCACGAGTGATGAGATCCATTCGCTCAAGCGTTGACTTAAGTGTCGCTTTAAGGTGCTTTTCAAGATCTTGCTTAATGACGTGCGAGTCTTCAGGAAAGATAGCGGTCACACCTTTAGCAATTTCATTAAATAGAGATGACTTCATTAAAAAAACCTCAAACAGATTCGTAGATAACACATCATAAACAGCGTGGAGACAGTTTACGACATCTTGCACAATCCTTCTCGGTTTTCACTGCACCAAACCTGAGCATTTGCATGTTTATTGGATGACATAAGCGCCCACTTTGAGTGCATTTAAAATAAAATATTTCATAAGTTATTGATATTTATACAATAAAAAAGTTGGCACGTCTTCTGCAATGAGTAGGGCACATCTATCCAACCACTCAACAGGAGAATCTTAGATGAAAAAAGTATCAATTCTTACAGTAGTAATGGCCGCAGCGATGACCTCCTCAGCTGCATTTGCAGAAGTTAGCGGAAATATCGGTGCAACTTCAAACTATATCTGGCGTGGTGTAACTCAGTCAGGTGATGCTTCATCGGTATCTGGCGGTATTGACTACAGCCATGAATCAGGTGTCTATGCTGGCGTCTGGACTGCTGGTCTGGTAAACGATACTGAGACTGATTATTACGTTGGTTATTCCGGTGAAGCTGGCGGTATTGGCTACGACGTCGGCTACATCAAATACACCTACAATCTTGCAGGTGATTTTTCAGAAGTTTATGTTGGCGGCAGCATGGATATGTTTAGTGCCAAATACTCAATTGATAGCGACAACAAAAACAGCTACCTAGAAGTCGCTGCTGATATGGAGCTGACTGCAGAGCTGGGTCTGAGCGTTCATTATGGAATGTACGCTTTTGATACTGGAACAGATTACAACGATTTCAGTGTTGCTATCACCAAAGGTGATTTTGCTGTAACCATCAGTGATACCAGCGAATCTGTGCAGCCTGGAGGGATATCAGGACCGCTAAGCGAAAATTCACGCGTTGCTGTTTCATGGGGTGCAACGTTCTAAATCTCCCAAAACCTTAAGTAGACGCGGCTCACAATCGTGTGAGCCGCCAAGGAGTAAGCAATGAAACTTATTACTGCAATTGTTAAGCCCTTCAAGCTCGATGATGTGCGTGAGGCTCTCTCTGAGATAGGGGTTCAAGGCATTACCGTTACCGAAGTGAAGGGTTTCGGACGCCAGAAAGGTCATACCGAACTTTATCGTGGCGCTGAATATGTTGTCGATTTTTTACCCAAGGTGAAGGTCGATGTGGCTGTCGGTGCTGATTTGGTTGATCAAGTGATCGAAGCCATCTCAAAAGCGGCGAATACCGGCAAGATTGGTGATGGCAAGATCTTTGTAACATCAATTGAGCAGGTTGTGCGTATTCGTACCGGTGAAACCGGTCCCGAAGCATTGTAACTAACTAACATGTTCATCTTTTGCTCCATGACAGCGTTGATCTTTGTACTCGGTACCATGAGTGAAAAAAGCGTTGTCCTGAAACAGAAACTAAACATGTTGAGCAGTTACTAAATTATTTTTTTAACTATTCGGAGGATAGCGTGATGGACGCTGTTAAAGAGTTAAGTTATGCACTCGACACCTTCTATTTTTTAATGTCAGGGGTGTTAGTGATGTGGATGGCGGCAGGTTTCGCCATGCTGGAAGCGGGTCTGGTTCGTGCCAAGAATACCGCAGAGATTTTAACCAAGAACATTTCGCTATATGCGATTGCCTGCATTATGTACATGTTAGTGGGTTATAACATTATGTACGGTGATGCGATTAGTTCAGTTATCCCAGGAATGAGCTTCCTGCTCGGTGGTGATAATGAGCTTTCAGCCGTACTCGCTGGTGGAGATGATGCGCCTTACTACTCAGGCATGTCTGACTTCTTCTTCCAGGTTGTGTTTGTTGCCACTGCGATGTCAATCGTCTCTGGTGCCGTTGCTGAACGTATGAAGCTGTGGGTTTTCCTTGCCTTTGCCGTTGTAATGACTGGCTTTATCTATCCAGTACAAGGCTACTGGAAATGGGGCGGTGGTTTCCTTGATGGTCTTGGTTTCCTCGACTTCGCTGGTTCCGGTGTTGTTCATATGACTGGTGCTGCTGCTGCACTGGCAGGTGTTCTGCTCCTTGGTGCACGTAAGGGCAAATATGGCCCTAACGGTGAAGTCCATGCGATCCCAGGTGCAAACATGCCGTTAGCAACCCTCGGTACATTCATTCTGTGGATGGGATGGTTTGGCTTTAACGGTGGATCTGAGCTGATGGTTTCAAATGTTGGCGAAGCCAATGCGGTATCACTGGTCTTTGTAAACACCAACATGGCTGCTGCTGGTGGCGTTGTTGCTGCACTGATTACTGCACGACTACTGTTTGGTAAGGCAGACCTTACTATGGCACTTAACGGTGCATTAGCAGGACTTGTTGCAATTACTGCTGAGCCTCTAACACCTACTCCATTAGCTGCAACCTTAATCGGTGCTGTCGGTGGTGTGCTGGTTGTCTTCTCAATCCTGACTGTGGACAAGATGAAGATAGACGACCCAGTCGGCGCAATCTCTGTGCATGGTGTTGTTGGTATTTGGGGTCTGTTAGCTGTTGTCTTTACAAACCCTGATGCAACTTTGACAGCTCAGTTGATCGGTATTGCAACCATCTTTGCATGGGTATTTGGTACAAGTCTAATCGTATGGGGCATTCTGAAGGCTGTGATGGGTCTACGTGTATCTGAAGAAGAAGAGTACGAAGGTGTCGATATTGGCGAATGCGGTCTCGAAGCCTATCCAGAGTTTACTAAAGGGAGTTAGCAGTAGAGATCTTCCAGTCTCCTAGTATTTCAGGGCGCCATGATGGCGCCCTTTTTTTTGCTCACACCAATGCTATAGGGGTTGTTGATTGTTATCTGAATTAATCCCGCTTTTCACAATGTCCAAAATCCTAATTTTTATTGAATCAATTTGTGTTGCCAATTAACGACACTTTAGAGCCATTTATGTAAATGATTCCGCTGTATTGCGCTTTACAGAGGGTTTGTGATGAGTGTTATTTTAAAAACATTTCCTTAATTAATTACATATATTTCAAAAGGTTAGGAGGTCTGTTGGCCTGCAACTTTATTATTCAACAGCCTTACTACAAATATTGGCATTCATCTTGCGATGTTAGATATCGAATGATGTTTTTTTTGCAAATAGTTACACCTTTTGTCCATATCATTTATTACACAGGTTTTTAAGGTTGTTTTACCCCATTTGCCCCACATTAGTGGGGCTTTTTTTTGGGTATTATTTTGAACATCTGACAACGGACTTTTCTGAAATCCATTTAATATCAAGATTTGATATCTGGCAGGTTATAAGTTGATATGAGTTCCATCGCAAAAAGGGCGGTTGCTGCTCTGTTTGCAGCCACACAGTGCCACTTTTCTGCTTTTTTCGATGGTAAACTGAATCGGTGTTATGGATGTTTGGGTGTGGCTCCCATCACAGAAGGGTTGGCTCTTACTGCGTCCACAGGCACAAAACCAGTACTCACCAGGCTCAAGCGTCATAACATAGGGTTCTTTTTGTGCAATTACGGCTTCATCACTCATTGGATTTTCCTCGGGTTGCTTATGATCAAAAATAGTGTTTTATTTTCAAAAATCCAATAGGAATCATTAAAAGAGTTGGATAAAGACAAAATCAGTCAAATGTCGTGCTGTGTTATTTAACGACGAAAGAGAGTAATTGCTAACATGGTGCATACAATTAACAAGCTTACTCTTATGCCAATAGTCATTTCTATGGTTGTGCAGGTATAGTATACCGTTGGGGCGCAGAAGCCTGACAAATGTATGATGGCTCACCTCTGGTTGAGCACTTTTAAACCGGGATTTATTTCAAATAACAGGTACAGGTTTTGAAACATTGACTATAGTCATTAGGTAGAGCAATAAAGATTGATTCTCATCAATCTTTCTGGCTTGTATATATAAAAATTCGAATCATAAATGATCACTATTACTATCTTCATATAAATAATTTAAGAGTAGAGCATGACAACCATTAAGGGAATAACCGGTAAGTATCACCTGATTGCACAGCTTATACTGGTTCTGTTCACAATCATTGCACTATTTTTCAGTTCTGACATTCTCAAACATGAGTTGAGCGACCTTAAACAGAGAACTGTGATTGGCGCAGGATATAAGGCCGAACAGATTGGGCAGGTCATTAAAGATGAGTTATCTCATCACCAAAGGATTGCAGAAGGAATTGCACGGATGATTCAGCATCAAACTGGCACTGAACCAGGTTTTATCAATCAAACCGCCAAGCAGTTTCTAGCCGACGCAGCCGGTTCTGCATTAATTTTAATCGATCACGGTCAACGAATTGATATCCATATTGGATCTGAGGTTAATGTTGCGGATGAAGAGCTCGCACCTCATCTTGCTACGATAAGCCTCCTGAAACAACGGGCGTCTGGTGGTCGATTAATTACGCTATCCAATCAACATTACGTGATGTTGACTCAGCCAATCCAGAAAAGGCAACTCCTCTACCTGATTCAATGGCGTTATATTCACGATCTGATACAAAAGATGATCAGCGATGCACAAATCCTTTATCAGATAAGGGATAGTGGCGGAAATCTATTGAGCGGTAATCGCTTTTCAACAGAGGGAGATGTTGCATATTTTGAGGTTTTATCAGCAGCAGGGGTCATATCAATAACTACGACTCCTGAACATCGCGGCCACAGTCTGTGGACACCAGCAATTCCTCTGGTTACAGCATTACTAATTGGTTTTATCATCGCTCATTTACTCACCTACTTTTTAAAATGGCGACAGGATAAACGGCGCACTTCCGATTCATTAACAATGGCGTTTAACCGCTCGCAAAACAAAAATAATAATTTTATCTCTGAGTCAGAGGCGGTTCTTCAAACCATACCCATTCCGATAACAATAACCGTGATCTCATCTGGTGAATGTCTGTATGTCAATTCGCAGGCTGAAAAGGTCTTCCTTGAAGAGTTTAATCGCTACATCAATGCTATGGAGTATTACGCTAACAAAGATGATCGTAAGGCATTTGTTAAAATGATATTCGATGATGGAATGGTAAGTGGCAT
This sequence comes from Thiohalomonadaceae bacterium, assembly GCA_050301795.1. GTDB lineage: Bacteria > Pseudomonadota > Gammaproteobacteria > Thiohalomonadales > Thiohalomonadaceae > JBNKZU01. The sequence continues at coordinate 259,331 of JBNKZU010000015.1, read as the reverse complement.
GGAGGTTGAGATGGTTCGTAGCAATGGTGAGAAGTTCTGGGCCAGAATTTCAGCGGTTAGATTCACCTACAAGGAGCAGGATTCAGTTCTCTCAACCATTATCGATATTACTCAAACCAAGTTGACTGAGATAGCGCTCAAACAGAGTGAAGAGATTCTAAGAAAGGTCTTTGAGCAGGTTCCAAATCCGATGGCGATCACCTTGCAGAAGGATGGATTGGTTCGGCGACTGAACCCGGCTGCAATTGAGTTCTTTGGTGTAAGTGATGTGATTAACCAGCCACTTCGAGCGACCGATTATTATGTAAATGTTGAAGACCGCACTCGATTATTTGAGCTGTTACAACAGCATGGTTTTGTCAGTGATTTTGAACTCCAGATGCGAAATCATCAAAACAAGATCTTTACCCTATTGATGTCTGCGGTCAGGTTGGAGTTAAGTGGTGAGCCAGCACTACTTACCAGCTTTAACGACATTACCGAGCGTAAAGCGATGGAGGAGGAGTTGAAGTTAGCGATTGAGAAGTCTAAAGAGGCGATTAAAGCTAAAAACGAGTTTCTAGCGACGATGAGTCATGAGATTAGAACGCCTTTAAACGGAGCGATGAGCATGGCCAAGCTCCTGAGTGAAACAGAACTCACACCAATACAACAAGATTACGTGGATGCAATCAACTACTCTGGTGATGCACTTTTAATGATCTTAAGCGATATTCTTGATCTTTCACGCCTTGATGCCGGGATGGTTGAGCTTGAGATGACCGATTTTAACCTATCTCAGTTACTGAGTCGGCTAATCAAGCTGATGGAGACAAAAGCCGTAGAGAACTCCAGTCAGATAGAGTTATCGATTGATGACTCATTACCAGAGGTCTTACTTGGAGATTCTGCACGTCTTAGGCAGGTTGTCTTTAACCTAGTCGCAAACGCGATAAAGTTTACCCAGAATGGCAAGATTGAGGTCAATGTGAAATCGCTTGGTCAAACCAAGGATCGCTATAAGGTACGGTTTGAGGTCAGTGATACCGGAATCGGGATTTCACCACAGATGGCAGAGCGGATATTTGAGCCGTTTACACAAGCGGACTCATCAACAAACCGAAATTTTGGTGGAACAGGTTTAGGGCTGGCGATCTGCTCAAGAATGATTGCGATCATGAAAGGTGAGATTGGTGTTGATAGCCGTTTAGGCGAGGGGAGCACCTTCTGGTTTGAGATTGAGCTAAACGCGGGTGATGCTAAGAAGCTAGAAAATAATCGATCAAAGATGATGGCTCAGGGAGAACCATTAAATATCCTTTTAGTTGAGGATGATCCCATCAACCAAAAAGCGCAATCAGCGCTACTGCGAAATGCAGGTCATCGCGTTGATATCGCCAATGATGGCTATGAAGCATTAAACACACTCAACGGTGAAAACAATCTCTTCAGTGATCTTTATGATTTGATCCTGATGGATATTCGTATGCCAAAGATGGATGGCCTAGATACAACCGTGTGCATTCGTCGACTCAACGATTATATGTCGAAGATACCCATCATCGCGTTGACGGCGGATGTAACCAAAGAGAATATCGACGCCTGTCGAGAGGCCGGGATTGACCGTGTTGTCACCAAGCCGATTAACATGAATGAGCTCAATAATGTGATCAATGAACTCATCCCCAGCAATACTTCAGGCGCTAAATATCATTAAGCTGCTTAACCAGATAGGGTGGTAGTGCGCGTGCGCCTGCATGAGCCTCATGAGTGTAGTAGAGAGTCTCAAACGGAAGTTCAGGTCTACGAAAATCAGCAATTTCAATCGTTGAAGCCATGGTGCAACTCCACCAACCACTCGGATAGACAGGTTGTGGGAAGTGCAGGGTTTTGCGCTGGCTAAATCCGGCGCTCTTCATCGCCTGATGCATTTCGCAGATAAGCTTTTGGTGAGTTAGTGGCGATTCACTCTGTTGAACCACAATGCCAGAATCACCGACAAGCCTGAAACAATCCTGATAGAAAGCCTTACCAAACAATCCTTCTGCCGGACCAATAGGATCGGTACTATCAACAATGATAATGTCGTAACTACCGGGTGCTGCCTCCTTAACCCATTTTAAGCCATCATCAAAATAGAGATTGGCGCGGGGATCATCGTTTGATTCACATAGCTCAGGGAAGTAGTTTAACGACGCACGAGTAACGCCCTCATCAATATCAACCTGATCTACGTGCTCAATGTCGGGATGGCGCAGCACCTCACGCAGAGTGCCACAATCTCCACCACCGATAATTAATACTCGCCTTGGGTTTGGGTGAGTAAATAGAACCGGATGGGACATCATCTCGTGATAGAGAAAGTTATCTCGCGTCGTCAGCATGACAAAACCATCAATCACCATCAAATTGCCGAAGGTTTTTGTCTCATAGACCTCGATCTTTTGAAAAGGAGTCTGCTCTTCATGAAGCTTCTTTGTAACGGTTAAAGAAAAGGCGGTTCCAAGATCGATATTATCTTCAGTAAACCACTGCTCAGAGGTCGGTAACATTGCGGTTCTCCATTAAATTTTGTGTCGCAAAGATACCGATCACGAACCACTTAGGCAATAGTCCTTTTATGATGAGTCGTTTTGCGGCGATAATCACTTAATTGAGCATTAACACGGGTAGATCTCAGCTATGGGAAAATGGTCAACACAAGAGGCAAAGCGTCACTTTAACATTGAGCAGTGGGGTGAAGGCTATGTCGATATCAATCTACAGGGGCACGTCGTTGTCAGACCCTGTTGTGATGAGCGAATGATCGATCTGTATCAGCTCAGCCAAAGATTGAATCAAGAGGGTATTTCCCTACCGGTATTGGTGCGTTTTAAAGATATTCTCGGCAACCGAATTAATGCGCTAATGAACGCTTTTACCACTGCAATTCAAGAGAATAACTATCAGGGTCGATATGATGTGGTCTATCCGATAAAGGTTAATCAACAATTCAGTGTAGTAAACCAGATTGCGGCACATCAGGAGCATCAGGTCGGCCTTGAGGCAGGAAGCAAGTCGGAACTATTAACCGTGTTAGGAACCGTTACTAAAGGTGCCCGGGTCATCTGTAATGGGTACAAGGATAGGGAGTATATCCGTCTGGCGCTCATCGGTCGTGCACTCGGTTTTGATGTCACCATTGTGATTGAGAAGCTGTCAGAGCTTAAGCTGATTCTTCAGGAGGCGGATGAGTTAGATATTGAACCTGTCGTTGGTGTGCGGATTCGTCTGGCCTCTATCGGTGCAGGTAAGTGGCAGAATAGTGGCGGTGAAAAATCAAAATTCGGATTAACCGCAAATCAGGTTCTTGAGTTAGTCAACGATCTTAAAGAGGCTGGACGTCTTAACAGTCTGAATCTGATGCATGTTCATCTTGGATCACAGATTGCCAATATCCGTGATATTCAAAAAGGGGTGCGCGAGGTCGCGAGATACTATTCTGAACTTTTAGCGCTCGATGTTCCGATCGCTGTCATCGATCTGGGTGGCGGACTTGGAATCGATTATGAAGGATCACGCTCACGGAGCTATAACTCAATCAACTACTCTCAACTTGAGTATGCGCGAACTATCATCCATATCATTACCGAGGCGTGTAACAAAGAGGGGCTAAAACACCCTGATATTATTACAGAGTCAGGACGTGCGTTAACGGCTCACCATGCACTATTAATTACAAATGTTGTTGATAGCGATGAGCTAACGGTACTAGAGGATGAGAACCCCTCATTAGAGCCAAGTAGTGTTGAGCGTGAACTTCATGCGGCATTAGATACCATTGGAGAAAAATCTCCGGTGGAGATCTATCATGAATCAAACCACTGGTTTAATGAGGCACAGGAACACTATCTACATGGGATGATTAATCTGACAAAACGTGCTCATTGCGAATCGTTGTTTTATAAGATATGTCATCGCTTGATGAGCCACCTTCAAAACGATATCAGTTCACATCGGGATATCCTTGACGAGCTACACGAGAAACTAGCAGATAAATATTTTATTAATCTTTCAGTTTTTCAGTCGATCCCTGATGTTTGGGGAATTGATCAGATTTTTCCGATTATTCCTATCCATCGGCTCGATGAAAAACCTGAAAAGCATGTGTTGTTGCAGGATCTTACCTGCGATTCCGATGGGCGTATTGATCGCTATGTTGATAGTGAAAGTGTGACCACAACACTTACGCTACATGCGCTGAAAAAGAGTGAAAACTATCTTATCGGCGTTTTTCTGGTTGGGGCTTATCAGGAGATCCTTGGTGATATGCACAATCTGTTTGGTGATACCAATGCCGTTGATGTGGAGATCGATGATAATGGCTATCACATTGCCCATTTTGAACCGGGTGATTGTGTTGATGACATGGTGCGATATGTCCATTTTGATCCAGAGCAGCTAACCAAGCGCTTAAGAGCTGCGATGGAGTTCGAAGCGATCCCAGAGGAGAAGCGCACCCTGTTCGATGCGATGATCACCGAAGGGATGAGCGGTTATACCTATTTTGAAGATTAGACCCTAATGATTAATCGCGTATTGGTTAAAGAGTGGCGATAGTTCGTCCAAAGTATCTTCCAGGGTAACGCCAATCGATTTAGCAAACATATCGAGAATCACAACCGCATTAATTGCGCTGTCAGCGCGTGCCTCGGATCGAATCCGATTAGCAATCCCTTTATTGACTGTCGCAATTTCGTTATAGAGGTTTAGAAGGCCGTTCATATTGAGGTCAATACATTTGCGCTCTTTATTTCGGTAGTATTGTGCCAACATATAGGTGGATGCAGCGCGGTAGAAGGTCTCAATCTCATTGGCAAAGGGCAGATGGAAGCGTGCCATCGGCTTAAAGAAGGTGGTGTGCGGGCAGTCGCTTGTGGCCGTGATTAAACCGATCAACGAGCTGAGTCCGTCCTGCGCAGAGAGGCGATTATTGATAGTACGCTCTTCGGTAATGACAACAATCCTGGACTCTTCAATCGAATTGATGTTCTTGATTTTTTGAAGGAGCGGCTCCAATGATATCGCAAGAGGACAGTGGCTGTGCTCAGATGAATTGAGTGTACAATTACTGCATTTATTGAACTCTAATGCCGTCCACTCTGCTACTGATTTGGTGTTTCGATTGAGAAGTGAAAGAGTGGATGGATCAAGTTCAACGGTATAACTTTGGCTTTCGTGATTCTTGAACTCAAACTGGTATGTATACTCTATCTTATCCATGATGTATTTCCCCAAAAAATAGTGATGTTTACATGTTATACAAACAATCATCCTAGTTTTCGGCGCAATTAACAACTCTCAGTTTGAGATGTACTTAAAAAAATAGACAATTAAGGTGTCCCATGACAACAACTCATTACGATCTTTTGGCAATTGGTGGCGGTAGTGGTGGTCTTTCAGCCGCTGAGCGTGCCGCAATGTATGGAAAAAAAGCAGCAGTAATTGAGGCGGGTGATATCGGTGGCACCTGCGTTAATGTCGGGTGTGTTCCCAAAAAGGTGATGTGGAATGCTGCCTCTATTGCCCATGCGATACGTGATGCAAAAGGGTACGGGTTTGATGTGTCACTCAACCATTTTGACTGGAGCGAACTGGTCAAACGTCGAGAGGATTACATTCAGGGAATAAACGACTGGTATGGTAACTATCTTGCCGATTCGAATATTGACCTGATCCAGGGCATGGCTTCGTTTGTTGATGCCCACACACTGGAGGTGAATGGCCAGCACTATAGCGCAGATCATATAGTGATCTCGCCTGGTGGGGTGCCGATCATTCCAGATGTGCCAGGAGCAGAGCATGGCATCAACTCTGATGGCTTTTTTGCGTTAACCAAGCAGCCTAAACGAGTCGCTATTGTAGGTGCGGGTTACATTGCTGTTGAGCTTGCCGGTCTGCTCAACGCCTTGGGAAGCGAGGTCGATCTGCTGTTGCGCCGACAACATTTTCTAGGCAATTTCGACTGTATGTTACGCGACACCCTGATGGAGGATATGGTGAGCGATGGGGTAAATATCCTGCCAAATATCAACATCAACAAGGTAGAGAAGGGTGAGGATGGCAAGCTAACGCTACACTGCCAAAGCGGACATGAGTTAGTGGGTTTCGATACCCTGATTTGGGCGATAGGCCGTAAACCCAATAGCGATCCATTAAACCTAAAGGCTGCAGGAGTCGAGGTTGATGAGCATGGCTATATTCCAACCGATAAGTTTCAGAACACCAATGTCGCTGGCGTCTATGCCGTTGGCGATGTTACTGGGCGTGCCCAACTCACCCCGGTTGCGATAGCTGCGGCAAGACGTCTTGGTGATCGCCTGTTTAATCATCAGCCGGATCGTCATCTCGATTATGAAAATATCCCGACGGTGATGTTCAGCCACCCACCCATCGGCACCATCGGAATGACAGAGAATCAAGCACGAGAGACGCATGGCGATGCGGTAAAGGTCTATCAGACTCGATTTACGCCGATGTATAACACCTTAACTGATCACAAAAGCAGTACAGCGATGAAACTGGTCTGTGTCGGCGCACAGGAGAAGATCGTCGGGTGTCATTTGATCGGGCATGGTGTAGATGAAATGCTTCAAGGGTTTGCGGTTGCCATCAAGATGGGTGCGACCAAAAGTGATTTTGATCGTACGGTTGCCATCCACCCGACCAGTTCGGAAGAGTTGGTGACTATGCGTTAGGTTTTTAATGATTCATTCTTTAAGGAAGGCTAATCATGAGTTTCAGATCGTATAAAGGGGTTGTCCCCAAGATTGCAGAGCACAGCTACGTTGATGAGAGTTCAGTCATCATTGGTGATGTTGTTATTGGCGAGGATTGCTCGATATGGCCGATGGCGGTGATCCGAGGTGATGTGAATTATATCCGTGTGGGAGATCGTACCAGTGTGCAGGACGGTGCGGTGTTACACGTGACTCATCGTAGTGAGTCAAATCCAACCGGGTTCCCATTGATGATCGGTAGTGATGTCACCATTGGCCACAACGTCACACTCCATGGCTGCACGATTGGTGATCGTGTGCTCATTGGTATGGGGTCGACCATACTTGATGGCGCAGTGCTTGAAGATGAAGTCATGCTTGGAGCGGGAAGTCTGGTTCCTCCCGGCAAGCGGCTTGAGGGTGGGTATCTCTGGGTTGGAAGCCCGGTAAAGCGCGTACGAGAGCTGTCCGAAGATGAGAAGGCATTTCTTGGCTATTCAGCCAATCATTATGTAAAGCTTAAAGATGAGTATCTTTGAACAATCACGCGGTTAGGCGGAGCGTAAGCTCTGCCTGATGGCGCTAATCACTGGCTCGGTTTGAGGCATCATTCCGCGCCAGAGTTTGAATGACTCTGCTGCCTGTTCAACCAACATCCCAAGCCCATCAAAGCAATGCACTGCCCCACGCTCTATACACCACTGCATAAATGGTGTCGGATCTGCTGCATACATCATGTCATAACAAACAGACGCTGGAGTGATTGAGGCGTCTGGAATGGGTGGTAATTCACCGTGTAGACTCGCGGCGGTGCCATTGATCACCATATCAAAGCTACCCATCTCGCTAAGCATCTCATAGCCACACCCACGAATATCACCGATATCGGCAAAGTCTGTAGCAAGTCGCTCGGCTTTGGTTACAGTCCGGTTTGCGATCACCACCTTCTTTGGTTTTTCGCTAAGTAGTGGCTCAAGCACTCCTCTTACCGCACCTCCAGCGCCCAGAATCAAAACCTTTCTATCTGCAATACTCAGGCCGTGGTTCTGCTGAATATCACGCACAAGACCAACACCATCGGTGTTGTCTCCGAGTAGTGTGCCGTCATCGTTAAAGATGATGGTGTTGACCGCTTTAGCACGCAGTGCACGCTCGTTATGATGCTGGAGTAGACGAAAGGCACCCTCTTTAAACGGAACGGTGACATTTAGCCCTTTTCCGAGATTGCCGGCAAAGTTACCGACTGCATTCTCCAGCCCGCCAAGATCAACTAGTATCGTCTCGTAGGTCAGACGTTGTTTGGTTTGCTCGGCAAACATCTGATGAATGGTTGGAGATTTACTGTGAGCAATAGGATTGCCCATCACGCCGTAGCGAGCAGGAGGGGCATCAAAATCGAGTAGCGACATAAAAAACCTTTGAAAACATTCAGAGGTATAGAGTGATCTAAAAAGAATGGTGTTTCAAGGGGAAGGGGTAAGGCAGTTTTCAGTGTTGCTGATCGTTCAACGACATCCCCGCCCAGGAGGCTCCGTTGTGGCGCCTCATTTAGTGATTCTGATTAGATCCGGTAATACGACTGGGGATGCCTGATTAACACCCGGTTAGCTAACCCCGAATATTGATTTAAGAATGAAGTAAAAGATGATTGCGAGTATCGCTCCTGCGGGCAGGGTGATGATCCACGACATGAAGATCGTACGAATCACACCAATATTCAACGCAGAGATGCCACGAGCCATGCCAACACCCAAAACTGCGCCCACCAGGGTATGCGTCGTTGAAACCGGAATACCCGTGCCAGAGGCGATAACAACGGTTGTTGCAGCAGCAAGCTCAGCAGCAAAACCGCGACTTGGCGTCAGTTCGGTAATATTCTTGCCAATGGTGGTCATGACTTTATGTCCATAAGTGACGAGACCAATAACAATACCCAAACCACCCAATAATAGAATCCAACTCGGCATCGCAGTCTTTAATGTCACTTCACCGGTTTCAACAACACCAATAACTGCTGCCAGTGGACCTACGGCATTTGCGACATCGTTAGATCCGTGAGCAAAGGCCATTCCGCAGGCGGTAACAATCATCAATACACCAAAGACCTTCTCGACATTGGCAAAGTGATAGACCTTATCCTCATCAGGATTAAATTTGATTCTGCTGATGAAGAGCTTACCAATCAGCATCACAATGATACCGATGATGAAGGCGGTGATGTATGCCTGTTGAGTACTGAGATCCAGCCCAACATGCTTAAGGCCTTTAAAAATTGTTACCAATGCGATCATGAATCCGGCGAGGAAGATATAGTACGGAACATATCGTTTAGAGTTCTCCAGTGGAGAATCGGTATTCATGATCAGTTTTTGCACACTCTTAAATAGCATAAAAGCGATAAGGCCGGAGAGAGCTGGCGAGATGACCCAACTGGCAACAATGGTTCCTACTTTTCCCCAATGAACAGCTTCTATGCCAATACCAACAGCAGCAAAACCGACAATTGCCCCAACAATTGAGTGGGTGGTTGATACTGGCCAACCTGCACGGGTCGCAATCATTAGCCAAATGGCTGCGGCTAGTAAAGAGGCCAACATCCCATATATCAGGAGCTCAGGCGTACCAGTCAGCAGTGCAGGATCTATCATGCCTTTACGGATTGTTTTTGTAACTTCACCACCAGCTAGGTAGGCTCCGGCAAACTCAAAACAGGCTGCAATAATAAAGGCCTGCTTAATGGTGACTGCTTTAGCACCGACAGATGTTCCCATTGCATTAGCAACATCGTTTGCACCGATTCCCCAGGCCATAAAAAAGCCAAACAAACATGCAAGGACAATAAAAGTAGTTGAATAATCCATAGTTATCTCTTTTTAGCGGGCTAACATTAATTCAAAACGGCTACCGACACGTTGTGCACGATCAGCAAGATCACTGATCCAATCGATAATTTTGTATAGGAATATTACGTCTACTGGGGGTAGCTCTTTTTCAATCAAAAAGAGCACATCTAAACATTCACGTTGAAGTCGATCAGTATCTTCCTCAATGCTGTCGAGCTTCTGAACCATCGATTCAACGAGATCAATCTCTCGACCTCCAAAGCCAGTTGCAACCAGCTCATCAAGTTCGTTGATTGTGGTATTGGCCTGTTCAGTGGCGTCAACTGAGCGCTTAATCAGTTCAAGAACGATGGATGAGATCTCTCCAGGAAAGATCATTTTGCGTCCGACTATCAGACCAGCAATATCTTTTGCTTTATTTGCGATGCGATCCTGAGCGGTGAGAACTTCAAGTAGATCCCGACGAGACATAGCCATCATCATGCCTTTTGGAAGATGAAGCCGAAGCTGATGTTTAAGAGCATCCGCTTCACTCTCTATTTTGGATATTGAGGCTCTATAGGTCTCGGCTTTTTCCCAATCTTGTTCGAAAGCCGCATTAAAGAGAGGTAACAGCTCTGTAACACAACTGAGAACCTCGCCCATATGTTGTTGCAGAGGGCGGACAGGTGAACTGCCAAACATACTGAAAATGTAACTTCTAGGTGCCACGGTAACACCTCCTCTTGTCTTTTAGTCTTTTTGTCGGCGGGTATTATCCCTTCACGGAGAGAAATATGACAGTCATATTCTCTATTTATGACAAAAAATATTTGATGTAAAACAAGAGATTTCTAATCTACCTTACCCGCGAAAAAGTGGTTAGTGAGGTGGTAAATATCTACGATCCACGCTCTGCAATACCCGTGTTAAAGATCAGCAGACCCTAGCATTATCACAACTGAAGGGTAGATCTGGAGGCAGGAGTTCAGTCCCACCCGCTAGGGTCTATCTATCAGGCGTTTTCCAACCCCTGAACCTCTTTGCTCAGACGCCTGCCAGACATGACGTTGGTGAATACGGCATAGTATTGAAAGCTTCCAACCAGAAGCTCAATCGCCTGCACTATCATAAAGGCGTTATCAAACTCACCGTTCGCTGACTTGTAATAGAGGAAAAAGGCGGCGGGCACCATAATTACCGCACCATTAATGGCCATCATTTTGGCCAGCCGTTTTTTCTTTTTGATCAGTGTCGGATCACCGCTATGCCCCTCGCCCAGTTTGCCCCCGCTAATCTCGGCAATGATGATGGCGGGCACCAGAACGGCCAGCGCAACGACAATGCCTTTTCGGACAAGTGCCAGCGCGGTGTGATCAAGAAAAAAGTCTGAAATAACCAGAGCGAGCCAGAAACAGGTTAATACAAGCAGTACTGTGTATCCAGCCACCTTATGTGCAATCTTAATGTTCATTATTTCTCTCCAGGCAATGATTAATCCGGTGTGTAGCAGGCACAAAGTGGATCAGGGAGTCACATGAATGGTTCAGCTATCCCTATTAACCCTCTTTAAGCCACTGCCCAACCCGTTTGGCGAAGTAGGTCAGGATGCCGTCGGCTCCGGCGCGTTTGAATGAGAGCAGTGACTCCATCACCACGGCCTTTTCATCGAGCCAACCGTTCTGTGCCGCCGCCATTAACATCGCATACTCACCACTGACCTGATAGACGTAGGTTGGCGCACCAAACTGCTCTTTCACCCGACGGACAATATCAAGATAGGGCATACCGGGCTTCACCATCACCATATCGGCACCCTCTTCCAGATCCTGGGCGACTTCCCATAACGCTTCATTGCTATTGGCCGGATCCATCTGGTAGGTACGTTTGTCGCCACCGCCAAGGTTGGCAGCCGAACCAACCGCATCGCGGAACGGGCCATAGAAGCTGGAGGCGTATTTGGCCGCGTAGGACATAATGCGGGTATGCACATACCCTTCGGACTCCAGCGCATCACGAATCTCACCGATACGCCCATCCATCATGTCGGATGGCGCAACCACCTGAGCACCGGCCTCGGCGTGGGAGAGCGCCTGTTTGACCAGCACCTCTACGGTAATGTCATTCATCACATAACCGGTATCATCAATAATGCCATCCTGCCCATGAGTGGTGAATGGGTCGAGGGCGACATCGGTCATCACCCCAAGCTCAGGGAAGTTTTCGCGCAGCGCACGAACGGCGCGTTGTGCCAGGCCATCCGGGTTATAGGCCTCTTCCGCATTCAGACTCTTCTTCTCCTGCGGGGTGACCGGAAACAGCGCCACCATCGGAATCCCAAGCGCGACCAGCTCTTCAGCCTCTTTTAACAGCAGATCAATAGAGACCCGTTCAACACCCGGCATGGATGCAACCTGTTCACGCTGGTTCTCACCCTCAAGGATGAACATTGGATAGATGAGGTCATTGGCGGTTAAGACATTCTCGCGCATCAATCGCCGTGAAAAATCATCACGACGCATACGACGTTTGCGTACCCAGGGAAAGCCTCCACGGCTTGTTTCAAGTTGACTCACGTTATTCTCTCCAACGCTTTTTTTCGGTAATTAGATCTCTATTTATACTAACCGATCAATAATGATGATTAACAGGCTAATGATCGCAAGATTGCAAGCCAGATGATCGATCGCTATTTAATCTACAACATCGACTATGACGACTGTTCAGGAATCGTGTTACTTTTTTTCGGGCTGCTCTTTGATCTGTGACTGGTAGGTCTCTCGAAACTGGTTGAGGTAGGACTCCCTCATCTCCTCTTGAATACCAACCTTTATTAACGCCATCCGAGCCAGAGCAACGCTCGCTTCTATCGTTTCAGAGACCACACCAGAGGCACCAATATCATGAAGTTTGCGACACTCGGTTAAATTGAGGCCTCGGACAAAGATCGCTTTATCGGGATAGTTGCGCTTTAACGATGAGACCACCAGTTCAGTCGTTTCTGGTTCATTGAGTGTAACTATAATCATCTCGGCGTTGTCTGCCCCTGATGCCTTGAGAACCTCAGGGTTGCGTACATCGCCAAAAAAAAGAGGTGCGCCCTTGCGTCGTTCGGTTTCAACCAGTTTGGCATCAAAATCAAGTGCCACATACGCAATATTAAGCGCATTGAAGATCTCGCCAATGCGGTGTCCAACACGACCATATCCGGCTAAAACGACGGAAACATGGTGCTCCTCAATCTCATGGGTCTGTGGGGTTGGGTTCTTTTCACTTTGAAACAGCTTCTGCGCAATGACCGCAAGCAGAGGGGTCGATACCATACTTAACAAAACGACAAGTAAAAGCTCTTGAAACAGCGCCAAAGTGATTAATTGGCTCTGAAACGCTAGGGCAAAAAGAACCAATGCGAATTCACCACTTTGGGCTAAAACGATTGCGACTGCGGCACTGCTTTTACGGCTTAGCCCGAATAGCCATGCAAGATGAAATAGTATCAACGCCTTTACACCAATTAGGAGCAGTACCAGCATAATGGAGCGTAGAGGATTATCGATAAGCAACGACAGATTAAAAGACATCCCCATCGAGATAAAAAAGAGCCCAAGCAGAAGTCCACGGAAGGGGTGGATCTCTGCGATAATCTGATGGCGATATGATGAGTCAGAGATCAGCAGCCCCGCAAGAAAGGCTCCCATGGCCATCGATAATCCGACATATTCTGTGAGTAATGCTGTTCCTAGAACAATTAATAGTGCTGAAGATGTAAAGGCCTCAGCGTTCTTCGATTCTGCAACACGATGAAGTATCGGGTGTAGCAGATAGCGCCCAACAAGGATCACAGCACCAAGTATCATGATCGCTTCAATCAAAGCCAAACCGATATTCTCACCAATGGTCATCTTTTGCACCGATAGCAGAGGCACCAGAGCAAGCAACGGTACAACCGCCAGATCCTGTAGCAGCAACACTGCGAATGAGGTTCGACCATAGTTAGATTTGAGCTGTTTACGCTCAATCAGGATTTGAAGCACAAATGCAGTCGATGAAAGCGCAAGGCTCGGACCGATGAGTACCGCAGCACGAGGTGGAATATCAAACAATAGATAGGCTATCAATCCCAGAACAAGCCCGGTAACGATAACCTGTAAGGTTCCAAGACCAAACACACTCCGGCGCATAAGCCATAAACGAGATGGCTTTAGTTCGATACCAATGACAAAAAGCAGAAGTACGACACCGATCTCTGCAATATGGGCGATCTCACCAACTTTGGTGATAAGACCAAATCCCGATGGACCGATAATGACGCCAGCAACTAAAAAGCCGGGAACAGCTCCAAGCCTTATCGCCTGAAATATGGGTACAACGATAACAGTCGCAACAAGTAAAATAATGACATCGCTTAAACCGTCTAAAGCCATACGTTATCCTTGAAGATTGCGAGCCAACATCGCAAGTTTTGGGTTGTGAGGTGGTAGCTTTACCTTCACTTTATAGCCACCACCTGGCGCCTCATCCATTGGGCGATCATTTTTATCAAACATCTCATTTAGCATGATCTCCATATTTCCTTCAGTGGTGATTAACTCCAGAGAGTCACCTACTCTGAACTTGTTTTTAACATCAATATCGGCAATGCCTGTAGATACATCATAGCTGATGATCTCCCCGACAAACTGTTGACTACGACTACCGGAGTAGTTGCTTAAATAATTTTGGTAGTCCTGTGAATGGTGGCGCACATAGAAGCCATCGGTATAGCCGCGATTGGCAAGGTTATCGAGATCCCCGATGAGCGTTGGATCAAACGGTTTCCCTGCCAATGCATCATCAATCGCCTTGCGATAGATTTGTGATGTACGGGCAACGTAGTAGTGTGATTTGGTGCGCCCCTCGATTTTAAGGCTATCAACACCGATTTCGACCAATCGGTTGATATGCTCCACTGCGCGCAAATCTTTAGAGTTCATGATGTAGGTTCCGTTCTCATCCTCCTCGATCGGCATCATCTCGCCAGGACGATGGCTCTCCTCAAGTACATACTCTTTGAAGGACTCCTGATGACGCTCACCATTACCACAGCCAGCGTGATCCTCTCCATTCTCGCTCACCTTGTACTCCCAGCGGCAGGCGTTGGTACAACTCCCTTGATTGGCATCACGATGATTAAAATAGCCAGAGAGCAGACAGCGACCAGAGTAGGCGATGCAGAGTGCGCCGTGAACAAAGACCTCTAACTCAATATCAGGACACTCCTGACGGATCTGCTCCACCTCATCCAGCGACAGCTCACGCGACAGGATAATCCTGCTAATCCCCTGCGTCTGCCAGAACCTGACCGCAGCACTATTCATGGTGTTAGCTTGTACTGATAGGTGAAGTGGCATCTGCGGCCATCGCTCTCGTGCCATCATAATTAATCCAGGATCTGCCATGATGAGAGCATCAGGTTGAAGAGCGACAATCGGGTCGAGATCATCGATAAATGTCTTGACCTTGGCACTGTGTGGCAACAGATTCGTTGCGAGGAAGAACTTTTTTCCCGCCTCGTGCGTTAGATTAATTCCCCGCTGGAGTTGATCGAGCCGACTAAAATCGTTGTTTCTTACTCTCAAACTGTAGCGCGGCATTCCGGCGTAAACAGCATCAGCCCCGTAAGCGATCGCATATTGAAGGTTTTGGTAAGTGCCAGCAGGGGCGAGGAGTTCGACAGATTTCATGGATACTCTTTGATGAAGGATTTAAACTAAACAGGGTTGCTATTTTAGCACTTTATCTCTATTGAGAGATCACAGACTTAAATAGAGCAGTGTGATATAAAAAGGCACAATCGCAAAAAGTACTACAGAGGATAAAAAATCATGATAGGAAAAGTCATCGGACAATGGCTTCTCGCCGGATTAATTGCAATAAGTACGGCACTGATACCCGTTACCGCGCAGGCCGATAATAACGTACCAATGGAATTGCTCAAGCGAGTCTCAAATGAGTTGATCCAATCTTTTAATAGCGAAAAAGAGCAAATCAAAAACGACCCTGAACACATGTTCTTTTTGGTTGAGAAGATTCTGCTACCTCATGTCGATATCTACAACATGTCACGTGGAGTGCTTGGAAAATATTGGAAACAGGCTGATAGTGATCAGCGCGATCGTTTCCAGGTTGAATTTAAAACATTGATGATCCGCTTCTATATCTCGGCTCTACTTGAAGATCCAGAACGCCTTGATGATCTGGCGGGTATGGAGAATCTGATTGAGTTCTTTCCTCCAGAAGCAGAGCCTAACGCTAATCTGATTCAGGTTAAATCACAGGTTAATCTACAATCAGGCACAGTGATTCCAGTTGTGTTTAGTATGCGCTACAGCAAAAAGCAGGAAAAATGGCTCGCCTACGATGTCACCGTGGATGGTATTAGCCTCATTATTAACTACCGTGGCAGCTTCGGCTCTGAGATCCGAAATACCGGGATCGAGAAATTTCTGGAACGCTTAAGCAAACAGAATGAACAACTTCTTGAGAAGGTTCGCTCAGGCAAAGGGACAACCGCTGTAAGCACCAAATAATGCATCAGTTTATTGAACAGTTTATCCAACTGTTTCTGGAGATGTCGCCCTGGCTATTGCTGGGGCTATTTATTTCCGGCCTTCTCAAGGCGTGGTTATCCAACGCAGTGATTCAGAAATGGCTTGGCGGCAAAGGCATCGGCCCGATATTTCGAAGCGCAGTGGTTGGGGTTCCACTTCCCCTCTGCTCCTGTAGTGTATTACCGGTAGCACTGTCACTAAAACGATCAGGTGCCAGCCCTGCATCAACCGTCTCATTTCTGGTATCGACACCTGAAACAGGAGTCGATTCTATTGCTGTTAGTTATGCACTACTTGGGCCATTTATGGCGATTGTCAGACCTGTCGCAGCAATCATCAGTGCGATCACCACAGGTATCATGGTGATGATGAGTAACAAAGAAAAAGTGCAGATCCCGATTCAGGATAGTGAACCGAGTTCAGGCTGTAGTTGCAGTCAGAGTAGTTGTTGCGACACAACAACCGATCAAAAGAGTGGAATCAAGGAGGGACTCCGCTACGCCTTTTCATCAGTCTATGATGATATGAAATGGTGGTTGGTGGCAGGTGTTGCGGTTGCAGCACTATTTTCATCGCTCATCTCAACCGAAATACTCGGTTCATGGGGACAAGGCCCTTTAGCAATGATCGTGATGGCCTTAATCGGTATACCAATCTATATCTGTGCCACAGCATCCACGCCGATAGCTGCCGCACTGCTATTGGCCGGTGTATCTCCTGGTGCGGTGCTGGTATTTATGTTGGTAGGACCTGCAACCAATATCGGTTCCATCGCCATCCTGAAAAAAGAGATGGGTACGAGGGTGATCACGACCTATCTCTCCACAATGATAACAGTCTCCATTGCATTAGGACTGGTGCTGGATTATCTGGTGGCACGCTTTCAAATCGACATCCCGGCACAGATGACAGATGTTGGCGTCGATTTCCCGCCGTTTATAGCTATAGCCAGTGCACTGTTTCTGATCCTGATGATCTTTGTGCCGATACGCCGCCGGTTGATAGGTGCATAGCCAGCAATAAAGATGTGTGTAGGTTGGGGTGAGATTACGAACCCCAACACTAGTGCAACTGATGTTGGGCTTCACAGGTTCAGCCCAACCTACGATGGCGACAATCCATTATAAACAGGGATTCAAGATATAACTCTCGCAAAGACGCAAAGGTGAGGATTCAACACGTGACACTAACACGTAATTCCAGAGTAGGCGGGAAATAACCGTGACTCGTCATTGCGAACGCAGTGAAGCAATCCAGCGCATACAAACATCATGGATTGCCACGTCGCTTTGCTCCTCGCAATGACGCGGACACCAACACTATTGTAACTGATGTTGATCTTCACATGTTCAGCCCAACCTACTGGCTTGTTCATTTCAGTCAAAGCATATTATTGATGTGAAGTTATGATAGATATTATATTTTATTATTTTTACTAAAGTTACATTTGTAACAAAGAGGCTGGATATTAGATATATCATCCGTGCCTCCTTTAGTTATAGGTATTATATGATCCTTTGTCCAAACGTACTTATATCTTCTGTCTGGTCTTGGCGGAATCATGGACCATTCAATGCCGCAACTAGGACAAGCTGAATATGTGGACAGTAGTTCATTCCATTGTTTAGAAGTGTGATTGCCACCATTTCTTATTTTACGATTGTTGTATTTTTCTCTTCTCTTATTTCTGCATGTCTTGCAATATCGATGTTGCTTGCCTGATGTGGAAGATGTCCAGATCCCAAAATTATTTGCTCCACATTTATTACAGTATTTATTCATCATATTTTATGGACTAACCATTGCGAATATAGTCAGTTTGTAGGTTGGGGTGAGTTTACGAACCCCAACACTATTGTAATTGATGTTGGTCTTCGCAGGTTCAGCCCAACATACGTGCTGTTTGTGTAATACACTTGAATCTAAAATTCCATCAGTCGAAAGGTTTTCTGAATCTGTCTGCTGGTCTCGGTAGGGACTTCTGCTTTGTTGGCATAACTCATCCAGTTAGCAACCACATCCTTAACCTCGCTGATGATGGTCTGTGCACGTCCTCTTTTCATTGATGCTGCATTCGCACACGCCTTGAAGTCTTCTAAGGTAAAGTTATCTCTTTTGCCATTAAGGGTCATTTGGTGCTGTGATGTCCAGGCACCTGATGGATTGTAGCTGTAGGTGAGGTCAAATGCGGGTGCTAGGTTCCAGTGGCCGTTCTTATCCATCAGGAATGCAATGTTTTTCACATGGTCATCCTGATTCCTCGCCACGATGTTAAATACCATTCGGCGGAACTGCTCTTCGATGACACTCATAGGCAGTTCAAGCTGGCGGATGATCATTAGAGCCTGCTCGTAGCTGTAGGCTCCTGATAGATTAAAATCAAAGTGTGCCAGTGCTCCAAGAGATTGCATGTGCAGTTTTTCACCATGATCGGTGCGGTCGAAGCGTCGGGTCATAAAGTGACGTCTGCCGTTCTCTTCAAAGAGTCGGCATTCGCTGATCTCAATCCCACACGCTTTTGCCATCAGATAGTAGGCGTATTCAATAGCACCGTAGCCTTGCGGATCGTCCAGCTCTTTGTCGCGGTTGCCACTGACACCATCAAATTTTATCAACCAGTGCTCAAAGCCATTTTCTGTTGAGATCTGACCTGACCGTACTTCGTTGGTTTTGCGGTTCCATGCGATAACTGCCTTGGCGCGGGCGCCACCAGCAGATGTGCCAACACGGATAATGTCAGTTAAAGCGTCTGATTTTTTATTGTCAGCAAAAGAAGCAATCAGGCCATTACGGTTTAAGAGAATCTCGGAGGCCAACTGCACAAGCTGAGCGACCTCAATCCTTTTTGACGATCTGATGGTCGGACCAGTGATCGGGGCAAACTCCAGCGCCCCCATACCGCGTGAGCCGGTATAGCAGAGTCGTTCGACAGCGTTAAAAGAGGAGGGCGTTCGCCCCTGAGTTGCCAGCCAGGTATTGATCAGCGCATTACCATATTTATCGGGGAGCGAGTCGGCGAGTAGTCCCGGCAGACCGTGAAAGGATTGGCGGGATAGTTCAGGAAATTGGTAGATGCGTTGCGATAACGGCATGACCACAGGTGAGATCTCAATACCGCTTCTTGAAAACTCCGAATCATATTCAAAAGCGGCAATATCATCATTGGTGCCGAGTGATACCGCGCCGATCGTACGTCCCCAGAGCTTAACCTCTGCAATCGTTGTCATGACTCATCATCCCACGACCAGGGCCTGGTTGTATCTTCTGTAACCCGCTGGGTGTAAACCCGTTTGCGTTGTTTGCCTTTACGCTTTAGCAGATCCATCGGGCCTGTCTGGGCTTCTGGTATTGCGCTATCCAGTGCGGTTAAGAGATCTAGCGCTCTGAGTATGCGCACCAGGTTGGAGATTTGCGCTGGTTTGCCGGCTTCAATTCGTTCAACGGTACGTTTGCCAACACCGGACTGCTCAGCCAGTATTGCCTGAGTCATTCCCTGACGAATGCGCTGTTGGGTAATCCGGACACCAATTTCGGCCAGAACGGTTTCATCAGATAGATTATTAGATATCTTCATAACTCTTCATATATGGCGAATTAATAGAAATAAACATAAATATTCGTAACTAATGACGATATATAGACCTGATTGCAAGAGTTGTCAACTCGCCAATAATGGCGAAAAACAGCGGTATATTCGAGCAACTCGTAATATGTGGCGAATAATGAGGCGTTAATGATCAGATGATTCTGTGTTGGATGGTTGGCTGAAACCTGTTTGCTGCTTTATTTACAAGCCTTGATTTATTGCCTGTCGAACACCTTATATATCCTGTCGAATCAGAGCCATTCTGTGTAGAATATCAGCCCCCTAATCAGTGAGGAATCAGCATTGGAGCAGTATCTAGGTACAACCATCCTGGCCGTCCGTCGTAACGGCAAGGTCGTTATCGGTGGAGATGGACAAGTTTCATTAGGAAATACGGTAATGAAAGGCAACGCACGCAAGGTGCGCCGTCTCTATCGGGATCAGGTGATTGCCGGATTTGCCGGAGGCACTGCCGATGCATTCACGCTATTTGAGCGTTTTGAGGCCAAACTGGAGAAGCATCAGGGCAACCTTACCCGTGCCGCAGTAGAGATGGCAAAGGATTGGCGCACAGATCGGGTGCTGCGAAAGCTTGAGGCATTACTATTAGTTGCCGATAAAACCGCAACGCTGATGATTACCGGAAACGGTGATGTGATTGAGCCAGAGAATAATCTGATTGCGATCGGTTCTGGCGGTTCGTTTGCTCAGGCGGCGGCCACTGCACTTTATGAGAACACGGAATTAGATGCCCGGGCGATTGTTGAGAAGGCGCTACATATCGCTGCTGATATCTGCATCTACACCAACAACAACCTCACCATTGAAACATTAGACGAGTAAAGCATGTCGACAATGACACCCAAAGAGATTGTTCAGGAGCTGGACAAACATATTATCGGCCAGGCGGCGGCAAAACGCGCTGTGGCTATTGCACTGCGTAATCGCTGGCGTCGTAGTCAGGTGGATGAGCAACTACGTCGGGAGATCACCCCGAAGAATATCTTAATGATCGGCCCGACTGGTGTCGGTAAAACCGAGATTGCACGTCGTTTGGCGCGACTCGCCAATGCCCCATTTATCAAGATTGAGGCCACCAAGTTTACCGAGGTCGGCTATGTTGGGCGTGATGTGGAGTCGATTGTGCGTGATTTGATGGATATCGCGATTAAGATGCTGCGCGAAGAGGAGATGAAGAAGGTTCAGCATCGCGCTTATGAGGCGGCTGAGGATCGTATCCTTGATATTCTGCTTCCTCCGGCACGTAGTAGTGGCTTCGGGATTGACGAGGAAGAGAAGGCGGTAGAGCCGGAGAGTGCGACCCGCCAAAAATTCCGTAAAAAACTACGTGAAGGTGATCTGAACGATAAAGAGATCGAGGTAGAGGTTGCAGCACCATCAATGGGTGTTGAGATTATGGCACCTCCCGGAATGGAGGAGATGACATCCCAGCTTCAGAGCATGTTCCAAAATATGGGCAATCGTAAAACCAAAAAAGCCAAGCTCAAGATTAAAGACGCGCTTAAACAGCTTGCCGAAGAGGAAGCGGCGCGAATGGTGAATGAGGATGAGCTTAAATCTCGTGCGGTTCATGCTGTGGAGCAGAACGGCATCGTCTTTCTGGATGAGATGGACAAGATCACCAGCCGCTCTAATGCACAGGGTGCGGATGTTTCGCGTGAAGGTGTTCAGCGCGATTTGTTGCCATTGGTTGAGGGTTCAACTGTCTCAACCAAATACGGCATGATTAAAACGGATCATATCCTCTTTATTGCTTCTGGTGCTTTTCACCTCTCTAAGCCTTCTGATTTAATCCCTGAGCTTCAAGGTCGTCTCCCGATCCGTGTGGAGCTTGATGCTTTAGGCGTGGAGGAGTTTACTCGAATCCTTACCGAGCCGGATGCCTCATTAACCGAGCAGTATCAGGCGCTGTTAAATACGGAGGGTGTCACGCTGAGCTTTGATGAGAGCGGTATTGCACGCCTTGCCGAGATTGCATGGCAGGTTAACGAGAAAACAGAGAATATCGGTGCCCGTCGCCTGCATACCGTAATGGAGCGACTTCTGGAGGAGATCTCCTATAGTGCAAACGATCAGAGCGGTTCGACGGTTGTAGTTGATAAAGAGTATGTTGATGAGCAGCTAGGTGAGTTATCCGAAGATGAGGATCTAAGCCGCTACATTTTATAGGTCAATGGTTTTATCGATTTAAAGTGGATGGGTGTAAGCTCATGTTTGCCCTAAGGCCATAGAGATAATCTTGTATTGAGATTGAGTACGGGTACCCCGACATAAAGCTCACATTAGAGCTGATTAAAAGAGGTTTAAGAAAATGGGAAAATATATTCCAACTGAGATTACTCTCCATAAAGTGCAGGCGATATTAGAGATCGCCTACGAAGATGGCCACCGCTTTAAGTTGCCTTGTGAATACCTGCGTGTCTATTCGCCATCTGCTGAGGTTCGTGGTCATGGCCCCGGTGAAGAAAAATTGCAGGTCGGTAAAGAGGATGTAACGATTGAGAAAATCGAGCAGGTAGGAACCTATGCGATCAAACCCAGCTTTGATGATGGCCACGATAGCGGTATCTTTACCTGGGAATATCTGCACGAATTAGGGGTAAACTACGTTAACTACTGGCAGGATTACCTTGATAAGATGAAAGCTGCGGGACACGCCCACAGCCAGTTAAGTTAAAGGGATCATCAATCGCATGAATGTAAGAGACGAAGAGACAACACATTTCGGTTTCGAAACCGTTAATAAGACTGAAAAGGCGGGTAAGGTTGCCGAGGTTTTTCATTCGGTCGCCGAAAAGTATGACCTGATGAATGACCTGATGTCATTCGGGATCCATCGTCTCTGGAAGCGCTACACCATTGAGATGAGTGGTGCCAAAAAAGGGCAGCGCATTTTGGATATCGCTGGCGGCACTGGAGATCTCGCGGCCAAATTTTCCGAGATTGTTGGTGATAGCGGCGAGGTCATACTCGCAGATATCAATGCTTCGATGCTGGAGGTAGGCCGCCGCCGACTGATCGACCTCGGACTATTCAATAATCTCAAGTTTGTACAGGCCAATGCTGAGTGCCTGCCGTTTCCTGATAACCATTTTGATCTCATCACCATCGCCTTTGGTCTGCGAAATGTCACCGACAAGGACAAAGCGCTACGCTCAATGAACCGCATTCTTAAGCCTGGTGGTCGTCTGTTGGTATTGGAGTTCTCCAAGCCGATTGCACCTGGGTTGGATAAGGTCTATGACCTCTACTCATTCAAGATTCTACCCAAGATGGGCGAGCTCGTTGCTAACGATTCAGAGAGTTATAAATATTTGGCTGAGTCGATTCGAATGCACCCGGATCAACAGACATTAAAAGGGATGATGCAAGAGGCGGGCTTTGAGGATTGTGATTACTACAATCTCACTGGCGGTATTGTTGCACTGCATCGTGGATTCAAATATTAGACGGAAAAAAGATTCACCAACGATAGTCGTTATTACTATTAATAATGGTATTTAATCGGTTTGCTAAAAAACATACGGTATTGAGGACTGATTTGAGAGCGACAATGTACCGTTCAACTGAGGATTAAGGATATGGAATTGCCACCAGGTGTTGTATATGCAAGTTTCTGGCGTCGAGTTTTGGCATCGCTGATCGACACCGTATTACTGATGCTGATGATCTTTATTATTATTTCGGTGTTATCGGCGACCACCGCCTTTTCTTTCGCTCCCCAAATGATGGACTTCCCGAGCTTTTTTGATCTGCTCTTTTTGGTGATCATTGTGTTGATGTGGCTGAAGTATGGCGCGACCCCAGGAAAGATGATCCTCGATTGCAAGATTGTTGATGCACGAACCGGTGGAAAACTAAGTGTCGGGCAGTCAATCATTCGATATTTAGGTTATATTGTTTCGACCATCCCATTGATGTTGGGTTTTATTTGGGTTGCATTTTCACCACGCAAACAGGGCTTTCATGACATGCTTGCTCGCACCGTAGTCATTCATAGCCCAAACCAGGTCATTAAAGAAGATCTATCAAACAAGCCTATCGACAAGCTGATGAAGGAGTTTGAGTGAGTCACGTGATGATGCTGCCAGTGCTGGTCTTAGCGGCTGCTGAGAGCGCAGTCAATCGCGTTATTGCGCTGGATGAGGATTCTCGTTCACGATTATTATCCTTAAGTGGCAAGGTGATAAAGCTCGAACTGACCACATTTCCGATGAGCCTCTATCTTCGAATTACCTCATCAGGAGCACTCAATATAATGGGCGCGTTTGATGGAGTGGTTGATGCTACGCTAAAAGGTGCACCATTGGCGATCATTGGTATCAATCACAACAAAGCCGAAGCAGGTCAATTGGATCATCAGGTTGAGATTAGCGGTGATGGTGATGTCGGTCACAAGCTGCGGGATATTCTTGGTAACCTAGATATCGACTGGGAGGAGCAGCTTTCACGAATTACTGGTGATATTGTCGCTCACAAGATTGGTAATGGTATACGAGGGCTGCACAACTGGAGCAGCAACGCAGGAGAATCGCTAAAGCTTGATATTGCAGATTATCTTCAGCATGAGATCGAGCTGGTTCCGGTAAAATGTGAGGTCGAGGAGTTTACTGCCGATGTTGACCAAATCAGTAACACGCTCGATCAGCTTGAACAGAGAGTTGCACAACTCAAAAAGGGTAGTAGAAGCGATGAAGATTAATGCCAGAGTGATCCTGTTACCGATGTTGCTATTCATGGCGAGTGTGTTTGCAAAACCACAGATGGGAGACACGCCGGATATGTTTAAGGTCTTTGATACCAATGGAGATGGAAAGGTGACCGAGCAGGAGTATCTTGATTCGATGAAAGCGCGATTGATGCAGACCTTTCAACGAATGGATCTTAATGGCGATGGCGTTGTTACCCGCGAAGAGAACGATGAGGTTCTCAACAAAATGCGTGAGATGTATCAGCGCGGAATGCCGAGTCGATAACCTATACCTGAACCCATCATGGCACTGTTTAATCATCAATAATTACTGGAAACTAAATTGTTCTATCCATCCCGGGCACTAAGACTACTCTTCATTAGCTGGACACTGATCCGTCATGGTCTGGATGATCTGTTGATCGCCTCGCATATCCTCAGACCACTCCACTTTCTAAAGTGGTTTATGTGGTGGTCACTGTTGCGGGATCGAGAACTCAGTCGTGGTGTGCGAATTCGTCGCACACTCGAAGACCTTGGGCCTATCTATGTAAAGTTCGGGCAGATCCTGTCAACACGCCGCGATCTACTGCCGGATGATATTGCCGAAGAGTTGGTCAAATTACAGGATCGAGTACCCCCATTTCCAGGTAAGCTTGCACGACAGATTGTTGAAGAGGCGCATGGAAAACCGATTGATGAGATCTTCCGCTCTTTTGAGGAAGAACCATTAGCCTCGGCCTCGGTCGCGCAGGTTCACAAAGCAACGCTGCACGATGGGCGTGATGTTGTGGTGAAGGTGATCAGACCCGATATTGCACCAGTGATCCGCCGAGATCTAAGTCTACTCTATACCTTCGCAAACGGGCTCCAGCGCTACTGGAGTGAAGGTCGCCGCCTGCGTCCTGTTGAGGTGGTTGCCGAGTTTGAGAAGACCATTATTGATGAGTTGGATCTAATGCGCGAAGCGGCTTCGGCTGCCCAGGTTCGTCGTCATTTTGAAGGCTCAGAGATCCTTTATGTGCCCGAAGTCCATTGGGAGTACTGCCGCAAAAGTGTAATGGTAATGGAGCGGATCTCAGGTATCCCGGTTGGGAACATTGATGAGATTAAAGCCGCTGGTATCGATATGAAGATGCTGGGTGAGCGTGGGGTCGAAATCTTCTTTACCCAGGTGTTTCGCCATAACTTCTTTCATGCCGATATGCATCCAGGCAATATCTTTGTCTCGCCAGAAGGGCAATATATTGCTGTTGATTTTGGCATTGTTGGCTCACTCAGTACCGAAGATCAACGCTATCTTGCTGAGAATCTTCTCGCCTTTTTTAAGCGCGATTATCATCGTGTCGCTGAGCTTCATGTCGAGTCGGGCTGGGTTCCAAATGATACGCGTATCGATGAGTTTGAGTCGGCGATCCGCACGGTATGTGAACCGATCTTTGAGCGGCCACTTAATGAGATCTCTTTCGGGCATCTGTTGTTAAGACTGTTCCAGACCGCACGACGCTTTAATATGGAGGTGCAGCCGCAACTGGTGTTACTTGAAAAGACGCTGCTCAATATCGAAGGTCTGGGACGGCAGTTATACCCTGAACTGGATCTATGGCAGACCGCCAAACCATTCCTTGAGCGTTGGATGAGTGAACAGGTAGGCCCGCGTTCCTTTGCCAGGCGTATACGAGAAAACGCGCCACGAATCATGGAGACCCTTCCTGAACTTCCGATGCAGATCCACGACCTGCTAGAAAAAGCGCGAAGCGGAGATCTTGAATTAAAGCTTAGTCGTGAATCGATGAACGAGATCAAACAGGAGATCAGAAGCGCTAACCGTAAAACCTACGGCGCAGTGGTCGGCAGCGCTTTTATTGTCAGTGCTGCACTGTTAATGGGGCTGGATGGTTTTGCACAACCGATGCTAATGGGTGCGCCGGTAGCGACATGGGTGCTTGGTGTTGTCGGTCTCTACATTCTAATTAAACGCGATCCAAATTGATAAGTGCCAGCTTTTGTTCAGCACTGAGCAGTTTAATCTGATACTCCCTTTTTAACGCCTCTGATCGACTCTTAAACCCCTCACTATGCACCAGTTCAACAGGTCTGCGACCTCTGGTGTATTTTGCGCCTTTGGATGAGTTGTTGTGTTCGTTAACCCGCCGCTCGATATCGGTGGTAATACCGGTATAGAGCGACTGATCCGAACATTTAAGGATGTAGACAAACCAGCTAGGCATTAGCCGATTTTTTTACGGCGATGTCCTTTATTTTTGTCGACACGCTTTTTGGGCTTTGGCTTGGAGGATGATCTTTTGGGTGCGTCAGTTTTGAATGCTCTCTTCGACTTATCGCCCCCACCTTCTGTTTTCACTTTTTGTTTAATCGGGCGGATATTCAATCGTTGCTGACGAACCCTTACCTTTTGTAGATGGGTGAAGATCTCCTTTGGCATACCATCTGGAAGGTCAACACTACTAAAATCATCATAAAGCTGAATATGGCCGATATACTGGCTATCGATTCCGGCCTCATTCGCAATCGCACCGACAATATCACCCGGCGTCACTTCGTGGGATCGTCCGACATCAATGCGGAATCGAACCATATCAAGCTCAGGATGTGCACGCAGTGGCAGTGGCTCTAAATCATCACTGCTGAGTTCCTGCCGGTATGACGCTCTTTTATCTGTGGATGGAGCTTTTGGATCGTCATGTTTTGTCGGTCGCTTGTCGATAATCTTAAGCGGGCGATCCTTTTGATTGAGATAGATCAGCGCCGATGCGATCTGCTCAGGTGTCAGACTGTGTGCACTGCTAAGCTCATCGACAATGCCATCGAAAAATTCGAGATCCTCACTTTCGATGGTATCGATTACCATCTGTTTGAATTGTGTGACTCGATGATCAGTAACTGCTGATGCCGAAGGTAGCTGTATCTGTTCTATCTTCTGGCGTGTTGTTTTTTCGATTGAGCCTAGCATCCGCATCTCACGCGGAGCGACAAACAGGATTGCCTTACCGGTACGACCAGCTCGACCTGTTCTGCCGATTCGGTGAACATAAACCTCGGGATCATTCGGGATATCATAATTTATGACGTGAGAGATACGTTTAACATCTAGTCCCCGCGCAGCTACATCGGTCGCAACAATGATATCTATCTTCTCGTTTTTAAGACGCTCAATGGTTTTTTCCCGCTGCTCCTGACTGATATCACCATTGAGTGCCGCAGAGGAGTAACCTCTGGCTTCAAGCTTTTCTGCCAACTCTGAAGTTGCCGTTTTTGTCCGCACAAAGATAATAACCGCATCAAACGGCTCAACCTCAAGCAGACGTGTCAGTGCATCCAGCTTATGAGTACCTGTTACACGCCAATATTTCTGATCGATCGTTTCAACAGTAGAGGTACGGGTTTTGATCTTGATCTCGACCGGATTCTTCAGATGTGACTGCGCCACCTTGCGGATCACCGCTGGCATGGTCGCTGAAAAGAGTGCAATCTGACGTTCGGGCGGAGTATGTTCCAATATCCACTCCACATCGTCGATAAACCCCATACGCAACATCTCATCTGCCTCATCAAGAACCAGAGCCTGAAGTTGATCAAGTCTGAGCGTTTTGCGACGAATATGATCCATAACACGCCCTGGGGTACCGACAATTACATGTGTGCCGCGGGAGAGCTGGCGTAGCTGGGTTTGCATACTCTGACCACCGTAAATCGGCAATACATGAAAACCCTTTATCTGGCGCGAGTAGATTTGGAAGGCCTCTGCAACCTGAATCGCTAACTCCCGGGTAGGTGCGAGCACCAGAATCTGTGGATTACGATTATCGATATCAATATGGGTAAGCAGCGGTAGCGCAAACGCTGCCGTTTTTCCGGTGCCTGTTTGCGCCTGTCCGAGAAGGTCGTGTCCTTCCAGAAGAACTGGTATTGCCTCAGCCTGGATCGGTGAGGGGGTTTCATAGCCAATCTCTTCAAGTACAGAAAGTAGTGGCGCAGATAATGCGAGCTGATCAAAACGCTCGATGGATGATGACATATTGTGTTGATCCTTAATAATGAGACTTTTTTACTCACAACTGAGTAATGCTCAGGTGGGGGCTCGACGGATGAGCCAATAACCCTATTTTAACTTAGAATGGAAAAAGATCCTGAAATATCTTCTTACTGGCCACTATTCCCACTTAAACATCCATGCACCGATAATCAGGAAGAGAAAACTCATCACCACAAGTGCCAGGATATTACCGCCAATATCAACCAGCCCGGCGCCATCAATCATAATTGCACGCGAGGCTTCAAGTATGTGCGTCAGGGGCAGAAGTTGTGCAATCGATAGCAGAAAATCGGGTGAACCTTCAAGCGAAAACCAGACGCCGGAAAGCAGCATCATCGGAATGGAAATAATATTGACCATACCTCCGGCAAGCTCATCACTACTGATACGGGCGGAGATCAGCAACCCAAGACAGATAAGACTGAACGCCCCCAGTGTCATGACCAGTAGCAGTGTCAGATAGGAGCCAAACATCGCAAAATCAAGTATCAGATCACAGATCAGATAGACTCCAATCGCGGTAATAATAATCATGGCCAAACGTGAGACGATCTGTGCGGTAATGAACTCCAGTGTACTCATCGGGGTTGCACGGAATCGTTTAAGAACGCCATTTTTGCGGTATCGCACCACTACAAAGCCAATACCGAATAGCGCACTGAACATCATATTCATCGCCAGCACACCGGGTATCAGCCAGTCGATATAGCGGATCTCATCTCCCGTCACGGCCTGTTTTTGAAGCGGTATTCCGCCACTAGCGATCAGGATCTGCTCCACCATATAGCCTTTAGGCGAGGTCGAGTTGACCCAATACGCATTTTTATCATCGAGCTGTACCAGAAGATCGAGCTGATGACGCTCAACCTTGGTGATCGCCTTGGGTAGATTGTCGAGTTTTATAAAATCGATATATCGACTCTCAAGAAACTGATGTTGACCCTGGCCGACCACACCGACCTTGTATAGCGCCTGATTCTCATTTGAGAAGATCATTGCAAAACCAAGCATCAACAACAGCGGAAATGAGAGATTCCACATTAGTGCCGAACGATCACGCAAAAACTCGAGATTTCGGGCGTGGAGGATCGCAAGAAAACGTCTCATGTGCGTAGCTCCTTGCCGGTTAATTCTAGAAAAAGGTCTTCTAATGTTCTTGCACGAATCTGTAGGTGTTGCAGATTGATGCGGTGTTTAAGCAACAGGTCGACAGCCTCATTCACATCAGGGGTTTGAATCTCAATATATTTATCGTCGTGATGGATCTCTAGCGGAAAGTCGGAGGCATTCGCGGTAAAGTCCTTTTCGGGGATACGCAGAATGACATCATTAAAGTGAGCACGTAGCAGATTAGATGGCGTACCTTGAGCAATAATCTGACCCTTATCCATAATCGCGATCTCATCACAAAGGGCGTAGGCCTCTTCCATGTAATGAGTGGTTAACAGCACGGTTTTTTTGCGCGCCTTGATCGAGCGTACCAGCTCCCAGAAATTGTGACGTGATTGAGGATCAAGCCCCGTGGTTGGTTCGTCCAGAAACACGAGATCCGGGTCGTTCACTAATGCGATTGCCAACAATAGTCGTTGGCGTTGACCACCCGAAAGTTTGTTGGTGTCACGCCCCAGGAACTCCTTGAGTGCACAAACCTCAATCAACTCCTCCATCGGTAGTGTTTTACGATAGAGTCGGTGAAACAGGGTCAGCGTCTCTTTAACCGTTAAAAACTCCTGAAGTGCGGTATGTTGAAATTGGATGCCGATCTCGTTTCGAAAACGCTTGCCAAGAGGTTGACCCTTGTAGAGCACCTCACCTGAGGATGGCTCGGTGATCCCCTCCATCATTTCAATGGTTGTGGTTTTACCTGCGCCGTTAGGACCCAGCAGACCAAAACAGGTGCCGGGTTCGATCATTAGATCAACGCCATTTACCGCCTGAACGCCAGGGTAGGATTTATACAGAGACTTAACTTCAATGATCGAAGATGACATTTTCAGCGCTTACTCACTTAACCAGTGTTTAAGATAAAAGAGCATAAAGCCCTCGGATGATCGTGATGGGCCGATAACCTGTGCCGCATAGAGGTGTTGTTGTGGGTTTGATGCCTCTATGGCCTCTTCAAGTGATTCATGGAGGGTGACACAGTTATCAGGAAAGCGCTTACGCTGACGGGTTGGTGTATAGACCACAGCGTAGTGTTCATTGACCAGATTGGTTTCATGATCTCTTACCGGAAGAGGCATCGGATTTAGCCTGAGTTTTTAGAAAGGGTTATTATGACCTCTAACCCGCCCTCGCTTCTATTACTAATCGCAATATCACCACCATTATTTCTTGCAATTGTGCGAGCAATTCCTAAACCAAGACCGGTTCCACCCGTGGTTCGATTACGCGATTTGTCGATACGGGTAAATGGAGAGAAGACCGAGTCGATCTGATCCGCCGGGATACCAGGGCCGTTGTCACAAACGCTGATGAGTACCTGCTCCGGTTGATCGGTAATGGCGATCTCAACCTGTTTACCGTATTTAAGACCGTTATCAACGATATTGCTGATGCAGCGTTTAATTGAAACTGGCCGACCTTGAATAAACACATCACCATGCGGTTTGAATGATACCGACTCCCCTTTGAGTCGAAACCCATCAACAATCTCTTCACAGGTTTGATTGACCGAAATCCGGGTGATTGGCTCGTCACTGGCAATTCCACGCATATAGTCCAGAGTGGATGTGATCATCAACTCCATCTCGTCGATATCCTCGTTCATCTTCTCAAGTAACACCGGATCATCATGAAGCTCAAGTCGTAGCTTCATTCGGGTTAAGGGAGTGCGAAGGTCGTGAGATACCGCAGCCAGCATCTCTTCACGCTCCTTAAGATGTGAGCTGATCTGCTGTTGCATTCGATTAAAGGCACGTGCCGATTCTGCAACCTCTCTTGGCCCGGTTTCAGGTAACAGCGCAATCTCTCGATTGTGTCCAAACTGATCTACCGCCTTTGCAAGTGTACTTAACGGACGGGTGACACTGCGGACAGCGATAAAGGCGATTACTGCGATCATCACAAACACAAAAATAAGTGAGGCAAAGAGGTTACTACCCCAGGAGTCGATATGTTCCAGTGTGGTATTGATATTAAGCCAGCGACCATCTTGGAGGGGCGTCGATAACATCAATGGCATATTCGATGCCATAAAAGGGGGATGTTCCTGATTAATGCGATGATGTTCCCACTCTGGTGGAGGCATCAAATGAATCTTGCGGTCTCTTCCGAGTTGTCGTTTCAATATGCGGCGCACATGATGTAAAAAGAAATTGTCGTTGCGCTGCTGGATATACTCTGGCTGATCGGTAAGCGTGATCTCAAAACCAGGCTGATTAAACGACAACAGGAGCTTGGGGTATTGGTTCGGCGTTACGGCATCAAAGGTTTTTATCGTCATGACAATGTGTTGACTCAAACCATTTTCACGGCTGGTACGCATCACCTCACCGCGATCCTTAAAAATAATAAATCCACCGATTATTTGGGCGAAGAGCAAGCCAAAAAGAAGGATTAAGAACAGACGGGTTGTCAGCGAGCTTGGGATCAACCGCATTATCTCAACCTCTTTACATCAGCGATAAAGATATACCCTTCGCCACGCGCAGTTTTAATCATTGTGGGTTCAGATGCCGTGTCATTAAGACGTTTACGCAAACGACCCACCTGAACATCGATCGCTCGATCAAAAGGGCCAGCGCTACGACCTTTGGTGAAATCGAGCAGTTGGTCTCGGCTGAGAATGCGGCCACTATTTTCAAGAAACACCTTTAACAGTGTAAATTCACTGTGGCTGATACTCTCGACTTCACCATCAGGAGAGGTGAGTTGGTGATTCGCGGTATTTAGTTGCCAACCATCAAAGCTATAGCCACTGCTATTTTGGCTGGCCTTAATATCGGGGTGGGTACGTCGTAACACAGTTTTAATTCGGGCTAATAACTCTCTGGGATTGAATGGTTTTGGCAGGTAATCATCGGCACCCATCTCCAAACCTACGATCCGATCCATCTCATCACCCTTTGCAGTGAGCATAATGACTGGAATATTCGAATCGGCACGAAGTTTACGGCACAGAGTCAGGCCATCATCACCCGGCATCATTAAATCGAGCACTATCAGGTCAAAGCGTTGCTGCTCAAGTAACTTAAACATCTCACGCCCTTCAGCAGCGGTATCCACACGATACTGATTCTTCAGTAGATAGCTCTTCAGTAGTGAGCGAATCTCTGAATCATCATCAACAACTAATATTTTCGGTAAGGTTTCCATGAGCTAATAATGGCGTAAAAAACGTGGTTTGTGTGCACTTTTTTGTAACGTAGTGTAACAAACCCAATGGTCGTTACACTTTGTTACAAAAAAGGGGTGGTGTGACATTCACAAGTTACACAATAGGCGTTTACTAGACCTACACAAACAAACATGTGAGGAGAAGTAAAATGAAAAAACGTATGAAGTATTCCCTGGCTACCCTGATTGGTATCTCTGCAATGACTATGGGTTCAGCCCACGCCTTTGGTGGTCCGCATGGATACCATAATGGAATGGGTTTTGGTGGATGTCAAAAACATCGTTTCTGGAACAGTGATGATTGCCAGACCCAGATGAAAGAGCGTCTTGATGAAGCGAAACAAAAAATTGAGATTACCGATGGACAGGAGCCTGCATGGCAGCGTTTCTCAGAGATGCTAACTGCTGAAGCAGAAAAGCATCAAAAGCAGATGGAAACCATGAGAAACAGTAATGGTTCAGGACAAAATATGGATCAACGCATCGCGATAATGGAAGAACGCCTTGAAGGTATGAAGCAGGTAGCCCAAGCTTACAAAGACCTTGAAGCGGTGCTTGATGATGATCAAAAAGCCACTGTCGAGAAAATGATGCAGTCACGCAGAGGTTGGCGATAAACACATTTAGAGAGTTACCACGAAATGTCTGATGTCCCCTTTCTCCCGCACCTGCCCCCCACAGTGCGGGAGTTTTTTTTACCAACATCTAACAGCGTGGAACCGAACATAACGGAGTAGAAAAATGTACAGAAAAATTGTTGCAATCACGATGCTGGTCTCCTTTGTCGCAATGTCGACATCAGGTCTGATGATGATGGTCGTTAATCAGGCATCATTTACATTACAGATGCACCCCGTTCATAAACTGTTTGGCGTGTTGATGATTATTGCGGCTATCAACCATATTATTCTTAATGCAAAAGCGATTCAGAATCATATCAAGACAAAAACAGTATCGATCATCGGGGCAGTACTTATTGCACTGCTCGTTATGCTTTATGGTGTATCGTTAAATCGTGTAGTGCCAGTTGATGCTGCGAATGAATTGAATGCCATGGCTCATAGTGTGGAGCAGTTAATCGAGAAAGAGTAGCGTTGTCGCAGCAAATGTCCATGTGCATTAACAAAGCGTTAATGTTGTTGTGTCTGGTACTGGAAAATGTGGCGAGTTGAAGAGTGAGAATACGTTATTCCCTGTAGCAGAGACCTCTGCTACAGGGAAAACGGTATAAGATTACTTCTTTGCGGCTTGTTCCATCTTTTTGACAATACGGCTTACGGTTGCGTAGTGGATGTCAAAATGTTTTCCGATTTGATCCATGGTGTAGAGGCCTGAGCTGTATGCTGTGAAGATTGCTTGATTACGATCTTCAATTCCTTTTAAGAAGGTTTTTAGTGCCTTCGGCTTTTTAGGCTTGCGTGATTTTACGGTCGCGTTTTCATTGCTGTTAAGACGTAGCATATCTTTTACAAAAGCGTCGTCGCCGAGGAAGATCTGCTTTTGTAGGTTATTCCACAATGTTGAATCACCCTTACCACCTTCAACAGCTTTCACTAATGCCTTGGTTGCAGAAGCCGGACGTTTGCCGAAGTGACTGAGAAGCTCACTAACTGCAAGCCATTTTGGTGCTTTCTTTTTACCGATGGTTGCACCATAGCTGCTCCAGGCATAGGCATCGGCCTTGCGTGACTTTTTCAGTGCGACCGGGTTGTTGACGATATGGCTATAGGTTTGAGCAAGCAGATTCTCTTGGTCTACCAAAATAGCCTTAAAGCGTCCGTGAAAAACATTGCCGTTTGATTCATGAGTGCGATTATAGTTTTGTGTGTAAACTCCATTTAACTGACGCATACCACGAGAAAGATTAGCTTTAGTGGTTTGAACCAATAGGTGATAGTGATCTTCCATCATTACATACGCTAAACAGTTCCATTCAAAGCGTTCGCAAACACTGCCGAGTATATTTAGAAAAGCGGTGTGATCAGAGCGATCATGAAACACTTTGCTACCCTCATCACACCGTGACGATATGTGATAGAGCGCTCCTGGAAACTCAATACGAAGTGGTCGAGCCATAACATTACCCCAAAGATTTAATTATATTAACAAGAGATGACCCTTTAATCTGTGTTGCAGGGTCAGCCATGGAAAGCCTTTTCCGACAGAAGATAGGATAATTCTTCTTCTGTGCTTTGTCTTCCCAAAATCTCGTTTCGGTGCGGAAATCGCCCAAAACGATAGATTAAATCACGATGGTGCTTTGCCCATCGAAGATTATTCTCAAATCCAGGTGCAGAGAAGAGCTTAAACGAAAGATCCTGATCTTGAGTTGATTCACTGTGCATAAATGGTAAATAGATAAACGATCGATGTGTGACATCAAATTGAGTATCCCACCCATTATTAATAAGCATTAAAGAACACTCTCTTGCCTTAGCCTCAGTTGAAAAGCTCTTTGCTTGCCCTCGGAACATATTTAATGGAAATTGATCGTAGATGAGTATTAATGCAACTAATCCTTTTGGAGTAGTTTCCCACTGTAAATACTTTCCCTCTTTTGCCTGTTCCCAGACGGTTTCGAATCGTGACTTAAGTGCCAGATCAAACTCCGGGGTCGAATTAAACCAAAAAGGTTGTACCCGGCTGGAGAACCAGTAGTCATTAATATCGTCGTATGAGATCTTCATAACACTGGAGTATAGATGCAAAAATGAAAATAAACCGTGAGGGGTATTCAATTTTTGTAAAACATGACCCGAAGAGTTGTCGAACAACTCATCGTTTGTTGTCTGGTCTGGCCGTCAGGTGTTGAATCGTTCGTGCATAAGACGCTCGACGGTATCAACGATCGCCTGGGTTTGCGGGTCGATCTCAATATTGATCCGTTCACCAACCTGGCGCTGCCCCATATTGGTGCGAGAGAGTGTTTCGGGGATGAGATTAACATTAAAGCGATTATCTACCACATCTCCAATGGTCAGGCTGATGCCATCAATACCGATGTAGCCTTTTGTAAACACATATCGCATAAGGTCGGGGTCAAGTTCAAACCAGACCTGCCGGTTATTCTCACTTTTAATGACATCGGTAACGATTGCTGTTGTCAGAATGTGGCCGCTCATTGCATGACCGCCGATATCATCCCCGAATCGGGCTGCTCGCTCGACGTTGACATGATCACCAACCTGCAACTCCCCAAGATTGGTTACCTTTAAGGTCTCTTGCATCAGGTCAAAATCAACAAGGTCTCCATCAATATGAGTTACGGTAAGGCAACACCCGTTGTGAGCAACAGAAGCGCCAGGCTCCAGACCGGGAAGCAGCGTTGGAGGCAGACGTAGCCGATGGGTTTGAAAATTATCACGTTTGTCGATCGCAATGATTTCGGCGGTGCCCTGAACAATTCCGGTAAACATTTCAACTCCTCATTTTGGATGGTGTGATTTTAACATGCTCAAATCGGGGCATTAAAACGGATAAATGGGATTCTGGTTTAAACAGATCCCCATCAATCAATGGCCTCTTTTACTGCCTCTGTTGGTGGCTCAGGAATCATAAATTGACTTGAGAGCATCAACTCTTCCTGAAAGATAAAGCCATTTGGTCGCTGATCCATCTCTTGAAAGAAGTAGATCTCTTCGAAGATCTCATCCGCTTGATGATCATTGACGACGATATGAATAATGTCTCGCTCTTTCCATAAATGGATATTGTGGTTGCTTGAGCACTGTCCACGGGCATGGGCAAAGTGAGCGGTGTTGATCCCGAATTCATTATGTAGGTGTTCAACCAGTTTCGGAGCCTGATCCTTCTCTAAGAAGCAGGTAATCAACTTAACCTTGTTCATCGTCGCTATCATGATGATCTCTTTTGACGCTTCGGTTTGTTGAGTTTTTCAAGCACGTCAGGGGGGATATAGGTGGCAGCTTTTTCCAACTGTGACATATACATTATTCCCATCCCCGGTGTGTCGAGTTTTCCTGCAAGATACATCGCTTCAAAGACGCGCTCTGCCTGCTCGGTGGAGACAACCACCTGAACCACCTCCTTCTCGGCATCAATCGCAACACCCAGTAATCCTAGTCGCTCTTTAATGCCCATACCTCGGGCAAAAAAGACGGTGGCTCCTTGTGCGCCTGCGGATTTTGCGGCGCTGGTTACAGTATCTGCGAGACCACGTTGTATTACGCAGTTTATTAACATCACATCGGTGAGGACGGTAATATTCCGGGTTTTGCTACTCATGCGACGACCTCTGCCTCCTGTTTTCTATTTTGATATTCAATATAAAGCCCCAATGAGAGTACCGAAAGAATGGGGCCGATGGAGGCGAGTGCCAGCACACCAAATCCGTCGATGGCGTTCACCGCATTACCCAATCCTATGCCCATCGCCAGAACAAGGGGGACAGTAATCGGCCCTGTTGTAACACCGGCAGAGTCCCAAGCGACATTCACAAAGGCTTCATCCGAGAGCCATGTCAGCACAATCGAAATCAGATAAGCAGGCAATAAAAACCAGGTAATTGGAATGTCGAAGAGAATCTTGACAACACCTAGCGCAATTCCCATTGCCACACCAAAACTGACCGCCATCATTAACATCCGTTTTTCAAACGCACCTTGGGTCAGATTCTCTACGGTTTGACCAAGAGCGTTCAATGCAGGCTCTGCTAATGTGGCACCAAACCCTAATAGCCATGCAAAGACAACCGTAATAAAGATCCCCAGAGAGTAGAAATAGAGCGGTGATTTTGCCACCTCGGCCATCTTCTGAAACGCGCCGGGGATCACGCTCCCGGTTTGGTTGCCAAGATCAGATAGCCCGTAGGTTAAGCCGATATTGAAGATCATCATTCCCGCTAAAGTGAGCACCAGGCCGTAGATCACCTCTCCTGGATGCTTGAGCCGCTCTTTAAGCAGAAAGAAGAATATAAGTGCAAGGAACAGTACTAACGGCACAATGGCACGAATCGCAAGTATCAGTTCGATAAAAGGTGTCTTTTCATACCAGGGTATTTTAGTGATTTGCGTTACGCTATGCGCCGTCGCGATGATGGCCTCCGGGGAAACAACAAGCGCGATATAAAACGCAAGGAGTAGCACCGCAACGATTGGAAAGAGGGATGCCAGTGTCACGATACCAAAACCCGATAGTGATGAAGAGCCTTTGCCAGCGGCCGAGGCAATACCAATTCCGAGGGATAATACCAGTGGCACCGTGATCGGGCCGGTGGTGACTGCCCCGGCATCCCATGCAACGCCGAGCACCTTCGAGAGCTGCTCATCGCCCAGAGCAATGGCGGTCATGATTAATGTTGGCACAAGCGCGATATAGATCATCGGTTTAAGGCTCCACCCGTAGAGAAAACGCAGTGTTCCCAAAACAGCGGCAATACCAACACCAATCCCCACCATGAAGACCAATGCGGTGGAGTAGAGGTTTAATAATGCATACAGATAAGGGGCAGACTCCGGTGACACATTCGCACCAACGGCTTTAAGCGCGCCTATCGCTGGCTCGGCAAAGGTTACGCCAATACCGAGTAAAAAGGCGGTGAGCAATACAATCGGTAAAGTCGATTTTTGAGGTAGCTTGTTACCGATGATTTCGCCAAAAGGCATCAGACCGAGTTTAAGTCCCTCCATGAAAAACATCAGTCCGATAATTACCGCAAAGAGACCCGCAGTAATACTCCAGGAGTTATTCACCATCTGGCGCAGAATTAGGAGTTGAAAAAGCATGAGATAGAGGCCTAGCGGGACGACTGATCGCACCTGCTCCATTAAGCGCACACTGATG
This sequence comes from Thiohalomonadaceae bacterium, assembly GCA_050301795.1. GTDB lineage: Bacteria > Pseudomonadota > Gammaproteobacteria > Thiohalomonadales > Thiohalomonadaceae > JBNKZU01. The sequence goes on along the minus strand of JBNKZU010000015.1, from coordinate 220,688 downwards.
TATGGCTTCAATAATCGCCAGATGTCGTGTGAATCAACCTTAATCGCTTTTGTTTGAAAGGGGAGTGGTGCACCGTTGGCATCATACTCAACAGTCGGGGTTAACTGGTTGTAGCTGATCACGCGCTGGTTTAGGCTGGTTTCTCGGTTGTAGTCACCGTAGCGAACTTTTTCCATATTATTGGTTTGACTCCCCTGTATGGTTGATTCGATAACTCCTGATAGTGCTATTGTGATGAACTCATGCTGATGAGTAAACAGCGATCAAACAATCGACTCATAAATTCCCGTGCAGAGAAAAGCAATCCTAGCGATAATTGCAGACGAATCAAATAATGACGACGAATATGCTAAAACGAATCTCTCTAATACTTTTAATTGTGATGGTTGCCGCCTGTAGCCGCAAGCCAACACTTAATGAACATAAACTTTATGTTTTTGGAACCGTGGTTTCTCTCTCGATCTGGGACGCCGATCCTGAAAAGGAACAACAAGCTGTCGCGGAGATATCCAAAGATTTTCAAAACATGCACTACGAGTGGCATGCGTGGGAGCCGGGACCACTTGTTGATGTGAACAATGCTTTTGCCAAAGGTGAAGGGATTAAACCGATCGATTCACTGGTGCCGCTTATTAAAGAGTCGATACGACTGTCATCAATGAGCAATGGATTGTTCAATCCAACCATCGGGAAGTTGCTCAATCTTTGGGGATTTCAAAGTAGTGAACGCCCGAATCATGCACCGCCATCAAAAGAAGTTTTGAATAAGTGGCTGAAAGATGCTCCGTCGGTGGACGATCTCTATTTTAAAGAGGGTTTGCTCTATAGCCGCAACCGCAATGTCAGCCTCGATTTCGGTGCCTTTGCAAAAGGGTATGGTGTCGATTTAGCAATCGATAAACTACGCAGTTACGGCATCAATAATGCAATCGTAAACGCTGGTGGTGATCTTCGTGTGATCGGCAGCAAGAATGGTGATCCGTGGCGAGTCGGAGTCCGTCATCCACAAAACAATGGCTCAATTTTGGCGGCCATTGAGTCGAAGGGAGATGAGAGCATCTATACCTCAGGTAACTATGAGCGCTACAACGAATATAAAGGGGTGCGTTATACCCATATTCTTGATCCACGCACAGCGATGCCAGTGAATGGCATTACCTCTGTCACGGTTATTGATCAGGATGGCGGACTTGCAGATGCCGCCGCAACAGCATTGGTGGTTGCTGGCGTTAAAGAGTGGCACCAGATCGCAAAAAGAATGGGCATTAAATATGTCATGCTGGTGGATGATAACTACACCATCTACATGAATCCGGCGATGCAGAAACGTGTAAAGTTTAAAAGTGAGCCAGCCCAGATAGTCATTAGCGATCCCCTTTGAGTATCACCACACAGAACAAGCGATCTGTGGAAGAGCAACACTCATTTTCACAACGATTATTGAACTGGTTTAACGATCATGGTCGCCATGATCTGCCGTGGCAGCATCCACGTACACCTTATCGGGTGTGGCTGTCGGAGATTATGTTACAGCAGACACAGGTTGTAACCGTGATTCCCTATTTCGAGCGATTTATCGCGCGCTTCCCCGATTTAGGCGCATTAGCAGCATCAAGTGTCGATGAGGTGCTATCGCTCTGGAGTGGCCTTGGCTATTACACCCGTGGCCGAAACCTTCACAAGGCGGCGCAACAGGTCGTTGCCGCCGGGCTGGATGACCTCCCCGAGGATTTTGATTTTCTACTTAACCTTGCAGGTATTGGCCGTTCCACGGCGGGTGCCATCATGGCTCAAGCGTTTGGTAGACCCTATCCGATACTTGATGGGAATGTACGACGTGTTTTGTGCCGCTACCACCAGATTGAAGGATGGCCAGGGAGATCCAAGGTTGAGAAGCAGCTATGGAGATTGGCACAGCAGCATACGCCAAAGCGTAGGGTAGTGGACTACACACAGGCGATCATGGATTTTGGCGCCACTATTTGCCAAGGCCGAAACCCTGATTGCAAACAGTGCCCTTTACAGAACGATTGCTGCGCTTATCAGCATGGGGTGGTTAGTCAGTATCCACAACGACGCCCCAAAAAGCAGGTGCCACTGAAAAAAACAAACCTGTTACTGCTAACCAATCATGAGGGAGAAGTGCTGCTGCAAAAGCGACCGCCGACCGGAATTTGGGGAGGACTCTGGTCATTTCCTGAGTGGGATGGTGCTGTCGATTTGGAAAAGATCATTATGGAAGATTATGGGCTTCAAACGATTTCAGTCGAAAAGATGGTGTCGTTTATCCATACTTTTACCCATTTCAGACTGGAAATTACTCCATTGCGACTCTATGTAGAGAGAGCAAACAGCACAAAGGTAATGGAACCGGAGCGTACTCTCTGGTATAAATTCGACCCATCAAATTCACTTGCAATGCCTGTACCGGTAATAAAGCTATTACAGGCCATCAATCAATAGACAGGAGCAAATCCATGGCTCGCATGGTTAATTGTGTAAAACTAGGTAAAGAGGCCGAGGGGCTTGAGCGCCAGATGTATCCCGGTGATTTAGGTAAAAAGATTTTTGACAATGTTTCGGCAGAGGCATGGCAGATGTGGCTAAAACAACAAACCATGCTAATCAATGAGTATCGCCTGACACCCATCGATCCCAATCATCGCAAGATGCTAGAGAATGAGATGGAGAAGTTCTTCTTTGGCGAATAAAGAGATAGCTTAATCGTAAAAAAGGGCAAATACAGGTGATTTGCCCTTTTTTTTGGTGTGGCAATTATGATTTAGTGTATTAATTTGTTCTGATATACTCGCCCGATTCAAAACAACAACCCCCATGAAAGATTATTAGAAGACGGAGAAAAACGACATGTATAAAACCATTCCCCTCATTGCACTATCACTACTTATGATTGCCGGATGTAGTGGTGAGCCAGATTTTGGAAACGCAGATATGAGCGATGAAGCCATCAAAGCGCGTATTGCGCCGGTTGGCAAAGTGAGCATAGCCGGAGAAACCAGCACCACTGAAGCTGCCGCCCCAGCAGCCGAAGCTGAGCCAGCTCCAACATCAACACCAGCACAAGAAGCTGCACCTGCCGCAGCAACAGCGGCAGCACCTAAATCGGCACGTACTGCACAAAGCATCTATCAAGGAACCTGCTTTGCTTGTCACGGTACTGGCGCTGCTGGTGCACCCAAGATGGGCGATGCCGCAGCATGGGCACCGCGTGTAGCACTGGGAATTGATGCGTTGTTAGCCTCAGCAAAAACTGGAAAGAATGCAATGCCACCAAAGGGAATGTGTATGGATTGTAGCGATGACGAGCTAAAGGCAACCATTGAGCACATGATCAATAACAGCAAATAATGTCTCTTACGATCAAAAAAGGAGCCATTCGGCTCCTTTTTTTGTTCAATGAATTTATTGAGCGGTTGTTACGTGGTTGCCATCCAGGCTCCAGATACTACCGTTATTCGTTAGATAAAAGTCACTACCATCCTCAAAGGTGATGATCATCTCCCCAAGTGTGGCATCATACGATTTCAGTTTGAAGTGCTGATCATAGTAATGCTCCAGTGTTGTATAATCGCTATCGGTAGCGTTGGCAACAAAGGTGCTATAGGTATCGTAGGTATAGCCATTATGCGAAAACGTGGTAGCAAGGTAGCTTTGAACTACTGATGGTGTTGGCCGATTTGTTGTGGATGCATTTTTCAATAAATGCTCAAAATCGGAGAGCAAACCATCAACATCACCAAGCGCGGTAGTTGCTAATGAAATATTAGCGGTGCCGGTAGCTAACTGATCATTATCTGTATCAGTTGTTAAATCGTCGTTGATGACCTGAGTGGTATCCAATCGGTTCTTAATGGTCGCACGATGATTCGTCTCATCAACTGTGACTTCAAGAATATCGAGTACAGCATCAAACCCGGTGTGGTTCGCAGTAAATTGACCGTTTCGGATATCAAACAGAGTCGGGTCGATACCTGCGGCGGTAAAAATGGCATTGAGTCGTGATGCTAAAGTGCTTTTGGCCGAAGAGAGCTTGGTATCATCAATCGTAGTGATGGTTGTCGGTGTTGAATACAGAACAGAGCTGCTGGTTCCAGCCGCATTAGCAAGAATCAAATCTGTGATCGGTGTGACATTGATAACGCCAGCAGTTACATCAGCCGCAGTTGCAAGCGTGTAGAGGTTATAAGCTACCCCAGCAGAGGTTCCGGTGGCGTGAACCAGATAGGGTGCAGTCAGATTACTTACATCCAAGGTATAGGTACCATCGACACCGATGGTGGCTGGTGTAGTAACAGTTGTGCCTGTGCTGTCGATGGCGGTAATTGTACCCACCAAAGGAGCACCGGCAGCAACAGTACCGCTAAGTTGAATTCCAGTCGTAGACCCTGTACCGGAATTACTACTAGAGCTGCTATTACAACCCGAGATCACGGTGACCAGTGTCATCGCTGTGATCATTGTTCTAAATACATTGTTCATATCACTACCTTTTGCGCAGGGGTTTTCATACTGTTTTAGTATAGATATTGGAATAAATTGAAGCTGAATAGTCGGGAATGGTGCTGTGAGGTGATTCACATTAATGAATAATTATGGCGATAACAAAACGAGTGTTATGAATTGGTTCTAAGTTAAGCAATAAAAGAGAGGGGTTAAAACCGCAATTCAGTGATGGATCGCTCTGGCAACTGCCCAGACATCGACTCGCTGTACACCTGCTTTTTTGAGCGCTATGGCTAACTCTTTTACGGTGCTGGTTGTGGTGACTACATCATCAAAAATTGCGATGTGTTGTGGTAGTTGATCGCCTTGAATCGTAAATGCATTCTTCATATTTTTGTGGCGCTCTTTTGCTTTTAATCGGCTTTGCAGTTCGGTTTCTCGTTGACGATAGGCAATGTGGTTTGAAATCGGAAGCGACATACTCTCTGCAAGTGGTTTTAGGATCTCAAGTGCCTGATTATAGCCTCGATCCTGTTGGCGTTTTTGATGTAAGGGAACCGGAATAATCAACTCTGGCATGGTCTCTACCGCTTCGGTTAAAGGTGCTTCTATGAGCGCACAAAGTAGCTGAGCATGGTTGAGCTTATGGCTGAACTTTAACCGGGTTATGAGTGTATCTATCGGTGGTTTGTACAGTAGCGGTGCAATCATCTGGTCAAAGTGTGGTGGCGACTGAATGCAGTGTCCACACATATTCTGGCCTTGTGGCAGTGGGAGTGCACACTGATAACAGCAGTGCTGATTAAACGGTAGATTGGTCAGGCAATCGTCACAGATCTCGTGCGCTGTGTGTGTTTGTGCATCACAAATCAGGCAGCGTGGTGGAAATAGTGTGTTAATAATCTGTTGTGATAGCCGGTTTTTCCATTTGCGCGTCATTTAATCTATCTTCCGTGAAAATGAATACTCGCCGCAGTTTAGCACCACCATGTATAATTTCTCCAATATCCATATCAGGAGCCGTGACTCCTGATGAAACTAATCGAATAAAAAGGGTTTTTAATGTCCAGTGTTGAAGCCATAAAAAGTGAGTCTGCTCTGCGCCACGATTGGAGTGTAGATGAAGTCAATGATCTGATGAGTCAGCCTTTTAGTGATCTGCTCCACCAGGCACACTCAATTCATCGTCAATTCTTTGATCCCAACAAGATTCAGGTCAGTACATTACTCAATATCAAGACAGGCGGATGTGCCGAAAACTGCGGTTACTGCTCGCAGAGTGCCCACTTCGATACCGATCTGGAACACGAGGCTCTGATTGCAGTGGAAGAGGTGCTTGATGCTGCACGTCTGGCTCAGCAAGGGGGCGCGACCCGTTTCTGTATGGGCGCAGCATGGCGTAAGCCAAAAAAGAAGGATATGGAGGTTGTGATCTCTATGATTAAGGGGGTTAAGGATCTCGGCATGGAGTCGTGTGTCACCCTGGGTATGCTTGATGATGAGCAGGTGGCTCAGTTGAAGGATGCCGGTCTCGATTTCTATAACCACAATATTGACACCTCTCCCGATTATTATGACAAGGTTGTCACAACCCGCACCTTTGATGATCGCCTCGATACCATTAACCGGGTGCAAAAGGCCGGTATTCATGTCTGTAGCGGTGGTATTCTCGGTATGGGTGAGGCGCGTCGTGACCGCGCCGCTATGCTGGTGGAGCTGGCAAATCTTGCAGAGCATCCCCACAGTGTGCCAATCAATCTGCTGGTCAAGGTTGAGGGGACTCCGCTTGTTGATAGTCCCGATCTCGATATCTTCGAGTTCATTCGCACCATTGCTGCAGCCAGAATCGTAATGCCATCCTCATACGTCCGATTATCCGCAGGACGCGAGACCATGCATGATGAGGCGCAGGCGCTCTGTTTCCATGCTGGTGCAAACTCTATCTTCTATGGTGACAAGCTGTTAACCACAGAGAACGCAACCACCGATCACGACAAACAACTCTTTAACCGTCTGGGCATCACTCCGGAAGGTGATTAAGCCTAATCGCCATGCGTGACCTCAAATCTGATTTAGATGCACGTAAGTCGGCATCTCTCTACAGGCAGTGTAGTGTCAATGAGAGTGGAGCCGGTACCCATGCGGTTGTCGATGGTCAGGAATTACTAAACTTCTGTTCTAACGACTATCTTGGACTTGCAAAGCATCCTGAGATCATCAAGGCAATGCAGAAGGGTGCCGATGCTTATGGTGTGGGTAGCGGTGCGGCGCATCTGGTCTCTGGACACTGTCGCGCACATCAAGCTTTGGAGGAGGAGCTGGCTGATTTCACCGGCTATCCGCGTGCGCTTCTCTTCTCTACCGGATATATGGCCAATCTCGGTGTAATCTCAGCGCTGCTCGGCCCAGGGGATCTGGTTTTGGAGGATCGTCTCAATCACGCCTCTCTGCTCGATGCGGCACTGCTATCGAGAGCGCGCTTGAGCCGTTATCAGCACAACAGTATTGATGATGTTAATGCGCAACTGCAAAAGAGCAATCACGGTGAACGCCTAATCGTGACCGATGGCGTCTTCAGTATGGATGGCGATATTGTCCATCTGCCGTTGTTGGCAGAGGTGGCAGAGAAGAACATGGCACGGCTGATGATCGATGATGCCCACGGCTTTGGTGTGCTTGGCCCGAATGGAGAGGGGACTCGTCACCATTTTGATATTTCAACCGCTGAACTGCCAATCTATATGGCAACCCTCGGCAAGGCTGCTGGTGTATTTGGTGCATTTGTGGCCGGAAGCGATGATCTGATTGAAACCATCATCCAGTTTGCCCGCAGCTATATCTATACGACCGCACTGCCACCGGCACTGGCCGAGGCGACACGGGCATCGTTAAAGATCATCCAGTCAGAGTCATGGCGACGACAACAGCTTCAGCAGCATATCCAGCAGTTCCGCAAAGGGGTGATTGCAACCGGCTTAAAACTGATGCCATCTGAGACCGCAATCCAACCGATTGTCGTGGGTAGTGCAGAAAAAGCGGTCAGAATGAGTAGCGCATTAAGGCAGCGCGGGATCTGGGTTAGCGCAATCCGTCCACCAACGGTTCCAGAGGGAACGGCACGACTTCGAGTCACGCTTTCGGCAGAACATACCGAAGCAGAAGTCTCAAAGTTGATCGATGCCATCACTGAGGTCGCTACACTTTAATGGTAAATATCCAAAGCGTTGGTCAGGGTGTTGATGTCGTTGCACTGCATGGCTGGGGAATGAATCATGATATCTGGAGAGGTGTTGCTGATCGCTTAAGTAGTTGCCGACTGCATATGGTGGATATGCCCGGTTATGGTGGATCCAAAGGGGTAAAAGCCCAAACGATCGCAGAGGTGGCGACGCTTGTTGCCGATGCTGTTCCCGAAAACAGTATCTGGATGGGGTGGTCACTAGGCGGCTTTGTTGCGCAGCAGGCACTTTTACAGGGTGAGGCGATCTCAAAACTGATTCTGGTTGATAGCTCTGCGAGCTTTCTTGTTCGAAAGCAGTGGCCACACGCGATGTCGCCAAAGGTTCTTGATGGGTTTTCGCAACAGCTTGCCGATGATTATCATGCAACCCTGCGACGTTTTATGGCGTTACAGGCACGAGGATCGGAAAAATTAAAGGAGGAGATAAAACTCCTCAGAGAGATCGTACTGCGATATGGTGATCCAGACCCGGATGCGCTTAAGCTTGGATTATCGATACTGTCGCAGTCAGATTTTCGGGATCAATTATCCTCAATAACTCAACCGACATTGATGATCCACGGGGATAGGGATAACCTGATCCCTGTTGCGGCAATTCAGCAGATGGCAGCCATGATTCCAGATGCAAAGGTTGTCACCATTCAAAAGGCAGGACATGCACCGTTTTTATCACATCCAGATCAGTTTATTGAGGCTGTAGAGCACTTCATTCATGAGTAATCACAACTCAAACACCTACAAGCAGCAGCTCCGCGCCTCCTTTGAGGCGGCGGTTGATAGTTATGATGCCGCAGCGCAGATCCAGCGCGAGATAGGGTCACGTCTGTTTGAACGTCTGGATCTACTCAAGATCGAACCGAAGATGGTGCTTGATATCGGCTCGGGTACCGGAGTGTTTACACGACAGCTTGCCGAGCACTATCGCAAGAGTCGAGTGGTGGCGCTGGATATTGCCCACTCAATGGTTTCGCGATCACGCGAACAGTTCTCCTATCTTAGTCGTAAGCTAAAAGGGCATCAGTTTATTTGTGCCGATGCCGAGGCCATGCCGATTGCTGATGAGAGCTGTGATCTGATCTTCTCCAACCTGACCTTTCAATGGTGTCATGATATTCAGTCAGTATTTTCAGAGATCCAGAGAGTACTCAAACCGGGTGGTGTGGTTATGTTTGCAACACTTGGACCCGATACACTCTATGAGCTAAAAAATAGCTGGTCACAGGTGGATGACCGTGTACATGTAAATGAGTTTATCGATATGCATGATGTCGGCGATGCGATGATTCATGCCGGTCTCGGCGACCCAGTGATCGATATGGAGCAGCTTGTAATCACCTATCACGATTTAATGCTACTGATGAAAGATATTAAATCGATAGGTGCCCACAATATTAACAGCGGTCGGCAACGTGGCTTGACTGGTCGTGGCAAGATTGATCGAATGAAACAGGCCTATGATCAATACCGCGACTTTAATGGCAGTTATCCTGCCACCTATGAAGTGGTCTACGGTCATGCATGGAAAGGTGAGAGACGCCAGCACACCGAAAGCGATGGAAGTGTAGCTATTGATGTCAACAATATCGGGCATCATCATGGCTAAAGGGTATTTTATAACTGGCACCGATACCGAGGTTGGAAAGAGCTGGATCTCAGCAGGATTGATTACCAAACTGGTTAGTGAAGGTTATCGGGTCGCAGCAATGAAACCCGTCGCCAGCGGCTGCGAAACAACAGCTGATGGATTAAGAAACGAGGATGCGTTACTACTCCAACAATGCAGTAATGTGGAGGCTGATTATCATACGATCAATCCCTACCGCTTTAGCGAACCAGTGGCTCCACATATTGCGGCGGCCAATGCCGGTGTGGATATATCCTTTAAAAAGATTGTCAGCCATTATCAGTCACTCTCCAATAACAGTGATTATGTCATTGTCGAAGGAGCCGGCGGATGGCGTGTGCCACTGGGGTCAGATGGTGATATGTCAGCATTGGCAGGACTTCTCGATTTACCCGTAATACTAATTGTTGCTCTGAGACTCGGCTGCATTAATCATGCACTATTATCGGCTGAAGCGATCAGACGTGATGGGCATCAATTCGCTGGCTGGATTGGTAACTGCATAACTTCACAAATGAATGAGCAGCAGGCTAATATCGAAACACTGCAACAGCAGATCCCTGAGCCGTGCTTGGGAGTGGTCCCCTACTCAAGCAGTCTCAATCCTGCTTTCATTGCAGCTCATCTTAAAACCAGCTAGGGTCTGTTGATAACAACCTGATTTCTGCCTGAGTTTTTGGCGACATACAAAGCATCATCGGCCTGTTGAATTAGGTCGATGTAACTACTGGTTTCGTCAGGGATAACACAGCTCACCCCACAGCTTATCGTGACTACATCAGCAACCTGTGAGTGATTGTGAGGGATATTCAACGCCATGACTTTATCGCAGATTATCTGGGCAATGCGCTCAGCATTATCCATTTCGGTTGAATAGAGAACGATAATAAACTCTTCACCGCCAAAACGTGCCACGATATCGGAGGTGCGCTTAACCGGTTCCTGTATTGTGTGTGCGATCTTTTTCAGACATTCATCACCCTTGATATGTCCATATGAATCGTTGTAGTTCTTAAAGAAATCGATATCAATCATAAGCGCCGAAAGCGGAACCCTCGCTCTTTGTGCATTTCCCCAGACCACTTTTACAAACGCATCAAAATGCTGGCGGTTAGATAGACCGGTGAGAATATCCGTGTTCGATAGATATCCTAAACGGTTGTTAATTCGCTCAACCAGAGTGGACTGGAAATAGAGGATAAATGAGATAAGGGTATAAATAAGTACAGTGTTAATTAGGAGATCTGATTCGATGGCCTCAGGAGGAAATGTAAAGAGAGGATCAAAGTGTTGGTGATAGATCAATACAGATATAAGACAAAGACTACCAAACACAATAATAAGATTGGCCTTTTTTGAGGCGCCATAAAACAGATATGAAAAAAATGGTACAAACAAAAAGAAGAAGACCGCACCAATTTGTAACTCCATCGAGATACTGAAAATTGTGGCAAAGGCAATGCCCAGAGCCAAAAAGATGTTTTTTGCCAGAGCATATTTGTGAAGAAAGTTTAAATAGATGATGGAAGAACCGGTAATTCCTGCGAAGCAAAGAAAGAACAGAAGCACAAGATATAGATCAGGGAAATTCCTGAGCATTAGGGAGACAAACACAAAGGAAAACAAGGCACCAAAGATAATGACCAGAGCAAAAATATTAACATGCCGGATCTGTTGTTGCTCAACAAATCCCATCTTGCTGGTGATCCCTGCCTTAACCAGATGTTTTAAATACGGTATGGTAATAGTGCTCACCCCGTTAAAATAATTATTGTTATTACAGCTAGTTAACCACGCGGATACTTTTACTACAACTATAGTATATGGCTATCGGTGCCGACATGGTCTCTAATAATCCAGAGGATTAGAGAGAACTGATGAAGCTCTATTTGAAGGTATGTGGTATTTGAGGATCGTAAACCGGCCTCATCCAAGGCATTAAACCCTGGCGCCAGAGCGTGTAAACAATCAGGTAGATCTGACCCCGTGAAGCCCAACAAAAGCTGCAATAGTGTTGGGGTTCGTAACCTCACCCCAACCTACAGATGGGTTTTGTGTGTCAAAATGTGGCATTAGTCGCCTCGGTGCTTCATCCTTCCAGGACTAAATTCCTAGCATTCAAAATGCACAAAATATGGTCGGTTGGGCTGAACTAGTAAGGGCTAACGAAAAGGTACTAACACCATAAAAGCATGGTGGATTGAATAATTCCTAAATACAGTATTTAATTGGTTATCTGAAAAGATGTATATAACAGATACGGCTTATCTGACACAGGGAGAAGACAATGAATGTCTTAATAGCAGAAGATGATGAAGTGATACGGCTGGTCGTCGGCAGCATGATCAATAGTTTCGGCTATGACTTCGATATAGCCACAGATGGTCAGCAGGCGATTGAGCTTGTTAATAAAGCACTGAAGCCATACGACGTCTGTTTAATGGATCTGGAGATGCCGAATATGGATGGCATAACAGCAACCAGAGTATTAAGAAAAAACAGCAAATACCTGCCCGTTCTGGCTTTTTCCTCCAGCAGGGAATATAAGGAGCAGGCTTTTGAGGCAGGTGTAGATGCCTTCCTTCAAAAACCATCAACACCTGATGAATTAAATCGGCTGCTGAGGGAATTATCGGTAAAGTCGGTTAAACTTGTTTTTGATAGCGGTGAAATAACAGTCAACCTGGAGAACCCAATGAATTCTGGTGATTTAAAAAGAGTTAAGAGAACTTAAAAAAAGAGGCTTAACCAAACTGAAAATTGTCGGAGTTGACCATGCATTTGTGGTTCATAAAAATATCCAGAACATGATCTCCTATGATCTGATCGGTGAAGGAAAGGAAGTGACAGTCTTCATCGATCGCTCAGACGACGAACCAGGCCGCTGCCATCTATACAAATTCAATCTCAAGATCACCAAAGACCTGTTTACTCCCGAAGAGCTGGATGCCGCCATTTCAGAAGAAGATCTAAGAGCAGAAAAATTCTCTGGTGTGACCGAACAGAAAGTGGATTATCTGAAGAAATAACGAGGTTTGTTGGTTTCGTTATGAGGAAACGCGGCTTTAGCCGCGCTATAGATCAGGCTTTGCATCAAACAGATGCAGTGATATGTTTACCATCACATATCACGTGATTTCAAAACAGCAGCATCAGGGGCAAGGAGAGGAGATGAAACAGGACAGAACCCTTCATGGCATATTATCAATATTGCGTTGCCCACATAAAACACAACTATCGTGCCCGTAAGATAATAACGGTTAAATATTTTATGAATATTCGCACACATATTAAACAAGTTGTCGAGGGGACAGATACAAGAGCCGGGCGCATCTTTGATTGGGTGGTGTTATGCCTTATCATCTATTCCATCATTACACTAACTATCGAGACACTACCAAGCCTAAGTGAGTTCACTGTTCAGTTTCTGGATATCTCAGAGGCTGTAGTGACATTGCTATTTACAGCGGAATATTTTCTCAGGTTATACATCGCTGATCGGAAGCGGGATTACGTCTTGAGTTTTGGCGGGGTCATTGATTTTTTAGCTATTTCACCATTCTACATTACACTCGCTCTCGGGTATGGTGGCATTGACCTGCGTGCAGCTCGCGCATTCCGTCTCCTAAGAGTTCTTAGGCTGCTAAAAATTGGTCGCTACAATACAGCAATGACCCGTATGAAACGAGCATTTGAGATTGCGCGTGAAGAGTTAGTTCTGTATCTATTTCTCACAGTCATCCTTTTGTATGTTTCAGCAACCGGGATTTATTACTTTGAGAATGATGCTCAGCCGGACACATTCAAGTCTATCATTCATAGTCTTTGGTGGGCGCTTGCTACACTTACAACAGTTGGCTATGGAGACGTTTATCCAATAACGTTTTGGGGGCGTTTTTTTACGTTCTTTGTGCTTATGATTGGGATAGGAATTGTTGCGGCTCCTGCAGGGATCATTTCAAGCGCACTTTCACAAGCTCGTCGTGAGGAAAAAGGCGAAATGTAACGTAGCACGGTAGGTTGGGCTGAACTTGTGAAGCCCAACAAAAAAGGTACGGTGATGTTGGGGTTCGTAACCTCACCCCAACCAACGATCTGAATATTTTTTAGTTAGCCTATATTCGGCGCTAACCACTTCTCCACTTCGCTAACCTCCATCCCTTTTCGTTCTGTGTAATCTGCGATCTGATCTTTTGCTATTTTGCTGACGGCAAAGTAGCGAGAGTCTGGATGGCTAAAGTAAAGACCTGACACCGACGCGGTCGGGATCATCGCTTTTGATTCGGTTAGGGTAATTCCTGCACGGTTATCGACATCAAGAATGTTCCAGACGATATCCTTTTCGGTATGGTCTGGTGATGCCGGGTAGCCGAGTGCCGGGCGAATACCTGTGTACTCTTCACGAATGAGTGCTTCGTAATCAATGTCATCACTGGCAGTCGCTTCCGACGTCCTCTCTCCCGCGACACTTGTGCCTTCATGCACTTCGTATCCCCATAGCTCTCTACGCACTTTCAGGTGCAACCACTCTGCCAGTGCTTCTGCCAGTCGGTCAGCAATCGCTTTTAACATGATCGCACTGTAGTCGTCATGCGCGGCCTCAAATGCCTTCACCTTTTCATCAATGCCATGCCCTGCGGTGCAGGCAAACATACCGACAAAGTCCTGGAGTGAGGATTCAACCGGGGCGACAAAGTCTGCGAGGCAGTAGTTGGGGGTTCCTTCCGGTTGCTGCTTCTGTTGACGCAGGAAGTGCAGGCGCTCGGCCTTGCCTGTCTGGTTCCAGACGATCAGATCGTCATCATCACTACTGGCCGGGAAGAGTCCAACTACAGCATTGGCCTGTAACCAACCCTCGTTAATAATCTGTGCCAGCATCGCCTCGGCATCGGCAAACAGCTTGCGTGCCTCTTCGCCCTTTTGTGCGTCGTCCAGTATCTGTGGATAGCGCCCTTTTAGCTCCCACGCATGGAAGAAGAATGTCCAGTCAATATAGGGCGTCAGTTCATTAAGGTTGATGTTATTAAAGGTGATAATCGCACCTGAACCGGAGGGTTGTACTGATACCCCCTCACCCCAATCCTCTCCCCCATCAGGAGAGAGGGAGTTGAGTACTTTTGGAATTGGTGGGGTGTAGTTTTCCCACTCAATCTGCACGCGGTTGTTACGTGCCTCTTCCAGCGTGACCAGTACAGTTTTGTTCTGGCGGTCGGCGTGTGCGGTTCTGACCTGTTCATACTCTCGGGTGATATCCGCCACAAACCCTGCGCGAAACTCCTTGCTGATCAGGTTTTGCGCCACACCCACCGCGCGCGAGGCATCCTTCACCCAAATGGTTGGTTGATCGTAGTGCTGGTCGATCTTCACTGCGGTGTGTGCCTTTGATGTTGTTGCGCCGCCAAGCATGATCGGCATCTTGTAATCAAGGCGCTGCATCTCTTTGGCGATATGCTCCATCTCTTCAAGTGATGGGGTGATCAGGCCGGAGAGACCGATAATATCGACTTTGTGCTTTTTCGCTTCTTCGAGGATCCTGTTGACAGGCACCATTACGCCAAGGTCGATGACCTCAAAGTTATTGCACTGCAACACCACGCCAACAATATTCTTGCCAATATCGTGAACATCGCCCTTTACGGTCGCCATCAGGATCTTGCCTGCGGCGCGTGTGCCTTCGCCCTTTGCGGCCTCAATGTAGGGGATCAGATGGGCAACGGCCTTTTTCATTACCCGTGCCGATTTAACCACCTGCGGCAGGAACATCTTTCCTTCACCAAAGAGATCGCCGACGCTGTTCATGCCGGACATTAACGGCCCTTCGATGACCTCGATCGGCTCGGCAAAGCTCTGGCGTGCCTCTTCGGTATCCTCAACGATGTAGGCATCAATGCCTTTCACCATGGCGTGTTCAATGCGCTTTTCAACCGACCAGCTTCGCCACTCCAGATCCTCTTTTTTGGCCGTTGTGCCATCACCACGATAGCTGTCGGCAATCGCCAGTAATTTATCGGTGGCATCGGGCGAGCGGTTTAGCACCACATCCTCAACTGCATCGCGCAGCTCTGCGGGCAGGTCGTCGTAGACTGAGAGCATTCCGGCATTGACGATGCCCATGGTCATGCCCTGTTTGATCGCGTGGTAGAGAAAGACCGAATGGATCGCCTCGCGCACCGGATTATTGCCACGGAACGAGAACGACACATTGGAGACCCCGCCGGAGATCATCGCATGGGGCAGGTTTTGTTTAATCCAGCCCGTGGCTTCAATAAAATCAACGGCGTAGTTATTGTGATCATCAATGCCGGTGGCGACCGCAAAGATATTCGGGTCAAAGATAATATCTTCAGCCGGATAGCCAACCACATTCACCAGAATGTCATAGGAGCGTTTGCAGATCTCGACCTTACGTGTGTAGGTATCGGCCTGGCCATCCTCATCAAAGGCCATCACGATAACGGCGGCGCCATATTTACGCAGCAACCTCGCCTGGCGGATGAACTTCTCCTCCCCCTCCTTGAGCGAGATGGAGTTCACAACCCCCTTGCCCTGAATACATTTGAGACCGGCTTCGATGATCTCCCACTTTGAGGAGTCAAGCATAATCGGCACCCTGGCGATCTCCGGCTCGGAGGCGATCAGGTTCAGGAAGGTGACCATCGCCTTTTCGCCATCAAGCATCGCCTCATCCATGTTGATGTCGATGATCTGTGCGCCGTTCTCAACCTGTTCCTGACAGACCGAAAGCGCCTCTTCATACTTCTCTTCCAGAATCAGGCGCTTGAACATCGCCGATCCGGTGACGTTGGCGCGCTCGCCTACATTCACAAACAGCGAGCTTTCACTGATGTTAAATGGCTCTAACCCAGCAAGGCGGCACTCTTTCTCAACAACCGGGATCTGGCGTGGCGGATAGGACGCAACTGCCTCGGCAATCGCGGCGATGGTGTCGGGGTTGGTACCGCAGCAGCCGCCAACGATATTCAGAAATCCCGATCTTGCCCACTCGCCAAGTTGTTCGGCCATCATCTGCGGGGTTTCGTCGTAGCCGCCAAACGCATTTGGCAGTCCGGCGTTGGGGTGGACATTAACGCGGCAGGTAACGATCTTCGAAACCTCCTCAACATACTGGCGTAGCTCGCTGGCTCCAAGCGCACAGTTAAAGCCAAAGCTGATCGGATTGGCGTGGCTCAGGGAGTTCCAGAACGCCTCAGCGGTCTGCCCCGAGAGGGTGCGACCAGAGGCATCGGCGAGAGTGCCGGAGATCATGATCGGCAGCCGCACACCCAGCTCTTCAAAGACACTCTCGACTGCAAAGATGGCGGCCTTGGCGTTCAGGGTGTCGAAGATGGTCTCGATCAATACGATGTCGATGCCGCCCTCGATCAGCGCATGGGTCGCCTCGGAGTAAGCGGTAACAAGTTGGTCGAAGGTAATGTTGCGCTTGCCCGGATCATTGACATCCGGTGAGATCGAGCAGGTTTTACCTGTTGGGCCAAGTATCCCCGCGACAAAACGGGGGCGATCAGCAGTGGCATATTTGTCGGCAGCAGCACGGGCAACCTTCGCGCCCTCAAGATTCAGCTCGGCGACCAGCGCCTGCATGCCATAATCTTCCATCGAGACCGTGGTGGCGTTAAAGGTGTTGGTCTCAATAATGTCGGCACCGGCCTCCAGATAGGCCTCGTGGATCTCCTGAATGATATGGGGTTGGGTCAGATTCAGCAGGTCGTTGTTACCCTTGAGATCGCTGTCCCAGTCGGCAAAGCGCTCACCGCGATAGTCAGACTCTTCGAGTTTATAGCGCTGAATCATGGTTCCCATCGCGCCATCGAGGATCAGGATCCTCGATTCAAGAGCGGCCAAAAGTTGTTGACTCTGTTTTCCGGTGTAGTGATTTGCCATCGTCTTTAAGGTAACTATTTGAAAAGGCGGAGATTCTATCATGTTGTTATCCTAATCCGAACCATTAATCCCTCACCCTCAATATTCATATTCGATTCCTTGCGGGGATGTTGTATCTTTGACGCTTTCTAATAACCGTAAAAGAACAATGAAATCGCTGATTCTGCTGTTGCTTTTGATTGCTACCAACCTGAATGCCGAGTCGGTTTACCGTTGGCAGGACGAATTGGGTAACACCCATTACGGTGACAGAGCACAAGGCACTAACGCAAAGCCGCTGGAGATAGATACCGGTTATGGCTACTTTAGTGTTAGCAAGGTTCTTGATGGTGATACCGTGATCCTGAAGGATGGCCGCCATGTTCGATTGATTGGAATTAATGCGCCAGAGATAGCGCACCGCAATCGACCAGGACAGGAGGGCGGCGAAGAGGCGACCGCGTTCCTGAAAAAACGAATAGAGGGGAAAAAGGTTCGTTTGGAGTTTGGCAAGGAGCGCGAGGATAAATACCATCGACTGCTTGCGCACCTGATTGACGAAGATGGGGAGAATATCAATCAACTGATGCTGGAGCAGGGACATGCCCATGTGACCATCATATTGCCCAACATCTCCAGGCTGGATCAATACATTGCTACAGAGCGAATCGCCAGAATTAATCAACGTGGGATTTGGCAGTTATCTCAATATCAGGTTGCACCTATTGAAGAGGCTCATCGATCAAGAAACCTGTTCCGCCGACTTAAAGGAAAAGTGCTGAGCATTGAAAAGAAGAAGAGCGCATGGTTACTCAATTTTGGTAACGGAATAAAGGCGTTAATCCGTAATGAACATCTGCAAAGCTTTCAATCTCATGGAAAGCTACCGTCACGGTTAAAGGGAATAACGATCACAATTCGAGGATGGGTTCACTGGAGTAAGGGGGCGCCATTGATCCGACTCACCCATGCACACGCTATAGAAGAGGTTGGTTCTGAATAGGAAAACCAGAGCCGTTCCCTGTTACAATACCCAACATCAAAACATTAATTTTCAAGAGGCTATCATGCTGGACTACAAACGAGAGTTTATCGAATTTGCAATTAACAATGGCGTACTGCGCTTTGGCGAATTCACCCTGAAATCGGGGCGAATCAGCCCCTACTTCTTTAATGCTGGACTCTTTAATTCTGGCGCTCAACTGGCTGAACTCGGACGCTTCTATGCCTCCGCTATTGAGGATTCAGCGATTAAGTTTGATGTGTTGTTTGGCCCAGCCTACAAGGGCATTCCTCTGGCGACAACCGCCGCAGTCTCTCTTTACAACAGCTTTAACCGCAATGTTCCCTACTGCTTTAACCGCAAGGAGGCTAAAGATCATGGCGAGGGCGGCAGCTTGGTTGGTGCACCGCTGGAAGGCAATATCATGATTATTGATGATGTAATTACCGCCGGCACCGCGATCCGTGAATCGATGGATATTATCGATGCCGCTGGCGCAAAAGCGGTTGGTGTAGTGATTGCGCTGGATCGACAAGAGCGAGGCAAGGGAGAAACCTCAGCAATACAGGAGGTCGAGAGCCAGTATGGCTTGCAGGTAGCGAGCATTATCACTCTGGCTGATCTGCTGGAGTATCTTGAGGGTAATGCTGAGATGGCCGATTACCGGGAGAAGGTAGAGGCGTATCGTGAGCAGTATGGGGTTTAATACGTTTTTGTAATTCAAACGAAAACTTGTAGGTTGGGCTGAGGTTGCGAAGCCCAACGTCCCAGGAATCCCACGCTTAACTAGTCGTGGGATTTTTTGTGGTCACTCTTGTGAAAGCAGGAATCCAGTTGTTGAGTTAGGTTCCGCTCTTCTTTAGTTCATTCAATCTTTTTATTTTTGTAGAGGAAGAGCGTGTCCCTTTTCTTTGCTCACCCAAAGAAAAGGGACGAAAAGAAAGGGTGCCCCACTGACTCATCCTGCGGATATCCTCACTTCTCGCTCCGGTCGGGTACGACAGATGAGCCATCCTGACTCACTGTCGTATTGCGCACATCCATGTACGCAACCCTAACGGGCAACTCCTCCCTCCACTGCGAGGCTCGGTGAGTCAGAGGGGGGGATTAGTTACGTTCAATTTTTTTGGAATGCAGAAGGCTCAAATAAAGAGATATGCTCTGAAGTAATTAATAGATTTTGTGGTAGGTTATCAAATAAACAATACCTTTCTGCCAGTGGTTTAAACTTATCTGAGCCATAAATTGATAGGCAATTGTATAATAGTAGAACCATTTCAAGATCGGATAACTGAGCCCTTGCTATGCTTGTATAAAGTTTTTTCTGTTCGTTATCTACAAAGCTATCGTTAACATACTTAAAAATACGATATAGATATCTAAAGTAATGGTCTAAATCTTGTTGATTAGATTCCCAGAAATCAGTGTATGCAACAATAATTAATTCCTGTTCTGCGAGAAGAGAATTATCAGTTTTCTTGTCATTATAGTAATCCTTAAATTGAGCAGTAAAGTGTTTAAAACAAGCTCTGCCACTCTCGATCACTCTGTTATCTGCGATGGGCTCTCTAATGCTAATTGCGTCAACAATTTCATTATGTAATCTGAGCATTTGAAAGAATGTTGTTTCAAAGTTCTGAAATTTCATTTCTTTTCTTGTTTCTGATAATTCATCTTTTTGTAGTTTGAGATCTTCTCGTTGTAGAAGGATTGTTATTATTAAACCGGAAAATGCGAGACCCGAAAAAAGGGACGTTAATAGACCAAAACTATCTCCAAAAACACCTGAACTATTAACAGTAAATTTCGTAATAGGCCAGGTTAAATAGATGATAACTCCTGCATAGATGATTACTATGCTAGTAACAGCAGTAAACAATCCAATTGACCATGCTTTAATATTCATTTTCTTATCCATAAATTTTAATTTCAGATCAATATCCTACATTGAATTACTTCATAATATCAGTAAAGTAAAAGTAAAAGATTTTAACCCCTTCTAACTCACCGAGCCTCGCAGTGTAGGGAGGTTTAGCCCGTTAGGGTTGCGCACATGGACGTGCGCAATGCGACAGTGAGTCAGGAGGGCTCATCTGTCATACCCGACCGGAGCGAGAAGTGAGGGAACCCGTAGGGTGAGTTAGTGGGGCGCATTTTCTTTGGTTCGTTTCTTTGTTGCGGACAAAGAAATGAACCCGCTCTTCCGCTAAGGGGTTAAGAGATTGAATGACCTGTCAAAGAGCGGAACCTAACTCGTAATAACTAACATGGATTCCTGCCTCCGCAGGAATGACGAGTCTATTTTTACGAGTCAGAAAAAATTAAATCTCATAGTCATAATCAACAATCAAAGGCGAATGATCCGAAAACCGCTCATCCTTATAAATATCTACCGCTGTAACGGCATCCCTTAACCCCAGTGTGATCACCTGATAATCAATCCGCCACCCCACATTATTCGCCCATGCCTGTCCCCGGTTTGACCACCAGGTGTATTGATGTGGTTCCTGGTTGATGACACGAAAGGCATCAATCCATCCCATCTTTCCAAAGACCTTATCCAGCCATGCACGCTCTTCAGGCAGACAGCCGGAGTTCTTTTGATTGGATTTGAAGTTTTTAATGTCGATCGCTTTATGGACTATATTCCAGTCACCACAGATGATGTATTCGCGGTGTTTACGGCGCATTGCATTCATGGTTTGTTCAAATCGATCCATAAAGCTGTATTTTATCTGTTGACGCTCTTCTTTGGATGAACCGGAAGGTAGATAGATTGAGGCGATGCTGAGCTTGCCAAAATCAGCCTGTATGTAGCGGCCTTCGCTATCCATATCGTCAAAGCCTTCACCGAGTCCTTGAGTGATCTTGTCTGGTTCGGTTTTTGAGTAGATGGCAACTCCGCTATAGCCCTTTTTTTGTGCGTCAAAGTGGTAGCAGTAATAGCCTTCAGGAAAATGTTCCTTTGGATCGAGCTGTTCGAGTTGGGCCTTGGTCTCCTGAATACAGATGACATCTGCATTGGTGGTTGCCAGCCATTGAAAGAACCCTTTTCGTGCAGCGGCACGTATACCATTGACATTGGCGGAAATGACTCTCATTTAAGGATCTATAGATTCTCAGTTTTTGTTTTCGTTTGTGTTAGTGCACAAAGGCTATGTTTCTGGATTGGCGCCATTGTACTGTATAGTGTGAGGCCGCAAGAAAGTTGATAACATGATTATGATAATTGTGTAACTGTTTATTCACTTTGAATGAACCAATCTTTAGACATCAATATCGAGGTTTTTTGAGGTTGTTATGGGTTATTTGATAAATATGGTCTCGTTGCTGTTGCTGATCGTTACAATGAACGCCAATGCCGGGTTTAAATGCTGGACCAACAATGAAGGTATTCGTGAATGCGGAAATTCGATTCCTCCAGAATATGCACAAAAGCGTTCAAGCACCTTTAGTGATAGCGGCATCAAAAAGGGTGTTCAGGAGCGAGCTAAAACCGATGAAGAGCTTGCGTTAGAACGAGAACAGCGAAAAAAGGATAAAGAGCTACAAAAGCAGCGCGAGTTGGAGCGCTTAGCACAGCAGTCGTATGATCGGGTGCTATTGGCCACTTTCTTGAGTCCTGAAGAGATTATTGATGCAAAGGATCGTAAGGTCGCGGTTATTGATGGTTATATTGATCTGGCAAGGGTATCGATTACAAAACTGAAACAGCTTTATGAAGAGGAGCGCAAGAAGGCTGCAAATATAGATCGACGTGGTAAAAAGATCCCGGATGATATTACCGAAGCGATCAATTCTTTTCAGGAGCAGATTTCAGACAAAGAAAAATTTATTCTCACCAAGCAGGAAGAGAAGGCTGAGTTAATTAAGAAATACGCTATGGATTATGAGCGTTTTAAGGCGCTAAAAGGAATAAAGTAGCTATTTAAACAGCGTTCTAGAGATTAACAACCATTGCTGTTTCCACTCTTCAGCGGGTGTGCGCTTGAAATGGGATCGTACAAATTGATTCATTCGTCCTTCGACGACAGCCATCATGAGGTTGGCTGAAGCATTGATGTTTAGCCCTTGCTGAAGCTCGTTGGCTAAATTTCCCTCACGCAGAACCTGTTTTAACTGGGTTTCAATTCGGTCAAAAAACTGGACGATACGATTACTAAGGCGCTCAGTTTCACCGGTTAAGGCATCGCCAACCATGATTCGTGTCATGCCAGGGTTTCTTGAGGCGAAAGCTAAAAGGATTGTGAGCATCTTTTCACAACGATCCTTAGATTTGGGATCCTCTTCCAGGATTCGATTAAATAATCCGAAAACTGTCTCTTCAATGAAGTCGATCAGCCCTTCAAACATCTTGGCTTTGCTAGGAAAGTGTCGGTAAAGTGCTGCTTCAGAAACGCCAACGGCTCGCGCTAAAGACGCAGTAGTGATGCGTTGTCCTGGGCTGTTTTCAAGCTCGTGTGCCAGCGTTTGGAGGATATGTTGACGACGCGAAAGTTTTTCTTGAGCTTGCATAGGTGATGAGCAACCGTATAGTTAAGATTATTGTTTGATCAATGTACCAACACCTTCGTCGGTAAATATCTCAAGTAGCAACGCATGTTCAACCCGACCATCAATGATATGTGCGCTATTAACACCGTTGTGAACAGCATCTAAAGCACACTTTATCTTTGGCAGCATTCCGCCATAAATGGTTCCGTCTTTAATCAGATTATCGACATCGGCAGCGCTCAGCCCAGTAAGAACCTCATCGTTTTTATTGAGCAATCCGGGGGTGTTGGTGAGCAGGATAAGCTTCTCAGCATTGAGGCTCTCGGCGAGTTTGCCTGCCACGACATCAGCATTGATGTTGTAGGATTCACCATCAGCGCCAACCCCGATGGGGGCAATCACTGGGATGAAGTCACCGTGAATCAGCATATTGACCACTTCACTATTTATTTGCTCGATCTCACCCACATGTCCGATATCGATGATTTCCGGTGCATTCATCTCTGGTGCTGTGCGCTCAAATTTCATCTTCTTGGCACGGATAAAGTCCGCATCTTTACCAGTGAGCCCGACAGCTTTACCACCGTGCTGATTCAGTAGTGAGACAATCTCCTTATTGACTAAACCACCTAACACCATCTGTACCACGTCCATGGTTTCGCTATCAGTAACCCGCATACCGTCAATAAATTGACTCTCTTTTCCTATCTTCGCTAAAAGCGAGCCAATTTGGGGGCCACCGCCATGAACGACAACCACATTCATTCCAACCAACTTCATTAATGCGACATCACGCGCAAAACCATTTTTTAGATGCTCTTCGGTCATCGCATTACCACCATATTTAACGACGATGGTCTTTCCACTAAAACGACGTATGTATGGGAGTGCCTCGCTTAATACGGCGACGTTGTTTTTTGTCTTATTCATGTTGATAGTCATGGCTTTTTAAAAGATAGCAAATTGTTCGGTCAATGCTTTCATCATATTTGAATGGCTCTATTATCGCACTAAGTACCCGCCTGTTGTCACCCACATTTCATTAATGGGTGGTCATAGATCAAAAAGGAGGGCTAAAGTCGATTGAGTTCAAACAAAGAGATATTTGTGAGGGTTCACTTTTTCTTTGGTTTCTGCGGCGCTTCTTTTGATTCATGGCTTTCGTAATCTGTAGCCGGATTGCTCTGCTTTAATGAAAACTTATCGTAGCCGTTTGAATTATTGGGGCTATTTCTTTTGTCTTTGTATTTTACAAAAGCCTCATCAATGGCGTGAACAGGTACTTTAAATTCCGCCAATCTCACAGGAGTTACATGGTGATGAACGCCTTTGCCGAAATCATCAAAATGCTTCGATACCAGATTGATATCATGCTTTATGATCGATGAGATTAAGACCTTAAACAGGAAGTGAACAACGGCAAGGACAAGTACACTGGCAATAAAGATGGCAAGATAGATTAGGTGCTGTTGCTGTAGCAGATCAATATCAATCTTGAATTTATAGGTAATTTTCCAGTTTTTGTTATAGAAGGTCTCTGAAACACTGATCGCGCTGGTTGCAAGCGATTGGTCACCCGCCTTGATGATTGTTAAACCGCCTTCTTGACCCGGAAGGGATTGAGTAATCTCAATGTACCCTTGAGTAGGTAGGCTGCTATTCACCCATCCCTTAATAAGATTTAGATTGAAGGTAATGATCAATCTTTTATTTTGCTTTTTTAACGGAATCACAAGATCGACATGCTGATCTTTGGTTGAGAGTCGATGAACCTCAAAATGTCCGATCCTCCCTGAAACAGAGAGTTGTTGATCTATACAGGCATAGCTCAATGGTGGTGACAGATCCTCTATTGGTTGTTTGACTTGGTCATCAACAACAAGGGCACGGATATAATCGGGAAGAATGAGTTTGAACAGTGAATCGATATCCGATGGAATGTTATCGATTTTTGAGGCCAGTAGTTTTTTTTCAATCGTTGGATCAGAAGCGATAGCCTGAATCTGTTGCACCATCAGTGTATATTTTCCCTGAATGCTATCACTGACATGAGCGAGATGGACTTGGCTGTGGTCGAATATATTTTCTTCAATATGTTTTGCATAAAGAAGATAGGATGCGTAGGCGCAAGCAAGAAAAATCAGTGCACTTATCAGAAAAAAGAGTATATGAAGATTAGACAGCTTTAAGCCTGAAGTTTTCACCTCTTTTTTGGGTGGACTACTCTCTTGTGATGAACGGTTGAATAACTTCATGTGCTTGAAATACTAATCCTTAATCACGACCGGTATGGCCGAATCCGCCATCGCCGCGCTCACTTTCATGAAATTCATCGACAATATCAAAACTGGCTTTAATTACTGGGATAAACACCATTTGAGCGATACGCTCACCGATATTAATAGTAAAGGATGTGTTGCCTCGGTTCCAGCATGAAACGAAGACCTGTCCTTGATAGTCAGAATCGATTAACCCGACGAGATTGCCTAAAACAATACCGTGTTTATGCCCCAATCCTGAGCGAGGCAGAAGTACGGATGCAATAGATGGATCTGCAATATGGATTGCAAGCCCAGTAGGGATCAGTTCGGTTTGACCAGGCTCAATAATCACTGGCTTATCAATACATGCCCGCATATCAAGTCCCGCCGATCCATCGGTGGCATATTCAGGAAGAGGGATCGTATCGCCTAATCTTTTATCAAGGATCTTCAGTTCAATCTTTTTCATAGCTCTTATTATGATCTTTATAGTGCTTGGTAATGACTTTTAGTAACTCTTTTGCAACGATGCTCTTTGTTGCATGCTCAATAATCTGTTCACCACCATTCCAATAGACATTTAATTGATTGGTGTCAGAATCAAAACCGCTTTTTACATCATCACCCACTAGGTTCGCGGCGATAATATCCAAATTTTTTGTGCTCAGTTTTTTCAGTGCATGCGCTTTGAGATTTTCTGTCTCAGCGGCAAACCCTACAGTAAATGGCCTGGGTTGTGATTGAGCCACATCATGAACAATGTCAGGGTTTTTAATAAGCTCTAAACTCATTTCTTCTGAATCTTTTTTGATCTTCTGTGGTGCTGTTTTTTTAACGCGATAATCTGCAACAGCAGCACAGGCTATGAAGATATCAGTATTTACAGATAGTGCAAGCTCGTGCATTTGATTAGCAGTGGTTACATCTATCCGGTGTACTCCAGCAGGCGTGTTAAGCTGAACAGGACCACTGATTAGGGTCACATCTGCACCCATTTGGGCAGCCGCCTCCGCGATAGCAAAGCCCATTTTTCCAGAACTACGATTGGTAATATATCGAACAGGATCAATCGGTTCCTGAGTTGGTCCGGCAGTGACGGTTATCTTAACGCTGTTTAATGGCCCACTGATCTTAAAATGTGAAATAACACTATTAAATAACTCTAAAGGCTCGGCCATTCTTCCTTCGCCCGTATCACCACAGGCGAGATCGCCAGAGTTTGGGCCAATCTGTTTATAACCGCGATCCACAAGTGTGGATATATTGAGCTGGTTTTTATCTGTTCTCCACATTTGAGTGTTCATGGCGGGAGCAAAAAACAGTGGTGAGGTTGATGCCGTAATGAGGGTAGTGATGAGATCATCAGCAAAACCGTTTGCGATTTTAGCAAGCATATTGGCTGTTGCAGGAGCGATGAGGATAAGATCAGCCCACCTTGCCAGATCGATATGTCCCATCGCGGCTTCTGCGTCGTTATCGAAAAGGGAGGTTCTAACCGCTTCTCCTGAAAGCGCTTGAAGGGTAAGTGGTGTTACAAACTCTTGAGCAGCCTCTGTCATCACCACACGAACATTCGCTCCCGACTTCTTAAAAAGCCGGACAAGTTCAGGAATCTTATAAGCAGCAATACCGCCGCAAACCGCGATAAGGATATTTCGATTCGATAGAGCCAGTGGGTCATTCATTTCATGATTCTACCTTAATCAACTTAGACAGGTCATTGAAAAATAGAAAAAATTAGGGGAATATCAACAGACTCAAAAGGAGGTGACAAATGGCAATTAAGCAGTGGCCGGTATCTGAACAACCCCGTGAAAAATTGTTATCCAAAGGCCGGGAATCGCTAACGGATGCTGAGTTAATAGCAATCTTTTTAAGAACGGGTGTTCAAGGGAAAAGTGCTGTCTCATTGGCAAGGGAGATGTTGAATCATTTTGGTTCGCTTCGTGAAATTTTCGATGCACCGATAGAGCAGTTCTCTGAAATAAAGGGCATCGGAAGCGCTAAGTATTGCCAGCTCCAGGCGGCGCTCGAAATTGCTAAGCGCTATTTAGAGGCTAAGCTTCAGAGCGGTGCCATATTTGAGAATCCTCAACAGGTAAAAGATTACCTATCCCACACACTTCGTCGCGTAAAAAGAGAGATCTTCACAGTTCTTTTTCTAAATAATCGACACCATTTGATCGCATCGGAGACGCTTTTCCAGGGAACGATTGATGGGGCTGCGGTCTATCCGCGTGAGATAGTCAAAAGGGCACTCAACCATAATGCAGCGGCCGTGATACTTGCCCACAATCATCCTTCGGGTGTTTCAGAGCCTAGCCATGCAGATATCACCATCACCAAAGATATTGAGAACGCTTTAAAGCTTGTTGATATCCGTTTGCTGGATCACTTCATTATCGGAGATGTTGTAAGGTCTTTTGCCGAGGAGGGGTTGATTTGATGGTGCCTTCACCAACCTTCCCTGGTTGGTGAGCACAATAAGCTAAAGGCTATCCGTAAATTCCATGTCCATGCTTTCATCAATTCCGGTTTGATGTCCTAGTCCGAGTGTTCCTTG
This sequence comes from Thiohalomonadaceae bacterium, assembly GCA_050301795.1. GTDB lineage: Bacteria > Pseudomonadota > Gammaproteobacteria > Thiohalomonadales > Thiohalomonadaceae > JBNKZU01. The sequence continues at coordinate 193,157 of JBNKZU010000015.1, read as the reverse complement.
CTAATCCTTGTAGATATAGTGTGGTTAATCCGGCGCGTGATTACAAACAGATATTTCCCCTATTTTGTGTAGGAAAATGCTTACATTGGCGTCGATTTTGATACAGAAATCGTTAACGATCGAGGTTTTCGAGGTGTTGAATCTTTTTCAGGGCAAACTGTTTGAGGCTATTTGACAGCTTTCCGGTATTAATCGATTCACGATAAGCCTTAATGGCATCAATCCGACTCAGATCTTTCTCAAGCGATATCGCAAGTCCAAGCCACCAAATGGCATTTTTGGAGTTGATTTGGAGCGCTTTTCTGTAGTTATTAATGCTTTTAATATATTCGTTCTTATTTTGATAGATCGCGCCAAGGAAGGCATAGAGTTCAGGATCATCTCTTACATTTTCAATGCCATTTTGGATGATAATCAGCGCTTTATCAGGGTCTCCACTATCGACGTAGATTCGGGCAAGCATCAATATATAGGGGCTATGTTGTGGATAGCGACGTGATGCGATAGAGAGGATTGCATTCGCTTCGTTAACTCTGCCTTCGGCCAGGTAGTGACTGACAATCGCTTCTCTGCTTTTGTGATGATCATCCTTCATGTCTAACGCTTCTCGCCATTTTGAGAGTGCCTTAGCATATTCATCGTTTTGGTATAGGGTTCGACCTTGTTGGTATAACAGCTCTATCTGTTCATCCCGGGTTAACGGACGTTGTTGTTTCACAGGTGCTGAGGCGATTGGATCACCTTTTAGAACTGTAAACGATTTACTGTTTGATGTGCGATTCTCTGAATCAGTGACCATTAAGCGCCAGGTTGATGGGCTTAGTCCGGTTCTGATCTGAACCTCCATGCGATTATTATCATGATAGGTCAGGCGCTCAGCAGGGAGATCAACACATTTTCCAGGCCAGCAAACTCTAACCACATTATCTTCAGAGAAGTTTTCACCGACGATAGAGAGTGTTTGGAGATTCCAACTGCCAGTAAGCTCTTTTGGGAAGATATCCTGAACAAATGGAGAGACAGGAATCTCTATTTCAGGCTCAGGCAGCGTCTCTTCAACTATTGGGATCGGCTCAATAATCGGCAATAACTCGACAGGGCGCTCTTCAACGACGGTTTCAGCAATTGCGGTCTCCACTTTCTTGGGTGCAACTGGTGGTGTAGCAGCTTGTGTCGGTGTGGCTGGGACAGGATCGGGTTCTGACTCTGGCCACAATAAAAACGCAGCCAAGACAATGAGAATAACAGCGCTGACACTGATGATCTGGTTTTTGTACTCAGCAATAATTTGACTTGCAGACGGACGTGAGGAGAAGGGATTACGATCATTGCTTTCATGATTGAAGATCTCATCCTGCATGATCTGATCATCCAGATGATTGCGCTCTTCCAAATCTTTAAGCATTTGATTGATGAGGCTCATAATTTAATAAAAATCCCTAACCAAAAACAGTTTCAAACGTCTAACTCCAAAAGCCTAATGGAAACGCACCTTCGGTGTCTTTTACAGCTGTTTTGATATGTTCAGGTAAGACCTTTCGGGTTCCCTGCCCAAAACAGAGCATTAGCGCTTTATGAGCCAGTATATTAATTAATCTCGGATATCCTCCGCTACCCTTATATAGCAATTTCAGAGCCTTTGGAAGAAAATGAATGCTTCCATCGGATCCTGCTACTAACAGTCGGTGCTTAATATATTCCACCATTCCCTCATAATCTATAGGGCCAAGCGAATAGGAGAACGTAATTCGCTGCTTTAACTGGCGGATCTCTTTAGTGTTCAACTTTTCATCGAGTTCGGGTTGGCCAAAGAGCACAACATGGATTAGCTTGCGATATTCAGTTTCCAGGTTGGTTAATAGCCTTATCGCTTCTAAGGTTTGCACCGGCATTGATTGCGCTTCATCAATACACAAAACGACCTTTTTAGGATTCTCTCCCCCATTGAGAGCGATCAACTTGCGAGTAATGGACTTCATCAAATGATGGTGCCCTTTTATAGTTGAAAGATCGATTTTTAACTCTTCGGCGAAGGCCTGAAAGAGAGAGAGCGGGGTCAGGTACGGGTTGGGAATATAGGTCGTAATATATTTATCACCCAGTTTATTCAGAAGTTGTCGGCACAACTGTGTTTTGCCTGAGCCGACCTCACCGGTAACCTTGATAAAGCCTTCATTGTTATCCAGTGCCACAATCAAGGTCTCAAGCGCAGCACGATAGTGCCCATACGAAAAGAAGTAGTTCGTATTTGGCGTTAATGAAAACGGTAACTCTTTTAGGCTGAAAAAGTTTTGATACATGTAGAAAGTATTTTACTTTGATGTGTCATTAGTTGCCACTGTGCCTGAACGTAAAGGTGCACCCCAGTCTCTGTTGCGGTGATCGATGATTTTCGTCTGCAACAATACAACTAATTCATTACTATTTGAATTGTTTTTCAGCATAGGATCCTCGTTTTGATGCGATTTTGGTCGATTATTATCGATCCGTACGCCTCCGATGAGCAAAATCTGATCTGATGAAAGATTCATCTGTTCTGAGCCACCCAAAAGAAAAGGTGATATTTTCCTCTTCTCCCGTGAATTTGAAACACTCATGTTCAATTTAAGCTGCCTGAACTGACCCTCAAGAGAGGGTCTGACATTTAAAGTAAGATGGTTTTTTTGATCCACCATTGGTAGAAGCTCAAAAGAGAAATCATTTGCGGTGGAGGGTTGGTTTTTATTTTTTGGTTTAGTGATCTCTTTCTCAAGCGATTTAATGACAATCGAACGGTTATTGGAGGTGGTAAACCGTGGATTAGAAATAAACCGGAGATCGCCTTGAGTTTTAAGTTGTTCGATAACCTGCTCAAACGGTGTATGTGGAAGAGTAGACAAAAAAACCATCTGGTCTTGATCTGTAGTTGTTTGTTCTTGAGGTAATTGAGAGCTATTTTTGTCAAACAGGCTGTTGTTGAGAATCTCCTCCCAGTCAATCCCGTTATGTCGTCGCTGGCTCAGTTGTACCGTAATAAATGACGCATCAATAATGATCTGGCGTTGTAATGTGTCTTGAGTCTTACTTAGAAAATCCTGAACAGAGACTAATTCACTAGGGCTTGCCATAACAACAATGGTGCCACGTTTGCGATTAATCGTGATGCGTCTGTTTTTTCCCGATCCGATGATCATCCATAGATCACGCTGTATTGTTTTCCAGAAACGATCTTCATCCTGATTGAGGACCTCAACCTGATAGATTCTCTCTTCAGGATGATTAGCAAAGATTGTGTAGTGATTACCATGAAGCTCATAATCATAACCATAGATCTCGCGTACGGTTTGCATTACTGCATCAATCGTGATGTTTTCAATATTCAGCGTGATAAGCCCGGTGAGATTTTTCTCAACTGTGACGCCATAAGAGGTCTGATCGATGAGCTTGGTAAAGAACTTGTCAGCGCGCATTTTTCGAACATTGATATCAAACCGAGGGTGTTCGTTGTCGTTGCTATCTCTTCTCAGCTTTAGAAGGTTAAAAGAATAACTCGGATAAAACTCTTTTGTTAACGCCGGATCCAGCCCATCAACCATCGGTTTTTGAGTGGTCTTTTGAGTGTTTTCGTTGAATGCAGCTTCTGGATGCTGCAAGGCACATCCAGACATCGATATCATCACAGATGTGATGATGCCGTAGAGCAAAACTGCTTGATATCGAAAAAAGTGATGCACGATATGATCATAACCCACTATAAATAAATAACATTATAACGAAATTCAACGAACTTCTAAATAATAATACAAATAAAAACAATAAGTAACGAAGAATTCCTAACATGTCACCTGATGTTAGAATTTATCAGTTTTGTTCGGAGCCTAACGACACATCTTTCAACAAAGCTCACCATTACAAACCAGGTGAATCTATCCGGATCTTACTAAGTAGGAAAATCTATCGATTTATTCAGTAGCTCAGGTAGAAAGAACTCACTAACAAGCAGAGGTTTTCCATAAAAGCTAAACATTGAGCGACGTCCCCATGAGGCCACATTGATGAGGTCGTCAGTGTGATGATGAACAATTAGGTTACAACGGGATATCTGGATCGGAGAGCGTACAAGGTGTGGATCTGAGAACAAAAAGTGGCCTAGCGGTCGGTTTCCCATCATCTTTAATTGTGCGCCTTTACCCTTTAGCGTTTGGTACGGGATCACTGAACGCGCAATGACCCAGGGTATATCACCACACATTAGACACACTTCTCGAATGAGTGCCCGGTTTCTAAATGGGATTCCAAGTACTTTTCGTTCGTTTTCATGTGGCAGGATGAATGATTGACGCAGTACCACGACCCTGAATTCAGAATCGCAATGTTTTTTCAGGCGCAGGGTTAATGATTCGTCACCAATGAGCCACGGTTTCCACTCAGTGGGGATTTTAGTGATGCCGAGATTGTGTCGTTGCCATGGGATTGAAAACTTCCCGAATGATACTGAGCAGGACTCATTCATATACGGCCTCAAGAAAAGGGGGTAGTAAAAAGTGCGTGAATTATAAGGGTTCAGAAACCGAACAGCTAATACTAATTCCTATACAGAGATTAGATCGATCTCGTTTCTGAGCCAGCGTTTGATCAGTGGAGCTACCATCTGCGGGTATTGACTGAGAATCGTATCCGCATCAACCGCAGCATCAGCGATTAGCGTACTGTCTCGTTGAAGATCGGCGATACGAAATCGCTCAATACCGGTTTGCCGCGTCCCTAAAAACTCGCCTGCACCACGAATCTCAAGATCCTTTTGGGCGATCACAAAACCATCGTTACTCTCTCTCATGACCTGGAGACGCTCTTTGGCATTTTCACTCAGTGGGGATCGGTAGAGCAGAACACAGCTACTCTGTCTTGAGCCACGACCAACACGACCACGCAGTTGATGGAGCTGTGATAGCCCAAGTCGTTCAGAGTTCTCAATGACCATCAGAGATGCGTTAGGCACGTCGACACCGACTTCAATGACAGTAGTGGCGACTAAGAGATGGATATCGCCACGCTTGAAATCATTCATAATCTTCTCTTTTTCAGCATGTTTAAGCCGACCATGAATCAAACCGACCTTAATCTCCGGCAGTAGTTGTGAAATGGTAAGATAGCTCTGTTCAGCAGCCTGACACTGAAGCTGCTCTGACTCCTCAACTAAAGGGCAGACCCAGTAGACCTGTTGCCCCTCATGACAGGCGAGGCGGATTCGCGCCAACACCTCATCCCGTCGCTCTTCTGCTATCACGACAGTTTTTACCGGAGTACGGCCTGCGGGCATTTGATCGATAACAGATAGATCGAGATCAGCGTAGAGCGTCATGGCCAGAGTGCGCGGGATCGGCGTTGCGGTCATGATTAACTGGTGTGGATAGTGCTGCTCATTCTCGCCCTTTTGTCTTAATGCCAGCCGCTGATGCACGCCAAAACGGTGTTGCTCATCAATAATGATCAATCCCAGCCGATTAAAGGTGACGCTCTTTTGGAACAGGGCATGAGTACCAATTGCAATCGCAGCCTGTCCTGTTTCGATTAACTCAGTGCGTTCGCGCTTTTCAGCGGCACTAAGGGAGCCGGAAAGCCAGACAGTCGAGATGCCAAGCTTATCAAACCACGCTTGCATATTTTGATAATGCTGTTCGGCAAGCAGCTCGGTCGGTGCCATGATCGCGCATTGCACTCCGGATGCTGCCGCCTCGATAGCGGCAAGAGCAGCGACAACAGTTTTACCAGAACCCACATCCCCTTGAATCAGACGCTGCATCGGGAGGTTCTTTTTTAGATCATTCAGGATCTCAACACTGACGCGCTGCTGGGCATCGGTCAGCGTAAAAGGTAGTGATTGTATAAATTGATTTCGTAATGCTTCACCTTGTTTTAGTGGGGTGGCGCTATGTTCATGATATTCACTGCGTAACTGTCGAAGTACCAACTGATGCGCCATTAACTCTTCATAGGCAAGACGATACTGTGCCGGGTGTGAAAAGTGACTGATCTGTTGTAGCGAGATCTCAGGTGGAGGTTGGTGAACGGTTAGCAGTGAATCGTTTAATGATGGTAGGTTTCGCGCCTTAATGAGTTCCTGGGGTAATAACTCCTCAACCGGTGCTTGATGTAATCGATCAACCGCGAAAGCAATTAACGACTGGAGTCGCTTTTGTTGAACACCCTCGGTGACTGGGTATATCGGAGTAAGGGTTGTATCTAAAGGCTCAATCTTGTCGGCAGAGAGTAATCGGTATTCGGGATGAACCATCTCCATGCCTCCATTGCTGCTATTCACACTACCAAAGCAACGAATTCTTCGTCCTTGTTGCAGACTTCTCTGCTGAGATTGATGAAAATGAAAAAAACGTAGGCGTAACAGGTGCCCATTGTCATCAACAGTAACAACAAGCATTCGGCGTCGACCAAAGCGAATCTCGCTGTGGATAATCTCAGCCTCAATCAGGGCATCGTTTCCTAGCAACAGATCTGCCACCGGAGTGATTCTGGTTTTATCCTGATAGCGTAGCGGAAGGTGAAAGAGAAGATCCTCAACATTGGTAATGTTGAGTTTTTGGAGGTGTTGAGCCAGCTTTGGCCCAACCCCCTTTAATGTTTCAATCGATGGCACAGAACCCGTTATTCAAGTTCCATAACCGCATCCATCTCAACTCCTGCATCCTTTGGAAGAGAGGCAACACCAATTGCTGCACGTGCAGGGTAAGGTTGAGAGAAGTACTCCGCCATAACGCTATTTACCAACGGAAAATGGCTAAGATCGGTTAGGAAGATATTGAGTTTAGCGACATCAGCGAGTGATCCGCCTGCGGCTTCGGCGACTGCGGCCAGATTATCAAACACCCGGCGGATCTGAGCCTCCATATCGCCTTCAACCATCGTCATTGATTCCGGGACTAAAGGGATCTGCCCGGACATATAGACGGTGCTGTTAATCTTTACTGCCTGTGAATAGGTACCGATTGCCTGTGGTGCTTTGTCAGTATGAATTATTTCACGACTCATCGTGTGGCCTCTTAATGTTTAGATTAGTTGTCTCTAAAGATGCGTAGAATTCCATCATTTTGCCGTAATCTTCGGATGATTTGGGCAAGATGGGATCGATCTCGAACTGTAAGCGTCAGATTAATGGTGGTGTGAGATCCCTCTTTATCCTCTAAAGAGATGTTGTCGATATTGGACATCATCTCGGCGACAGTTGCAGCCACAACAGCAAGAACACCTCGGCGGTTACTGACGACAATACGAAGGTCAACCAGAAACTCACCTTCGATGGATTTACCCCATTCAACATCGATCCATTTTTCAGGGTGTTTTTGGAACTCCTGAGTGTTGTTACAGCGCTGAGTATGAATCACAATCCCGCGACCCGAGGTCAGGAAGCCAAAGATATCATCACCGGGAATGGGACGGCAGCATTTAGCGTAAGCGACAACAGTTCCCTCAGTTCCTTTGATGGCCAGTGAGTTTTTCGATCTTTTGGTGCGTTTGCTCTTCTTTGGTTCCTGATCATCGTCGGATTCAATTAAAAGCTTATAGGCGATCAGTGGAGCCATTTTATTGCCGAGACCAATCTCGGCGTAGAGTTCATCAAGACTCTCCATTCCAAATTCGTCAACCAACTGTTGAGCACGCTCCTGAGAGATGGTTTCAAAGGTCTCATTCATATCAATCAACGCACGGTTGAGTAACCTGCGACCTAGCTCAACAGACTCTCCTTGTTGAAGGTTCTTCAAATAGTTACGAATGTTTGCACGCGCTTTTCCGGTGATAACATAGTTTAGCCAGGCAGGGCTTGGTCGTGCACTGGATGAGGTTAAAACCTCAATCCGATCACCATTACGAAGTATGGTATGCAGCGGTGCCAGTTGGCGATTAACACGAACCGCAATCGTGCTGTTACCAATATCGGTGTGTACCGCATAGGCAAAATCGATGGCTGTCGCCCCTTGCGGAAGCGGCATAATTTCGCCTTTTGGGGTAAAGACATAGACCTCATCGGGGAAAAGGTCGACCTTGACGTTTTCCAGAAACTCCAAAGAATCCCCAGCTTGTTGCTGGATCTCAAGCAGATTGGTAAGCCACTTACGCGCACGTACCTGAGCCATATTCTCGTCGGCGTTACCGCTTTTGTAGACCCAATGGGATGCAATGCCTACCTCGGCAACCTTATTCATCTCCTCAGTTCTGATCTGAATCTCGATTGGAAAGTCATAACGGCTCTGCAATGAGGTATGCAACGATTGATAGCCATTCGCTTTCGGGATGGCAATATAATCCTTAAAGCGCCCCGGGATTGGTTTAAACAGATTGTGAACCACCCCAAGCGCCCGATAGCAACTATCAACACTATCGACAATGATGCGATAACCAAAAACATCGGTCAGTTCACTAAATGGGAGCTGTTTCTCCTGCATCTTTTGATAGATGCTATAGAGGTGTTTTTGACGACCAGTAACCTCAGCCTTGAGGTTCTCCTCCTCCAGGCGTGAGCTGATCAAATTGAGAATGGTCTTAAGAACCTCTTTACGATTGCCGCAAATCTTCTTCACCGCACCATCAAGCGCACGATAACGCATTGGATAGTAGGCCTGAAACCCAAGCTCTTCCAACTCAAGCCGAACCTTGTTGATACCAAGGCGCAGTGCAATGGGCGCATAAATCTCAAGCGTTTCAGCCGCAATACGACGTTTTTTATCTGGCCGCATCACCCCGAGTGTACGCATATTATGAAGACGATCTGCCAGCTTGATTAGGATAATCCGAATATCGCCAACCATCGCCAGCATCATCTTGCGGAAGTTTTCCGCCTGCATCTCAGCTTTGCTGTTGAACTCAATATTCGTTAGCTTGCTGACACCATCGACCAGTTCGGCAACCTCTTTGCCAAACTTTTCACTAAGCTGCTCTTTGGCAGTGGGGGTGTCTTCGATGACATCGTGGAGGATCGCCGCAGCAATGCTTTTATGATCCAGCCGCATCTCTGCGAGGATTCGGGCAACAGCTAAGGGGTGGTAGATGTAGGGTTCACCACTTAGGCGACGTTGCCCTTCATGGGCTTCGGCGCCAAATAGGTATGCATGATAGATCTCAGCGACCTGATCTTTTTCAAGATATTGCTCCAGGATTGCGCATAGGTCACTGATTAGAAACACGAGAGGTTTCCCAGATTAAATCATTTCCTCGCCAAACTCCTCATCAGAGAATGACTCTTCTTCCTCGACTTCGATCTCATTACTGATACGACCATGAGACAGAAAATCACGACCAATCAGACCTTCAGAGATTTCACGCAGAGCAACAACAGTAGGCTTGTCATTTTCCCACTCAACAAGAGGATTTTTTCCATTTGATAATTGACGTGCACGCTTAGAGGCTAACAAAACCAACTGAAAGCGGTTGTCTAAATGATCAAGGCAGTCTTCAACGGTTACCCGTGCCATTTCGTATCTCCAAATTCAAAACTAACAAAGAACCGAGAATTCTATACCAGAATACCGGCACTACGCCAGAAGGTTCTTTAGCTGAGCCTCACGATTTTGTTGTTGCCGTGCGGTTAAAAGGCGGTTTGCAATGAATATTGAACGTAACTCATCAAGTGCGGTGTCAAAATCATCATTAATGATCGTGTAGTTAAACTCATGATAATGGTGCATATCACTCACTGCATCCTGAAGGCGGCGGTTGATGATCTCATCACTATCTTGTCCACGGCCAGTAAGTCGTTCCTTTAAAGCGGCGGTTGATGGCGGCAGAATAAAGATAGAGAGTGCCTCAGGGATCAGTTGACGAACCTGCTGAGCTCCCTGCCAGTCAATCTCAAGGATCACATCAGTGCCACCGGACTGCTGATCTGCAACCCCACTTTTTGATGTGCCATAAAAATTGTCGAACACCTGCGCGTGTTCTAAAAAATCGTGATTGGAAATCATCGATTTAAACCGAGCCTGATCAACAAAATGGTAGTGAACACCATCCTCTTCGCCGGGACGCATCGCTCGGGTGGTATGGGAGATCGAAACAGCAATGCCATCAGTCGATTCGATCAACGCCTTTACCAACGAGGTTTTACCCGCACCAGAGGGGGCAGAGATAATAAATAGTGAGCCTGTTTTATGAGTCATGTTGGATTATTCAATGTTCTGGATCTGTTCTCTCATCTGCTCGATGAGCACCTTAAGGTCAACCGATGATTGTGTGGTTTCGATATCGCCCGATTTAGAGCCTAGTGTATTTGCCTCTCGGTTGAGTTCCTGCATCAGAAAATCGAGTCGACGGCCAACGGGTTTACTCTGTTGGAGCACTCGTCTGATCTCGGTCATGTGTGTTTTGAGTCGGTCTAGCTCCTCATCCACGTCGAGGCGTTGAGCAAGGATAACCATCTCCTGTTCGAGTCGGTCGTGGTTGACCTCTTGTGTTAGCTCTGCCAGCCGTGATTGCAGGCGTTCGCGTGACCGCTGCAAAACCTCGGGTAATCGCTTTTCAACGGTGGCGACCACTTCGGCCATGGTTTCTATGCGCTGTTCGATGATCTCTTTGAGCTTTTCACCCTCTCGTTCCCGATTACGATTAAGGGTATCAAGCGCGGTGGTGAGGATCTCTTCAAGTGCTGCATTGAGCTGCTCCTGATCTGTGGTTTGGGGTTCAATTACCCCCGGCCATTTGAGTAGCTCTAGTGTAGAGATCGGTGATGGATTATAGATAATGGCATCAAGTTCCCGGGTCGCATGTGCAAGCTCTTTGGCGAATTTTTCGTTGATCTTTAGTGAGCCATTGCTGAGATCGGGTGATTTATAGCGCAGGGTGCAGTCGACCTTGCCCCGGCTGAGTTTAGATGAAATGGTTGAACGTAATTTAGTTTCAAAAGCACGCATCTCTTCTGGTAGTCTTGGATTTATCTCCAGGTAGCGAGAGTTTACGCTGCGTATCTCAAGTGAAATGGATCCCCAGTCACCGTGTTGCTCCTCTCTTGCGAACGCTGTCATACTTCTGATCATCTAAATTTTCTCTCTTGCTTCTGATGTGGCTATAATCGGTACGCTCATGGTAAACCGATCGACAAGCGGTTGAAACAGGAAGAGCCCTTTTTAAATCAGGAATATAGAAAAGTTCAATGACAGAAGAGTCCGTACAGGCACTAAAAGCTGGATATCAGTTAGATAACTATCGAATTCGCAAACAGATTGGCGGTGGCGGGTTTAGTATCGTCTATCTGGCGGATGATATTAGTACAAAGTTGCCTGTGGTTATCAAAGAGTTCTTTCCGCGCAGACTGGCTCATCGTGCTGATGATGGGATCACGGTTCAAACGCTCGATAATATCAGTGAAAAAGAGACTGAGCAGTTTAACCATGGTCGTAAGCTCTTTTTTCAGGAGGCCAATTTTCTTTCCGGTCTTAAGCATCCCAATATCGTCAATGTGGTCAACTTTTTCCGTGAAAACGGAACGGTCTATATGGTGATGGATTACGAGAAAGGGATCACGCTACAGGATTATATCTATCGCCATAAGAGTGGACTAAGTGAGCAGTTCATCCTGACGGTCTTCAGACCGCTACTTGATGGATTGAAACTGATTCATGAAAGAGGCTTACTTCACCTGGATCTCAAACCGGGAAATATCTATCTCCGTGCTGGGGCAAATCCGATATTGCTCGATTTTGGAGCGGTGCATGAGATGAAGAATACTCGCCAGTATCAGCCCGGCCAGGTGCTGACTATGGGCTTTTCTCCCTATGAACAATCGATTAGTGGAGGTTATGTCGGTCCGTGGAGTGATCTCTATGCGATTGGAGCCACCATGCGGGCTTGTATCGAGTGTGTGACCCCACCCTCAGCAGCTGATCGTCGTATGGAGGATAAAATGAAACCAGCGGTGGAGGCCTTTAAAAGGAAGTATTCGCGCTCACTTCTTGAGGCCATCGATTGGGCGATGGAGGTTGATCCAATGCTACGCCCACAAAATGTTGATCAGATGATAGAGGGGCTGAACCGTAAGTTCCCGGAGGAAGCCGAACCGACGTTATCTGAAACAATGATGGATAAGATTAGCCAGATTCTACCTTGGCGTAAATAGGTGGGATTGATGCAATTTGATATCGCACAGGTTAATCGCCTCGGAAATCGCCAGAGTAATCAAGACCGGTTTACAGTTATCGAGCGTGATGAGGGATTACTGGCTGTCCTCGCCGATGGCATGGGCGGACGAGCAAGAGGTGATATTGCTGCGCAAATGTTGATCGAAAGCGCAAAGACACTTTCACAACATCATCAGAAGCCGGTTAAAGATGTCCCGCAGTTTCTTGATATGATTGTCAAACGCGCCCATCAAATGATCGCCCAATATTCTGAAGAGCTTCAACTCGGATTTTTGCCCGGAACGACCGGAGTTCTCGGCTATTTCCGTGAACACGAAGTTACCATTGGCCATGTTGGTGATAGCCGTTTTTATCATTATCGCGGTAATGAAATGAAGTTTCATACCGTCGATCACTCCTTTATTCAGGCTCAGGTTAGTAAAGGTGTGATGACTTTGGATGAGGCAAAGCTCCATCCGAACAAGAATCAGATCACCCGCTGCATTGGTTGCCGTATTACACCGCCTGTGACCGAGATCTCCGGTCCGATTTCATTGATTAAGAGTGATACGGTGTTGTTATGTTCAGATGGACTTTGGGGCTCACTCTCAGATCAGCAGATTGGCAATCTCCTTCAACGCCAAGAGGTCAGCAAGATCGCAGAACAACTTGCAGAAGAGGCAGAGCGGCGCAGTTATCCTCAAAGCGACAATATTAGTGTTATCGTCTTGCGCTATCGTGGGGTTGAGAATCAGGACAATGATGACGAGGCCGAGCAGGATAAAGGTAAGGGAAGTTCCATTGATGCGATTGATCATATTCAACAGATGATTAAAGAGTACGAAGAGGAGATGAACGGGAACTAACCCAGCCGGTCTAAATTTGGTGTGAATTATCTGATAGTCACACTCCATCCATAAATACGAGGAATGATATATGCGCCCAAGTGGACGCCAGAACGACGAATTACGAAAGATCACCATCACCCGCAACTACACCAAACACGCAGAAGGCTCTGTATTGATTGAGTTTGGCGATACCAAGGTGTTATGCAACGCAACGGTTGAAGACCGTGTGCCGAGATTCCTTAAGGGAAAAGGGCAGGGTTGGGTGACCGCAGAGTATGGGATGTTGCCACGCTCAACCGGATCACGGATGGGTCGGGAGGCCGCACATGGTAAACAGGGCGGCAGAACGATGGAGATCCAGCGTTTGATTGGTCGATCACTTCGTGCGGTAGTGGATATGGCGGCGCTGGGTGAACGCACCATCACGATTGATTGTGATGTTATTCAGGCGGATGGTGGAACCCGCACGGCATCGATTACCGGTGCTTATGTTGCATTGGCCGATGCGATCAACCATTTGATGGCGAAGGCCGCAATAAAACGGAATCCACTACATGGTCAGGTCGCCTCAATATCGGTTGGTATATTTGATGGGGTTCCTGTGCTTGATCTCGATTATGCCGAAGACTCCACCGCCGAGACCGATATGAATGTAGTGATGAATGACGCTGGAGCCTTTATTGAGATTCAAGGCACTGCTGAAGGGCACGCCTTTCGACGCGATGAGCTTGATGCAATGCTGGCGCTGGCTGAAAAGGGAATTACACAGTTAATTGAAAAACAGATTGCGGTGCTTCCTCATGACTAAGGTGGTGTTGGCAACTGGTAATCAAGGCAAGGTTCGGGAGATCAATCAGATCTTGAGTGGACTTGATTTTGAGATCGTTCCTCAAACCGAATTTAATGTGCCAGAGGCAGTTGAGGATGGTCTTACCTTTGTTGAGAATGCGCTGAAAAAGGCTCGTAATGCTGCGGCACACACTGGACTTGCAGCGCTCGCAGACGATTCCGGGATCGCGGTGGATGCGTTAGGTGGTCGCCCCGGGATCTACTCGGCTCGTTATGCTGGTGAGGATGCAAATGATCAAGACAATTATCAGCTCTTACTTAAAGAGTTGGCCGAAATCCCAGAGCAGGAGCGCACCGCGAGTTTCCATTGTGTCATGGTCTATATCCGACATCCTGAGGATCCGACACCGATCATCTGTGATGGTCGCTGGGAAGGCAGGATCACAACCGCCCCTCAGGGCGAGAATGGTTTTGGATATGATCCGGTATTCTGGGTGCCTGAGTACAACTGCACCGCAGCCGAGCTTGGCAGCGATCAAAAGAACAGCTTAAGCCATCGTGGTAAGGCGTTAAGACTACTGTTGGATGCCCTCCGCTAATACACCATTAGCACTCTATATCCACTACCCGTGGTGTGTGCGTAAATGTCCCTATTGTGATTTCAACTCCCATCCTGAGCGCGAAGCGTTTGATGGGGATGATTATATTGATGCGCTAATACTGGATTTGGAGCAGGAGTTGCCATCAATATGGGGTCGCTCCATTAGTTCGATATTTATTGGTGGTGGCACACCGAGTTTGATGACACCGCAACAACTGGATCATTTGCTTGCAGCAATTCGTGCACGGGTAAGCTTGATTGGTAGTTGCGAAATAACACTAGAGGCTAACCCCGGAACTTTTGAGCAACAGCGGTTTAAGGCGTATCGGCAGTCGGGGGTAAATCGTCTATCGATTGGGGTGCAGAGCTTTAATGATGACCACCTTCAATCATTAGAACGAATTCATAATCGCCATGAGGCTATGCAAGCATTTGAGATGGCACGAGCGGCAGGGTTTGAGAATATCAATCTCGATCTGATGTTTGGTCTACCCGGTCAAAACGTAAAGCAGGCGCTTGACGATCTTCATCAGGCAATTGCGCTTCAACCTGAACATATCTCCTGGTATCAATTGACCATTGAACCAAATACACCATTCAGTGCCCGACCTCCTGAGCTTCCGAATGAGGATCAGTTGTGGGAACAAGCTAATAAAGGTGTGGCACTGCTTGGCGATGCTGGTTATCAACGCTATGAGATCTCGGCATACAGCAGACCCGGTATGGCGTGTCGTCACAATATGAACTATTGGCAGTTTGGTGACTATGTGGGAATTGGTGCCGGGGCGCATCAAAAACTGACCCGACTTGATCAGAATGCAATCATCCGCACTCAAAAAAAGCGGCACCCTAAGGCCTATCTTGCCGGTGTGAAAAATGGCACACATCTGGAGCATCGTGCTGAGCTTTCAATGTCAGATCAGTTGCTGGAGTTTATGATGAATGCGCTAAGATTAAAGTCAGGATTCGAACCGACATTGTTGACACAGCGAACCGACTGTTCGATTGATAAACTCAAACCGATATTAAATCGGTGCGTTGAGCTTGGGTTGCTCTCATGCGATGAAAACCGAATTGCAGCGACAGAACAAGGGTATCGATATCTCGATTCACTATTAGAGCATTTTGTCGGGGAGTAGCATAATAGGTGCCTACATAAACCACTTACTGATTAAGGTTGAGATGTTGATATGAATTATGGTGATTTTGTTTCACTAATCATTAACCTAGGCGTTGGAGCCTATTTTGTCTATTTCTTTCCACGGCAGCTTAATCGCCAGATGCCAGAGAACAAACCGCGATTGTTTGTTTACCTCGAGTATCTGATCCCGTCCATTGGCTATGTCCTCATCGGTGGGACGATTCTCTATGTCTTATTAATCTTGGTCGGAAGTTCGCGATGAGGATAGGGGTTGATCTTGGTGGCACCAAGATCGAGGTCATCGCGCTTGATGAATCAGGTTGTGAAACCTTTCGCAAACGTGTTCCGACACCTCAGGGCGATTATGAAGCCACGGTTTCTGCAATTGCTGCGCTCGTAAAAGAGACACATCAGCGGCTTAATACAACATCGAGGGTTGGCATCGGTATTCCTGGTGCAATCTCTTCTCATAACCACAAGGTTAAGAATGCGAATTCTACCTGTCTGATCGGCAAACCACTAAAGTCTGATATTGAAATGGCGATTGGACAGGAGGTGCGTATTTCAAATGATGCAAACTGTTTTACGGTCTCTGAAGCAGTTGATGGCGCTGCTGCTGGAGCTACGGTTGTCTTTGGTGTCATTATCGGAACCGGAACGGGTGGCGCTATTGTCATCAACCGACAGGCCATTATCGGACAAAATCTCATTGCCGGAGAGTGGGGGCATAATCCACTACCATGGCCTGATGAGGAAGAACTTCCGGGACAGCCATGCTACTGTGGTAAGTACGGCTGTATTGAAACGTGGCTATCAGGCACCGGGTTTGAGCGGCTTTTTTATCTGCATACAGGAACAAGATTATCTTCAACGGAGATTGTGCAACTCGCTGAGACTGGTGATGCCGTTGCAGCGCAACACATGGCACGGTATGAAGAGAGATTAGCCAAGTCATTGGCATCTGTTATCAATGTGGTCGATCCGGATATCATTGTCTTGGGTGGTGGAATGTCAAATATTGACCGCCTCTACACCAATGTGCCAAAGATTTGGGGGGATTATGTCTTCTCTGATCGTGTGACGACTGAACTTGTCCCGCCGAAGCATGGCGATTCCAGTGGCGTTAGAGGGGCAGCATGGTTATGGTAGATAGCAGACTTAATCAAGCCAGTGACCTTTTAAACGATCAACACGGGGATCTATGAACCTAACTCAGTTTACAGGAGAGATACTCAATCTCATTCATACCAATTCAATGAATGAGGCAAGAGAAAAACTCAACGCACTACCCAATCTGTCGCAATGGAATCGATTGAGTCTGGAGTTTGGCGATCAGAAATTGATGATGTTTGCCACACTCGCAGAGATGGTCGACCTTAGCAACATCGCACAGTTTGTTTTGCGACGCTGTATCGAGATCAATCCCCGTAACTATTTTGCAAGATTTAATCTCGCAATAAACCTAGCGCAAACCGGGGAAAAGGATCGTGCCGTTAATGAACTCAAAGAGGTCATTAAATTAAATCCATACATTGCAAAAACTTACATGCTGTTATCAGAGATGATCACTTTGGATAAAAACAGCTCAGAGAGTGACCTGTTTGAAAATGCAGAGAAAAATCTTGGGCTATTTCCTAAGAGCGAGTTCTACTCCATCCTGTTTGCATTGGGTAAATACTATAAAGATATTAAGGATTATGACCGCTCCTTTAGTTACTACCGACTAGGGGCTGACATTTTACGCACACTCGGAAAGCGTGGAGCTGCAACATCGGTGATCGATGCCTGTAACAGACAAATCGCACAGTTTCAGAGGATTCCAGAGTTAAAGGTTGTCTCAGAGATCGATATCAAGCCGATCTTTATCGTGGGTATGCCGCGATCAGGCTCCACCTTGGTTGAGCAGATCCTCTCAACGCACAGTTTGGTCAATGCTATTGGTGAGACGACACTATTTGAGGATAGTGTGGTTAAACAGATTTCGATAGACCAACTGAAAAATGGAAAGCTTCCGCAAAACCAGGGGCAGATCAAAAGTGCGGTTGATCAATACCTCTCAAGGCTAATGACAAGTCGGACCGGTAATACGGTCTATATCACTGACAAGATGTTAGGAAACTATATCTACCTAGGTTATCTGCTTACTCTGTTTCCAGATGCTCCGGTTATCAACTGCAGGCGTCATCCTCTGGACACGTTAATCTCATGTTATACCACCCCCTTCTCTGAGGGGTATCAGTTTGCTACCGATCTTGATGAACTTGCTGATGTCTACATCAGTTATGATAAGACAATGAATCACTTTAATTCTCTTTCTCGCCGCAAGATATTAACGGTTGATTATGAGGATGTTGTTACAGATTTTGATCATCAGGTTAAACGGATTCTGGCGTTCTGTGATCTACCTTTCGAGGAGGGTTGTATACGTTTTTATCAGGCATCGAATCAGGTGAAGACGGCAAGTTATCACCAGATCAGACAGCCTATCTATAAAAGTTCAATGAGCCGATGGAAGGTTTACGAAAAGTATCTCGGTTCAGTCAGGTTAAAATTACTTCCGTTGATAAATGAGAGGGGACTAAATAAATCCTGAGTTATCGCGCTGATCATCGGACACAAAAAAGCCGGACTGTTATAGCCCGGCTTCTTAATAGTGACAATTTAAGATTAATGCATTAAAAGCGCGATCTTCTTTTGCATCTTTTTAAATGCAGCAACTTCAATTTGGCGAATACGCTCCTTAGAGACGCCATAGTGCTCAGAAAGATCCTCAAGGGTTGCTTTGGGCTCTTGAAGCCAGCGCTTGGTAACAATATCGAGTTGACGATCATCCAGAAGAACCAGAGCCTCTTTTAATGCGTTCTGCTCCATACGGTCACGTTGCTCATTTTCAACATTTTGAGAAGGCTCAAAACGCTGATCTACAAGATAATCCTTGGACTGATAGCGATCACTATTATCCTCATCACTGTGGCTCCAGGGATCAAAAAGCTGATCACGTGCGGCAAGGCGGCTCTCCATCTCAACAACCTCTTCAGGCTTTACATTAAGCTCTTTTGCCACATCATTAACCTGTTCACTGTTGAACCAGCCTAAATGCTTCTTCATTCGATGTAGATTAAAGAAGAGCTTACGTTGTGCCTTGGTGGTAGCGACTTTAACGATACGCCAGTTTTTGACGACAAATTCATAGATTTCGGCACGAATCCAGTGAACCGCATAGGTCGCCAAGCGGAAACCTTGCTCAGGATCGAAGCGTTTGACTGCCTTCATCAGGCCGATATTTCCCTCCTGAATGAGATCTGCCATTTGCAGCCCATAGTTTTTGTAATCACGAGCGATACGGATCACAAAGCGAAGGTGAGAGAGGATCAGGCGCTGTGCAGCCTGCATGTCATCGTTCTGCTTAAGGCTAACCGCGAGGCTGTACTCCTCATCAGCGGTCAGCATTGGAACCTTTTGCGCTGCCTGTATATAGCTGTCGAGATCACCGACAGCAAGCGGTAACTGCTGTTGATGTAAGACTAAGGCGTTGCTCATAGATTAACTCCGGTATTGGTCACTTAAAAATTCAGCCTAAATTTAGCACTCATTGCGTGAGAGTGCTAGCTGTATATCGCTGAAAAATATAGGGTAAATTCACAAAAATGCAATATCTACCGACTAACTACGGGTTTGATATATGGGTTGTGAATAAATTATCAACAATATTGGTAGGGTGTTTTTTCTAAACGATTCGGTAATGGAGTCTGATACCATACGCGCCATGGATGTTTCAGACCTTTTAGACGATTTAAACGATGCCCAGCGTGATGCGGTGTGTGCCTCACCCTCCAATCTTTTGATACTGGCTGGTGCGGGGAGCGGCAAGACCCGTGTTTTAACCCATCGAATAGCCTTTTTGATTCGTACCGGACAAGCCTCCAGCTACAACATTCTGGCGGTTACCTTTACCAATAAAGCGGCTAATGAGATGCGTAGTCGGATTGAGGAGTTGCTCGCGGTTCCGGTTTCCGGGATGTGGGTTGGCACGTTCCACGGGATCGCCCATCGTCTGCTTCGTGCCCATTATGAAGAGGCAAATCTGCCCAAGACCTTTCAGATCCTCGATAGTGATGATCAATATCGGGTGATCCGCCGGATATTACGTGAACTCGATCTTGATGAAACACGTTGGCCGCCACGACAGATGCAGTGGTTTATTAACGGCAACAAGGATCAGGGACTGCGGCCGCAGCATCTTGATGACCACGGTGATATTCATCAACAAACCTTGATCCGTGTCTACCGACACTATGAAGAGGCGTGCCAGCGAAATGGTGTCGTCGATTTTGCCGAATTGCTACTAAGAGCACATGAGTTGTGGATCAAGCATCCTGAAGTACTGGAGCACTATCGTACCCGCTTTAAGCACCTACTTATTGATGAGTTCCAGGATACCAACGCTATTCAATATGCATGGATACGCCTGCTAGCGGGGGATTCAGGATGTGTATTTGCCGTAGGTGATGATGATCAGTCGATCTATGGCTGGCGTGGTGCGCGTATTGAGAACATTCATCAATTTCAAAAAGATCTTGAAGATGTTCGATTGATTCGACTGGAACAAAACTATCGCTCAACATCGACCATTCTCAATGCAGCAAATGCATTGATCGCTAACAATAGTGAACGTCTCGGTAAGGATCTCTGGACCGATATCAGTGAAGGCGAGCCTATCAGGGTCTACAACGCTTTTAATGATATTGAAGAGGCGCGTTATATCGTTGAAGAGATCAATGCCTGGTTTGATAAAGGGATCACACGCTCGGAAATGGCAATTCTCTATCGCTCCAATGCCCAGTCACGGTTACTGGAAGAGGCACTAATGCAGCGGGCGATACCGTATCGGGTCTATGGCGGTCTTCGGTTTTTTGAACGTGCAGAGATTAAGGATGCTCTTGCCTATCTTCGTTTAAGCACTAATCGCAATGATGATCCATCGTTCGAGCGTATTGTGAATACACCTACTCGCGGGATTGGTGCAAAAACGGTTGATATTATTCGTGGCTATAGCCGAGAACACCAGATCTCAATGTGGCGATCCGCAATCGACATGGTTGAACAAAAAATACTATCGGCAAGAGCATGTAATGCACTACTGGCCTTTATTGAGATCATCAATGGCATGGATACCGTCGATAGTGATCTGTCACTGGATCAACAGGTCGAACTGGTAGTCGAGGCGAGTGGGCTGATTGAACATTATAAAAAAGAGAAGGGTGAGCGAGGGCAAGCACGTATTGAAAACCTTGAAGAGCTTGTATCAGCGGCGCGTCAGTTTGAATACGACGAGGATGAGGATCTGGATACGCTCACCGCATTTCTTTCACATGCGGCATTAGAGGCGGGAGAGGGACAAGCTGCGGAATGGGATGATTGCGTGCAACTCATGACCCTGCATAGCGCTAAAGGATTAGAGTTTCCGGTTGTCTTTTTAGCCGGGATGGAAGAGGGACTATTTCCACATCAAATGTCGATTGAAGAACCAGGCCGACTCGAAGAGGAACGAAGACTCTGTTATGTCGGCATGACACGAGCCATGCAGCAGCTCTATATGACCTACGCTGAGGTACGCAGACTTTATGGCAATGAAACCTATACCCGCCCATCACGATTTATTCGTGAAATCCCGTCAGAATATATCAGCGAAGTTCGTATTAAAGGTGTGGCACAAAATCCATCCCAACAATCTAGATTTGTCGGGGGAACACTGACCGAAAGCGGTTTCAAACTCGGACAGCGCGTGATGCACGCCAAGTTTGGCGAAGGCGTGGTTCTACAAAGCGAAGGCGCAGGCGCACAGGCCAGGGTGCAGGTGAATTTTGATGATACAGGACTTAAGTGGCTGATGCTGGCCTATGCAAAGCTGGAAAAGTGCTAGAGCCTGTTGCTGTGTGTCGTGTAGTGGCTAGATTTTCAGGAGATCTTTAAGCAGTTAAATCGTTAGGCTGACCGTACAAATCTTAGAATATAGCCCTTAAACTCTTGTTCAAGATAATCAGTATTCAGCGGCTTCTGCTGTGTCGTAGTAAACCCAAATGCTTCCAATTGAGTAGCTAGTTTGCTCTTTCTGCCGCGCCCCGGATCGACAATTATCACCTCACAACCGGGGTTTGCGTGAGCTTCGATGAATTCGGCGAGTAGCTTTGCATGGTCGTCTTCATATAACAGATCACTGCCGATGATTAGATCAAAAAGACCGAGATGGTCATCATTGTCTGCCCAACTAACCCGTTCAAAGGCAATCGGTTTGTCATCATTGAGCAAGGCATTTCTTTGCAGAAAACGGTTTGCCTCTGGATGATAATCTGTTGCTGTAATATCCGCGCACTGTTTATTCAATAACAGGCTGGATAGCGCCATTCCACATCCAACCTCTAATATCCTCTTCTTATCTGTGTCATAGTCATTTATGAAATGAGCGAGAACCAAACTGGATGGCCAAATCACACCGAAAAAAGGCCATGATGCAGAGCTGATTCCGAGTTTGTCTGCTACCCCTTCGGGATCATGAAACTCTTGTCGATTTCGTAAAGTGCAAAGATGAATATCAATTTTTCCAAACTCGACGGTTTGGTAGCATAAACGGAGGTTTGTCATTAAATTGCCTAAATGGATGGGTGCTGAGCCAGCTATCAAGCTTAGATAAATGACAAAACGAGAATGTCTCCTCAGGGTATAGCATTGAGCCGGTAAAGTAATGCATTTAATCAATCATCAGGAACAGATGTCCGGGTTTTGGTGCTTTTTTTGGACAAATTCAGTTTCAACAGACCTGCTTATACCTCTGGCAGGTGAAGAAACAGTTAGGTGAATATGAGAGATCAACAGAGTCTGATTACACGAGAGGGATTCGAGAAATTAAAAGCGGAGCTTGACTATCTTTGGCGAAAAGAACGCCCCGAGGTTACCAGGAAGGTTGCCTGGGCTGCGAGTCTTGGGGATCGAAGTGAGAATGCAGACTATCAATACAACAAAAAACGACTTCGAGAAATTGATTATCGTGTGAGGTATCTGCGTCGACGTTTGGAAGAGTTGCGGATTGTCGACTATTCACCGCAACAGGAGGGGAGAGTCTTTTTTGGTGCTTGGGTGGAGGTTGAGAGTGATACGGGAGAGAGGCGGGGCTTTCGGATTGCTGGTTACGATGAAATATTTGGCACAAGTGACTATATTTCGGTCGATTCTCCCATGGCTCAGGCATTGTTAAAGAAAGAGGTTGAGGATGAGGTTGTTGTGAATGCGCCTGCAGGTGAGATTGTCTGGCGTATCATTTCGATCAAATACTCTAAATAGTGGCGGCAATCTTTAATTGTCTGTCAGAGGCGGTTTCCACTGATATGGATCGCATGGCAAATGGATGTTTTCTGCATCAACAACCATCTGTCACGCTCCATGGAGCAGACGAAAAGCATTTTTTGTACACCTGTGCACTGGTCGTTTCTGCCACTGGGATAGTTAATACTTTCCATGAAGTTTTTTTCAGGCAGTGCAACCCTTAACATCTATTCGCTTTTTGGTGGTGTCTTTGGATTGCGATTGTTTGATCGATTACGATGCTTATTATTGTGTCCGCCCTTTCCACGGTTATCCTTTCTTTGTGGTGGTCGAGGTTTGCGCTCAGATTTTTTCGGTGGCTTAGGTTCAACGAGAAGATCGGACGAGATCGATTCAACCGGAATCTTGCCACCGATATAGGTTTCAATATCCATTAATGAGAATGCAAACTCTTCACAGGCGAAACTTATTGCTGCGCCAGTTGCTCCTGCGCGTGCAGTACGACCAATTCGGTGAACATAGTCTTCACTATCTTGTGGCAGATCATAGTTAAACACATGAGTCACATCAGGAATGTGCAAACCTCTAGCAGCAACATCAGTAGCGACAAGGAGAGGGTATTCGCCGGCCTCAAACTGTTGTAACAGACGTTGGCGTTTCTTTTGAGGGACATCACCAGAGAGTATGGCGGTTTTGTAGCCATTCCCTTCAAGATATCCCCACAGCCTCTCTGCAACACGTTTGGTGTTTACAAACAGGATAGCGCGGTCAGGCTGATATTTGTTTAGCAGCCCCAGTAGTAATGGGATCTTCTCATCAGTCGCAGGATAGTAGACTGATTGAACGACCCGATCAGCCGTAACTACTTCAGGTACGATCTCGATCAACTCCGGGTTATTCATATGTTCATAGGCGAGCTCAGTCACTCTATGGGAGAGTGTCGCGGAGAAGAGCATGTTCAGTCGTTGTTCCGGGTGAGGCATTCGGCGCAGTAGATAACGGATATCTTTAATAAAGCCGAGATCAAACATACGATCTGCCTCATCAAGAACCATGACCTCTATTGCACGCAGGTCAAAAACATGTTGTTTGAAGTAATCAATAATTCGCCCAGGTGTGCCGATAAGAATATCAACACCAGCTTCGATGGTTTTACGCTGCTTTTCATAATCGGTACCCCCATAGGCAAGGCCAAGAGAGAGATTTGTGAATTGGCCAAGCGACTCGGCATCTTTATGGATCTGAATCGCAAGCTCTCGGGTCGGTGCAATGATGATCGCCAACGGTTGATTCTTCTTGCGGTTCTCAGAAGGCGGGTTTTTAAGCAGATGATTATAGGTTGCAACCAGAAAAGCAGCGGTTTTTCCGGTGCCGGTTTGCGCCTGTCCTGCGATATCCTTTCCTTGAAGAGACTTGGGCAGTGTTTCTGCTTGTATGGGTGTGCAGTGAGTAAATCCTGCTAAATCAATGCCTTGAAGAATTTCTGAAGGAAGATCGAAATCGTGAAATGCGGTGCTAGTTATATGTTCTATTGTCATAAGCTTAAGGATATCAAAAAAACCGGTTCAATTGGGGCTTGCATTAGTCGCCATATTCGGCTGAAATGTCCAGAATTATTTTTCATATCCTATAAATGAGTCAGTTACTGGATATGTTATTTGAAGTTTGTGACCCATAATATGGGGAATTATCTTAACTGGAGGCAAATACATTGAGCGACAAGATCGTTTATGTCACTGATGATACGTTCGACGCAGAGATTTTACAGAGCGGTGGAACAGTACTTGTAGACTACTGGGCAGATTGGTGCGGACCCTGCAAAATGATTGCCCCAATACTGGATGAGATTGCTGATGAGTACGATGGAAAGCTCAAGGTTGCAAAGCTCAATATTGATGAAAATCCAAACACGCCACCGAAGTTCGGCATTAGAGGGATTCCAACACTGATGCTGTTTAAGGATGGAAACGTCGAAGCGACTAAAGTGGGCGCGGTTTCAAAATCTCAGCTCACAGCCTTCATTGATAGTAATCTTTAATCCAAAATAATATTGTCCAGCCCTTTTTGGGCTGGACGCTCTAAAAAATGGGTGCTAAGCTCTATACCCATAAGATTTCTAAACCTATAAACAACAACTCCACATCACCAACCACGCTTCCAAGAGCAGAATATCGCTAATTGCAATTTTGATCCGCGCTGCTTTGCATTGGGGCATCATCAGATAATCAAAAAAATGAATTTAACCGACCTAAAACATACACCCGCATCAGAACTCCTCGAACTCGCTTCATCAATGGGAATCGAGAATATATCCCGCTCACGAAAAGAGAACGTCATCTTCTCAATACTCAAGGCTCATGCCCGCAGTGGTGAGGATATTTATGGCGACGGTGTCCTCGAGATATTGCAGGATGGCTTTGGATTTCTGCGCTCATCTGATAGTTCATATCTCGCTGGCCCTGATGATATTTATGTCTCACCGAGCCAGATACGACGTTTTAATCTAAGAACGGGTGACACTGTTTCTGGAAAGATCAGGCCGCCAAAAGAGGGTGAGCGCTACTTTGCGCTGCTTAAGGTCAATGAGATTAATTTTGAGTCGCCGGAAAAGGCCAAGAATAAGGTTAACTTCTCTAACCTGACACCACTTCACGCTAATGAACGTATGTTGCTTGAGTTGGGTAATGGTAGTACCGAGGATATCACCGCACGGGTAATTGACCTGATCGCACCTATAGGAAAGGGGCAGCGTGGTTTGATTGTTTCGCCTCCAAAGGCGGGTAAAACCATGATGTTGCAGAACATTGCCCAATCAATTACCAGCAAACATCCTGAGGTCTATCTTATTGTCTTGTTGATTGATGAGCGTCCTGAAGAGGTCACCGAGATGGCGCGCTCAGTACGGGGCGAGGTTGTTTCAAGTACCTTTGATGAACCTGCCAGCCGTCATGTTCAGGTTGCAGAGATGGTTATCGAGAAGGCTAAGCGTCTTGTAGAACACAAGCATGATGTGGTTATTTTGCTCGATTCGATTACCCGTCTTGCTCGCGCATACAATACAGTGATTCCATCATCCGGTAAGGTATTAACAGGCGGTGTTGATGCCAACGCACTGCATCGTCCAAAGCGCTTCTTTGGTGCAGCCCGAAATATCGAAGAGGGTGGTTCTCTTACAATTCTCGCTACAGCACTGGTTGAGACGGGTTCGCGCATGGATGATGTGATCTACGAAGAGTTTAAAGGTACAGGTAATATGGAGATCCATCTTGATCGCCGAATTGCTGAGAAGCGAATATATCCATCCATCAACATCAATCGCTCCGGTACTCGTCGTGAAGAGTTGTTGACCGATGTTGAAGAGCTTCAGAAGATTTGGATCCTCCGCAAGTTGCTCCATCCGATGGATGAATTGGCTGCGATGGAGTTTCTTAACGACAAACTCAAAGGTAGCAAGACCAATAGCGAATTCTTCGATTCCATGAAGCGATAGCGGTAAATTTCAAGCACAATAAGGATTTAGGGTTGCTTGAAAGAGAAATAAATAATTGTTTGATCAAGATGGTGGTTTTGCGTATGATTCGCCGTTCTTTAAAGGTACGCGGTGCAAGGCAGGGTTCTTGTGGCGGCGTAGGTAGATGATTTTTTAGAGGTTATTAAAATGAAACAGGGTATTCATCCAGAGTATTCAGAAGTCAATGTTACATGCAGTTGTGGCAGCACTTTTAAGACACGTTCAACGGCTGGTCGTGATTTAACACTTGATGTCTGTTCAGAATGCCATCCATTCTTTACAGGTAAGCAAAAGATTTTAGATACTGCGGGACGTGTTGATAAGTTCCGTCAGAAGTACGGTATGAAGAAGTAATCATACCGATTACTCTACAAAAGGCTCCATGCGTTATGCTGGGGCCTTTTTTGTTTCTCGAATCGAATGACCAAACAGCTCCGTAAATCGCTTTAAACTCACACGCTTGATGGCGCGTCCATCTAAAGGGCTCAGTGGTGGAGATTTTAGACGCTCAAGCGGTAAAACCACTATCTCGACCCATATCTCCCCAGCTAAAAAACTTAATCTTGGATAGCTATGATGATGGCTACGGCTGATCTTCAGCTGAACCTCTTCATGGCGAAAAGGTAGCGAGCGCTCATGTAGAAAAAGCTCTACCTGCTCTACCGAGACATCATAAAGATGGATTGTGACAGGACTGTGTTGATTCGCATGATTCTCAACAATCTCTCCCACTAGATATGGTGAGAACGGGGAGAGCATGATAAGTGCCTGATGAGCTGTTTGATGAAGCGTGTGAAGATGATCCGATGTGCTTTGTGAATAAAATAGATCGACTAATGACTGCTTTTCCAGCGCGATCTCCTGATTGCGGGGTAGCGGTGTATCGTTGGCATTGAGCCCAAGATGGGATAGTGCGCTCTTTTTTGCAACTGCAAAATCACGAATGCCATGCTCGACCATTAAGCGGGCAGCCTCTTGTGCAATAAGGGTACGCTGACGATGGCGATGGTTCATTGTTACATCAGGGTTAAAAGAGCTCTTCGCTAATCGTCTCTTCTATCTTGCGAATCTTAGACGCGGTTTCTCCAGATAGTGATTCTGGATCAGGCTTGGGTGCATTCTCTTCACGGAAGATCTCAAAGATTGCTTTCGGATTTCCTGCATTGGTGTATTTGCCGGTTTGAGAATCGATACGCACAGAGATCATCCCCGGAGGCTGTTTCATTGTGCGCTCAGGAGTGCCTTCAAGAGCAAATTTCATAAAGTCTATCCACATCGGAAGTGCGGCTCCGGCACCCGTTTCACTGTTGCCCAGAGGCTTGGGAGTATCAAAGCCCATCCATGCCGTTGCGACCAGATTACTATTATACCCTGAGAACCATGCATCTCTCTGTTCGTTAGTAGTTCCTGTTTTCCCAGCGAGGTCGGAGCGTCCTAATGCGCGAGCTTTACGCCCAGTTCCCTGCTTGATGACATCCTTCATGATGCTTTGAATTAGAAATATATTTCGTTCATCGACCTTTCGTGGAGCTAAGTGAAGTGTACGAGGCCTAAAGATTTCACTGCTGTTTTCAATCAGGAATTCACCAATTTCGGGAGGAATAAGGTTCTCTTCAAGCAGGTTGCATTCATCACAAGCGATTTGATGCTGATTATTCAATACGATATTACCGTTACCATCCTCAATATGACTGATAAAGTGAGGCGTAATCTCGTAACCACCATTTGCAATCACTGCGTAACCGGTGATGAGTTGAAGCGGGGTGACCGATGCGCTACCTAAGGCAAGGGAGAGATCGTGAGGGAAATGAGCAGGATCAAACCCAAATTTCTTGAGATGTCTGATAGCGGTTCCGACACCAATCCCCTGAAGAAGCCTTATGGAGACCAGATTACGCGATCTGACCAATGCCTCCCGAAGTCGTGTTGGGCCATATATCTTGCCGCTGTAATTTTCTGGGCGCCATTCGCTTTCAAGCTTATCATCCTCAAAGACAACCGGCGCATCATTGATTAGAGTTGCTGGAGTATTGCCATTCGCGAGCGCTGCAGAGTAGATAAAAGGTTTTAGATTTGAGCCGGGTTGACGCATTGCCTGAGTGACACGATTAAATTTACTTTTGAAATAATCAAAGCCACCGACTAAAGCGATCAGCGCTCCATTATTCGGATTAATCGAGACAAGAGCACCGGAAACCTCAGGCATTTGAGAGAGCAAGATCTCTTCACCACGAAGATCCAGCCGGATGATATCGCCGACACTTAATACATCGGAGGCAACTTCTGGCGGTTCCCCCTGATTGTTATTATCGATATAGGGTTTAGCCCATTCGATCGCATCCCAACCGATTTGGATGGTCAAACCACTTTTTAAGAGAACATCAGCGTCATATTCTCTGACGGCGGTCACCAGTGCCGGATGAAGTGGACCCACGGGGTTGTATTGATCCAGTAATGCCAATAGTGCTTCAGGTGTGTTTTCCTCCGTTAGCTCAACGTGAGCCTCTGCACCCCGATATCCATGGCGGTACTCATAGGCAATCAAATTGTTGATAACCGCACTATTGGCAGCATTTTGGCTGACAGGATCGATAGTGGTGTATACATGGTAGCCCTCAGTGTAGGCATCATTACCGAATAGCCCAACCATTTCAGACCGTACCATTTCTGCGACGTAGGGAGCATTAAGATCGAGATCAACACTATGTTGAGCCGCAGTAACAGGCTTTGCTCTTTCTTCGAGATATTCTGCTTTAGAGATCATATTGAGCTCGTTCATGCGCTTCAAAACATAGTTACGACGAAGCAGAGCACGGTCGGGATTTACAATCGGGTTATAGGTCGATGGTGCTTTTGGAAGACCCGCGAGCATTGCGAGTTGGGCAATGGTAAGTTCATCGAGCGGCTTGCCATAATAGACGTAAGCCGCTGCTGCCATACCATAGGATCGTTTGCCGAGATAGATCTTGTTCAGATAAAGTTCAAGAATTTTGTCTTTGTCTAATTCGTTTTCGATTTTAAGAGAAAGTAGTATCTCATTGAATTTCCTTAAAAAAGTTTTTTCCGTACTAAGGAAGAAGTTACGCGCAAGCTGCATAGTAATCGTGCTGCCGCCTTGGCCTTTTTCACCAGTTTTGACGAGTTGATAGGCTGCGCGTAGAAGCCCTTGATAGTCGACACCAGGATGTTCATAGAAACGATCATCTTCTGCAGCCAATACAGCATTGACCAGATGGGGAGGGAATTGACCGAAAGAGAGTGGAATACGTTTCTTTTCACCAAATTCAGCAATAAGGGCTCCATTACGAGCATAAACCCGCAACGGTACCTGTAGTTTAACATCGTTTAGAGAACCGATCGGTGGGAGCCGAGGCTCTAAATAGAGGTAGCCCCCGATCACTGTTGCAATACCCGAGACCATGAAAAAGAGGGAGATATAGAAGAATCTGCGTGCTACGGTTCTGACTGTGGCCATGTTTGAAGTTTGTAATAATGTTTTTAGGGTTGTTAGCTGACGGCCAGTATAACCGATTCAGCAGCTCGATTTGCCGAATGTCGTAGTCTGAATAAATAAGCGGTTAGTCACAACATTTTTTTCACGATCTCTGTATATAGTGAATAATGCCACTAAAAAACCTCTTTTTTTGATTTTCTTAAGTTGATCTTGCATTAATAGTGGTATTTAATGTGCTTAGACAAATAGTTAATGTAACCATAGGTAAGTAAAGGAAAAAATGGTCGACCTTAAAGGGTTGTTTGCACGCTCAAAGCCATCCATTCTGGGGCTGGATATCAGTACCACGGCTGTAAAGTTATTGGAGCTGACAAAAAGCGGTGATCGCTACCGAGTGGAGAGCTATGCCGTTGAGCCGCTGCCGCCAAATTCTGTTGTTGAAAAGAATATCTCTGACGTTCAGGCGGTTGGCGATGCGATCAGTCGTGCCGTTAAACGCTCAAACACAAAGGCAAAAAATGCTGCTGCGGCCGTTGCAGGTTCAGCCGTCATCACCAAGATAATCCCGATGCCATCCTCGCTCTCAGATGATGAACTTGAAGGCCAGATTTTACTTGAGGCAGATCAATATATTCCCTATCCACTTGAAGAGGTCAATCTCGACTTTGAGGTGATCGGTTCTTCACAGGACAATGACGATCAGGTTGATGTACTGCTTGCGGCCTCAAGGTCTGAGAATGTTGATGTCCGTGTTGATGCTATCGAACTTGGTGGACTGAATGCCAAAGTGATCGATGTTGAAGCGTATGCAATAGAAAACGCTTTTGCGCTCATTCGTGAGCAGATGCCAGATCATGGTCTCGATAAAACGATCGCCATTATCGATATCGGTGCAACGATGATGACAGTCAGTGTGTTGCACGATTTAAAAACAGTCTACACCCGCGAACAGGTGTTTGGTGGGAAACAGTTAACCGAAGAGATTCAACGACGCTATGGACTCTCTTATGAAGAGGCTGGAATGGCAAAACGTCAGGGTGGTCTTCCAGATGACTATATTCCAGAGGTATTAGAGCCGTTTAAAATGGCGATGGCGCAACAGGTGAGTCGTGCACTCCAGTTTTTCTATTCATCGAGTAACCATAACCAGGTTGATCAAATTGTACTTGCGGGTGGGAGTTCATCGATTGCCGGCGTTGCAGAGATGATCTCCGAGAATCAGGGGGTACCAGCCGTCGTTGCAAATCCTTTTGTGAATATGGTGATCTCTCCAAAGATTAAGGCTCAAGTACTTACCAATGATGCGCCAGCATTGATGATAGCCTGCGGCTTAGCGCTTCGGAGTTTCGATTAATGGCACGAATTAATCTACTCCCATGGCGTGAAGAACTACGTAAACAGAAACAGCGTGAATTCGGGGTTATGGCTGTTGGTGCGGCATTAATAGCGGTCGGTGTTATTGTGCTGATTCATATGCAATTAAATACCGTTATTGAATACCAACAAAACCGTAACAGATTTTTAGAGAGTGAGATTAAGCTCGTTGAAGGCAAGATTAAAGAGATTAGTGAACTTGAGAGGCAAAAAGAGTTACTGATTTCACGAATGAAGATCATTGAGCGATTACAGCGTAATCGACCAGAAGTTGTACACTTGTTTGATGAACTGGTTAAGCTTATCCCTTCCGGTCTTCATCTTAAATCTCTTTCTGAAAACAGTCGTACTCTAACTATCATGGGTGTTGCGCAATCGAATGCACGAGTATCAGCGTTTATGAGAGCTCTTGATGATTCACCTTGGTTTGCTGATCCGAATCTTGAGGTCATAAAATCAGTCGGTGGGCATGATAATCGACGTGAGTTTACATTGGTAGTGAAGCAAGAGAATGCCGCGGAGGAGAAAGGATGAACATCGATCTCTCTCAGTTTCAAAACCTGGATCCAGAAAATATCGGTTCATGGCCAATCGTTGCAAAGGCTGTGATTATTGCAATCCTGTTCTTTGTCGTGTTAGGTGTTGGTTATTACATCGATATTATGTCGGTTCAGGAAGAGATCAAAAAAGTTCAAAATAAAGAGGTGGCGTTAAAAAAGGATTTTGAGGATAAGCAAGGTAAGGCGGTTAATTTGACTGCATACCAGTTACAGATGAAGGAGATGGAAGAGTCATTTGGAACAATGCTTCGCCAACTCCCGAGTAAGAATGAGGTTGCAGATCTACTGGTCGATATTACTCAAACAGGGCTTGCTTCAGGATTAGAGTTTGAGCTATTTCAGCCAATGCCCGAGGTTCCAAAGGATTTTTACGCAGAGTTGCCGATCAACCTGAAGATTACAGGTCGTTACCACAATATTGGTGAGTTTGTGAGTGGAATTGCTGCACTACCTCGCATTGTCACACTGCACGATCTCAAGATAAATCATGTTGGTAGTGGTGGTCGTATAGGCATGTTAGCAATCACAGCAACGGCCAAAACATATCGATATCTGGATCAGGATGAGATAGCCGCCAATAAAAGACGTAAGAATTAGATATTATGGCTTTGAAAATTAATAACATTTTGTTTCCAAGACATTTACGGTGGCGAAGGTGTTCAATTGTATTAGGTGCTTCAGTTGTGCTACTTATCGCTGGCTGTAGTAGTGATGATATGATTGATTTGAGAAGCTATGTTAATGGGGTCAAAGAGCGAAAAGCCGGACGGATCAGGCCTGTTCCTGAGTTTAAAACCTATGACTCCTTTCTCTATTCAGGTACGGGGCTTAGAAGTCCTTTTGAGCCCGAAACTGTAGAAGAGTTTAATGAAGAACCGGATACCGAAACGGCGTCAATTTCATCTTTAGCACCAGATTTCAATCGAAACCGCGAAGCACTTGAATCCTTCCCTTTAGACGCATTGAGATTTGTCGGTAGTCTTGAAAAGGAGAATTCATTATGGGCGATCATTATTTCGCCAGATGGATTAGTGCATAAGGTTCGAGTAAATAACTACATGGGTCAGAACTTTGGAAAGATAACCCAAGTCAGTGAATCGAGAATTGAATTAGTCGAACTGATTAAAGATATTCGCCAAGGTTGGGTTGAGCGAGAAACAGTCATATCACTCATTGAGAATTAAGGGAGACCAATAAATGAGCTCTCAATATAATAAGACAAAGAACGTTATGAAACAGACATTTATTTATCGAAGCACAGTTGCGCTAATTGCGACACTTGCGATTTGGTTTCCAGGATCACTCTTCGCAGTTCAAGTGAAAAATATTAGTACTGAACAAATCTCAGGTGAACAAGTTCAGATACAGATAGAACTTGATGAAACAGCGCCAGAGGTTGGTAGTTTCACTATTGATAATCCTCCTCGGCTCTCTATCGATATTCCTGGGACAACACTCGATTTAACCAAAAAAATGATGAATGTTAATACCGGGGTTGTAAGTTCAGTCAGAGCGTTAGAGTCAGGTGGCAGAACTCGAATTGTTGTCAATCTTACAAAACAGA
Organism: Thiohalomonadaceae bacterium; assembly: GCA_050301795.1. Lineage (GTDB taxonomy): Bacteria > Pseudomonadota > Gammaproteobacteria > Thiohalomonadales > Thiohalomonadaceae > JBNKZU01. Next base: position 159,897 of record JBNKZU010000015.1, on the reverse strand, counting down.
CACCGTATGAGATCAGGGCTGAAAACAATATGATCTTTGTTCAGCTTAATAATAGCTCCTCAAGAAGTAATGCTTCGAGTGACTTCTTTGATGGTGTCCTTGGGGGCGGTGGAACAGCACCTACTTCACGTACTCAACAGTTGGAGATAGATAAGGTTGATTTTCGTCGTGGAATGAATGGAGAGGGTCAGGTTGAGATATCATTGAGCGATCCTTCTGCAATAGTGGATCTGAATGTTGATGGCGGAAAGATTATTGTTGATTTTGTTTCAGTAGAACTCAATAAAATGTATGAGCGTCGCATGGATGTAATCGACTTTGCTACACCCGTTTCAACCATCGATACCTATAGTGTCGACAACGGAAGTCGTATGGTGATTACTCCAATTAATGATCAGTTTGATTATATTGCATATCAGGCGGGCTCTACTTATCAAATTGAGGTAAAGCCGATCACCAAACAAGAGGCAGAGGAGATAAAGAAGGATAAGTTTGGATTTAAAGGGGAGAAGTTATCGCTAAATTTCCAAAATATCGAAGTCAGAGCTGTACTCCAATTGATCGCGGATTTTACAGGGTTAAATATTGTTGCAAGCGATACCGTGAGTGGAAATATTACCTTAAGACTCAAAAATGTCCCTTGGGATCAGGCGCTCGATATTATCTTAAAAACCAGAGGGCTTGGAAAGCGTCAGAACGGGAATGTAGTGTTGGTTGCACCCAATGATGAAATTGCTGCACGAGAGAAGCAAGAGCTTGAGTCGAGGCAGCAACTTGAGGAGTTGGCTCCTTTAAGTACCAAGTTTATTCGGATTAATTATGCTAAAGCAGCGGATATTTCATCGTTACTAAAGTCTGGAGAAAAGAATAGTATCCTTTCCGAACGAGGACAGGTCACCATTGATGAACGAACCAACACATTGATGGTTATGGATACCAGCGACAAGATCGATGAAATTCTGTCGCTGGTTGAGCAACTTGATGTTCCTGTTAAGCAGGTGATGATCGAAGCGAGAATTGTCATTGCCAGTGATGGGTTTAGTCGAAGTCTAGGCGTTCAGACTGGCGTTTCTAATATATCCACTCAAGGAAGTACCTCTTATGTAACCTCTGGCTCAAGCACCGGCAATGACACTAGTGTTACAGCAATTGCTGCTGGCTCTCCAGCTTTTCCTGCACTGTCAGATCGATTAAATGTCAATCTTCCAGCCGCCGGAGCCACGGGAAAAATTGCCTTGGCGATCCTTGGTGGTAGTGATTACCTTGTTGATCTAGAACTTTCAGCGATGCAGCAGGAAGGAACAGGAGAGTTGGTATCCAATCCTCGTGTCATCACATCTAACCAGAAAACAGCTACAATTGAACAAGGTGTTGAGATTCCATATCAGGAGGCAAGTTCCAGTGGTGCGACCTCCGTCTCATTTAAGAAGGCCGTTTTAAGCTTAAATGTTACTCCTCAGATCACACCGGATAACCGCGTTGTTATGGATCTTAGCGTAACCAAGGACAATGTCAGCACATTGGTTAATGGCGGGATTCCTGCGATTGATACCCGTCAAATTAAGACACAGGTATTGGTCAATAATGGAGATACTGTGGTTCTGGGCGGAATCTACGAGAACGAAAAGGTAAATAGTGTCGATAAAGTGCCACTATTAGGCGATATTCCACTGATTGGTGCGTTATTTAGACGAACAGTGAAAACAGACAATAAAAGTGAGCTGTTAATCTTTATAACACCGAAGATATTAAAAGAAGGAATGAATACTCAGCTGAGGTAGACAGTTAGGTATTCGGGAGAGAGATCATGCAAAAGATAATTAGAGTCTTCGCTGTTGTAACATCATTGTTGGCATTATTCGCTTGTTCGTCAGATACAACATCTACTTCAACCTCGTCAGGAAATGTTAGTGTTAGTAGCATTACCATTGTTGCCGGAGCAAGTACTGTCGTTGCCAATGGTAGTGATAGTGTGGTTCTGCGAGCACAGGTATTGAATTCGAGTGGTGCAGGAGTCTCTGGTGAGAGTGTACAATTTGTGACCACACTGGGCTCTTTTTCATCTACCTCAACCGTCACAACCCAAACAGTAACAACCGATACAAACGGATACGCACAGGTATTTCTGGTTTCCGGTACAAATATAGGTACTGCGACAGCTACAGCAAATGCGAGTGGGTTTATTGCATCTACGACGGTTGATTTTATTGCAGGTTCACCAGCAACAATTACGCCGAATGCCGCACCAAACAGTCTAAATAGCAGTGGTACTTCAACAATCACTTTTGAAGTTGTAGATGCTAACAATAACTGGGTTTCGAATGAGTTACTCTCTTTAAGTTTTTCAGCTCAAGGTAGTGGTACTCCTGCATTATCGGCCTATAGCGCGCGTACAGATGAGGTTGGTCGTGCCACAGTGACATATACCGCTGGCATTATTGGTGGTGGGGTAACCGATACTATCAGTGTGACTACTGCAAACGGTACTACAGCAACCCAGAATATTACGGTTAATACCGGAAGTATCGTTGTTGGTGGGATTACCCTATTAGGTACGGGTTCCAAGATTACCGCTACCGGCTCGAGTGCAACTGCGGATCAAATGGTATTAACAGCAACAGTTGTTGCAACCAATGGTGATCCTGTTGTTGGTCAAAATGTCACCTTCACTCGCGATCTGGGTGAGATCAGTAATGCTTCTGATACCAATACAAATGCTCATGTCGTGGAGGTGTTAACTGACACAAATGGTCAGGCCACTGTCACACTGACTACTGTGAAGGTGTTAGGAACAGCAACAATTACCGCAGAAGCGAGTGGTTTTACCGCTTCAAAGTCAGTGGAGTTTATTGCGGGAGCACCTACTGCTGTTAGTGTTATTGCTACCCCGTCCCAGACAAACCCGTCTGGTGCAAGTGTTCTCAGCGCAACAGTAACAGATGCAAACGGACTGCCTGTAGCCAATGAAACTATCTCGTTTTCGATTACAACAAACAATAGTGGAGCACCAACACCATTAGTTACTGCTGTGACCGATAGTAGTGGTGTCGCAACAACAACATATACCGCAGGTACAACAACTGGAGTGACAGACACCATCACTGCAACTGCAACCAGTGCAGCGGTGTCTGGCACAGTAGATATAGGTGTGGTTGGAGTGGCAGTTGTTCCTGGGACTACTGTGGCAGTGTTAAGCATAGGAACATCAAGCGCCTCTGTCGCGACAGGTAATGATACTGATATCGCGACAATTACAGCAAATGTTCTGGATACAAATAATGCCGGTGTTGAGGGGATAGAGGTCTCATTCAGTGCCAGCGGTGGGCAACTAAGTTCTGCAACAGCTACCAGTGACGCATCCGGTAAGGCGGTTGTAACCTTTAACGCTGGTTCTTACGATTACAGCAATCATGTTGTTACCATTACTGCCACAGCGGAATCACTAAGTAGACAAATACCAATTCAAATTACCGGAACTACTCTGAGTGTTTCGGCCACTCAAACTTCATTGACTGATGCGGGAACAGATCGGGTCCCTGTTACTGTCACCGCACTGGATTCAACATCTCAACCTGTATTTTATGGCACAATATGTGTTGGCATTACAAATCCTCCCGGTGATTTAACCTTCTATGATTCTACGGGCGTTACTCCATTAACAACGGCCTGTACACTGACCGGTTATAGCACATACACGGAAGTGGCAAATACCAGTGTCAATGGCAAGGTCTCATTTACGGTTGCTGGCGCAACAGCCGGTACACCGATGTTAAATATCGTTGGATTAGGTACAACAATTACCCAAAGTTTTATCGTTGATACAGCTGCAACTGAATTTAAGATCACTGCACCAGTAAAAGGTTCCGTGACACCGGTTGTTGTAGGAAATAGTCAGACGATTACAGTGAGCTATCCCGGTGCTGCAGTAGGTACTCCGGTACAGATGGCTACAACACTAGGGGCATTAACTGTTGGGGCAACAACTAACGCAGTTGTTACAGCACTTGTGAACGCAAGTGGAACAGCATCAGCAACTCTGACGTCATCAATTGCAGGGATTGCAAAGGTTCTTGTTCAGGATCCGAGTAATACACTGAAATCTGATTCTATAGATGTTCCATTTACAGCAGATGTTGCTGATGCCGCTAAGATGATCTTCCAGGCATCCCCTAGTGTTTTACCTGTTTCATCAGGTGATGTGTCCTACACATCAAATCTGGTTGCACGTGTACTTACCTCAACTGATCAGCCTGTTGCTGGTGCAGTTGTCAGCTTTACCCTCCTAAACTCTACTGGTGGCGGCGAGAATATATTTCCTCCTATTGCGACTACCGATGCCTCTGGTGAGGCTCGAACAACATTTACTTCTGGTTCTCAGGCGTCAACGGCTGATGGAATTCAGATTCAAGCAACCGTAACAAACCCTGGTGCAACAGCAGCACCCAGCGTATTTAAGATTGTCATTACAGATGAGGCCGGGTCTGTGGTCATAGGTAGCGCTACCAGTGTTGCATCTATCGCCAACGATACTGCTTATGAATTGCCGATGTCGGTATTGGTTGCCGATGCAAATGGTAATCCAGTGACCAATGCGGTGGTGAATTTGAGTGCATGGCCATCGTACTATCACACAGGTGTTCGTGACTTTATTCAATTTAACAATATTACTGATGGTGCAGCACTGGTCACAGATACATTCATCAATGAGGACTATTTAAATGAAAACCTGTTTATGGATACGGGTGAAGATATTGATGGCAATGGCGCTTTAACCCCACCAAACTCTGCGGGCGGTACATTGCCTTCTACAGTTACGACTGATGCTAATGGTATTGCTACCTTTAGCCTGACTTACCTTAAAGAGGATGCCCAGTGGATTACTGATCGGATTCGGGCAAGCACATTGGTGGGTGGAACAGAGGTTGTTTCTGAATTAAGTATGCGTCTACCCGCGTTGAAGTCTGATGTAATAGCAGAACTTTTACCTTCTTCGCCTTACAATGCGTCATGTACGAGCGCTTATTCAGTTAGTGCATCGTCTACTACTGTTTATGTTTCTCCAGGAGGCTCTTCTAATGTGACATTCACCCTGTCAGGCCCTGAGCCTGTTGGACGTCCTATTACTGCCTATGTTGATGACTATAATACATCCAACTCTTCAACATCTGGTTGGATGAATGTCGGGGCTACCAGTGGTTATACAACTGCATCAGGTGGTGATGGTGTATTTACATCAGCCATTTCAATATCCTCACTTTATGCCTCTGATGGTGAGTCCGCAACGATTTACTACTATGTCGGATGTGAACTGGTTGTGGTCAATGTTATAGCGGGTGACCCAGTGTCTGTCCCGACCAATGTTACATTCAGTGTTAATCCATCCACATTAGCAGCAGGAGAGGCGACCGATCTGGAAGTGTTGGTTCTTGATGCCTCTAATTCTCCTGTTGCTAACAGATCAGTCTCATTCTCGATTACAACAAACGCTACAGGTGGCGAATTGTCACACGCCAATGGCGTAACCGATTCTAATGGACGGGTAATGATCAGTACGACAAACAAGGAGAGGATTAAATACATATTGGGTAACACTGCAGGAACAGACACGATTACTGTTTCGGTATTAGGCACAGCCTTGACGGCAACAGCAAACATAACAATGAATCCTGCAACGGCACTTATTGATCAAATCGTGTTAACTCCTGCGAGTTCAGATAATGCAAGCATAGCTGTTAATGGTGCCACGAGAACGATAAGAGCAAAGGTTACTGCTAATCTCTCAATATACTCTGGTTCCGGGGCGATATCTGAAGAAATAAAACCTGCAATAGGTGTGGATGTAGTGTTTACAACTAGTGCGGGTACATTAACAGGAGGCGGAACCAGTTATACAGCTACTACAAACTCAAACGGTATTGCCGAGGTGGTTCTAACCTCATCAAATAATTTGGGAAATGCAGAAATTATAGCTACCAGTGGTAGTATTCAAAGCTCAACGATCGTTAAATTTAAACCTGGAAATGTGGCAACACTAGCTATTAGTGCTCTACCTACGACAATAGTGCCAAGTGGTGAGACAACCCTATCTGTTTTAGCGCAAGATGGATTGGGTTATCCAGTTGAAAATCAATACGTTTCATTTACGTTAACCACCAATAACAGCAGCGGTAAGCTGCAAACAGCAGGCGCCTATACGGATGTAAATGGTATCGCATCTGTAGTGTATGCTGCAGGTTCAAATGTTGTCACTTCCGTGAACGATACTATAACAGCTAGTGTTGCAGATAGTTCGGTACCGACGGCCAGTCAGATCATTGCAGTTGACAAAGCGGCAATAGTTGTTGGAACTCTCGAGGTGGTTACTGGTACTACATCAATGACAGCTGATGCATCAGCAACGAATCTAGCCTTGATTCGGGTAATAGCTAAAGACTCCTCAGCTAAGCCAATAGTTGGACAGGCGGTAACTCTCACAACTACTTTGGGTAGTTTATATGAAGATGATGGCACAAGCCTATATGGAACAAATACCCCTTATTCTACAGATAGTAATGGTGAAGTTTCATTCTATCTCAGAAGTGTAGCAACACTGGGTACCGCAATTATCACTGCAGATGCTGGTGGATTTAGAGGCAATAGTTCTATCAATTTTGTTGCTGGAAAACCTGCCGCAGTTACAGTGTTTGGTACACCGGGTACGATAAATCCTGAAGGAACCAGTAATGTTACCGCGAAGGTGGTTGATGCCAATGGCCTAACTGTGAAGGGAGAAACAGTTCGCTTTGAGATTTCTACTAATAGTAGTGGAGCAATCCTTGCTGCAGTGACTGCTGACACGGATGCCAACGGTAATGCAGTTATTCAGTATACTGCTGGCACCAATACAGGAACTGATACCATTACAGCAGTTGCCCTAAGTAATACAACCAGTGGTACCGGTACGATTACTGTCAGTGCTTCGGGTCAGGTTGTTGGAACTGTAACCATGGCTGCAGGTTCGAGTTCAATTACAGCTAATGGAACAAGTACCACACCGATAAGGGTTAGTGTACTTGATACAGATAGTGTTGCTATTGCAGGACAGACCGTTGTCTTGACGACCACTCAAGGCAGCTTACTAGAAAGCGATAACTCGACAGCTTATGGAACAAATGCTCCGTATACAACTGATAGTAATGGTGAGGCGCTCTTTTATCTGAAGAGTGCCGCAAATCTGGGAACAGCAACTGTTGCGTCGGATGTTAGCGGTTATGTTGCAAGTGCAGATGTTAGTTTTGTTGCAGGATTGCCTGGTAGTGTCACTGTGACATCCGCACCTTCTACGGTGAATCCAGCAGGAAGCAGTACAATCACAGCTAAGGTGGTTGATGCTAATTCGTTACCAGTCGAAGGTGAAACAGTTCGGTTTGAAGTGACTAACAATGTTTCTGGTGCAACCATTGGTAATGTCACCGCTGTTACAGATGTCAATGGTAATGCATCAGTTAGCTATACAGCAGGAAACAGTGCTGGCACAGATGTTGTTACTGCAACGGCGCAAAGTAATAATACCTCTGGAACGGGTAACATTATTGTAAGTGCTTCAGCTCAGGTGGTCGGAAGTGTGAGTGTAAGTACCGGCACTGGAACTATTACTGCAGATGGTACAAGTAATACACTTGTTAGGGTTATTGTGCTTGATGAATCTAGCGCAGCAGCCGTGGGTCAAACAGTTACATTGACCAAAACTTTGGGAACTCTTTTAGAGAGTGATGCTTCAACTGCCTATGGTACCAATTCTCCGTATACAACAGATGCCAATGGTTCGGTTGTGTTCTATTTGAAAAGTGTTGCTTCTCTGGGTACTTCAACACTTACTGCAAGCTCCAGCGGATTCAATGCTACTACAGATGTAGTATTTGAAGCGGGTTCCTCTGCTACTGTCACCCTAACAGGAGCACCATCGACAGTGAATCCATCTGGTAGTAGTACACTTAGTGCTAAGGTCGTAGATGCGAATTCACTACCTGTTTCAGGCGAAACTGTTCGATTCGAGATCACTACAGATACTAGTGGAGCAAGTCTGGGTGCGTTGACTGCGGTCACAAACATTAACGGTGTGGCGACAGTCTCTTATACAGCGGGTACAGGAACTGGTAGCGATGTTATCACTGCTACAGCACAAAGCAGTAGTGTAAGTAGCACAGGTACCATTGTTGTCAGTGCATCGGCACAAGTTGTCGGAAGTGTTGAGATTGCAACTGGTTCAAGCGCTATTACTGCTAACACATCTAGCAATACACTTGTTCGGATCACTGTAAAGGATGACTCTGCTGCGGTTTCGGCCAGTCAAACGGTTACCCTTGCAAGTACACTTGGAACATTGCTAGAAAGTGATGGAACAACAGCCTATGGCACCAATGCACCATATACAACAGACGCAAATGGTGAGGCAGTGTTTTATCTGCAAGGTGTTGCAACTATAGGTACTGCGACATTGACAGCATCTTCCAGTGGTTTTAATACCTCAACAGAGGTAGCTCTTGAGGCTGGCGCACCTTCGACAGTTACGGTGATAAGCACTCCTGCAACGGTAGTCCCAGGAGACACAACCACACTCCGGGCAAAAGTGCTGGATGCTAATAGCCTGCCTGTGTCTGGAGAATCGATCCGCTTTGAAATAACTACTGATACTAGCGGGGCAAGTCTTGCGGCAGTAACATCTGTAACTGATGAGAATGGTATAGCATCACTAACTTATACTGCCGGGACTGCTCTAGGTGTTGACACCATAACTGCTACAGTTCTTAGCAATGGTGTTACCAATACCGTCAATGTTACTGTAAGTAGTGCCTCTCAAATAGTTGGAACCGTAACGATTACTGCTGGTGCAGCCTCTGTTGTGGTTGATGATATTGTTAATATCAGAGCAGAGGTTAAAGACCTAAATGGTGGGTTGATGCAGGGGCAGACGGTAAGTTTCACAACTAGCAGCGGTACATTATCCAGTGCAACTGCGACTACTGATATTAATGGTGTTGCAAACGTAACATTGACCGCACCTGCTCTAACCGGAGAGGCGTTAGTAAATGCTGAGGCCAGTAGTGTCATTAGTTCGACAACTATTAGCTTTGTTCCTGCAGCAGCATCGTCGTTATATATGTATGTATCACCATCTACAGCGAGCGTGGGTGATACCATTAATGCCGAGGTAATTGTAGAGGATGCTAACGGTAATCGCTTAAATGGTGAACAGATAACGGTACATCTTTATAAAGAATCAGTTCCGGGTTCTGGTACTTTTGATACGGTGATCAACAGTGCCAGCGATGTAACTGATGCCACCGGAATCTATACCACAAGTTTTGTGGTCTCAGCTCTCTATGGCGTAAGCATTGGTAATGATATGCAGTTTGTTGCAGAATCCACCAACGGCACAACCAAATCGGCACTCATTACGCTTGCAGCATCCTCATCCTCTGTTGGGGCAGTAGCTATTGCTACAGGAGCATCATCAGTTGTAGTTAGCGATACACTCACAGTACGTGCGACCGTTACAGATTTAAATGGAGCAGCGATGTCAGGAGTTACTGTGAACTTCACCAGTAGTAATGGAGCGATAACAGCATCCTCTTCTACCAATAGTAGTGGTATTGCTGTAGCAACATTAACGGCACCAGCCAATACCGGTTCTTCACTGATTACTGCTGAGACCGGGGGTGTACAATCAAGTACAACTGTTTCCTTCATCTCAGGTGCGATTAGTAGTCTAACAGTTACATCTTCACCGAATTCGTTGGATGTAAGCGGCACTTCCACGATAACAGCTACGGTAACAGATGGTGCTAACCCGGTAGTCAATGAAACGATAACCTTTGCCATCAGTACCAACAATAGTGGTGGTTCTTTATCGGCTGTCTCTGCAACAACGGATGTGAATGGTCAGGCAACAATTACTTATACCGGCGGTAGTGTTGTTGGTAGTGATACCATTACTGCCAAATCCTCTACCATTAGCAGTGTGAGTGGTACTACTTCGATTCAGGTCGGTTCGGTCGCTACAGGAACAGGAACAGCAGCAGTGATTACGACGACGATATCGTCGAGCCAGATCTATGTTGCCGGAGTCAATAAGACTGAAAATACCACAATCATTATTAAGGTCTACGACGAAGCGGGTAATCTCGTTAATGTGGAAGGAAGTCCGACAACGGCGAGTAATCTGGTTGTTTCGTTTGTGAGCAAACCTAATGGAGGAGAGACCTTATCCGGTGTTGATCATACAGGTACTCTGGTCAGTAGTACGACTTCAATCAGTGTTGCAACCACAGATGGCCAAGCAACAGTAAACCTGAAATCCGGAACATTGCCAGGTAATGTTGAGCTACAGATTAGCGCAACAGCAAATCTGGATAATGCGACCACAACAATCTCAGAGGTGGTTATTGCGTCAGGCCCTGCTGAAACAATCACATTCAGTTACCCTCAATCGAATGCGATTATTAATCTGAACACGACTGCTGATGTCTTTGGAAACACTACAGCTGGGTTCTATGCACGCAAAGCGGGTATTAATGTGGTTGACCGTTATGGTAATGCTGTTCCTGATGGTACGGTGGTTTATCTGGGATTGGTTGATTCTGTAATCTCCAGTGGTACCACTGGTTCAACTGCAGGTACAACTACTTTTACAGACGCCGGAGCTACATTTAATGTTGATACAGTGACCAGAAACGGGATCACCCGATACACTGAGACCAATGATCGCCTGTTGATTACCGATGCGATTGAGGGTGACAAGAGTCGTTATGTTAATACGACCACGGCATTTACCAATACCACGTTAGGTGTTCAGACAGCGTTCACAGATGCGACTAGTCCGACTGGCCTGTCTTATATCGTTGGCGCATCAATGCTGGGTGGTTCTGTATTTGGTGTGGATGAGACCTCTTCAACAGCAACCTTTGGCTTTGCAACAACTACAAATGGTTTAGCTAATATCAGGATGGTCTATCCAGCAAATGCGAATACGATATTAACGGGTTGTACTCTTGCTGCATCTGATACGCGAGTCACTCCAGCGGACTCTGGTGATGTCTATATCATTGCCAGCAGTAATGATGGTGCAGCAACAACGATTAGTCCTGATGCATGCTTCTCATCAATTGCTGGCTATACATTGACTGCTGCACCGGCAACAATTATCGGTAGTGATACGATTACCCTCGGATTGACAGATGGCGGTGATGGGATTGCACTGCCATTTACTCAGGTATCCCCCTCAGTCGCTTACACTACGGTCGATCCGGCATCAACAATAACAGTAACCCCTACTGCTTGTATTACAGGAACAGGTGGAACATGTACCTCTACTATTACTGTAGGAGGTACGCCAGTCTCTGGTGATACGGTGACCATTACCTATACCGCAGGTGATGGTTCTGCGACTGTTACTCTTTCAATTCCGTAATGTCTGTTAGTAACATCTTCCTTGTCGGCTCCATGGGAGCCGGCAAGAGTACCATTGGTCGCCATTTGGCAACGGCCTTGAATCTTGAGTTTAAAGATTGTGATCATGAGATCATCAATCGTACCGGTGCGAGTATTCCGCTAATCTTTGAGATTGAAGGTGAGGAGGGGTTTCGAAATCGTGAAAGCAAGATGCTCGATGAACTCACAAGCCAACAGGATGTGATTGTCGCAACTGGGGGTGGTGCTGTGCTTAAGGAGGAGAATCGGAACTACCTTACTTCGCGCGGTGTTGTCATCTATCTCTATGCGTCGCTTGAGCAGCTCTATCAGCGTACTTGTCGTGATAAAAACCGTCCACTCCTTCAGACCGATGACCCAATGACCAAGATTAAGGAACTCATCGAACAGCGTGATCCGCTGTATCGATCTGTTGCAGATATCATCATTCACACCGAGGATCGCTCGATCCGTAGTGTGGTTAAGGAGATAGTTGCACGATTGAAGATGGAGCATAACTACGGGCGTTAATCATCTCTAACCTTTCAGTCCACTTTTCGCTATGATATGGCGATTAATCATACCCAGATATCAAAAGATGCAGATTTTAAATGTCGATTTAGGTGAACGCAGCTATCCGATTTATATTGGATCAGGATTGCTTGGTAACCCTGACTACATCACGTCCCATATTCATGGCAAACAGGTGATGGTCGTTACCAATGAAACGGTTGCACCACTTTATTTGAAGAGTGTACTTAAATCGCTTGAGGGATATAAAGTTGCTCAGGTAATCCTGCCCGATGGTGAACAATATAAGAACCTTGAAGTTCTAAATATGATCTATACCGCCTTGCTGGAGAATCGCTTTGACCGACGCTGTACTCTGATTGCCCTCGGTGGCGGTGTCGTTGGTGATATGACCGGTTTCGCCGCAGCAAGCTACCAGCGTGGTGTGAACTTTATTCAGATTCCGACCACTTTGCTGGCTCAGGTCGACTCTTCGGTTGGTGGCAAAACCGGAGTCAACCATTCCCTAGGTAAGAACATGATTGGAGCGTTTCATCAACCACAGTGTGTGATCGCCGATACAGATACCTTAAACACGCTTGATGATCGTCAACTAAGCGCAGGGATCTCAGAAGTCATCAAATATGGTTTGATTAATGATCTCTCCTTCTTTGAGTGGCTGGAGGAGAATATTCAATCCATGATTGAGCGTGATCCTGACCTGTTAAGCTTTGCCATTCATCGTTCGTGTGAGGACAAGGCTGAGGTCGTTGCCGCAGATGAGCTTGAGAGTGGTTCCCGTGCACTACTTAATCTCGGGCATACCTTTGGACATGCGATTGAAACTGGCATGGGTTATGGTGAGTGGCTTCATGGAGAGGCTGTTGCTGTTGGAATGGTTATGGCGGCTGAGCTATCAGAGGCGATGGGGTGGATAGACTCAGAGACAACAACCCGTATCAGAACAATTATTCAAGAGAGTAACCTCCCTACCACAGCGCCTAAGGAGTTATCCGTTGAGCAATTTATCGCACTGATGTCTGTCGATAAAAAGGTACTTGATGGCGAGCTACGGCTTGTATTAATGCGTCAGTTGGGTAATTCAACAATCGAAGAAGGCATCCCCATCGAAACTCTGAAAAGCATGCTGGCAAATCACCTATCAAGGGGTGATCATTGAGTCGGTTAGCGCAGTATGCCGTAACTGAACAAAACTCAAAGGGGCGCAGTTTTGCTGAGTCAGCCCCGGAATATCGAACAGAATTTCAGCGTGATCGTGATCGGATCATTCATTCAGCAGCATTCCGTCGGCTCGAATACAAAACTCAGGTTTTTGTAAATCATGAGGGTGATATGTTTCGAACACGACTGACTCACTCGATTGAGGTAGCTCAAATTGGTCGTGGTATTGCTCGCATCCTTCATCTTAATGAAGATCTGATTGAAGCCATATGCCTCGCGCACGATCTGGGTCACACCCCCTTCGGACATGCGGGGCAGGATGCACTTAACCATTGCATGAAGCCTTATAACGGCTTTGAACATAACCTGCAGTCACTTCGAATCGTCGATTCGCTTGAGAAGCGTTATGCCGCGTTTGATGGATTAAACCTGACCTTTGAATCAAGAGAAGGGATCTTAAAGCATTGTAGTCGCAATGATGCAGAGAAGCTTGGCCATCTTGGCCAGCGCTTTTTACGCGGTGGACAACCCTCTCTTGAGGCACAGGTCGCAAATATTGCCGATGCCATCGCATACAATAATCACGATGTTGATGATGGTCTGCGCGGAGGATTTATCTCGATTGATCAGCTTCATGACATTGAGCTATTCCAGGCACAGTTAGAGGAGGTAAACCATCGATATCCTCAACTGGATGAGCGCAGAACAATTCATGAGACGATAAGAAGAATAATCAACGTGCAGGTGATTGATCTGGTCGAAAACAGTCAAAAGCTTATTGCAGGCAATAAACCTGAATCGGTTGATGACGTTAGGGCATTCGCAACGCCATTGATTGCGTTTAGTGAAAAAATGGAGGCATTACACAAAGAGCTTAAACAGTTTCTACGTGAAAAGCTCTATCGCCATCATCGAGTACACCGAATGAGTAATAAAGCTAAAAGAGTGATCTCCGAGCTTTTTGAGGCGTTAAATGCTGATCCGAAGCTGTTACCTCCAGAGGCTCAACAGCAGTGTAAGCTGCAAGAACAAACAGCAGGCGAGAGTGGACGCGCCAGAGTGGTATCTGATTATATTGCAGGGATGACAGATCGTTTTGCGATTGCAGAACATAAGAAACTCTATGATCCGTTTGAGCGAACCTGAAAGATTGGATTTAATGGTGCAAAGATATGAGAATATACCTGCAAGCACCAGGCGATAATGGTAAAAGACCACGCTTTTATCAATTAATCCTACAGAAGGATATATTGGGTGGTTGGTCTCTAGTGCGAGAGTGGGGGAGTCAAGACTCACCAGGCACATTAAAAAAGAATCACTACAGTGATCAAAGCAGAGCGCTGAATGAACTACTGAAGATTCGTGATCAGCAAATAGCACGCGGATATCGGGTAATGTTCACGCAAGGGGATGAGGGGTAGAACGGGACTGAATATGTTAGAAGTATCATATTTTATTACACCAGAGCTGGAGAGAGAACGCGATTTGATGCAGCACATCATCGATTATGGTGATGAATTATTGCTGCTTACAGGGGTAAATGGCGTTGGTAAGAGTCGCAATCTCCAGGAACTTATTAATCTCCAGATTAATGATAGAGATATTATTCGAATCGACGGCGCGACGATTAGTGACCTCTACTCTGCCAGATCCACAATCTCACAAGCACTTACCTTTGATGATAGCCAGGTTAAGCCGGAAGAGTGGCTACATGCACTCCATTTCTATCTCCTAAAGCAGAGCAAGAGCGAGCAATCACTCATCATTATTGAAAATGGCGATGATTTCGATAATGAAACCATCAATGAATTCGCAAGAATTAATCGCCTACAGAATGAAGATCGACCGATTTTTCGCCTACTACTCGTTGGAGATTTAAGTCTGCGTCAACGTATCGAGAGCGATCATTCTCTGGTTAATCAGGTCAGGATTATTGAGTTATTCCCATTTAGCGATGAACAAATGGGAGAGTTTATTGATGATTTGATTCAACAGCCAAATAGCGGCCTACCAAGAAAACTGACCTACGACCAGAAAAACGAACTCATTGAAGCAGCCAAAGGCCTACCGGGCGAACTACTCTCTAGAATAGGTGATACTCAATCTGCCTCCGGAGCTAAAAGGTTTGTGCTTCCGGTGATTGGCCTGGTTTTGGTCGTGGCTCTAGTCCTGTTTTTCAATAGTAGCGACAGCGAACCGCCTTTAACACAGTCAGAAATAAAAGTGCCCCTTAAGATTAGCCCGGAAACTAAAAACAGTGAATCTGCTGTAGTTGCTGAACAGTCACAAAAGAGTGTGCCGGCTATTGAGGTTGAACCCATTCCAGAGGTTGGGAGGGAGTCAGAGCGTAAGATAGTTGAACAAAAAACAGTGACTGTCGATGAGATCAAAGATGAACCCCGTCAAAAGGTCACCTCCACACTTGTAATCGAGAAGATTGCACCATCATCATTTACAGTCGCAAAGAGAGATAAGGTAAGCCTCTTTGGTGAAGGGTTTGAAAGTAGTAGCAGGCTGGTGGTGTTACGAGAAGGTGATATCAAGATGGAGACCCTGGAGCCACTGTCAATTTCCAATACAGAGATTGTATTTAATCCATCACAGTTAAAACCGGGTCGGCATTTTGTGCAGGTGGTTAATAGCGAAGGCGCCTCGACCGCACCATTACAGTTTATGATTAATGCCGCTGAGGTGGCAGCGAAAAAGCCAGAAGCAACACCGGCTGTGGCTGTAAAAAAGCCAACCCCAAAGCTTGAGGCAAATCAGAAAAATGGAGCACAAATCTACTCCTCAAAATGGTACAACCAACAGCAATCAGATGCCTATGTGATTCAGCTTCATGCCACGACCAATCGGGAAAACCTTGAGATGATGACAACGGTGCTATCAGAAAAGAGCAGTACCTTCGCAATCTTCTCGCAGGTTAGAAATGGCGTGGTTATCTATGCGATAACCGAGGGTCTGTATAAAACCAAAGCACAGGCATTAAAGGCGGCAGAGCGATTTAAGCCAGCCGTTACGCCGTGGGTTCGTAGTGTTGATAGCATCATAAAGGTGATGTCGAGTCGAATTAAGCCTGAGTCGAAGCCAGTAGTGCCGGTTAGCAACCCAACGACAGCGGTGATCAACAATCTCGCATGGATATGGAGTCAAAACCCGGAGATGGTCGCCATTCAGATATCAGCCTCTTCAAAGCGAGAAGCGCTTGAACTCTTGGTAAAAAAATACGAATTGATTGAGCCTCTTGCCATATTTAAAACCACTAAAAACGAAGCGGACTGGTTTACGTTGATTGGAGGGTTGTTCGATGAGCGCGAAACGGCAAGAGCCGCGATCAAAAGGCTCCCTCAACTGTTGCAGAGCCAAGGCCCATGGATCCGAAGTTTTGCCTCAATTCACGACGAAATATCAAAATAGTAAATGCCCGAATATTCGGCGTAACTCATTGTTTATAATGAGATATAACAAAGATTGTTCAAACGGATATCCATAACATAGTTGAAAAAACAGTTGTCTTTCGGTCGGCGGTTTGGTATAAAACGCGGCTTCCTGCCCGAAGTGGGCGAACAGAACATAAGGTTGTTGGAGTTAATACCATGTCAAAGGTATGTCAGGTTACAGGTAAGCGCCCTGTCACTGGAAACAATGTTTCCCATGCGCACAATAAAACACGTCGTCGTTTTTTGCCGAATCTTCACACTCACCGTTTTTGGGTTGAGAGCGAAAATCGTTTTGTAAAACTGCGTTTAACCACCAAAGGTATGCGTATTATTGATAAGAAGGGTATTGATGCTGTTCTTGCCGAGATCCGTAGCCGTGGCGAAAAGGTTTAAGGAGTTAAGAGATGCGTGACAAGATTAGATTAGTATCAAGTGCCGGAACCGGACACTTCTACACCACAGATAAAAACAAACGTAACATGCCTGAGAAGATGGAGATCAAAAAATTCGATCCTGTTGTTCGTAAGCATGTGATGTATAAAGAAGCAAAGATTAAATAATCGCTTCTTTTATCGATACTAAGGAACCCGGCTTTTGCCGGGTTTTTTTGTCTCTAGGGTTTGTAGTGTTGCCTGACATACTCAAACATAATGATAGATGCAGCAATGCTCACATTCAGACTCTCAACATCACCAAATTGCGGGATCGAAAGTGAGTTAACACCGTCAAATTCTGCGGGATCAAACTGAATCCCATACTCCTCATGTCCCATCACAAATGCGGATTTCAAAGGTAATTCAACCTTCATGAGTGAGTTATCACTATCAGGCTCCAGCGTGAAGAAGTGGTACTCCTGAGCTTTTAATTCTCGGTAGCAACTCTCAAAGTCATCATGAAATCGAGCCGGAACTTTCCTGAAAGAGCCTTTAGAAGGCGCGGGATCAAATGGGCCGATATTGATCAGATGAATAGCCGCAGCACCCATGGCCTCGGCACTTCTGAAGATTTTAGGAACATTAAAACCAGATTTAAGATTATCCAAAACCAACACGAACTGATGTGCCCCCGGTTTAGCCAGGAGATTTCTTGCCCGTTGCTGTTGATATCGTTTCAGAGCCTGCCCGCGTTCGAGACGGCGATCCTTTCGTTCTTGTCTTGAAATCATCGATATATTTTAGCGACAGAGCATCAAAATGTATTCCTGAATTATTGGTTTCAAACAAGCGAAGCCTGAATAGGTGTCCACGGTTCTATTTTCTCCTCGGCAAAACTACAGCATCCAGCTATTGTCCCTCAGACACGGCTACTAAACATTGCCTCGTGAGTTGTTTTTTCCCTGGACTCCTCTCCTTTTGTTACGTAATAGGATTCTGCCAAGGTTGAAAACTGCTAATAACGACCAAACTACACTTTTGATAGACAATCCACCATACAATAACGAATCAAAAACAAAGAATTGAAATAATGAGTGATCAGGAATTAAAAACATTAGGCCTAACGATTATGAAGATCCTTGATAGCTGGTCGATCTCCGATCGTGATCGCATGAACCTGCTTGGATTCTCGCAATCCCAAAAAGAGCGTTATCTAACCCGCTTTAGAAACGGAAGCACCCCTTTTCCCAACGATAAGGATAAGATTGAACGAGTTCGGCATTTAATGGGCATTCAGAGAGCTCTGGAGGAGAACTACCCACTTAATAGTAAAATGCCAGCATATTGGGTCATTAACTTCCAACGCCAGCTTAAGGGTATTCCTGTCGTCATTATGTTAGAGGATGGCTTGTCTGGGATGTATCGGGTGTGGCGACATTTAGACTGCACTGCAAACTGGTAGCAAAAAAAAGCCGCTGAAGTAGCGGCTTTTTTAAAGCAGTAATAGTGGTCTAATTATTGGTTACCCATGGGTTAGCGGTTAGTGGGCTGACCGGCAGCTTTTTAATGTATGCTTTTGCCTCGTTATAGGTATTAAAGCCTTCAATACGAACACGATGCCAGACTTTATCACCACTGGTTGATTTACGCATAACCGCACTTACCCCGATATCCTTAAGCTCCTTTACTGTCTCCATTGCATTTTTTTCACTAGAGAGTGATTGAAGATTTAGTGACCAGCGTCCGCTAGAAGAGGGCTCAGGTTGTGATGCAGCCACTTCTGGAGTGTCAACAGAGGTTGTTGCTTCTGTTTTTCTTGCAGGGGTGGAAGAGATCGCAATAGCCAGCTTCTCCTGTTGAGATTCAAGCGCAGAGATAACCTCGTCAACCATACTGATGTGCTGACTCAAAGCCTCAATCTTTTTCATGGCTTCGCTTTCGTTGGCATCACCA
This sequence comes from Thiohalomonadaceae bacterium, assembly GCA_050301795.1. Taxonomy (GTDB): domain Bacteria; phylum Pseudomonadota; class Gammaproteobacteria; order Thiohalomonadales; family Thiohalomonadaceae; genus JBNKZU01. The sequence continues at coordinate 140,990 of JBNKZU010000015.1, read as the reverse complement.
CTTTCATTCATGTGGCTAATTGGACCGTCGATAATAGCCGCAATCTCGTTGAGTCGAGTATTGAGTTGATCCACCGACTCAGCAATCTTCGGGATGCGAGGATCACTTCTCGTGGCGGCAGCTTTTTGGTTCTTTAGGGTCTCGATCTCAGCCAATGCCATGGTTAGTCCACTCGAAGCTGTAAACGCCATAAATGCTCCAGCACCACCAATAATCAGCGCAAGCAGGAACAAAAAGATACCTAATTTCTTACTCATATCATTACCTTGATTAACCTTGTGTGGTGGCTCGGTTGGTGCTCCCTCGTGCTCAATGCTAGAAGCCGCAGCTGATGCGACCATTGCAGGCGTACCAAGATCCAGCTCAGCCAGATCTTCGTCCAGATCGTTTTCCTCAAAACCATCTTCATTAAGCTCATCCTGCTCTGAGAACTCTTCTTCATCAAGTGCATCTGATTCATTCTCAGGATCATTAAATAGATCCTGCTCCATAGGACTCTCTTCGTCCTGATCATCGATGATAGATGAAAGTTCGGCCTCCTCCTCAGAGGATAGGTCTGAATCCATCGCGAATTCGTCATCATCATTTGCGTCATCCGATAGCGCAGTCGAGAACTCATCATCATCCTCAAAATCAGGTTCAACCTCTTCCTCAGCAAAGACATCGACCCCATCATCGGAATCATTGTCATCATTCGTTGTCATTGGATCGAGATCAAAATCAAGCGGCTCATCACTTAAACTATCATCAACCTCAAAGCTAAAGTCATCCTCCTCATCCTCATCTTCGATCAGATCAATCTCAGGGTTGTCGAGTTCATCATCAAAGGAATCTGGCTCAGATTCGGGTTCGGAAGTTATCTGGGGAGTCGCATCAAGGGCATCATCAAAAGGCTCTTCGATAGAGAACGCATTCTCATCAGCCTCATCTTCTGCCCCAAGCTTCTTTTCAAAATCGTCAAGGATAGAGTTGAGCTCATCTAACTCGCTATCGTTTTCAATCTCTTCAACATCTGCTGCTTCAGTACTTGTTTCGCCAAGCTCGCTCTCATCCGTGTCATCCGGAAATAGATCATGGAAATCAGAGAACAGCTCATCATCCCCATTGAGCTCATCGGAACTATTTTCAATATCGTCCGACTTCTTATCGTCGCTCATTATGAACTCCTCATAATTAGTATATTTATTTTTTTAATATCCTATGGTAATTCGACAATTATTTCATTATATCAGCCACGGATAAACCCGATTTTTTCAGAAAAATCGAACGATTTATTCAAACATCGTCACACTGATCGCTTCTTGATGCAATCATTAACACTTTTAGTGGAAAAATATAATTTGAATCATTAATAATGACAAAATGAATCATCAAGAAATAATAATACTCGGAGCCGGTGCCGCAGGTTTGATGTGTGCCGCAACAGCAGGTTTACGTGGGCGTCAGGTATTGGTTCTTGACCACGTTGATAAACCGGGAAGCAAGATTCTGATAGCCGGTGGTGGACGGTGTAATTTCACAAATCTCTATACCGAGCCGTCAAACTACGTTTCAAACAATCCTCATTTTTGTAAATCAGCACTCGCTCGCTATTCACAGTGGGACTTTATTGATCTTGTTAGCCGCTATCAAATCCAATGGCAGGAGCGTGAGCACGGTCAGCTTTTCTGCAAACAGAGCGCAAAACAGATTGTCGAGATGCTGTTATCCGAGTGCAAAAAAGGCGCGGTGGCCTTTCAATATCAGACCAAAATCTCCTGTGTAACAAAAACTGAACAGCGATTTGAGATAGAAACCTCAAAGGGACGGTACTCCTGCGATTCACTGGTTGTTGCGACTGGCGGATTATCGATACCGCGTATGGGAGCGACACCATTAGGGTTGAAGCTTGCACAGCAGTTTGGATTAGGGATCATTCCCACACAGGCGGCACTTGTCGCGCTGACGCTTTCACAGCAAGACAAAACAGTTTATCAACCCCTTAGTGGTATCAGTGTTGATGCCAGTGTGACTACAGAATCGGGGCAGACATTTCGTGAAGCACTGCTCTTTACACATCGAGGACTCTCAGGACCAGTGATACTACAGGCCTCAAACTATTGGCAATCGGGAGAGGTGATAGTGATCAACTTGTTGCCGGATCACGATCTGGCGTTGGAGTATCAGCACCATAAAGCAGAACACCCAAAACAGTCGCTAAGGCGTTTTCTTACGCAGTGGCTCCCCAAGCGAGTTGTCGAAACAAGGATGCAGGACAGCAGGATTGAGGATAAAGCGATGAATCAATATAGCGCTGAAGAGCTGGGCAGAGTCATCAAAGCATTTCAAAATTGGCAGGTTTTACCTGCTGGTAGTGAGGGCTATCGTACAGCAGAGGCGACACGCGGCGGAGTGGACACCGATGAGCTCTCCTCAAAAACAATGATGGCAAAGAGGGTTGATGGACTCTATTTTATTGGTGAGGTGGTTGATGTTACCGGTCAGCTTGGAGGGTTTAATCTACAGTGGGCATGGTCGAGTGGACATGCAGCAGGTGAGGTGGTGTGAGTAAAGAACAAGGCAATCGATATCAGGGAGAAGTACACCAGGGATCAGATAATAGCGCACCCTATCCGGTAAGACGCATGGCACCAGTGACAGATCTTGTTGATATGGCAAAGGAGATAGCAAAGGCAGATAACATGCTTAGCACCAATGCACATGGCAAGTTGAAGCTTATTGCAGATCAAATTCGGGCACTACAGGCTGAAGCACAAAAGGTGTTAGAAGACACCCGACACAGTCAGCAGCTTCATCGTGCCAAATGCAACTTCAAGCGACAACCCGGACGGATCTATCATCTCTATTCTAAAGCAGATGGAGAATACTTCTCCATGCTTGCACCGCAGGAGTGGGGAGGAGCCCCTCCGCATCAATACTGTGGCTCCTACAGACTAGAGAGTGATCTCTCATGGACAGCAGTTGAAGAGATTGAGCAACATGATGCGAGGGACGAAATCATTCAGGCACTGCTCGACAAGAGCTAATTAATACAAGTCAAAAAAATCTGATTGACACTTAGGGTCGAACTCCCTATATTGCGCACCCTTCTCGGGTGCTTAGCTCAGCTGGGAGAGCATCGCCCTTACAAGGCGAGGGTCGCAGGTTCGATCCCTGCAGCACCCACCAGAACACAAGAATCAAAACAGGGACGTTCTGATTTTAGTCATCATCATCGTCATGTTTTTTCTTTTTATAAGAGCGCTCAAAGTTATCACTCCCGCCGTAGCGTTTACTTTTCCATAGCCGTTCTGCCTCATGTTCATCACCACTACGATGACACTCGCTACATTTCTCGTAGTCATAGATTCCCTCTTCGACATGCTCTTCGCGGATCTTTGAACGCGAGTGTTCGTGGCAGCCATAACAGGTGTAGTCGCTGTAGTCATTGTTGATATGACAGGTTTCACAGTCGGTTTCATGATCACGATCAAAGCGGAAGAATTTGTCATGCTCAAAGGTGGCTGGCTGCCAGGACTCCTGAGAGTGGCACTGTTGGCAATTGCCCTTAATCTTCTGGTGCAGTGAGTCTTTTGGATTGTTATGACAACTGTTGCACTGTTTCTCCAGTTCCGGTTCAAGCAGCTTGTGTGAGAACTGGCTAATCGGACGGAATGCTTTTACACCTTTGTGATCGCTATGGCAGGCGACACAATCTGACTCTGTGAGTTTTTGATGAAAGGCAACACTCTTTTTCTCTTTTTCGATCGCCAACCCCTTGGTGGTTTTTAGGCTGATCTCAGGAACCTTGTGGCAGGTTATGCATTTATCAGCGGTACTGCCAATAAATGGGGTATGACAGGCAAAACAGTCGTTTGCCATCTTCGCATGTGCGTCGATCGGTTTGCCGGGGCTGATCATCAGGTGTGGCATCAACAGTGTCAGTACCAGGAGTATCAGCAGATTTACGGCAACAATAAGTGTGATGGTTTTGCTGTTCATCGCCATTGCCAGAATAGAAATATGGTAAGAATATGGATTAGTCCGAGTACCGCAAACGCAAGGGTGATCGGCAGGTGGATGGTTCTCCACTTTTTCATCAGATCGAAGGTGATCGCATCCCGAAACAGACGCCGCTCTGTCTCATCCTCATCAAGTCCTTGCTGACGGTAGTAGTCTCGCTTCTCGGCCATAAAGCGACGTGAGCGTTCCAGAAGATACTTTCCGGTCAGACCGCTGGCGACATTGACAAGCATCGCAAGCAGGGCGAGCCATGGCAAAATGGAGTAGATATGAATACCGGCATGAACAAGAATCAATAATGCCCCTATCCAGGTAAGGGTCTCATGCATCGCGAGCAGGCTTTTTGGTTTTCCTCTGTTAATGATCTTGCGCTTACGCAATGAGTAGACAAATGAAGAGAGGATTAACAGCGTACCAGGAATACCAAGATAGCGTCCGATCCAGACCAGATCCAGTTGGTGCAGCAGTGCATCGATAATTATGGTTGCAAGGATCAGCAAACCGAAAATCCGATAAAACGGAATCACCTCTTTTTGAAACAGCGATCGATTCATCATCAATTCTCAAACATTTAATATCAGATCGTTTTCAGGGATTGTGACGCAGATCAGGCAGTGTCCGTCACTGATATCGACATCGGTTTCCTGAAGGTAGTGGACATCGCCTTTTGATATTTCGGTTTGGCAGCAACCACAGCTACCAGCACGACAACCCGATTCAACCTTAATCTGATTCGCCTCTGCAAACTCCAGGATCGATGCATAGGATGGATCCCAGGCAAGTTTTTTTCCTGATTGACTAAAGGTAATGTTTATCGGGTGTTTAATCTCATCATCTGTTGCTAAAGGCGATGGCTTGATGAGAGTTGCAGGGCCAAACGATTCGTAAAAGATATCGTCATGGCTGACGCCCCATGTCTCAAGATCCGGCACAATACTCTCCATCATTGTTTTAGGACCGCAGACAAAAAACTGATAACGATTATATTTGAGTGTGTTTTTGAGCAATGTGACATCAACACGTCCGTGGTGCTGAAAGTCGACACCCTCCTGATCATCACTGTTTGGTGAGCTGTAACACAGATGTAGATGGAAATTATCGATATCCTCACTTAGCGATCTTAAATGATGTTTCATGATCTGTTCATGACCATTGCGCACCCCATAAAAAAGATAGATATCCCGCTTATCGTTCTGATTCAACAGCGTGTTGACGATGCTTAACATTGGTGTGATGCCAATACCTCCGGCAATCAACACGACAGGTCGTGACCCTTCCCCATCACAGTAGAAGTGACCAGAGGGTGCCCTAACCTCAAGCCGACTGCCTTCGTGAATATGGTCGTGGAAATGATTTGAAGAAAGACCTGGGGAATACTCTGGATGATTAGGGGGCGCCGGAACCCGTTTGATCGACACACGGTAATAATCGGTGTTGGGGGCATCCGAAAGCGAATAACACCGAATCACAGTTGTGGAATTACCCGTCGATGGGTTCGTGACGTTTAGCCTGAAGGTAAGGAATTGCCCTGCTTTAAAGGCGGGAAGTGGCAATCCATCTTCTGGCACCAGATAAAAGGAACAGATTGATTGAGCATCATCTTCAACGACTTTGCGTTGGACAATAAACTCTCTGAATCCTTCCCAGGAAATCGGGGGATTGTTTGATGGGGTCGGCGCAGTGGCACTTTCACCTTTGAAGGTGGAGTGAGTTGTCGAGCTGTTGATAAGCTCGTTTTTGCGGCGTTGATATCCCATAAACATGAACACCGCTACCTGTATCAAGATTGCGGCAAAAATGATCAGCGCAAGTGTTGAGGTGTTCATTCGGTTTATCCCTAAAATAATAATCGATAGGCTATGAATAAGTGTGAGGAAACAATATCAGCATATCCTGAAATATAGATGAATTAACCTTATTAATACTAGGCTTAATCTGGAGTAGTATTTCATCACTTTGTTGTAACAAAGTTACAGCATCATCAATATAAAACGTCAATGATTAGTCTCCTATGAAGTCGATACTTAAACAGCCCCTTTTAATCCTCATGCTGAGTGTTGCTACCCTGTTCGGATGCAGTGATCCTGATGCTCGTAATGAGAAAGGGAGAACGCCACTGATTCTTGCCGCCGAGTCGGGTGATCTGGATAAGGCCAGACAACTTGTTGCCAGGGGTGCCGATATTCATCTGCGCGATCACTGTAGTTGGTCGGCACTATTGATGGCGGCCTCAAAGGGGCATAACGATATTGTCAGGTTACTGTTACACCAGGGTGCCGATGCAAATGATAGTGATGAGGGGAGCTATACCGCACTAATGGTTGCTGCTGGCAACAATCATTCTGAGGTTGTCGAGACGCTGTTATCGTCAAATGCTGATATCAACCAAAGCGATATCTCAATGAGATGGACACCGCTGATATGGGCAGCGAAAGAGGGGCATCTTGAGGTTGTGGATATACTTTTGGCACATCAACCAGAGATCGAAAAGAGAGATATTGGTGGCAACAGTGCATTGATGTGGGCGGTGAAGGGTGGTCATGCTGATGTAGTGGATCATTTGATCATTGCCGGTGCCTCTGTGTATACCAAAGATCGTGAAGGTGTTACCGCTCTGGTTCACGCTCAAAAGAACGGTAACCAAAACCTCTTTAACCGACTACTTCAGGCGGTCACCACACAAAGATAGCTCAGACCACGGTCGCGCAGTCACACCCGCTAACGACCAGATATTCATGCCACTAAAATAGTGTATAGTTCTTCAAAAATATGGAAATCACGATAGAGCCAATGCACTGCCAAACATTCAAAACAGATGAGATAACCAGAGCCGGAAAGCGAGTTTTACGCTTGGGGCTGCTCCTGATTACAGTGTTGCCACTCTTTTCTGTTGCAGTAGCAGAGACCAGCCAACAAAAGTCCACCGAAGAGATCATACCCCTGACCAAAGCCAATATTCGGGGACACGAAACCCTCTACAAAGAGGGGTGGAGTGTTATCACCTCTACCGAAAAGGCGCTGGAGTATGCAAAGGAAAATGCCATCACCTCATCGGCAGAGGCATTGGCACAAATGAGAGCGGAGCTTGGCAAAGATACCGAGCGCTTTAGTGAAAATATAACCAAAGGATTCGGCGAGGGGGTACAAACCACACAATCTATCTTCGCCAAAGGGACATCGACATCACAGAAGCTCTTAAAAGGAACCCATGAAATCGGGGTCGCGGCAACCGGGTTTTCATTGAGATTCTACGCACTGGCATGGGAGCGTTTTTCGAATGGATACCTTACCTATGGTGAACGCACCGAGGAGGATCTCGCGGAATTAAAGTCGATTCCTGGTGACTACTTCACCAATCTTCAGAGTGATTTTAGTAACATTGCTGAATTGAGTCAGCGCATGAATGAGGCGTTAACCACCGATATCCGTGCCGACTGGCCACAGGCGATGAGTAGTGCCAAGGCTGCCTTTATCGAGAAGTATAACGATTCTGGTCATTCAGATAATGCTCTTGGCGGCCTTTGGCATATCTTGCAGGGCTATCTCTCATCCATTTATCACGCCATTGTCAAACCCACTACACAAACCGCGATCATGGTGGGTGAATATACGATAAAGACCGCAACCCAGGCTGTCTTCCTTCCCGTAAGCAGCATTGCCTATATCTCAGGCAGAACCATTCAATCAACAGGATTAACTCTCTATTACACGGGAAAGGGTGTGGTTAAGTTTGTCTCTCCAACGATTGAAGGGGGCTTTTTCGCCGCTACAGCAACCGCATCCGCAGCGATGGTTCCGGTAACCTACGTTGCTGGTGGAACGGCCGGGGTCGTGAACCAGGTTGTTGCCACAGCAGGAGCCCCTGTCGCTGGTGCTGCCGAGGCGGTTATCAAAACAACCTACGAGGCGGTGCGTTATCCGGTTGTGATGACCTACGATATTGCCGTTGGTAGCACCAAGGTTGCGGTCAACCAGATCAAAAGTGGTGTCGTTTTGGGCTATAACGCTATGACAGCGATCCCTGCACATCTATTGATGGCGATCCCGAACTCTATGATCTTTGTTTTCTGGGATGGACCACGGCTGGTCGTTGCGTATGCCAAAGGTGAGGTGATTGATGATGATGGAGAGCGTCATAACATTAACGAGCTACCGGTTGGAACGATGCTGGATGTTGATACCCTTCGTAAACAAGAGGGGGTTATCGTCGAAGAGATTAGCGATGATCCACAAATGATTCAGCAAATTATCAAACGCCTTCCAGATGATCTGAAAAGGGAATAACTCAAGTGATTAGAAAGGTTTTCATCGGAATATTTGCAGCGGTTTTAATGTCGTGCGCCACTACCGCAGATGATCCACTGCAAAACACCAAAAAACTGGCAAAACAGGGACACGCTTCGCTCTACAACAACGGCGCCTTTCAGGTGCCGAATACGGAGATTCGATTAATACCTGCCGGTCCCTCTGCCTATGAGTTTGCCGCACAGCTTGCGGGAATGGATGCGCGTGAGTCTTTTGTCACCTCTGTTCAGAATGCGGCTGATGCAGTTTCACTGGTCGCTGACGGAACAAAAAAGAGTTTTGCCGTTGCAGGAACAATTATTAATAAATCGAATGAAATAGCAGATGAAATCTCAAGTCGAAGTCGCGAGGGAAGCAAGCTGCTGATCTATAACAACAGCTCACTTACCAAATCGATTATCGGTCAGTCATGGCGTGCGGCAGCCAGCTCTTGGGATGGGGTCTATCGTTTTGGCGAGGCGTTGTCGCAAGAGTCATCAAGCTATGGAAAATCGATTCGTGATAGAGGTGCCGATGTCGGCAAGCTGATGATTGGTGGATCGCTCTCTGGTGCAAAGAGTATCTCAGAGAAGAGCTATGAACTCTCAAAAGAGGGGTTGCAGTTTGCCGGGAACCGTTTTGTCGAGGGCTATATGACACTGCCGCAAAAAGGCAAAGAGCGACTGCAAAATATCGCCGATGCTGTAGATGTCGACGACTTTAAATCAGGTGTAACCGAACCACTGGCGTGGGCGGCAAAAACCAACAAGAGGTTGTCATCCATTCTTATCGACACCGGGAAAAACTATTTCAGTAATATTGGCGATGCATTTGGTGATGCCTCAGATGCGCTCGACAATTACCATGAAGATGGAACATTCGCACTGGTCAAGGCAATGGGTCATGTTTTGAAAGGAATATTCTGGGATGGTGTGATTGAGCCGGTAGGTCGCATCACGGCCGCATCACTTGGACTGGTGGGAACCAATCTGGGTGCATTGCCGGTTATGGTAGTGGTTCGAGAGGGTATGACCACCGCAGAGTTAGCAATTGAAGTGACATGGAACACCCTGGCGTTTGGATACGATATTGTTGCTCCGACAGTCATCTCAGCCACAGCAGCAACATTAAGTGTTGCAGCAGGAGTCGCTGGTCAGGGTGTTGCGGCTGTAACTGCCGTAGGGGGTAGCACCCTGGGAGCCACAGAGTATGGATTAAGCCAGATTGCAGGCGGTGCTGTCAGCGTCGGCGGCCAGGCAACAGGGAAGGTAGTGCAGTATGTCGGTGTACCGCTCACAGCCGCAGGGATTGCAGTTACCGGAACCGCTGTTGGTGCGACAGTCGGTGTCGCAACAGATGTCGGAAAGATTGCTGCCGGTGGTACGCTCTTTGTTGCCGGTGAAACCGCAGCTTTAGGCACCAAGGCCTTTGGCGTGGTTTTAGGAGGCACAACAGCCGTTGTTGGCACAACCGGATCAGTTGTTGCCGGAGCAGGTCTGGGTGTCTTTGAACTGGCCAAGGCCGTAGTGGTGCCTGTGGGTTATGAACTGACCTCAGGAGTTGTGCTTGGATATACCGCAGCATCTCAGCTTGCAGCACACACCATTCTGGGCGTAGCCGATGCCTCCTATATGGTTTTATCACTGGAGGGGCCGCGTTGGGTGATCTATGCGGTTAAAGGGGATCTCGGTGATGGTCATGAGTTAGAGCCAGGTACCGTTCTCAATCTCAAAACCATGCAGCAACAGGGCGAGACCTTCTACTATCTTCCGGTATCAGAGCCTGAGATGCGAAGTGTTATTGAAGCATTGCCAAGTGATATTCCACATAATCCAACACCTCTTACTGATAACAATAATTAACCTCAACGCTTGAATTTCAAATAATCATAGATATTGATCCCATAATTACTTCATGACGGATCAATCGCTTGAACTTTTCAAATTCATATCTCCAACTCGGTCAGGACTTTTATGAAAAGAGTCTGCCAACCTCGGTAAGGGATCCAAAACTACTGCTGTGGAATCACGACTTGGCGACCCAATTGATGAGTACTCAGGAGTTGGCGCAGGATGCCAATACCCTTGCACAGTTTTTCTCAGGCAACAAATTACTTCCAGGCTCAGATCCTGTTGCGTTAGCGTATGCAGGGCATCAATTCGGAAACTTTGTACCACAACTTGGTGATGGCAGAGCGCATCTGTTGGGTGAGGTTATTGACCAATCGGGTTTGCGCTGGGACATTCAACTTAAAGGCTCAGGCAAAACACGATTCTCAAGAAACGGTGATGGTCGTTGTGCCATTGGCCCTGCGGTGCGTGAGTATCTAATGAGCGAATCGATGGCGGCGCTTGGCGTCCCTACATCACGATGCCTTGCTGTGGTTTCCACAGGAGAGTCTGTCGTTCGGGAAACAGTACGCCCCGGCGCAGTAGTGACACGACTTGCGTCAAGCCATATCCGTATAGGAACCTTTCAATACTTTGCTGCTAGAGGTGATATCAAATCGATTAAGGCCTTATGCGACTACACCATTCACCGTCACTACCCGCAACTACAGCAACACCAAGAAGGGCGATATCTGAAATTAGTCGATGCCTTTATGGATAAGCTAATAGCACTTGTGGTGGCATGGATGCGGGTAGGGTTTATTCATGGGGTGATGAATACGGATAACACCGCTCTCTCAGGTGAAACCATCGACTACGGTCCATGTGCGATGATGGGGATCTATAATCCAAAAACTATATATAGTTCGATAGATGTCATGGGACGATATGCATTTGGTAATCAGCCGGATATCGCTCAGTGGAACCTCACCCGTTTTGCTGAATGCCTGTTGCCCCTAATTGATGATAATAGCGATAGAGCTGTTGAACAGGCAAAGCAGGTGATTGAGACATTTTCTGAAAGATTCTCAAAGGCATATCAATTAATGTTGGGGCATAAGCTTGGGTTATCTGTATTACAACCATCAGACCATCAGCTAATCAACAATATGATTGAGCAACTTAGAATAGAACGGCTGGACTACACAGCCACCTTTGATCAACTCACAAAATCACTAAGCTCAGATGTTATTTCAGAACAACTCAAACAGAGTCTAGGGTCACATTATGATCTTTGGCGACAACGTCTGTCTCAACAGCAGCAATCGATCGAAGAGATTCAATTATTGATGCGAAATCACAATCCAGTGATCATCCCACGTAATCACCATGTTGAAGCAGCGATCAAAGAGAGTGAGCAGACAGGCGAGGTCAATAAGGCACAGGCGTTACTTAAGGTATTGCGATCACCTTATCAGGAACTGGCTCAAACAGCGCAGTATCAGATGCCGCCGGACGATGGCGACAAAAACTATCAAACATTTTGCGGAACTTAAGTAGAAGGCTCCCATCGCCATCCCACTAGAGGTCGTGCAGGCACAACCTTAATGGAGAGTCGTAGTCGTATGTAACTTAAGGAGGTAAAGCAACGCATGGCGCAGTTGCCGAGGAGTGCAACGATGTGGCAAAGCTACCGCATCCAGCTATTGCCCCTTGCCTACGTCCTGTAGGCAATCCATAAGCATTTGATGGATTGTTTCACTCTGTTCTTTTACAGCTTGATCAGCCTCTCTTAAATGTTCTCGTTAGAGTGCGCGATCTTCTTTGCAATCTTACGACTAAGGTAGTCCATGAATTCATCACTGTTGTCGTATTCCATTTCTTGAATAAAGTTGAATACGTTATCAACTAATTGCTTGGTTTTGGTCACCTCATCCAGTGTGCGCCCACAGGCGAGGCAGCGCTCACCATTGTCATTGCAGGCGTTGCGACTAATACAGGGCTTAAAGAGCTTTCCCATTTTTTACACCTCAACCGCCTCAGGAAGTTTGACATTTAATCGTGCCATAAACTCAGATAAGGAACTATCGATGACCTCTATCCCGAATTTCTGACAAAAGCGAATCTCCTTATCGGTTGGCTCTTTAATGACTGCCCATCCTCCTTTGGCGGCGTGTCCATAAATCAGATCTTTTAAGACCATGCGCTCAGTATCGCGTGTCAGGCGCAGGCCTAACAGGAGATAACGCTTTTCAATACGATACTCCTTGAAAAATTTAGGAACACCAAATCCACCCATAAGCTCGGTCAGGTAATCAACATAATCGGCATCCGATGCAATATAGGATGGCTCTGGCAGTGGCGTACCCATCGGTTTGATTAACAGTGGTAACGTGGTATCTGCCTCTTCAGGTTCTATCTCATGGTGCTTGCTGCCATTGTAGAAATAGAGTTTAAAGCGATAATCGGTGCCGCCGATGCGAGCAATACCGATAATCAGATTGTGGGGAATGTCGGCATAGGCGCTTTGCAGTTTTGTGTCACGATTAATGTCGATAACGCAGGGTAGCCGGGCATTTCCCATCCAGTTATGTAGTGGCGATTCACTCCAGGCAGTATCACCATAGAGTTTGTTGAGGAAGCGGGTAATAAAACTGCGACCCTTTTTAAGCTCCAGGTTCATTGCAGCGCGTGGAAACTCATACATCAGCTTTGGCGCCATCGGACGGCCATTATTCATTGCCAGAATCAGGCTGTCGCTATCCGCGGGGATTGGCTCGCCACTCGCTTCATTGACAACACCTTCAAGCGCATAAGGGCCGATATATGGAATTACGCTACCATCACCAAGACCGGATTCGATTGTTTTAATCAGCTCTGCATTCATTACTGTACCTTTTAAGTATGTTTTTAGAATACAGTGCAAGGTTTGCGCCAACTTAGAATCGCATCAGAATGCGATTTGCAGGGGGATATTAATGTAGGGTTTACGACAAAGATGGGGATACCAGACAAAATAACCAGCGTTACAAGCATAAAAATAGATTTGATAAAAAACGGGTCATAGTACAAGCAATAGGAGTCTCACGTTTTCAGGATGATCTCTTAAATCGCTCCTTGTTTGATGTGTGTAGGTTTTAAATTATTTTGCGTAGAGTTTTAAAAAATATGGTGTTAAGTTGTTGATATCAGGAGTTCCTTGCAGGGGTATGCATCAATAATCCCCGCCGGTGGACACAATATTATGATAAAAATAGGAGGAAGCCGTAATTTCTCAATAAGGAGGTTACCTTCCATTCCTACTGTTAGATTTCAAAATAAAAAATGGAGGGAAAAATGAAGAGAATTGCAGTTATCCTGTGCTCCTTGCTTCTGGCAGTAAATGCATACTGCATGGACAATTCGTTGGAAAATAGAGAAGCACAGGCCCAGCGCTACCTTGAAACAACCCCACCTAGAGCACTTTTTGAAGATATGGCAGAAAAGGTGTCGGTTAACTTACCTCCTTCAGAACGTGAAGTATTCAAAGACTTACTTACAAAACATTTGGACATTGAAGCACTTACAAAAACAATGAAAACGGCTCTTGTTAATAACTTTACTGCAGAAGAACTAAGCGCACTTGCAGATTTCTATGGTTCCGACGTTGGTAAGTCGGCAATGACTAAGTTTGGAACATACTTGGCCGAAGTAATTCCATCAATTCAAAATGAAATGCAGAAAGCCTACGCAAAAGTGAGCAATGAATTGGGGAACAATCAGTAATAAGAAATCTAACAAAATAATCAACCGGACGGAAAATACGTCTGTGAAAATTAAAAAAGCAAAATCTAAGTTGCGGTGGTTGGCAAGCAGTTTGCCGCAGAGCGCGGCGTTGAGACTGACTATATGAAAAAACTAATAACTCTCATAACTCTCATACTTTTATTACTCCCACTGTGTTCATATAGTTTTAACTACTCGTCGTATAAAAGCGATACGCTTGACAATATAGTTCACCGCTCTAATGAAATATTGAATCTGCATGGGGATGATAAAGGTGTAGAAATTATCACCCCTGCAAAAAAGGTACAGCTAAACGAGGTGATAGTAAAAATGCCCTATAAGTGCAACAAAGGGGCTTTAATAAGGTTTATGAAAATGACAGGATTCAAAGTCGACTCATCTACCCCTATCAACTATTGCGTTGATATAAAGTCGGAATCTGGTGTTGTTGTCACTTTTCATATTCAGGATGTCTTAGTTAAATATATTGTTAAAGAAGTTGCTGTAGGGCAACACTTAAAGCTCTGGGCTTTATGGATATACTCAAGCGGCTTTAGCAAGTTGCCTGTGCTTCTTGTTAATGAGTTTAATGTAGTGCAGCCATCTAATTAAGGAATCTAAGAACAGTAGTTAGCAGGTTCTATGACATTGTTAAACGTGGCGAGTTGTTGAATAAGATCATCCGTCTCTTTATCCAGCGCCAGATCTACTGGCAGAGTGTCCGATGCTATCTTGCTGTATGCATCCTTGGCTTTTCTAAATAACTGTTTACGCAAACAGATAAAATCTGAATTGATGGTTGGGTGATCTTTTAGCATCTCTTCCGGGCGGATTTCAAAATAGATGGTTTTGCGTTGTTGCTGGTGTTGTAACGGTGGTGAGCCATGTACCAGCAAAACATCATGCACTGATATCCCGCCAGCTTTGACTGTTGCCTTAGCAAGCTCTGACGATTGATAATTAATTATCTTTTCAATCGCGCAAATATCTTCTGCGCCTGCCCGCTTGCCGGGATAAAAACAGACAGCATCTTCAATCGCATCATCAATGTGAATGCCAATGTTTATTACAGGGAAGGTTCCGTCATGAACAAAGTCCTGATGCCATCCGATTTTTTGATCAATCCCAATGTTTTTGATCACCATCCAGTCGTGGGTACAGACAAAGTTATCACCACACACTGCCGATGCAATCTCTTCAACGACAGGGTTACCCATCAACACTAATGATGCTATTCCCAGATTCTTCTGTGTGTCAGAAATACCACTGGCAACATAACGACCACCACCTTGTAACACGGCAATTCCAGTAGGGGTGGCTGTTTGAGTAGAGGCTTCGTTGATCACGGCTGCAATACTTGAATTGAGCCAATGAAGCATCTTTTCCGAGATAACGCCTTCAACAGTAAAAAAGCCTTTTTCGGCAAACTGTTTTTTAAACTGAATCCTATTTTCATTGTTTGTCATGATTAATCCCTTTCAGCGTCATGAATCAGTAAATTATCGGTAGAGCATCGATAAGCAAACCATATTAATAACTACAACACCTTCTGTGCACAGTAGACTCCACCCAGAACCATCACCTCGTCTTCGCCTTTTAAACAACCAGGAAGTAGATTGCTATAAAAGAAGACCTTCTCTTTCGGCACGCTTACCTTTATAACGAGATCGCCAAATTCACTCGCTCTTTCGATATCAAGACTGAATGAGTTGATATTATTCAGGAGTATCGCATCTAAAGGCTTGGCACATTCAACACTATCATTAAGGCGCTGTATTTGGTTGCTGCCGCGATAAAGTGTCAGGTGTGATTCGCTGTCCTGACGATGCAGTTCATATTGACAGTAACTGAAGATCAGGTCGAGCTGTGCTTCAAGTGCATTCGTGTTGTATAGCCCCTGTGAGTATTGGTGCAAATAGTTGGCATAGCTCTCATCCTCAATGCTATTAATCTCATGCTCGTGAAATTGTGGAAGCAGTCCAAATCTTGATTCAACCCACCCTTTAATAATCGCCGCTTCGATACCATCGGGATTAAATGCCCAACCTCTAATCAGTCGTTGATAATTTGCCTTTGATCGATCAACACGAAGATGGGAGTCAAACCCGATCTCCTCAAGAAGATGAAGCCTAAAGTGAACCACCATGTAATCAATAAAGTGTTGTGCGCGGTTTCCGGCATCGGAGATCTGATCCAGATGATCGAAAAGCTCCTTATGCAGTAGTGCAACACTATCAATAGATAAAGGTGATGGGTATTTCTGGAAGTGCAGGCCGCCAAGGATTGATGCTGGCAGATTGCAACGATTGATCGAGCGCATTGCCCTGCGTGGAAGGGAGGCCTTAAATTCGGTTTTGTCGTTTTTGTGACAGTCGTTATTCATACAGTGTTGTCTGTTTGTCGTAGATCCAACCTAACAAAAAAGTAGTGATATTGCATCAAATTCCAATAATAACAATGCCTTAGAAACATGATTCATAGTTGGCACGTATTCTGCTCTGTAAGACCGTGACAATATTTTTAATCATGTTAATGCTAAGGAGAAAACACCATGGCTCTACGTCAATGTGCAATATACGGTAAAGGTGGCATTGGTAAGTCCACTACCACACAAAACTTGGTTGCAGCACTTGCTGAAGCCGGTAAAAAAGTCATGATCGTTGGTTGTGACCCAAAAGCAGACTCTACACGTCTTATTCTTCATTCTAAAGCCCAGACAACTGTAATGCATCTTGCGGCTGAAGCTGGAACTGTAGAAGACCTTGAGCTGGAAGATGTACTTTCAGTTGGATTCGGCGATGTTAAATGCGTTGAGTCAGGTGGTCCAGAGCCAGGTGTAGGTTGTGCTGGTCGTGGTGTTATCACTGCTATTAACTTCCTTGAAGAGGAAGGTGCATACGAAGAAGACCTCGATTTCGTTTTCTATGATGTACTGGGTGACGTTGTATGTGGTGGTTTCGCTATGCCTATTCGTGAGAACAAGGCTCAGGAGATCTATATTGTTGTCTCTGGTGAGATGATGGCAATGTACGCTGCTAACAACATCTCAAAAGGTATCGTGAAGTATGCAAACTCAGGTAGCGTGCGTTTAGCTGGCCTGATCTGTAACTCTCGTAATACTGACCGTGAAGATGAGCTGATTGAAGCACTTGCGGCAAAACTTGGCACTACGATGATTCACTTTGTTCCTCGTGACAATGAGGTACAACATGCAGAAATCCGTCGTATGACCGTTATCGAATACAACCCTAAGCACAAGCAGGCCGATGAGTATCGTGCGCTAGCGCAAAAGGTTATCAACAACACCAACTTTGTCATTCCAACTCCTGCGAGTATGGATGAGCTTGAAGATCTGTTAATGGAATTCGGTATCCTCGAAGAGGAAGACGAAAGCATTGTTGGTAAAACTGCTGAAGAGCTGGCTGCAGAAGCTGCAAGCGCATAAGCGATTTAACAATCGGGGCGCTGCGCGCCCCCTCCACTTACTCAACGTCCACCAGATTAGGTGGCGATGAAAGGAGCAAGCAATGAGCACGATGACACGTGAAGAGACTGAAGCGCTTATTCAGGAAGTGCTGGAAGTCTATCCAGATAGCGCAAAGCAAGAGCGCGCCAAACATTTAACTGCAAACGATCAGAGTTCTGAAAAAGCAAGTAAATGTATTACTTCTAACAAAAAATCACTGCCCGGTGTAATGACCATTCGTGGTTGTGCCTATGCCGGTTCAAAGGGTGTGGTCTGGGGTCCGATTAAGGACATGATCCACATCTCTCATGGCCCTGTAGGTTGTGGACAGTACTCTCGCGCAGGACGCCGTAACTACTATGTTGGAACCACAGGCATTAATACCTTCGGCACCATGAACTTTACTTCTGACTTCCAGGAAAAAGACATCGTTTTCGGTGGCGACAAGAAGTTAGCAAAGATTATGGAAGAGATTGAAACACTCTTCCCACTGAATAAAGGCATTTCAGTACAGTCGGAGTGTCCGATTGGTCTGATTGGTGATGATATCGAAGCTGTATCAAAGCAGACCTCTGCTGAAATTGGTAAGCCTGTTGTTCCGGTTCGCTGTGAAGGTTTCCGTGGTGTTTCTCAGTCACTGGGTCACCATATTGCCAATGATGCGATTCGTGATCACATGCTTGATAAAGAGCAGACTGCTGAGGCCGGTCCTTACGATGTTGCCATTCTTGGTGATTACAACATCGGTGGTGATGCATGGGCATCACGGACACTGCTTGAAGAGATGGGACTTAATGTTGTTGCGCAATGGTCTGGTGACGGTACGGTCGCTGAAATGGAGCGCACACCTTCGGTAAAACTCAATCTGCTTCACTGCTATCGTTCTATGAACTACATCTCTCGTCACATGGAAGAGAAGTTTGGTATTCCTTGGATGGAGTATAACTTCTTCGGTCCAACCAAGATCGCAGAGTCACTTCGTGCGATTGCTGCAAAGTTTGACGAAAAGATCCAAGAAGGCGCTGAGCGAGTCATTGAAAAATACACTCCGCTAATGCAAGCGGTCATCGACAAATACAAGCCTCGCCTTGAAGGTAAAAAGGTCATGCTTTATGTCGGTGGTTTACGTCCTCGCCACGTTATTGGTGCTTATGAAGACCTCGGTATGGAAGTGGTTGGTACCGGTTACGAGTTTGCACATAACGACGATTATGACCGCACCATTAAAGATATGGGTAACGCTACCCTGATCTACGATGATGTTACAGGTTATGAATTCGAAGAGTTCGTGAAAAAGATTAAGCCTGATCTTATCGGTTCAGGGGTCAAAGAGAAGTACATCTTCCAGAAGATGGGCATTCCTTTCCGCCAGATGCACAGTTGGGACTATTCCGGTCCTTACCACGGCTATGACGGCTTTGCGATCTTCGCACGCGACATGGATATGACTGTAAATAACCCTTGTTGGGGAAATATGCAGGCTCCGTGGAAGAGTGAAGAGAGCGATGCGGATTCTGCCGCTGCGTAATCTGATGACCATGCGGGGTGGATGACCACCCCGCAATGAAAAGATTGTATCTGACAATATTATTATCTAACGCCGTAGTTCACAGATTAGTGGCACGGCAGGAGAAGAGTTATGCCTCAGTCAGCTGAAAAAGTGATGCCATGCTACCCGCTATTCCGCGAGGAAGAGTACAAAAGCACATTGGCAAATAAGCAAGAAAATTTTGAAAACAAGGTTCCACAAGACAAGATCGAAGAGACCTTTAAGTGGACCACAACCGAAGAGTATCAGGAGCTAAACTTTAATCGTGAAGCGCTTACTGTTAACCCTGCAAAGGCATGTCAGCCGTTAGGTTCAGTACTGTGTTCACTCGGTTTTGAGAAGACGCTACCTTATGTTCACGGATCTCAGGGTTGTGTTGCCTACTTCCGTACCTACTTCAATCGTCACTTTAAAGAGCCGGTCGCTTGTGTTTCCGACTCAATGACAGAAGATGCAGCGGTATTCGGTGGACAGAAAAACATGATCGAAGGTCTGGAGAATGCAAAAGCACTCTACAAGCCAGAGATGATTGCCGTTTCAACGACGTGTATGGCAGAGGTTATCGGTGATGACTTAAACGCCTTTATCGGTAACGCCAAAAAAGATGGTGCAGTACCCCAAGAGTTCCCAACGCCATTTGCACATACCCCAAGCTTTGTTGGTTCGCACACCACTGGTTGGGACAATATGTTTGAAGGCATTGCGCGTTACTTCACGCTGAACTATATGGAAGACAAAGAGGTTGGAAGCAATGGCAAGATTAATATCGTGCCAGGATTTGAAACCTATCTCGGTAACTTCCGTGTTATCAAGCGCATGATGAATGAGATGGGTGTTGATTTCAGCATGCTCTCAGACCCATCAGAAGTGTTGGATACACCTGCGGATGGCACCTATAAAATGTACGAAGGTGGAACTACAATCGACGAGATTAAAGATGCACCAAACTCGATTGATACCCTGTTCCTGCAACACTGGCAGTCAGCCAAGAGTAAGAAGTTTGTAAAAAATACCTGGAATCAGGCCGCAACTGATATCGAGATCCCAATGGGTCTTGAGTCGACCGATGCTTTCCTGATGAAGATTTCAGAGCTGACAGGTAAGCCGGTTCCTGCTTCTTTAGAGCTTGAGCGTGGTCGTCTTGTGGATATGATGCAGGATTCACACACCTGGTTACATGGCAAGAAGTTTGCGCTCTATGGCGATGCTGATTATGTCCTGGGTATGACCAAATTCTTATTGGAACTTGGTGCAGAGCCTACCGATGTGATGTGTAGTGCTGCTAACAAGCGTTGGGTTAAAGCAATGAATAAAATGCTTGAGGCCTCTCCTTATGGTCAAGAGACCAAGGTTCATGTGAGTAAGGATCTATGGCACTTCCGTTCATTGATGTTTACCAACAAGCCTGACTTTATGATCGGAAACAGCTATGCAAAGTTTATTCAGCGTGACACTCTGCACAAAGGTAAAGAGTTTGAGGTTCCGCTGATCCGTATTGGTTTCCCAATCTTCGACCGTCATCATATGCATCGTCAAACCACACTCGGTTATGAAGGTGCAATGCAAATCCTGACCACACTGGTTAATGCAGTGCTTGAGCGTCTGGATGAAGAGACAAGAGAAATGGGTGTGACCGACTTTAACTACGATCTCGTTCGTTAAGGTTATTCTCAGTAAGATGCTAGGGGTCGGAGTCATTCAGTAATATGACTCCGACCCATTGACCTTACAGGCAACAAGGGGGTATCCAAAGTGCCAAGCGTAATGATACGAAAAACTGAGAATGGTGATCTCTCATTTTATGTTGCAAAGAAAGACCTTGAAGAGACTATCTCGTCTCTGGAGTTCGATAGCGACGAAAAATGGGGGGGTGAGGTTGAGCTGTCAGATGGTTCTAAATTCTATCTGGAGCCACAAGAACCGGCACCAAAATTACCAATCACATTAAGGGCAAAGCGTCTTTAAAACCACGGGTTATTAAATTTAAAGATTTAAGCGAGGAACAACATCATGGCTATGATTATTGTAGAAGAGGAGTGTACAGCGTGTGGTGATTGCATGCCTGTATGTCCAATGGGTGCTGTACTGAAGAAGAAGGGACTATACGTTATCGATCAGGATGCATGTACTGAGTGTGAAGGCGAGTTTGACTTTCCTCAGTGCGAAGAAGTTTGTGCAGTTGATGGCTGCATCGTACCGGCATAACGATTATGAGCAGCCAGGCACTCGACACTGAAGTAGCGCTGCGAATTGGAATGGCAGCCCGCGCTTTACCTGATATCGAATCAGCACAACTGATGAAGGTATTGGTAAAGGCGTTGGGTATGCCGTTATCACGCGAAAAGCTGGAACGAATCACCGTTCGCGAGTTGCAATCAGCAGCGGATGATCTCTTTAACACAACACCATTACCCGCAATAAAGCTGGCGCTTGATTACCTTTGGGGTAAAGAGCAGGTGGTTGTAAGTGACAGCGCATTGCCAGAGGTTGAGCCATATCAGGATGGTGATCTGCCTGGTTCGATTCGAGTCGCTGTGGCGTCGAATAATGGTGAAAAGCTCGATGGTCATTTTGGTTCTTGTGCCCGGTTTTTAGTCTATCAGGTGGCTCCGGAGCAGGCGCGGCTGATCGATATTCGATCAACACTGGAATCGCCAAACAAAAGCGACGATAAAAACACCTATCGCGCAGATCAGATCAAAGATTGTGATGTGCTCTATGTGGTTTCAATCGGTGGTCCTGCGGCAGCAAAGGTAATCAAGCAGGATATCCATCCAATCAAGTTCCCGCAGGGAGCAGATGCGACAGCCATCATTGCTGAAACTCAAAAGATATTAACCAACTCCCCGCCACCATGGCTTGCAAAGATTATGGGACAAGAAGCAGAATCACGAGTACGCTTTGAGCGAGAGGCCGAGGAGCTGTCGTGAATATTACCGAGCAAACCGTTGCCGATATCGCAAGCTTTACCGAAGGCGCGGTGATCGACGAAGCACTTAAGGAGACTTTAAAGAGCAAGTATCCAGGTATTCGTTTCACGCTTTGTAGTGAGGATGACATCTTTACCGGCAAACCGGTGATTGAGTCGCAAGGATTTGATATCTATCTAGTCGGTAGTAGTGAGCACTGTCTGACCCTTACCAATGACTACGATATTGCGGCAGGCGTAGTGATCGCGGAAAAGTACGACGAAGAGTAGTCCATGCCAACCCTGTTCTTAAAAGCGAATAGGGTAAAGCTATTCGAGAAACTGATTATATCAACCTCACCAGGCGTATTAATCAGGAAAAATAAGAACTGTATGACACAAATGGATGCCATCAGCCATTTTTAACCTTGTTGTTGGAAGTAGTCATAATGTCAGTTGAGTTAAAACATTCAGTTATTGATCATGTCCATTCTGAAATGACAGCGTTAATTCAGAATGCGGCAACGGCAAACCGCGAAGACTATTTCGCCCTCTTCAACACGCTGGTAACACATACCGAAGAGCACTTTGCCTATGAAGAGGATCTCATGAAGCAGAGTGGCTATCCGCACAGCGCAGAGCATATTGCAGATCATCGCCAAATCTTGAATGAGATGAAACAGTTTGAATCGAGCTGGTATCAACTCTCACACTCATACATGACTGAGCGACTGCCCGAGCGGATAAGGCTTCATGTGACTCGTCTTGATAGTCAACTGGTTGCTTGGATCAACAGTCATCAATAATAACGATCTGAAATCGAAGATCGATCTTAAAACACTTCTCTGGCACGGTATGTGCACCAATTAAATTAAACTTCCGGTAAATGAAACAATCCCGGAGAATCTGTAATCAAAACGATATCGGATCTCCTCTTTTGTTAGAGTTCAGGTAATGCATAATGGCGCTGTACCTGGCTGAGATCAGTGCTCGTACAATAGTAAGGTAGGTTTTATAGATGAAAAACACACATCAGCGATCGATGTCCAGGCTCGGATCCATTGGCTTGGTAGCGTTGCTCACTTTTAGTGCAATGAGCGCCTCTGCTGATAGCGTTAATATTGCCGTGGCCGCAAACTTCACTGATGTGACCAGGGTGATAGCGCCGCTGTTTGAGAAAGCAACAGGGCACAAATTGAAAGTTAGCTTCGGATCAACCGGTAAGCTCTATTCGCAAATCGAAAATGGCGCACCATTTGAGGTATTTTTGGCCGCAGATATAAAGCGACCCATCAAGGCAGAGCGCGCCGGGCTTGCTGTGGAAGGGAGTCGCTTTACCTATGCGGTAGGCAAATTAGCGCTCTGGAGTGTGACGCCGAATCTATTCACCAATGCCATACAATATCTAAAGGAAGGAGCCTATCGACGAGTTGCGATTGCAAACCCTAAGACAGCACCTTACGGCTTTGCCGCAAAAGAGGTGATTGAACATATTGGTGCATGGGATGCGCTGCAAACTCGATTAGTGCGTGGTGACTCGATTGCACAGACCTTTCAGTTTGTAGCGACATCCAATGCCGAGATCGGGTTTATAGCACTCTCTCAAGCAAAAGGGTGGCAGGGCGGTTCCGGGACACTGTGGGAGATCCCGCAGGGTTACTACACCCCCATTGAGCAGCAAGCAGTCTTATTAAACAAAGGGGCGAATAGTGAAGCCGCTGTGGCATTTGTCTCATTCCTTAAAAGTAAAAAGGTGCAAGCGGTGATCACCAAATACGGTTATGGTGTGAAGTAATAACAATGCAAAACCGATTAATCACAATTTTATCCGAACGGAGATAAGCCTGATGATTGACTGGCAACCAGTATGGCTAACATTAAAGCTGGCAACGGTAACGACACTGTTACTGCTGGTTGTAGGCACGCCGATAGCATGGTGGTTGTCTCAAACCCGATCGAAGCTAAAACATCCCATTAGCGCCATCGTTGCATTGCCGCTGGTTTTGCCGCCAACGGTATTAGGCTTCTATTTATTGGTTTTCCTTGGACCTAATGGTGTCGGCGGTCAAATCACTCAGACACTTGGGATCGACCCACTACCATTTACCTTTCTCGGTTTGGTTTTTGCCTCTGTACTCTATTCATTACCGTTTGTGGTGCAGCCACTCCAAAATGCGTTTGAGTCGCTCGGTCAGCGGCCGTTAGAGGTTGCGGCAACGCTCCGTGCCTCTGCGTTAGAGCGTTTTTTCTTTGTTGCGGTGCCGTTGGCACGCCCAGGATTCTTAACCGCAATGGTGCTTGGTTTTGCACATACCGTCGGTGAGTTTGGAGTGGTCTTAATGATTGGCGGTAATATTCCAGGCGAAACCAAGGTGTTATCAGTGGCGATCTACGATCATGTAGAAACGCTGGAGTATGCACAGGCACATATTCTATCTGCCGGAATGATCGGGTTTGCGTTTATTGTGTTACTTACCCTTTATTTGCTCAATGGACGAACCACATGGAGCAAAACATGAACAGTGTTAACGCAAGGTTTAATGCTAGGCGAGGTGAGTTTTCGCTCAATGTTGATTTATCGCTACCGGGGCAGGGGATCACAGCACTGTTTGGGCATTCCGGATCTGGAAAAACAACACTGTTACGTGCGATAGCAGGGCTGGAACGATTTGACGGTGAGCTATCAGTGAATGGTGAGATCTGGCAGAGTGAGGATCAATTCATGGATGTGCATCATCGGCCTATTGGATATGTTTTTCAGGAAGCAAGTCTATTTTCCCATCTGTCGGTGAAGAATAATCTTCTGTTTGGTTATCGCCGTATTGGGAACAGTCAGCGCCGCATAAAATATGACAAGGTTGTCGAGTGGATGGGGATCAGTCATTTGCTACATCGAAACCCCCGTAACCTCTCAGGAGGAGAACGTCAGCGGGTAGCGATTGGTCGCGCCTTATTAACCAGTCCACAACTATTGTTGATGGATGAGCCTCTGGCCGCACTGGATGAGCGTAGTAAAGAGGAGATCCTTCCCTATCTTGAACATTTACATGATGAATTGAAGATTCCGGTACTCTATGTAAGCCACTCGGTGAAAGAGGTGGCACGTCTTGCCGATCATCTGGTTTGGTTAGAAGATGGTGAGGTGAAGGATTACGGGACGCTGCAACAGGTTATCAGCAATATGGATCTCGCCATCAGTCACGGGGATGAAGCAGCAGCAGTAATGGAGACAACAGTTACCGGACATGATGAGCAGTATGGACTGACAATATTGAAGAGCTTGTTTGGTCAGCTTTGGGTTAAGGCAATCGATAAAAAGATTGGAGAAATGGTGCGGGTAAATATACCGGCGAAGGATGTCAGCCTGAGTCTAGATAGAGAGGAGCGCAGTAGTATTCTCAATATTTGGGATGCGGTGGTGATCGATATTGTCGATGCAGGTAAGTCACAGGTGATGGTAAAGCTCTGCTGTCCTGATAATGTCGGCAATCAACCGTTATTAGCGCGAATCACCAAAAAGTCGCGAGATCATCTGCAACTACAAAAAGATAGCAGGGTCTATGCCCGAATTAAAAGTGTCGGTCTGCTGGAATAATCACACCTTACTGGGACAAGGCATCGCTCATTTATTTAAGCACGCACAAAAAAAGTGACATCAACACCAGTTTGGAAATGGGGTGAAAAGATTGCTTTTTAATAAACAGTGGTGTTAAAAAGGGCTTTCGTTAAGGGGAAGATGTTAATACCCCACATATTAATCGCTAGAAGGGAACAGTCATGGATAGTTCAGGCGGCCGTATTCATTCTTGGAATAAGCAGTTATCCTGCTTTAAGTCCTCAGCTTCACTCGCCCACACGTCAGGTTTAACCTGTCACAACGCTCCACACAAAATTCCCGAAAATAATTCTCAGCCACTCACTATTTTTAGCAATGTAACAGACCGTACACATATCGTTTTGGTCTGACTGTCATTATAAACCACCTGACCCCTGGTGGTTTATAACTTGGTTCAAGATAGGGGCTAAAAGGAGGTTCTTGTGATCACCAGAAAATATCCACCGTAATCAATAGTGCAATGGTGTTGATAAGTAGAGAACAACTCATTCAATAAAGTGCAAAACAATAATCACAATTAAAAATGGACTCACAATAGATGTCCATAAGATATGAATAAGGGGAAACAAACGATGAAAATATTTCAAACAGGAGCATTGGCATTATTGCTAATGTTTACGCTTTTTTTTGGAAGGGCTAATGCAGGGGTAACTGATATTAGTTATGGACCTCAATATCCAACTGATGGTGCCGACTTTAATCACTCGCCAGTCGGTCAAACCTTTATTGCAGTGGCTCCACAAGTGAGAGCAGGCATATTTATCGCAGATGCTATTTCAAGTATAGATTGCTCGATCTTGAATTTGCCTGAGAACGTGACAACGCAAGCGATATATCCAGACTATATGGTTCCAAGTATTACCGCTACTCTATCGTTATTAGAAGGAGCAGGTACAGATGGTGTTGTGATCAATAGTCAAACAATAACTGTAGATGCACCGTTTATGGGATTCATTGAAGTCGACTATGCCGCACTTGGGATAGAACTTATTAAGGGTAATTCCTATACATTGCTGTTGACTCATGTCGTTCCCACAGGGGTTAGCCCAGATAGTCCAACTGGTTGGCATATCCCCTACACTCGTGTGCGGGATATAAATAAGTTTATTAATTTTGGCGCTAACGGCATTTTTCCTGGGGCATATCCTGAAGGGATGCAAATATCTCAAGGTGTCTTTGCGCCCAGCTATTTTTCAGCTGATTTAACATTTCATGTCATTGATGTGAATGGAATAATGGCTAACACGCCTTCAGTCTTACCATGTGAACGGGTCATCAGTGGCACATTACCAGACGGTGAGATAAATGTTCCATATACGGCCACTTTGAGTTTCCCAAATTCACAGTCATATATTTGGTCTGAGAATCTCTCTATTCCAGGGCTAACGCTTTCAGACGGTGTATTCAGTGGTACACCTACAGAGCCTGGTGTCTATAGTGGTGATGTAACATTAACAGATGCCACCGGTGTTTATGCTCGCACGCCGTACCGTGTTGAGATTGGTCCGATAGTAGCTGTTCCTCCAACACCGACTCCAATTCCAACAGACCCAACACCACCACCCCAGCCCGATGAAGAAAACTGCACGTTGCCAAATGGTGCAGCCGAAGCAGCTGGGAACGGCATGATTACCGAAGTGGGTGACAGCTATATTGTGATCGATGGTGGAACAACGGTGAACTACAGAACATGTTCATCACTGAACTACAGTGGATCCGCTCAGGGATTTGTTGTTGGACACCCCGTTCAATGGGAAGGGTGGTCTTTGGATGGTAATAACGTAGGAAAAGCGATCTCAATGGAGTAGTCGCAATAGTTGAGATTGTTCGATAAGGGGTCGGATTCGCCAGCGGCGAGTCTGACCCCGAACTCAACCCCATCTACTACATATATGTTAATCTTTGGTTTGCTTTTTAAAACCAACAAGGGCTCAGGATGGATATCGATAAAATGATCAGTCAGTGGCAGAATGGTGTTCGAATTATGCACATGGCACATAATATATGTGCTACGCATTTTAACCGTCGACACGTTATGCTTGGTGTGCCTGTTGTCATCGTCAGCACAATCGTTGGTACCGCTGTTTTTTCTACTTTAGAATCTGCACCTGAAACATGGATGCAAATAGTGACAGGATTATTAAGTATCACAGCCGCTATTCTTGCCGCACTACAAACCTTTTTAAGATACGGCGATCTTGCGGAGCAACATAAAATTGTCTCAGTTCGATACGGAAAACTAAGAAGGAAGTTGGATCTCTATACTTCGTTAAACAAACCAAAACATGATGAGGAATTTCTCCATCAATTCAGACAGGAGTGGGATGAAGTCGATGTGGATGCCCCTCAAATACCGAAGAAGATTTATACCGAATGCGCCAATAAGGTTATTTCAGCCAGTAAATAGTAATTAATCGTAAAAGAGCGCTTTCCCTTATATGTTTATTGTCTGCTTCGCAGCTCAATATAAATTTTGTCATAAACACGACAAAGAGTTCCCCTCAATTTATTCATTAAATCAATAACATAGAATGTGGCACAGCAGTTGCTAAGTCTTTACTAATACTATTTGGTGAAGATGTCGATGAAACCTAAAGATATAGCTGCACTGCTGGATGAGCCGGCATGTGCACATAACAAGAAGTCGAAATCCGGCTGTGCCAAGCCCAAGCCTGGTGCAACTGCGGGTGGCTGTGCCTTTGATGGTGCACAAATCGCGTTGTTACCGATTGCTGATGTCGCACATATTGTTCATGGACCGATCGCCTGTGCCGGATCGTCATGGGACAACCGGGGCACACGTTCATCCGGTGAAACGCTATACAAGATCGGAATGACGACTGATTTAACCGAACAGGATGTGATTATGGGACGTGGTGAAAAGCGCCTGTTTCATTCCATAAAGCAGGCGATTGATACTCACAAACCCGCCGCTGTCTTTGTCTATAACACCTGTGTTCCAGCCTTGATTGGCGATGATGTCGATGCGGTTTGCAAAGCTGCCACTGAGAAGTGGGGCGTCCCGGTAGTGCCGGTTGATGGCGCAGGATTCTACGGCACCAAAAATCTGGGTAATCGCATCGCTGGTGAGGCGATGGTGAAGCATGTAATCGGTACTCGTGAACCGGATCCTGTACCTGAATCTGTTGCACATGGACGAACCATTCACGACATCTCTCTTATCGGTGAATACAACATCGCAGGTGAGTTGTGGCATGTCACACCGCTGTTTGATGCGTTGGGTCTTCGTCTTCTTGGCTCGTTATCCGGTGATTCACGATTTAAAGAGATACAGACCATGCATCGTAGTGAAGTCAATATGATGGTCTGCTCAAAGGCGATGGTAAATGTCGCTCGCAAACTTAAAGATAAGTATGGAACGCCCTGGTTTGAGGGCAGTTTCTATGGTGTACGTGATACCTCAAATGCCTTAAGAGGGTTTGCTGAATTGATTGGTGATCAATCACTGATCGAAAGAACTGAATCGTTAATCTCGAAAGAGGAGATGCGAATTGATCTGTTGCTTGAGCCTTGGCGCAAACGTCTAAAAGGCAAAAAGGCTCTGCTCTATACCGGTGGGGTTAAGTCGTGGTCTGTGATCTCGGCATTGCAGGATCTCGGTATGGAGGTTGTTGCCACCGGCACAAAGAAATCAACCGAAGAGGATAAAGCTCGTATCCGTGAATTGATGGGTAGCGAAGCAAAAATGATCGAGGACGGAAACCCGCGTGCCCTGATTGATACTGTGAATGAGTGTGGTGTAGATGTGTTGATCGCCGGTGGACGTAATATGTACACCGCGTTAAAGGCACGCATTCCGTTCCTCGATATCAATCAGGAGAGAGAGTTTGGATATGCGGGATATCAGGGGATGCTGGAGTTGGCAAAACAACTGGCATTAACGATCGAAAACCCTGTCTGGTCAGCAGTTAAAAAACGGGCTCCCTGGGATATAGCAGAGACGGAGCGTGCACAATGAGCGAGATAGAAAAACGCAAAAAGGCACTCTCGGTAAACCCACTAAAGGTTTCACAGCCGCTGGGTGCTTCACTCGCCTTTTTGGGTATTCACCGTTCGATGCCACTGTTTCACGGCTCTCAAGGTTGCACCGCTTTTGCAAAGGTGATGTTGGTCAGACATTTCAGAGAGCCCATTCCATTGCAAACCACAGCGATGGAGCAGGTTAGTACCGTTATGGGTGGTGATGAGAATGTGATAGAGGCGATGGATACCATCTGCCGCAAGAATCATCCTGATCTTATTGGATTATTAACAACAGGGCTAACCGAAACCCAGGGCACGGATATTGAGCGCACCGTTAAAGAGTTTAAAAATAAACACCCTGAACATAGCGGCACAACGATTGTTACCGTCAACACGCCCGATTATAGCGGTTCGCTCGAAAGTGGTTTTGCGTCAGCCGTTGAATCGTTAATCGATCAGATTGTCCCAACAGCCGATCAATCAGGCTCTATTCCGGGAAAACGTCAACGCCAGGTCAATGTGCTGGTCGGTTCGGCAATGACTCCCGGAGATATTGAAACCATAAAAGAGATTCTGGAGCAGTTTGAGCTAAGACCGCTCGTGATTCCTGATATCTCGGATTCGCTGGATGGACACCTTCCAGAGAACGATTTTAATCCGATCACCGTAGCCGGAACCCCGGTCAGCGAAATTGTGCTTGCTGGTGATTCGATTGCGACTTTATCCATCGGGCCATCAATGAATAAAGCAGGAGAGCTGCTCTATAAACGTACTGGTGTACCGCTATACAAATTTGATTCGTTGCTCGGGCTGGAAAAGGTTGATCACTTTATTCATCAATTATCGATCATCGCTGAACGACCTGTTCCATTAAAGATTGAACGGCAACGGGCACAACTTCAGGATGCGATGCTTGATGCCCACTTTATGACCGGACAGGCACGAATTGCGATAGCAGCAGAGCCGGATGAGTTACTGGCGATGTCTGAATTTCTTAAAGGCATGGGCGCAGAGGTGGTTACTGCGGTAACGACAACACGTGGCCCCGCACTTGAATATACATCGCTTGAGACGATAAAGATCGGTGATCTTGAAGACCTCGAAAACCGTGCACAACAGCAGCAGGCGCAACTGATTATTGGGAATTCACATCTGGGTGCTACCGCGCAAAGGCTCGATTTGCCACACCTGAAAATGGGCATTCCGCAGTACGACTGTATTGGTGGCTATTCACGGGTATGGGTAGGTTATCGCGGTAGTCGCCAGGCCATTTTTGATATCGCAAATCTCATGACGCAGTACCACAGCAAGCATGAGATCAAGCCATATAAAAGTCCGCTTTCACAAAAAAGTTACGGGGTCGCGTGAGGTCGATATGGCACTACAGAGACAGCTTAAAGTAGTGAAGTTTGATGCGCTGGAGAGTCCGGCACAATCAGAGCGCCGTATTCGAGTGGCCTTTGCAACATCCGACCTGAAAAAGATTGACCAGCACTTCGGTTCAGCAGAGCGGTTTGCCGTATACGACCTTATAGCGAGTGAGCACGCACTACATGAGGTTTATGAGTTCGGGAAGCTGTCTCAGGATCATAACGAACAGAAGTTGCTGGAGAAGTTTGTAGCGCTTGATGGCTGCATTGCGGTCTATTGTCTTGCGGTAGGCCCATCCGCAGTCCGTCAGTTAACTGGTCTTGGGATACAGCCGATCAAGGTTCCGTTTGCAACACAGATTTCAGGCTTGCTGGATGAGTTGCATCGTGAATTACAAGGTGAACCAACAGGGTGGCTCAAACGAGCATTAGCCGCTAAAGAGAACAAAAATCAAAGCCGATTCGACGAGATGGAAGATGAAGGCTGGCAAGAATAAATGAACCACGGAGAAATGAAATGAGTGAGCTTGTAGTCGATTTAAATGATCCGATTTTAGAATCAGATTTTATGTTAGAGATGGTAAAGCAGATGCGCGCCATTGATATGTATGACACCTACGAAGGTAAGAGTGGTGGCGAAATACTCGATCCGTTTGTATTAACCAAAGAGCGCAGAAAAGCGATCCCTGTTATTGGTGATCCTGATGAGATTGTGATCGCAAGAGTTAAGGCGTTTTACAACGCGATATCAACTCTGATCGAAAAAGAGTGTGGATTGATGGCTGTGCCGCTGGTCAACCTGACCTATGAGGGCTTTGGCCGCGTCATTATTACCGTTGGTAAGCTGGTCGTACATGATCGCGCCATGAGAGATGTACATCGCTTTGGTTTTGAATCGCTGTCAAAGATGAAAGACGAAGCAGACAAGATTCTATCAATAGCGCTAGAGCTAATTGGTATTCATGACAAAGTCGCAGGATTGTAGGCCGAGGTTAGAGATGAATGAAGAAGAACTTAAGGTACTTGAAAAAGAAGTAAAAAAGAGAAAGCGCATCGCAACAGAGTGGGCAGGACAATTACATGATCTCGTAGAAGAGAGATTGCCCGCAGCATATCGCGAGCTACCAGAGTTAAGCCAGTCAGCATACGACGCCTGTGTCGAATGGGAAAATGCAACAAAAGCGCTTAAGTCTGCAAAAGAGTTATTAGAGCAATAGGTATAAAACGATGAGTGAAATGATAACAGGTATTACCCGGGGCGGCGCATTGTGGACTCCGGAATTTATAACCACCATTAATCAGGCCAACTGTATTGGTTGTGGACGGTGTTACAAGGTCTGTCCCCGCGATGTATTTGACCTGGTCGAACGTGAAATCGACGAAGATGACGACGATTATGATGATGATTTTGATGACGATGTCGTTATGGTCATGGCAGTGAAAGATGCAATGGATTGTATCGGGTGTAAGTCATGCTCAAGAGTATGTCCTAAAAACTGTCATAGCCATGAGACGATCGCTGCCTAAGGTCTCTCTCTCGTCAGGGATGATGACCAAGGATGGTTTTTTATTTGCAATGTGAAACGATGATCGGAAGTTTGCACGGATCACACAATCGAAAAAAGCAGTACGATTATGCCAAAACCGAAAAAACATATATTTATTTGCACACAAGGTAGACCGGAAGGTCATCCACGTGGCTCCTGTGCTGAAAAAGGGTGTGCCGCGATTGCAGAAACCTTCTGGTTTGAAATGCAGGAACGAGACCTATTCGATCAATATCAGGTTACCACCAGTGGCTGTATCGGTCCCTGTGGTACCGGGCCGAATATGTTGATCTACCCAGAAGGTGTGATGTACACCGGCCTGACCAAAGAGGATGTGCCAAACATTATTGAAAGCCATCTTCTTAACGACCAGACCGTAGAACACCTTGTTGCGCCAGCGGATGTCTGGTGATTGATATCAAGATGAAGCCAATAGGCTTCATCGGGTTGTCACGGGCAACCGTGAGATAACCTTCACCCCAGGTCAGCGAACATGGTTACAAAGTGTTGCTGAGTTTGTTGAGATGGTTTCGAGGCGGCAGTTACAAAATTAGGGCGTTATTTGTTTTGTGACAGCCGCTTTTTACGTTCGGCAGTAAAGTCCCACCAAGGCAGTGGTTCTCCCCCTTCCATAAAATTAACTGCGGCCATAAATACATCAAGAACACATGGATCATGACGTACTTGTGTAATGTCACACAGGTCGTGATACATCTTAATAGGATCCTGACCAATCAGATCGTGTGGATGGGCAATCCCAATTAATTGGAGATCAGAGGCGATCGCCTTACCAATGTTTGGGAGTGCCTCAAGGCAGGAAACGGTTTTTCTGTCGGGATTCTTCATTTGATTCCAACATAATCGAATTAAGATGGGATTTCTACCGGTTCCACTGTAAACGGTTTTTAGCTCTGAATTGGTGCATCAGCTTAAGATCATGTCTCAAGATCGTTCGAACTTGTCATTATCAAAGCTATATTAGTATTTTAATAACCAAGCATTGTAGTAAGTTGTCTTGTCGCACTTACGACAATTGTCTTGTGTATCGCGAGTTGTAGCGCTGTTTACGATTTAATTTACCAGTGTATTTCAATAACTTAAGCCATTTGCTCACTATTGGCACATCACTTGCTCTTACTACTCTAACAACACAGAAATGAAAGAGGAACGCAGAGATGATAACGATGAGCGACAAGGCCGCAAAAGCAGCCGCACTATTTATTAAAGGTTCTGAAAAGCCTCTTGGAGGGCTTCGTCTGGCTATCACGGGAGGTGGTTGTTCTGGTTATCAGTATGAAATGTCATTAGAAGAGACTCCCAATAGTGATGACACAGTGGTTGAGCATGGAAAGGTAAAGATATTTCTTGATCCTGTTAGTGCGCCACTACTCGAAGGGGTAACGATCGATTTTAAAGAGACGATCGAAAGTTCCGGCTTTGTTTTTATCAATCCGAACGCTTCAGCCAGTTGTGGTTGTGGCAAGTCTTTCTCAGCTTAGGAGTGGTTTGTCATGTGGGAATATTCAGAGAAAGTTCAACAACACTTTTTTGACCCAAAGAATGCCGGTGCAGTTGAAGATGCCAATGCCGTTGGTGAGGTCGGTTCGATCTCCTGTGGTGATGCACTACGACTGACATTAAAGGTTGATGAGGAGACAGAGGTGATCCTTGATGCAGGATTTCAAACCTTCGGTTGTGGCTCTGCGATTGCCTCCTCTTCGGCACTGACCGAGATAGTTAAGGGCATGACGCTTGATGAAGCACTAAAGGTTTCAAACCAGAATATTGCAGATTTTCTGGATGGTTTGCCACCAGAGAAGATGCACTGCTCAGTCATGGGACGTGAGGCATTAGAAGCAGCGATTGCCAACTATCGTGGTGAAGAGTGGAGCGACGATCACGACGAAGGTGCGCTGATCTGCAAATGTTATGCAATTGATGAGGTGATGATCGAAAAGGCTATCGTTGAAAACGGTCTATCAAGTGTCGAAGATGTCACAAACTACACCAAAGCTGGTGGCGGTTGCTCGTCGTGTCATGAAGGGATCGAAGAGACCTTGGCGCGAGTCATTGCACAAAGAGAGGATCATAGTGTGCCTTCAACCGCAATTATTCCTGAAGCACCAAAACCAGTACAGCCAGCACGAATGACAAATCTACAGCGCATTCGTCGAATTGAAGAGACACTTGAGGCGATCCGCCCGACATTAAAACGTGATCATGGCGATGTCGAGCTTGTTGATGTGGATGGAAAAACGATCTACGTCAATCTGGTTGGTGCCTGCATGGGATGTCAAATGGCTGGTGCAACCCTTGGTGGTATCCAGCAGAAGTTGATCGAAGCGCTTGGCGAGTTTGTGAAAGTCGTTCCTGCATCACAACTCTCAGAAGCGGTTTAGGGGTGATGTCATGAGTGATATCTATCTCGATAACAACGCAACAACAATGGTCTCTCCTGAGGTTGTTGAGGCGATGCTTCCCTATTTTAGTGAGCAGTTCGGTAATCCATCTTCACTGCATAACTTTGGAAACAAGGTTGGTAAAGCGGTACTAAATGCTCGCAGACAGGTTCAGGCGCTCATAGGTGCCGAGCACGATACCGAGATTGTTTTTACCTCTTGCGGCACAGAGTCGGACAGCACTGCAATCCTCTCTGCATTAAAGGCGCAACCTGAGCGTAAAGAGATCATTACCACCGAGGTTGAGCATCCGGCAATTCTGACGCTCTGTGATTATCTCGAAAAGGATGGGTACACCATTCATCGGCTTAAGGTGAATAAGGTCGGACAGGTTGATCTTGATGAATATCGCTCAAAGCTTTCGGATAAGGTCGCGATAGTTTCTGTGATGTGGGCAAATAACGAAACCGGAACGATCTTCCCGGTTGAAGCGATGGCAGCGATGGCACATGAGCATGGGGTCATGTTTCACACCGATGCAGTGCAAGCCGTCGGCAAGATTCCAATCAATCTGAAAGAGATAAAAATCGACATGCTGTCACTCTCGGGTCATAAACTTCACGCCCCTAAAGGGATTGGCGTGCTCTATCTCAGACGCGGAACCCGTTATCGTCCATTGCTCCGTGGTGGACATCAAGAGCGTGGACGCCGTGCCGGAACCGAAAACAGTGCATCAATTGTTGCACTGGGAAAAGCGGCCGAGTTGGCAATGGCAAATATCGAGCATGAAAATCGTGTAGTTAAACAGATGCGTGATCGCCTCGAAGAGGGGTTACTCGAAGTTATCCCTAATGCGTTTGTGACCGGAGATGTAAATAACCGCCTGCCAAATACTGCAAATATCGCTTTTGAATATATTGAGGGTGAAGGAATCCTGTTGCTATTAAATCGTGCGGGTATCGCTGCTTCAAGCGGATCGGCCTGCACCTCGGGTTCACTTGAACCTTCACATGTAATGAAGGCGATGGGTATCCCATACACAGCAGCACACGGTACGGTTAGATTCTCGCTTTCACGATATAACACGATGGAAGAGATTGAACGGGTTATTGAGGCCGTTCCTCCGATTGCAGAAAAACTACGCAAGCTCTCTCCCTATTGGGCGGATGGTGCACCAGTGCAAAATCCAGAACAGTCATTTACACCAACGTATGCCTAGGTGATGTGATGAAACGGCAAATTATCATTGATGATACAACCCTCAGAGATGGTGAACAGACTGCCGGAGTTGCGTTTACGCTTGAAGAGAAGATCGAGATCGCAACCGCATTGGATCGTCTTGGTGTCCAGGAGTTAGAGATCGGAATCCCGGCGATGGGTGAAGAGGAGCGTGACGATATTCGTACCCTTGCTTCACTACCCTTAAAAGCCGAGTTACTCGTTTGGGCGAGGATGAATGATAAAGATCTTGCGCTATGCCAGGGTCTTGGAGTGCCACGTATTGATCTATCAATGCCGGTATCTGATCAACAGATTACGCACAAGCTTGGAAAAGATCGGGCATGGGTAATAGAAAATATCGATGTCATGGTTCGAAAAGCGTGCGATCAGGGGTTTGCAGTCGGTGTTGGTGGCGAAGATGCCTCAAGAGCTGATGATGATTTCCTCTATCAAGTGATAGAAACAGCACATAGAGCCGGGGCAGATCGATTCCGGTTTGCAGATACCGTCGGCATAATGGAGCCATTTGGGCTTTATGATCGAATCTCGGCACTGTGTGCGCGTAGTGATCTGGATATCGAAATGCACGCCCATGATGATTTGGGTCTGGCCACAGCCAACACTCTCGCCGCAATAAAAGCGGGTGCTTCACATGTAAATACCACCGTAAACGGGTTGGGAGAGCGTGCAGGTAATGCCGCGCTTGAAGAGGTTGTGATGGGTATACAGGTGATTGGTCAACAGTCGTGTAGTGTCGATCTAAACCGTTATTATGAGGTTTCACAGCAAGTCGCCACAGCATCAGGAAGACCCTTGCCCTGGCATAAAAGTCTTGTCGGTGAGGGTGTGTTTACCCATGAGTCGGGCATCCATGTCGATGGTCTATTAAAAGATCCCAATAATTATCAAGGCATTGATCCAGCGCTTATCGGACGCGAGCACCAATTGGTGATCGGTAAGCATTCAGGGAGTCGAGCCGTTCGACACTTTATGATGAATCAAGGCATTGATATCTCAGTCGATGAGTCAGTAATGCTACTACCGCTGATTCGCAGGTTTAGTGCAACAACAAAGCGACCACCAAGCGCTGAAGAGTTACATGATATCTATACCATGATGAAGCATTGAGATTGATGTGATGATTGATAATAACTACAGCGTTAACCAAAGTGAGCTAAATCCGGAAAAGGGATTTTTCGGGCAGTTAAAAGAGGACATCTCATGTGTGTTTGAAAGAGATCCGGCTGCACGTAATCGTTTTGAAGTCTTCACAACATATCCTGGTTTACATGCGCTGATCTTCTACCGCATGGCCAACCGATTGTGGAATCGAGGCTTTCACTACACCGCAAGGCTAATCTCATTTATCGCTCGCCTGATAACCAATATTGATATTCATCCAGGCGCGACCATTGGCCGCCGCTTTTTTATTGATCATGGTGCAGGAGTCGTGATCGGCGAAACCGCAATCATTGGTAATGATGTAACCCTCTATCATGGTGTGACCTTAGGAGGCACAACGTGGAACAAGGGGCGACGTCACCCAATACTCAATGACGGTGTGATGGTTGGTGCCGGAGCAAAAGTGCTTGGCGCGATTACCCTGGGTAAGGGGGTAAGGATCGGAGCCAACTCAGTTGTTGTAGCAAACGTGCCGGATGGTAAATCGGTGATAGGTATTCCCGGGCGCATTGTCTCACGGGACTCGGAGGTAGGCGAACAGTTAAATGGTATTGATTTAAATCATCACCTGATCCCTGACCCAGTAGGAAAGGCGATTAGTTGTTTAATTGAGCGTATCGATATGCTTGAACGGCAGATCAATCATAAAGATGATGGCTGCTCAATTTGTGGTGATGGTTGTGATTTAACCCAGTTTGATCAAATAAAAAACAAAGTTGCTCCCATGGAGGTAATCTAATGGATCTTTTGGATATCGATACAAATCATCTCTATTTTGAAGAACCGATGTCAGAAACAGTCAGCGAACTGTTACAAAAGGCGTCGTTAAGTTATGGGCAGAAGAAGAGCGAGAGTTATCTACTGAAGGCCTATTTTTTAGAGCCGGATAATCTTTCGGTATTAGTCGCACTATATCGTTACTACTACTATCAACATAAGTTTGAAGATGCGCTGCGGGCGGCAAAAAGCGCATTATCACTTGTGGCAAATCGAATCGATTTCCCGATGGACTGGAAGAAGGTC
The DNA here is from genome assembly GCA_050301795.1 of Thiohalomonadaceae bacterium. Taxonomy (GTDB): domain Bacteria; phylum Pseudomonadota; class Gammaproteobacteria; order Thiohalomonadales; family Thiohalomonadaceae; genus JBNKZU01. Next base: position 102,845 of record JBNKZU010000015.1, on the reverse strand, counting down.
AACAGTAATCTACTTGCCAATGCGATTATCAAGTCGATGGGTATGGTGCGTTTTTATATGATGACATTAAAAGCAGAAGCCTATCTTTACCTGAGGATCGGCGAGATCAATCAGGGACGGGAAAGACTTGAGAAGGTTGCACAACTCGACACCAAAGATCACTTCGGTGCAGCAGCACTCCTTCGCACCATCTCGAATAGTGACCTCACAGACATCAACCCTATTTCAGCGAATTAACGGAGAGAGAAGATGAACCTAGAAGATTTTGAAGATGATCTATCTGAGCTGGAATCGGCAGAGGACTTCTTAAACTATTTTGGTGTTCCATTTGAACAGAGTGTGGTTAATGTAAATCGACTCCACATCTTGCAGCGCTTTCATAACTATCTTAGTGGCGCAACAATGCCGGAAACTGCAATCGAGCGTAAAGCGATCTATCTCAACGCACTGAACCAAGCCTACCAGGATTTTGTTAACTCAGATGCACGTACCGAAAAGGTACTGAGAATCTATCAAAAGCAGAGCGGAACCAGCTTTGTTCCATTCGACAAGATTGGCAGAGCATCATCATGAGTGAAATCTACTTCGACTATGGACAGCCAGTACGAGTGATTCGCAACATTCGAAATGATGGTACATACCCAGGTATGGATCGTGGTGAGTTGCTGATACGTCGGGGTAGTGTTGGTTATGTACGAAACCGTGGCACCTTTCTACAAGATCAGGTGATCTACGAGGTTCACTTTATTGATCAGGATGGCATTGTTGTCGGCTGTCGTGAAGAAGAGCTTATTGATGCCGATGATGTATGGATCGAAAGCCGTTATGAGTTTCGTGAATATGTCAAAACAAACAAACATCTTTACGTTGGTGATGAGATGATTGTAGAAAAAGGGAGCGAAGGGCAGATCCTGAAGGTACTGCGAGATGGAGAACAAGGCGTGCAATACCATGTTCGCTATCCCGGCCGCACACTCATTGTTCCAGAATCAACGCTTGAGCCAGTTGGCGAGTAAAAGTTAAACGACATGAACACCATTACCTCACAAAGCCCACAAGTTCACTATTTAATGCTTAGAAATGCATTAGAGCTTTATCACAAAACACCCGCAGAACTCGACGAAAAACAGAGTATTCATTTAATGCAGCAGGTCAATAGCCAGCTTGCAATCGGTAAACGACTTCTAAGCTCAGACGATGCAGCAGGTGTAATGGTTCCTGAACGAAGTGTTGATAAAGCCTATAAAGCACTCCGTGATCGCTTTGATGATGAGGATAGTTTTAATACAACCCTTGAATACAATGGGCTAAACGGAAAAACACTTAAAGAGGCTCTTAAGTACGATCTTAATGTTGAGGCCGTGCTGGAAAAGGTGCTTGAAAATGAAACTGAAGTAACCGATGGTGAGTTAGAGATCTATTATCTGCAACATTCAGAACGGTTTCGTGTACCGGAAACGCGCACCGTTTCACACATCCTGATCACCATCAATGACGAATACCCTGAGAACAAAAGAGAAAATGCGCTAGAGCGGATTAAAGAGATCGAAAAAGAGTGCGCCGGAGATGGTATAAAACTAAAAGGGCTGGCAGCACGATACTCAGAGTGCCCAAGCTCAATGAAAGAGGGACTCATCGGTCGGGTAAAACCTGGGCAGTTATACAAGGCGTTAGATCAAATCTTGTTCACGATGGAAGAGGGAGCGGTGAGTGAGATCATTGAATCCGAGATGGGATACCACCTTCTCTATTGTGAAGTCATTCATCCAGATGAGAGCTTAAGTCTCGATACCGTAAAAGATAAAATCAGAACACACCTCGAACAGAAAAAACGCAAGATAGCGCTAAGACGTCGGTTGCAGGATTAGTATCGTTTTTTAAATGGCTGTAGCCTGGATGAAGCGAAGCGTAATCCGGGAAGGGTATGCGTTGACGGTTCTAAAAACGTCTTTCGACCGTTTCAGGATCAACCGTGATGGGATCATAGATTTCGATACGGTCTCCCTCTTCAATCACCTTATCGAGTTTGGTTGGTTTGCCAAAGATACCGACCTTGTTGGTTTCGAGATCAACGTGAGGTAGTTTTTCGAGTATCCCCGATTGAACAATCGCCTGCTCTACAGTCGTACCTTCATCAACTTCAATGTGTAACCACAACTGTTTCTGTTGTTCGGCGTAACAGACACTTATCTTCATTGTTGTGGCTCCTGTGCCTGTAGAGGGGTTGTCTCTGTAGTTGAGTTTTGTTTTGCCTTTTGATCGTGATGCTGCTTAAAGGCCATCAGTACCCCCATCATGATAAAGCCGCCCGGGGGAAGCGCCATTAACAGAAACCCGCTGTAATCCGATACCAATGTGATCTCCATAAAGTGGAAATTCTCACCAAGCAGAAGTGATGCACCGCTAAAGAGAGTTCCGGCACCGAAGATTTCGCGGACTGCGCCAAGCGCGACTAATGCAATTAGGAATCCTAACCCCATCGCAAAGCCATCGGTAACGGATGCCCGGATGGTATTACGCGAGGCAAAAGCTTCAGCACGCCCAAGAATGGCACAGTTGGTGACGATCAAAGGAATAAACAGTCCGAGCACTTTATGTAGTTCGTGCATCCACGCGTTCATAATCATATCAACCAGCGTTACGATTCCTGCAATTAACAGGATAAATATCGGAATCCTCACCTCTGGAGTAATAATGCCGCGAAACAGTGCAACTATCAGATTAGAGACCACCATAACAAATAGCGAGGCTAAACCAAGTCCTAAGCCATTGGTTGCTGTGCCGGTAACCGCAAGTAGTGGACACAGTGCCAATAGTTGCGCAAACACAACATTGTTATCCAAAAGGCCATCACGGAGGATACGTTTATAGTCAATCGCATTACTCATTTCGAACGCTCCTCCATAGGTGATGTTGTTTCAGGTTCACTTTGTGGAACCGGGATTTCAATAATGGTTTGTCGATGCTGCTTGTACAGATCCAGCGCGCTCTTGACCGATGCAACCACTGCACGAGGGGTGATGGTCGCTCCGGTAAACTGGTCAAAGATGCCGCCATCCTTTTTAACCTTCCAACCGTTTTCGTCGGGGTCTCCCAGTGAGCGGCCATCAAAAGAGGTGATCCAGGGATTGCGCTTGATCTCGATTTTGTCACCCAATCCCGGAGTCTCAGCATGACGCAAGACCCGTACACCTAATACCTTCCCGTTGTTTGAAATACCGATAATTGAGGTCACCGCACCAGCGTATCCCTGGCCTGTTGTCTCAAAGGCAACGGCAGTAACAGCACTATCTTTGCGAGCAATATAGATCAGGTGCTCTCCCTGATCGTTGATGGTTATGGTGTCTTTGATCATGTCATTGTTATAGAGATCTTGCGGCACAACCTGACTTAATGATTGACGCAGATCCTCTGCATGACGTAACTCAATATCCTCATGTGTGCGAATATCTCCGAGTACGAGAATGCTGCTGACCAGTGTTGCCATGCCGCCAAGAAGCATCGCCTGGTATGCGGTACGTTTACGATAACTCGGTTCCAGTACCCCCTTATGCGTTGCCATCGGAGTGACCTCTTTTGAGTTTTTCTAAACGTCTTGCAAATCCACCGCTTTGATAATCAAGTGGCTGCCCCTGACTGTTACGGCCATAGATACGTGGTTTGATGTAGTGATCAATTAAAGGTGTACCTGCATTCATTAACAATACGGCAAAGGCAACACCCTCCGGGAAACCAGCCCATGTTCTGATAATGTAAACCAACAGGCCACAACCCGCGCCGAAGATCAGTTGTCCTTTTATTGTTGCCGGTGAGCCGACCGGATCAGTCGCGATAAAGAAGGCTCCCAGGATCGCTGCACCGCTAAGCAGGTGCGTTGTTGCACCACTGTAAAGTTGCGGATTGACCTGATGCATCACCTCAGCCATGACCCCAAGGGTAAGTAACATCGACAATGGAATATGCCATGTAATCACACGTGTATAGATTAGAAACACTCCACCAAAAATCAGAAGCAAGGCTGGTGTTTCGCCGAGACTACCATGTGACAAACCAAGCCCGGCATTAACTGGATTAAACACCGTCGGTAAGATATCGGTCAGCTCTTTTCCCAGGCCTAACTCTGTTTTGACAAAACCAAGCACACTTGCACCACTAACGCTATCGATTAGCGGGCTATTACCAAAGGTGATAATCAGTGAGTCGATAAATGATGGTGAGTTCATACTATTAATCGGTGAAGGAGAAACCCAGGTTGTCATCTCCAGCGGGAAGGAGATCAAAAGCACGACACGACCGACCATCGCAGGGTTAAACAGATTCTGACCCAGACCACCAAAAAAGTGTTTTCCAACCACAATCGCAAAAAATGCCCCCAGCACCGCAATCCACCACGGTGCCCAGGGGGGAAGTGAAAGCGCAAGCAGCAGTCCGGTTAAGAGCGCCGAACCATCAAGCAAGGTAGTTTTGATCGGTAGCTTCATGATCTTCAATGCCCATGCCTCAGCAAGTAGCGCCGAGATAATGGTGATCAACAATGTGTTAAAGGCTGGCCAACCAAAAAGGTAGATGCCCATAATTGTTGCGGGCATTAACGCAGAAATGACCAACAACATGATTCGACTGATGGAGTTACTGTCGTGTGTATGGGGGGATGCAATCGTTAACATGATCAGTCATTCTCGCTTTGGGATTCAGATTCTTCTTGTTGCGCCTGTTGCTCGGCACGCTTTTTAGCTTCGCGTTCTGCCTTGCGTTTTAGCATCATCTCGCGTTTTGCAGCAGCCTCTTTTTCGATTCGGCGCTGTCGGGCAACAGCAAGTTCACGGGTATAATTGGCTTTCTGTTTTTCATTACGACGAACGCCAAGTTGCCCTTTTGCATAGTTAAAGTAGTGTGTGAGTGGGATTGTTGATGGGCAGACGTAGGCGCAGGTTCCACATGCAATACAGTCGTAAAGCCCAAGGTCAACGGCCTCATCAAATTTTCCCTTACGGATATGGGCGACCATCTCCAGTGGCACTAGGCTAAGTGGGCACGCATTAACACAGCGACCACAACGAATACATGAACTGGCCTGATGTTGGGATGGTATTTCCTCACTTCCAAGAGCCAGAACACCATTGCTCCCTTTAACTATCGGGATCTCAAAATGGGGTAGAGTTGTTCCCATCATTGGCCCGCCTAACACAATTCGTTTCGGTTCCTTTACGCCACCACAAAACTTTATTAACTCACTGGCACGAGTACCAATCGGTACTTCAAGATTTGCGGGTTTTTTCAGCTCACCGCCACTTACGGTAACAATGCGGCTAACAAGAGGGTGGTCATTTGTGATGGCGTCGTTAACTGCATAGGTTGTTGCGACGTTGTGCACCACGACACCGACATCTGCCCCCAATCCACCAGCCGGAACTTCGAGTCCGGTCAGGGTCTGGATCATCTGTTTTTCAGATCCCATCGGGTAGCGTGTGGGAACGCCGACAACCTTAATATTGGGATACGCTTTAGACGCAGCGGTTAATGCTTGTTGGGCTTCGGGTTTGTTGTTCTCGATCGCAATAAACGCACGTGTCGCACCAAGCGCCTTGAGCATCAAACGAACGCCATCAATAATTGGTTCAGGGCGCTCCTGCATTAGTCGATCATCACAGGTGAGGTAGGGTTCACACTCACCGCCGTTGATAATCAATGTGTGGATCTTTCCTTTGCTTCCGAGATTAAGCTTTATCGCAGCCGGAAACGCAGCCCCACCCATGCCGACAATTCCGGCATTACCGACACGTTCAGCAATCTCTTCAGGGCTTAGTGAGAATGGGTCATCAACAGCGGCGCTTTCCCGCCATTGATCCTTGCCATCGGTTTTGATTACAATCGATTTAACCGGAAGACCAGAAGGGTGTGGCGAAGCAATATCCTCAATCGCGATCACGGTGCCAGAGCTTGATGCGTGTATGGGTGCAGAGACAAACCCAACAGCCTCAGCAATCAGCTCGCCTTTTAAAACCGTATCCCCAACATTGACCAGAGGTTTTGCCGGGGCTCCGATATGTTGTTGCAATGGCAGATAGAGATACTCTGGCAACGGGAGTTGCTGTATCGGTAGTTGGCGAGTGGTTTTATTCTCTTTAGGATGAACGCCACCTTTAAAACGGAATAGTTTCATGTGAGTCATTCGCTATGCCGCCTTTTCTGTGTGTGCTGCGATGATCGGCTCAGGCCATGTCCATGTTGCCACCGTTGTCTCAGGGGTAAACATCTCAAGACACTCGGTCGGACACTCATCAATACACTGTTTGCATCCGGTACACGCCTCGTACATTACCGCGTGGATCTGTTTTGGTGCACCGACGATGGCATCGGTCGGGCAGACCTTGAAGCATTTAACACAGCCTGTACACAGATCAGGATTAACTCTGGCAAGTTGTGGGGCTTCATCATCCAGGGAGGAGGCATCGAGTGGTACATTGAGTAAGGCCGATAACTCCTCAGCTAATGAACGTCCACCGGGAGGGCAGATCGTGATCGCTACACTACCGTTAGCGATTGCATCAGCAGCGGCAGAGCAGCCAGCCAACCCACATTGTCCGCAATTGGTACCCGGAAGGATCTCGTTAACCTTATCCACAACCGGATCGGATTCAACCTTAAACTTTTTGGCTGCGACCCCAAGCAAAAAACCAAGTGTGAGGCCAAGAATCGTTAATACCACAACTGCATGCATAACCTGTCTCTCCCCAAACCTAATGAGCCGGAAGCCCGGAAAAACCCATAAACGCCAGCGAAAGCAGGCCGGCGGTTACAAACGCAATCGGTGAACCGGCAAAGGCTTTAGGAACATTAGAGAGTGCCAGTCGTTCACGAATACCGGCAAACAGAACCATCACCAACGTAAAACCGATAGCCGAACCCATGCCATAAACCATGCTTTGCATGAATGTGTGTTTCTCTTGAATGTTAAGTAGTGCAACCCCAAGCACAGCGCAGTTGGTTGTAATCAACGGCAGGAAGATCCCCAATAGCTGATAGAGCACCGGACTGGTTTTGCGAACCACCAGCTCGGTAAATTGAACAACCGCAGCGATGACAAGGATGAAGGTCAGGATGCGTAAAAAATCGATCTCCAGCGGAACTAGAATAAACTGTTCAATCGCCCATCCGGCGATAGAGGCCAACGTCAACACAAATGTTGTGGCAAAGCCCATACCCATTGCGGTTTCGAGTTTGTTGGATACGCCCAAAAACGGGCATAGCCCCAGGAACTTAACCAGTACCACGTTGTTGACCAGTGCTGTTCCCAGAAGCAGAAGCAGATACGCGCTCATTCAAACACCATCCTAATAAAAGTCGATATTCACTCTCCTGCATCATCTATGCCATTTCTCTTATATTGATTTAACGGGAGCTAAGTGGTTGAGAGAGGCTAAAAAAAGGGTGAGTTGCTCCAAAACAGTGCATCTGTGCATTGTTATTGCCATGACAAAGTCTCTTTGTGGACGATCTTTTGTCGCGTATATGACAATCAAACGACATCAGCATTGGGTTTTGTGGGAGATCAACGACAACACAGATTATTTAGGCATATAACTTGCAGATAGAAACCTATTATTGATTCAAACCAGAGGTCTGGCTATGTCGCCACAAGGATCTATCAGCAAGAGCACTCTTAATGATGGATTGCATGAAGAGGTAGATCGGTTTCTAAAAGAGCCGGATGTCGCTCGTGCAGCAAATATCTATTTAATGATGCAGCAAGTGCTTGAGCCTTCGCAGCACCAACCTCCATTTGAGTTGTACCAGTCGGTATTTGAGCAATCGCCACTGGCGATATCGATAACCGACAAGAGTGCAAACATTCTCTATTGTAACGACAGCTTTAGCACCGTCACTGGCTATCGCAAAAGTGATGTGATCGGAGAGAATGAATCGATCCTCTCCTACAAGTCGACCCCAAAGCATATCTATCAGCAGATGTGGGAGACGCTTTCGTCAAAAGAGTCGTGGCGGGGTACGTTGGTCAACAAGCGTAAAAACGGCGAGCGCTATCTGGCAGAGATTGTGATCACGCCGGTGCTCTCTGCCAGTGGTGAGGTCGAACACTATCTTGGTATTCATCGGGACAAGACCGAGATCCACAAGCTGCAACAACGTGTAATGAATCAGAAGATCATGATCGAGTCGGTGATCGATGCCGCACCTGATGTGATTATGGTGCTTGATGAAAAGCTTGATGTTGTTCTGGATAACCATGCCTATAAAAAACTGGTAGGCGATATGCAAGGCAAAGAGCCGGCAACGATTCTGCTCGAACGACTTCATGCTTCCGATTCAGATTTTGCACTTAAGCTGGAGGCCAAAACCACATTCAACAATATCGTGATTGAGTGTCCAATTAACGATCACACCAAGCCGCGTTGGTTTAGCTGCTCTGGCGTTTGGTTTAAAGAGAAATCGACATCGGCTGATGATTATTTTGAAGGGCATGAAGTGCCCTATTTAATGATGATGATGCACGAAGTCACAACCATTTTGGCTCAGAAAGAGGCTGTGCGAAATAACGCAATGCGGGCACTGATGGCCGAGGATGCGCTAATAACGGGTCTTCGTGAATCACTTGATGCAGCCACCTATAAATTGCAGGAGCCATTCAATCAACTCAACGCGGCTGTTGCCATGCTCTCTCGGCGTCAGTTGTCCGATAGCGAGCAACACTTACTGATGCTGATGCAACAGATTAGTCAGCGCGGTCAAGAGAGCCTTGAACTGTTGGAACAGTCCATTCCCAAGCTGGAACAAACCGAATCAATACTGCTAAGTGTAAACGAAGTCATTCATGATGTGCTGCGGTTAAACACAAACAGATTGCTTCGTGAAGGGATTGTTGTGAACTGGCTACCGGAAAAACACCTTCCCAATGTTCAGGGGCAGGGTATGCGTTTACACGGTTTGTTTGGCGCATTGATTGATAATGCGATTGAATCGATTGTGGAAGCATCACCACCACATCGTGAAATCACAATCTATACCAGCCATGAGAATCGTTGGATGGAGATTATGATTTGTGACAATGGTATCGGGATTAGCGATGCAGATCGCTTCAGGGTATTTGAACCGTTTTATTCAACCAAACGTAATTTAAAAGGAAAACATACCGGTATGGGTCTTACGGTCGCGCAGGAGGTCGTCAATCAGATGGCGGGAACACTGGAGGTTATTACCGAACACAACGATGGATGCTGTATGTGCATTCGATTTCCGATTTCACGATAGGGTTTAACCAAAGTAGACATAATCATGAACGAGATATTTCCTTCACATTGCGATTTAGATGCCTGCTTGATCAACAAAGAGTTAGAAACACTCTTTCGGGTCAGTAAAGTGCTTAGCCGCTCTTTAAACCTTCATGAAACGCTTCAGGGGGTTCTGGTGGCACTGCATGAGAATGCTGATATGCAGCGCGGCATGGTCACGCTAAAAGAGAGTAAGGATGATCAGCAGTCTGTTGTTGCGCTCTATGATGTTGACCCTTCGATTGTTAGCGAGATTCGTTATCAATCAGGTGAGGGGATCGTTGGCGCAGTCTTTAAAAGTGGACAAAAGCGGATCACCGATTGTCTTGGCGCTGAAACCGATTTTCTTGATCGCCTTGGTTTCTATGATCCAGGTCTTGCCTTTATCGGTGTGCCGATTCAGATTGGTGAGTATGGCACTGTGGGCGTTCTTGCTGCACAACCGCTGAGTAGTAATCCGACCGAGCTTGAGTTACGGGCACGATTTCTTGAGATGGTCGCTAACCTGATCGCACAGAGCGTTCGTCTGTCGTGGCAGGTCGAGACCGAGAAAAAAGCACTGGTTGCAGAACGGGATCAACTCCAGAGAAAGGTTAGAGCGAACTATGGCTTTGACAATCTTGTCGGCCATTCGCCGTTAATGCGTCGCATCTTTGATCAGGTAAGGCAGGTTGCCAAGTGGAATACCACAGTGTTGGTGCGTGGTGAGTCGGGTACGGGTAAAGAGTTGATCGCCAATGCGATCCACTACAATTCACCACGCTCCTCAGCACCATTTGTAAAGCTCAACTGTGCGGCTCTTCCCGATAATCTGTTGGAATCAGAGCTGTTCGGACACGAAAAGGGTGCGTTTACCGGAGCCTCGGCACAGCGAAAAGGGCGCTTTGAGATGGCTGATGGCGGTACGATCTTCCTTGATGAGATTGGAGAGATCTCCCCCGCGTTTCAGGCAAAACTACTTCGGGTTCTCCAGGAAGGCGAGTTTGAGCGCATCGGTAGCAATAAAACTATCAAGGTCGATGTTCGTATCATTGCTGCAACCAACCGCGACCTTGAAGCCGAGGTTGAAAGCGGTGATTTCCGTGAAGATCTCTACTACCGGCTCAATGTGATGCCTATCCAGATGCCTGCTCTGCGTGAACGCGCAGAGGATATCCCTGAGTTGGCAGAATTCCTGGTTGAGAAGGTGGCAAAACAGCAGCAGCGCAAGCTATCTATTACCGATAGCGCGATGCGGGTATTGATGCGCCACAACTGGCCCGGCAATGTTCGTGAGCTGGAAAACAGTCTTGAGCGTGCAGCCATCATGAGCGTTGAGGGTGTGATTGATCGTGATGCAGTGACCTTAAGTGGAATCGAAGAGCGCGTGGTTGCCTCAACGGAGAGTGCCGGTGCCAACAATAGCGTGAAACTGGATGATCCGGATCTGGATGAGCGCGAGCGTGTGATCGCCGCACTAGAGCAGGCTGGATGGGTGCAGGCCAAAGCCGCACGACTGCTTGATATGACGCCGCGCCAGATCGCCTATCGAATCCAGACGCTGAACATCAAGGTTCGCCAGATATAACCACGGCCACAACAAAGTGAAAAGGTTTGCCGGAACGGGATCGATCCGGCAAATCAAATCATCAGAGTTTGTGTTGTATTAATCCCAACATCGTGGCAATTATCGTCTGTCGGGTATGCGACAACTCCAGCGGTAATAATTTAAATAATTAACGATATCAATAAGTTATCAACTTCAATGAAATAGGCACGGCACTTGCAATAATGAGATCAAAGCATAAGCAAGAATAACTGGAGTATGTCGATGAGAGCGATTGTTCAAATGAAAAAAGGGTGTAGCGCCTCCTCCTGCGGAAGCAGCAATGATCAAATGGATCATCTGCCTGAAGCGATCCGCGAGAAGGTCAAGAATCATCCCTGTTTTTCTGAGCAAGCCCACCACCACTTTGCGCGTATGCATGTGGCAGTGGCTCCGGCCTGTAATATCCAATGCAACTACTGCAATCGCAAATACGATTGCGCTAATGAATCGCGTCCCGGTGTGGTTTCAGAACTCCTGACCCCGGATCAAGCCGTGAAAAAGACGATGGCAGTAGCGGCAACCATCCCGCAAATGACCGTACTTGGAATTGCCGGTCCCGGTGATCCGCTGGCGCAACCCGAACGCACACTTGAAACCTTCCGCCAACTCTCAGAGAAGGCGCCAGATATTAAGCTCTGTGTCTCAACCAACGGCCTGAATCTACCGAATGTGGTTGATCAGATTTGTGAACATAACATCGACCACGTCACGATCACGATTAACTGTGTTGACCCGAAGGTTGGTGCAAAGATCTATCCGTGGATCTTCTGGAACAACCGTCGTATTCGTGGCGAAAAGGCAGCGAAGATATTGATCCAACAGCAGCAAAAGGGACTGGAGATGCTGGTTGAGCGCGGAGTAATGGTCAAGGTTAACTCGGTGATGATTCCTGGAATTAATGATGAGCATCTCAAAGAGGTGAGCCGTATTGTTAAAGAGAAGGGAGCCTTCCTGCACAACGTCATGCCGCTGATTGCTGAAGAGGAGCACGGCACCTATTTCGGTATTATGAAGCAACGCAGCCCAAGCGCAGATGAGCTTCAGCAACTACAGGACTCATGCTCCGGCGATATGAATATGATGCGTCATTGTCGTCAATGTCGTGCCGATGCTGTCGGGATGCTTGGTGAAGATCGCGGTGCTGAGTTCACACTGGATAAGATTGAAAAGATGGAGATCGATTATGACGCCGCAATGAAACGGCGCGCAGCGGTTCATGCCGAAATCGAAAAAGAGTTAGAGAGCCAGCGCACCGCCACCGCAAATGTGGTTACCGTATCGCTCGACTCACTCAAACGCACAGAAACCGTTCCACCTGTATTAATGGCGATTGCCACTAAAGGCGGCGGTATTATCAATCAGCACTTTGGACATGCCACAGAGTTTCTGATTTATGAGGCTTCATCAACCGGGGTTCGTTTTGTCGGAACACGACGTGTTGACCAATACTGTGTCGGTGCAGATACCTGTAATGATGATGAGTCTGTTCTTGATCTCGTTATCTCTACTCTTGAAGGGTGTCAGGTCATGTTGAGCGCCAGAATCGGACTCACACCTTTTGAAGCGTTAGAAGCCGCAGGTATCGAGCCAGTGAGTGACTATGCGATGGAGCCAATCGAATCATCGGTTGCACAGGTTTACCAGCAGATGAAAGCAGCAGGAAAACTAAAGCAACCACTACAAAATGTTGCAGGATAGGGGAGAGAAGATGGCACTTTCGATAATTGAAAAATGTGTAAATTGTTATGCCTGTCTTGAACTGTGTCCAAGCGATGCGATTATCGAGACCAAGCCCCACTTTCTGATTGAAGCGAGCAAATGCTCTGAGTGTGATGGCGATTATGCCGATCCGCAGTGTGCAAGTATCTGTCCGATTGAAGGGGCGATCCTTAATGCTGAGGGTGAAGCGATCAATCCTCTTGGGTCTCTGACCGGAATACCGGTAGAACGATTAATTGAGCTGGCCGGCGAGTCTGTTTCGGAGTCGAGGGTCTAGCGTGAAGACGATCCACTTCTATGAAAAGCCGGGCTGTGTTAACAACACCCGTCAAAAGCAGTTGCTGATGGAGTCTGGTGTCTACCTTAAAACCTATGACCTGACCAAAACGATCTGGAGTCGTGACGAGCTGGGTGCATTCTTTAAAGGGTTGCCGTTGTCACAGTGGTTTAACCCTACTGCGCCATTGATTACCTCCGGTGAGTTAGACCCGGATGGATTGAATGAAGATGAAGCACTCACAGCGATGATTCAGCATCCACTGCTCATCAGAAGGCCGCTAATGCGCCTGGACGATGAGTGCCTGTGCGGTTTTGAACCACAACAGATAAAAGAGCGATTTGGCATAAGCATCAAAATGAATCGTGATGAAGATGTGGAGCACTGCCCGCGTCAATCACAGCAGTGCCCATCAGAATCGGGAGTAGAGAACCATGCAAGTTGAACAACTATTCGCTGGAACCGAGGCGTTTCATCCACGTCAGCAGCCGTTTAACCGTCTGCTGCTGTCTGCGGCGACAATCGATACACCAACACGCCTATATGCAAAGATGTTGGCATCACTCCAAAGTGGTGAAGGCGCGATGCCGGCATGGTTGGGTTTATCCCGCATTCAGTTTGAACAGTTTTGTAAGGCGTTCTTTCCGCTGATCGATACCGCAATGTTTGAAGTAAATGAGATCGGTATTGAGATCGAAAGAACCGAAGAGGCCGACGAACTTGAGTCACTATTTAGCGAGCACGCTAAAGACCTGAGTGAGCAGAATCGATGGGCAGCGATAGTGCTGGTTACCGGATGCATGGGTGGCGATCACCTGTGGCAGGATATGGGATTCTGGTCTCGTCAGGATTTAAGTGATTTTATTACGCTCTATTTTCCATCACTGGCAGCAAAAAATACGATGGATATGAAATGGAAAAAATTCTTCTATAAGCAACTGTGTCAGCGTGAAGGGATCTATACCTGTCGTGCACCATCATGTCAGGTTTGTGTTGATTATAAGAGCTGCTTCGGCCCGGAATAGATCTTGAATCAGCCCAGGGATGCTCAATACAAAAAAAGAGCCATCGCCTCCTATTATGGTTTAGCGCTTGGTGATGCGTTAGGCGCTACCGTTGAGTTTATGCTACCCCGTGAGATCGAACATCAATATGGTGTCCATAAAGATATCATCGGTGGCGGCTGGTTACGGCTGAAAAAGGGCGAGGTCACAGACGATACCACCATGAGCCTGGCACTCGGCGATGCGATTTTAGAGAGTGATGGCTTTAATGCGGTTGCTATCGCTGACAGTTTCGACCAGTGGATGCGCTCAAAGCCTGTTGATATCGGGCACACCGTGCGCAGGGGTATCTTGCACTATCGAACTACGGCGGTTCCGGTGGTTCCGTTAAATGAACACGACGGCGGCAACGGCGCATGTATGCGCACACTTCCGGTTGCGATTGCGAGCTACACAATGGCAGCAGATGTTATTGAAGATGCAGTCAAAACACACGCCTATATTACCCATAACAATCCACTCTCTGATGCAGGTACGCTGTGCGTGGTCGAAATGCTGCATCGTGCCTACGCTGGAGGGTCATTGGTTGAACTCTACAAACCCGTCAAACAATTAATCGAGAGACACCCAGAGTTTGCGTTTAGACGAAAGAAGCCATCGACCAATCCGAGTGGCTTTATTGTTCATACCCTCAGAACCGTTTTTGAGTGTTTTTTTGATAGCGATAATTTTGAGACGTGCCTGGTTGAAACGGTGAATCGTGGTGGTGATGCCGATACTACTGGCGCCATTATTGGAATGATCGCTGGCGCATTGTACGGAATAGAGGGGATCCCGCCCCGGTGGTTAAAGGCACTTAAACCTGAAGTGAAGCAACGGGTAACGATGCAGGCAGAAGCGCTCGTGGATTTTAATTCACGTCATTGTGGTCAAAACCATCATGGCTCTTCAGACATCAATCACAAGATATCTCAGCGACTATAGAGCCGGTTGAACTCCATCATTTAAGGCCAAGGTTTTTGTTCAGGTTGTGCCAACGGTATGAATGCACAAAAGATTATAAAAGAGATTCAGAATAAAACAGGCTTCATCTGGTTGCGGAAAAAGCGAGTGCTAAGACTTTCTGATAATAAACTCATAGGCATCGTTAAGCTCACCGGATTCGATAAGTTCATGCCCGGTCTGTTTGCAAAACGATTCGATATCTTTAACTGAACCATGAGCGGTTGTCAGCATTTTGATCACATCGCCTTTATTTGCAGCGGCGATCGCCTTCTTAATGCGTAGAATCGGTAGCGGACAGTTGAGACCCCGTGCATCGACAGTTTTGGTAATGGTGTAAGACATATTCAACTTCTAACAATAAAAACTGATCCCGATCATACCCGACACAACCCTCAGACCCTAGTGAAGTATGCAGGTTGATGCGTAAAAGCTGATCCGAGCGATGCAAACACGCCAGAAGTGAGGTGTGATGCCAATCTGGATTATTTCACTGTGTGTGAAATGATCGGGTTTAAGTGTAAGACCCTGCATTTCCTGAATTGACATCAATCAATAGTCGTTTAATATATCTGGATATCCGAATATACAAAATTGCTATCACCTCTATGAATGAGTTTTTTAAAGTCCTCGCCGATGAAACGCGCCTCAGGTGTCTTGCACTGATTTTTGAAAATAACGAGATTTGTGTCTGCGAGCTGATCCATGCCTTAAACCTGCCGCAATCAAAGATCTCAAGGCATCTCTCCATTATTAAACTCAACAATCTGATTACCCAAAGAAGAGAGGGGCAATGGGTTCTCTATTCGGCACATCCCAAGCTTTCAGCATTTAAGGTGAATATCATCCATTCGACTATTGAAGAACTATCCGCTAGTGCCATCTTCCGGCAGGATAAAAAGAGATTGGCAAGCATGAAAAACCGACCATCAGTCAGTTTGTGTAAATAATGTTTGAACAATTCGCAAACTGGTTTGCATTCCAACTGCTGGGACTAGATGCACAAACCCAGCTCGGAAGCAGTGTGCACTTCTTTGCAATGGATATTACAAAGATATTCTTCATGCTGGTTCTGATTATCTATGTGATGGGACTGTTCCGCTCCTTTGTCTCGGCTGAAAAGGTCAGGGAGTATGTGCGCGGAAAATCAAGATTTGCAGCAAGAATTCTGGCAATAGTTTTAGGTGCCGTCACACCGTTTTGCTCCTGCTCTTCGGTTCCACTCTTTATTGGTTTTGTCGAGGCGGGCATACCACTGGGGGTGACCTTCTCATTCCTGATCGCAAGCCCGATGATTAACGAGATCGCCGTGGTGATGTTATGGGGGATCGTTGGCTGGAAGATCACAGTGTTATATGTAGCTGCCGGACTCTTCGCCGCATTCTTTGGCGGTATGGTTATGGAACGGTTTAAGCCGGAGAGATGGGTTGAGGAGTATGTCTGGAAGATCCAGATGGGTGAGGCTCAAAAGATCACGCAGGATAACTCACTAAAAGCGCGGCACTACTACGCCTATGCACAGGTTCATGAGATCGTCACCCGAATCTGGAAATGGGTGATCCTTGGTGTGGGTGCCGGTGCGCTGTTTCATGGCTACTTTCCGCAGGAGTGGGCATCAGGCCTGAGTGGAACCAATAACTTCTTCGCAGTGCCGATGGCGGTATTGATCGGCGTTCCGCTCTATTCAAATGCAGTGGGAGTGATCCCGTTAGCAGAAGCAATGCTAATAAAAGGTGTCGCTATTGGAACAACGCTCAGTTTTATGATGAGTATCGCCGCTATCTCATTGCCGGAGTTGATGATTCTGAAGAAGGTGATCAAGTGGCAGGCGTTAGTCCTGTTTACCGCGATAGTAGCGGTGTCGATTATTCTGGTTGGTTGGTTTTTTAATATTATTCTTTGAGGTGAAATATGTTTGAAGTGAAGGTATTGGGTTCAGGTTGTGCAAATTGTAAAAACACACACAAGCTAATAGAAGAGGTTACACAAGAGAATGCGATCCCGATCACTCTGGAAAAGGTAGAGGATATGGCAGAGATTATGTCTTATGGAATCATGTCCACACCCGGTGTTGTGGTTAATGGCAAGATAGCACATGCCGGAGGTGTCCCAGATAAAAAAACCATCCTCGGTTGGTTTAAGTCCTGCTGCTGCCCTGCGGATGATAATTGTTGCTAAAAACCAACCTCAACCGCAGCCCGGATGGAGTGAAACGAAATCCGGGAAAAATCATTTTACCCGTTCTGTTTGGATTATATTCAATATAAAGTTAACAAACGGTTTAATATCTTTCCCTACAGATGCAGCTTCCAGAGCTGCCAAATATTCAGTTCTTGATTCCTGTTTTATGACCACCCATTCATAACCACCCACTACAAACAGGAAGTTCATTAAAAACCGGGCAGTTCGTCCGTTGCCATCAGAGAATGGGTGAATATAACCAAGGAATAGATGCCCCAGGATTGCTTTCACAGCAAATGACTCCTCCTTAGCAATACACTCTTTTAAGGCAGTCATGCAATCCATTAACTGTTCACTGGCGGGAGGCACATGCATTGAGCCTCTGATGATAATCGGTCCTTTTCTAAACCCAGCCAGGTCAACATCTCTGATTAAACCTGCTGTCACACATGGCTTAAACAGTGCTATCTGCCACTGAGTTATACCCACATCGACCAGGTATTCCAGATCTTCCTTGTTATATGCCTCTTCCAATGATTTTTTAACATCATTAAATGCATTGAAATAGCCTCGTGCAGCCAGAGCATTTTTTGTTTCGTTATCCCTCTCAACAGTTTCAGGTGACCAGTCACCTCTACTGACTTTTTTAATTAATTCCGGGGTGACTGCATACCCTTCGATTGAAAGAGAGTTGTATGCATCATTTACATACAACTCATTTACAGTTTTTAATGTTTCATTAATTGGCTTTGAGAAGAAATCTGCTTTTGTTTCAGAACCAGAGAATTCTTTAATGACGTCCTCGCGCATGCTCTCCCACATAATCCTGATTCTGATCGCCGACGGTGCTTCTTTAGCTCCTTTGCCTAAAATAATCGGTTCAATATCAAAGGGATTTACAATCTTTATTTTTCCAAAAATCCCCTGCATAACAGTCTCTAGCTTTTTACTTTCAGCGCGCATACCTATTGCATCATATGCACCAATTATCCGGCCAGCAGAGGATGCATTTTTCAGTATTACCAGAGCCTCAGTCAGTTTATCCGGATCTGCACTTCTTAATGCAACCTGCATACTTACCGGGTTTGCTCTGTATGCAGCAGGCACTGATTTAGCCAGAGCAGCCTCAAGAGAGAAAACATTGATATCCTGGAGCTTTACCAACCCCTCAGGCCTTTCTCGGCTACGGGTAATCATAATGCTCATGCCATTAGGGAGTTGGGTAATATCCTCAGTCCCATCCTTAACAAAGACAACAATCTGAGCAGGGATAGAGTTTGTGTGTGTGTGAATATCCAGTGATGCTTCAGGGCTAAGCCAGTAATTGTCCTCAAACCGATGGGTCAAATATTGGGCAATAAAAGACCATAAGGACTCATACCAAAGGGCAGATTCACCTGTGTTTTGTGCAGACAGGTCAGCATCTAACAGGTACCAGCCTTTAATAATCCTCTTTAGAAAGCCATTTTTTACCAGAAGCGCCTGCTGTTTTGGGTCTATATTCTTTGAGTGGACAATATTACCCATTGCACTTTTACTGGCTTCATCAAGTGCTTCTGCAATCTGTTCTTGTGTTGTCTTTGCCATAACAAAGCCTTTGTTAAGTAACCAGGTTATTTGGTTTTAAGTTACCAGGTTATTGCGGAATAATCTACCAGGTTATTAGGGAACAAGCTACCAGGTTATTAAGGAGCAAGATATCAGGTTATTACGGTATAGCGCGTAGCCCGGATGAAGTACAACGAAATCCGGGAAAAGTTTTAATTATATTTAAAGAGGGGTAATCAATGATCATCATGCGGTTCATTGATTTGTGTAATAGGTGTGATTGATTATCGGGATATCCCGGATTACGCTACGCTTCATCCGGGCTACGTGGATATGAATTAGAAGTGAAGCGTGATTCCAGTCTGTATTGAGTTGATAGACCCAAACGAGTATTGACCATATTGGTATGAGATATTGATCACACCAATGTCTATATTAATTGAAGAAAACAGATTGTTTCCTTGTTTAACATATAAATATTCAGTCTTACCAAGATCAACCATTTCGGTCATACCTATTAAAGTAAAAACATTTCCAGTGTAAGTTGCATGGTTTGTATAGTCTTTAAACTCAAGCTCCCAGTCTGAAAAACCAAGTATTGGCCGAATTGTTATTAAGTCAGATAAAACAAACGAATAGCCACCAAAGAGTATTCGTTCACGAATAGTTAGATTGTCATGATTAAGAAAGTCCCACCCGAGGTCAGTAGTAAAGCCATGGTATTGATATTTAAACCCGATTTGATAATTGTCTTGGAAGTGATAATTAACACTAGCAAAGTAAACTGGAAGGTTATTACCCAATTTGATCATGGCTTGTGGGTAGATGGGCTTAACATTGATGTCAGTATTGCCAAAGCCAAGCTCAAATGAAAAGCGATCATCAGCGAGAACCGGATTGACCATAAGAAGGAAGAGAATTACGAAAGACGTTTTAATCATAAATCCGTTTACGTTGTTATTAATCACTGCGCTAGTATAGATCATCGCTCGGATGAAGCGAAATGGAATCCTGTGGGAATTATTCAAATAACGTAGCCCGGATGTAACAAAGTGGAATCCGGGAATTTTTTGGTAATTTTGGTATGAGTGGTGATCCCGGATTACGCTTTGCTTCATCCGGGCTACTTGCTGAATATGAATCGCTAGTGCGATGTTGAATTTGATCGGGGCTTTCGCGCCCCTGCGACGACACCCATTCTTTTGCTTGTCCAAAAGAACGGGTGACAAGGCAGCTCTCGACCATCCATGGTCTTCGCATCATAAGACCATCCTTGGTCAAAAAAACTCTCCCCATAGCTTGCCATTCGGGTTTACTCAAGACTTCCATGGCTTTCGCCATTCGGGCTGTTCCCACTTAATGCTGCGGTGCTCATCAAGCTATAAGGGGAAAATGCTAGAGTATTGTTAAGGTTACTCTGTCCAATTATTTCAATGTTATTGATATGTAATGTTAAATTAGTTATTGTTTTGTTATTGCCTAGCAATTATGGGCTTTGCCCATCGGAATGTGAGTCACATTCTGCCTTAAATTTTTAGCTTTCTGGCGAAACTTCCGATCGCGAAGCCCGCTAGTCAGCGTTTTCGCGAGCGGAAGTTTCGCACGCATTAGTAGGCAAATATTTATAAAATTTATTGAACTCATGTACAGAGAAATTACACATAAGGAACTTGTTAGAAAGTCACTTGCTAATATTCGGTTAGCAATTATCACATCAAAAGTATATCGTCCTTCTGATATCTCTAAATTTGTTTTTCTATGTGGTGCAAATAAATCTAAGCATGAGATTTCTGAAAGAAGAAAAGCATTACTTGAATTTTCTGAAAAACAGCTACCACATACTCAATTCTTTCTTGCAGAAAAAATGTTTCATACGCTCAATGAAGAGGGACATAAAGGAAATATCTTAGATGTTGAACACCTTATATCAGACTTTTCTGACTATATAGTTATTGTGCTGGAAAGCCCTAGTGCTTTTGCGGAACTAGGGGCATTTTCTCATAATAAGTTGCGAAGCAAGCTTGTTGTGATAAATGATGAACAATATAAAAATAATGAGTCCTTTATTAATTTGGGACCAATTAAAGCAATTGAGGAATCTGTAAGTAAGGAACATATCATTCACTATAAAATGAGTGACGATGGGATTTTCAAAAGGGATGCAATCGGACAAATATACAATCAAATATATGAGTTATTTAAAAATCCAATCAAGTCAAAAGACTCAACTATTGATCTAGACTCATGCGACCCATCAAAGAAATTTGATAAAAATGTTGCAATGATGGTTCATGACATAATTTATATAACTGGACCAGTCCTTTATAAAGAGCTTATTGAAGTACTAAAAATTGTTTTCGGTAATTCTAAGTTTAATAATGTTAAACCCATTTTGGCTATATTATCTTCTTTCAACTCAGTTGAGAGAAACCAAAATGGCTTATATCGGAGTAAGCGAAATAGCACATATTACGATTATAGGTTTGATTTAGATAACGTGATTTCTATGTTTAGAAACTATATGCTTAAAAAATATTCAGAGAGGATTTATGAATATTAAAGAAGCGATATGTAATGATCTTGATATTCCTTTATCGCTAGTTGATGAGGCATTAGATATATCAAGAAAGCAAGTTAAAATTTTTAATATCAAAAAACGAAATGGTTCTCAAAGACAGATATTGCAACCAGCAAAAAAAGTTAAAACGATCCAATATTGGCTGATAAAAAATATTTTTGAGAAGTTTGAGTTAAACAGTGCGGCATCGGCTTTTCGGAATAACATGTCAATTTTAACTAATGTTAGAAGGCATAGAGAAAATACATTTTTTTTGAAAATTGATTTAAAGAATTTTTTTAACAGTATTGAGTTTGATGATTTAGTTCCTTATTTAGAAGAGTGGAAAGATACAAATGATATTCATTGGGAATTAGATGGATTAGCTTTTGATGTAATAAGAAAGGTTTGTTTCTATAAAGGAGACATACTTCCTGTTGGATTTCCTTCATCACCAATTATTAGTAATATCGTGATGCTTAATTTTGATATGGAAATTAAAAAAATCATCAGCAATCAAGATTTTAATGATGTGATTTATACGCGATATGCTGATGACATGGTTTTTTCTACAAATAGAAAAGGTGTATGTAAGCAATTAAAAAATTTAATTTATGAGCTTGTTGATTCAACAGAAACACCTAATATAAAGATTAATTTTTCAAAAACAAAGTTTGGAAGTAGTTCAGGTGGTACAGCTTCTGTTACTGGACTGAAAGTGTGTAAATCTGGCCATATAACAATTCATAGAAAACAAAAAGATCATATAAGACTTATGTTAAGTCTTTTTGCAAAAGGAAAATTAAAGAAAGATGGTTATGAATCTTTAATGGGACATATTGCATACTGCCAACATGTAGCGCCTTTGTTTTTCTCAAGTATTAGTAAACGGTATTTCCGAGAAATTGAAGTGCTTAAGCAGGAATTAAAAAAGGCGAGAACAAACTCGCCTTCTTAATTAAGTTAAATCAAATCCCTTAGTCTTCATTAATCTTACCCGCACTTACTATCCGCACAGTTGAGACAGGTCATGCAGCCGTCCATTTGGACTACGGCTTTGGTGTTGCATTTGCTGCATAGCTGCGCGCCCGGTGGGAAGCTGCTTTTGCCTTCTTCGTTTGCTTCTGGTTCGGTGGTGGCGCTTTTGCCTTCAAACTGGGCACGTTTTTCTGCCAGTAGTTTTTGCTGGTGTTCGTCCAGTTCATCTCCGCCCAGCATTCCGATCATTCGCATGTGGCATTCGATGGCGTCGCCGATCTCTGCTACCAGTGATGGCATATATTTGCCGCCCTTTTTGAAGTAGCCTCCCTTGGGGTCAAATACTGAACGCAGTTCTTCGACGAGGAAGGTTGCGTCACCGCCTTTTCTGAATACGGCTGAGATGATTCGTGTTAGTGCAACGATCCACTGGAAGTGATCCATGTTTTTCGAGTTGATGAAGATCTCGAACGGACGACGTGATTCGTGTTCTGTTCCCTGGTTGAGCACGACATCGTTAATGGTGATGTAGAGCGCATGTTCTGATAATGGTGTTTTGACCTTGTAGGTCGAGCCGAGCAGCATCTCCGGGCGCGATAGTGCCTCGGTCAGGTGTACGACGTTGCTCTCTTTTTCGTTACTTTTGGTCTTTTCGATCTGTTTGGGTTCGTCTTCTTTGACAACATTGTACCCAACAATCTTTTTATCAATTTTAAATGCCATGGTTCTGACTCCTTATTCAGTTGGGTTATAACTTACCGTAGTAGCCTTCTTTTAAGGCATCGTAGAGGTTTGCGGCGCTATGGATTTCGCCATCGTATTCAACCTCGTCATTGCCTTTTAGTTCAATAACCTCCCCGCCGTCTGTTTCAAAACGGTAGGTGGTGTTTGCCAGATCCTGCTCTTTAACAAGAACACCCTGGAACGCCTCTGGATTAAAGCGGAAGGTTGTACACCCTTTAAGATCCTGATCGTAGGCGTAGAGGTAGATGTCTTTGAAATCTTCAAACGGAAAATCGGTTGGAACATTCGCCGTTTTGGAGATCGATGAGTCGATCCACTTCTGTGCTGCGGCCTGAATATCAACGTGTTGTGTTGGCGTGACATCGTCGGCTGAGATGAAGTAGTCAGGGAGTTTGGTTGACTCATCATCTGAGAATGGCATGGCATCTTTATTGATCAGCTCACGGTAGGCGAGTAGTTCGTAGGAGAAGACATCGATCTTCTCTTTACTCTTTTTACCTTCGCGGATCACGTTACGCGAGTAGTGATGGGCAAAGCTTGGCTCAATACCATTGCTGGCGTTATTCGCAAGCGACAGTGAGATGGTGCCAGTAGGGGCGATTGAACTGTGGTGCGTGAAGCGAGCGCCTTTTTCTGCGAGGGCATCGGTTAGTTCCGGGTCGATTTCGGCAATACGCTGCATATAGCGGCTGTATTTGGCGTGCAGAACTTTGCCTTTGATTTTGTCGCCCAGCTTATAGCCATCGGCTTTCATCTCTGGTCGTTTGCGCAGCATTTCGCCGGTGACTTCAAACTCCTGCTCCATAATTGGTGCGGGGCCTTTCTCTTCGGATAGATCCAGTGCGGTACGCCAGCCAACCATTGCCAGTTCGCGGGTCACACGCTCGGTGAATTCAATGGACTCTTTATCGCCGTATTTCATCCGCATCATGGTGACGGTTGAACCAAGGCCGAGATAGCCCATACCATGACGGCGTTTGTTCATGATTTCGTCGCGCTGCTTTTCAAGTGGCAAACCATTGATTTCGACGACGTTATCAAGCATACGTGTAAAGATGCCGACAACTTCGCGGAACTTGTCCCAATTAAAGCGGGCTTTTTCGGTAAATGGATTCTCGACAAATCGAGTGAGGTTAACTGAACCGAGCAGACATGCGCCATAGGGAGGAAGGCCTTGCTCTCCGCATGGATTGGTCGCCCGAACATTCTCGGTAAACCAGTTATTGTTCATTTCGTTGTATTCATCAATGAGGATGAAACCAGGCTCTGCAAAGTCGTAGGTCGAGGCCATTATCATGTCCCACAAACGCTGAGCTCGGATGGTTTTGTAGATCTTGCAGGCAACTAAACCACTATCGTTTGAGATGTAGTCATCCTTAATTGGCCATTCGCGCCAGATAACCTGCTCAGGATCTTCAATATTGATGTTATCCAGTTCCATCTCTTTTGGTGAGATCGGGAAGGCAAGGTGCCAGTCGGCATCTGCTTTGACGGCTTCCATAAACTCACGGGTAACCAGTAGCGAAAGGTTGAACTGACGAAGGCGGCCATCTTCACGTTTGGCGCGGATAAAATCCATCACATCTGGATGTCCTACATCGAAGGTTGCCATTTGTGCGCCGCGACGACCACCTGCGGAAGAGACGGTGAAACACATCTTGTCGAAGATATCCATAAACGAGAGTGGGCCGGAGGTATATGCGCCAGCGCCGGCAACAAAAGCACCCTTTGGACGCAGGGTAGAGAATTCGTATCCGATACCACAACCTGCCTTGAGTGTGAGTCCAGCCTCATGCACTTTAGAGAGAATATCGCTCATTGAGTCACGAACAATACCTGAGACTGTGCAGTTAATGGTCGAGGTTGCTGGTTTGTAGGCAAGAGCACCGGCATTTGAGGTGATTCGGCCAGCAGGGATCGCGCCGTGTCTTAATGCCCATAAAAAGTGTGGATACCACTGTTCCCGTTTCTCTTTATCTGTTTCAACTTCAGCTAGAGCGCGTGCAACCCGTTGATAGGTTTCATCGATGTCATTATCGATTATGGTGCCACTTTTTGATTTCAGGCGATATTTTTTATCCCAGATATCCAGTGATGCATCTTGAAAAGGTATTTCGGGTGACTCATCCGGTACGGCTTTTAGTTGCGCTCCGCTTGTATTCACATGTTCCTCCTTATGATCAGACTCAATATTATTGTGGTATGTCATGGTTTCCACTTGGTGTTTCGATTTGAATGAAACACAAGATGTTGTGTTTAAGGTGGCTAATGTATTGAGAGTTGATCGGTTTGTCAACACCGGTCAATACAATATATATAGTGATAAATGTCATAATAAACAACTATATATGGTGTTTTCTTGATATTTTTTATAGATAAATTATTTTTTAATACTACATCTGGCTATTTATAATGATTTACTATATATAGTGGTGCTAATAAAGCATATTTTTTGTATGTTTTTAGTGAAGTGAGTACATACTAACGCTGTTTATCGGGTCTGTTTTTGTATAAAAATTGAACAAAAATGGTCGTAAAATCAAAAAAAACTTTCACAAACAGAGCCCGATTTTGCCTGAAACTTTTAGAAAATCTTGTAGTCAGATTGCATATTGTTTTGGACACACTCAAGAGGAACTCTCAATGGGAACGAAATTAAAGGCGACAATCGTTTTTCTGTTTTTGGTGGTTTGTCTCCCATCCTTTGCTGCACTTCCGGCAGTTGATAGTCAAAACCAGCCATTGCCAACCTTAGCGCCGATGATTGAAAAAAGTGTTCCCGCTGTGGTTAATATCGTGACCTCAACCCGTGTTTCAGTTCGTAATAATCCATTGTGGAACGATCCATTTTTTCGTCACTTTTTTGGGCTGATGCCGGAGCGACCTCAAAAAAAGGAGCAGCAGAGCCTGGGATCCGGCGTGATTGTTGATGCCGATAATGGCTATATCCTGACCAATAACCATGTGGTTAAAGATGCTGATGAGATTTCGGTGAATCTTCATGATGGCCGCACGTTGATCGCAAAATTGGTCGGTGCAGATCCTGAAAGTGATGTTGCAGTGATTCAGGTTAAAAGTGAAGGTCTAACGGCGCTGCCGCTCTCAGATTCAGACAAGTTGCGGGTGGGTGATTTTGTGGTCGCAATCGGTAATCCCTTTGGATTGGGACAAACCGTAACCTCTGGCATTGTCAGCGCATTGGGGCGATCAGGTCTTGGTATTGAAGGTTATGAGGATTTTATTCAGACCGATGCATCAATTAATCCGGGTAATTCAGGTGGTGCATTGGTAAATCTACGTGGTGAACTGGTGGGTATCAATACCGCCATCCTCTCAAAAAGTGGTGGCAACGTCGGGATTGGTTTTGCGATACCTTCAAACATGGCAAAAGAGATCATGGCTCAGTTGATTGAGTATGGTGTCGTTAAGCGTGGTTCTCTGGGGGTTCATGCTCAGGATCTGACACCAGATCTGGCGGCGGCATTTGATATTCAATCCCAATCCGGGGTGGTTGTGACCAATGTTGATAAAGATGGCTCTGCTGCAAAAGCCGGGCTGCGTGTCGGTGACATTATTGTGAGCGTCAATGGTCGCATGGTGAGGAGCGCATCAGATATTCGCAACCACATTGGGATGCTGCGTGTTGGTCAAAGTGTCGAGATGAAGATCATCCGCGATGGTGTATCAAAGAGCCTGAAAACCGTGATTGAAAAACCGACATCCAGTAGCGCAGATGGTCAGGATATTCATCCGGCGTTGAGTGGTGCGGTGTTTTCAAACTATGTTTCTGAAACAGGCAATTCAGAAGCGGTCATTATCCTTAAGGTAGAGCGCAATAGCGCAGCATCTAATGCGGGACTGCGAAAAGGTGATGTGATCTCCCAGGCAAACCGTCGTGCTGTGCGGTCGATTGAAGAGCTGCAAAAGGCGGTCAATGGTAGCAGACAGATTCTGTTAAATATTCATCGTCCTAATGGTGCTTTCTTCCTGCTAATTGAGTAAGGGATGAGAAGCTTGAAGGCTCTAATGTGATGCAGGAGAAATTGTCGCATTTATTCAAGACAGTGCATGCTGTAATACATAGACTGATCGATATTGAAAACAGAACAGGAAAAAGCCATGCAATTCAGATACACCATTCTATATGTCAACAGCGTTAGCGATACCCTTGATTTTTATGCGTCAGCCTTTGGCCTGAAAATAGCGATGCTCCATGAGAGCGGTGATTATGGAGAGCTGGATACGGGTAGTACAAAGCTCTCTTTCTCCTCATTAAAGTTGATGGATGCTCTGGGCAAAAATCCGTCAACTCCAAAACCGGATAGCCCTGCGTTTGAGATCGCCTTTGAAACGGATGATGTCAAAACAGCGCTGGCTCAGGCACTAAACGCTGGCGCAACGCTGGTTCAGGATGTAGAGGAGATGCCTTGGGGACAGACAACGGCGTATGTTGCCGACATTAACGGCTTTCTGGTTGAGATCTGTACCCCGGTGGTTCAGCCGTAGCCTTTATCATTAAGCTGCTTAATAAACTCAGGGGTTTTCAGGATTTGTAAAGGGGTCGCCTTTAACCAGCGCTGAAACTCCCGATTCATATGTGGCTGATCCGAGAAGCCAAATATCTCTGCGGTCTCTACGAGGCTCGATAACCCTGACAGACTCTTTGCTGCCTTTCTAACCCTGGCTAACTGAAACCAGTAGCCAGGGGTTCTTCCGGTTTTATGAAGGATAAATCGCTGGAGTGTTCGAGAACTGACCCCTAGTCTGACAGATGCCTGCTTTATTGACGAGACATCACTGGCAAGACATGAAAGTGCCTCATCAATCGATGAATTGTGATGTACAAATTCATCCAGAATGTCAGGCACTTCATCAGGGTTGAGAGATCTGGATTTGATATATTGCAAAAGCGCTTCCTCTTTGATCTCAACACCAGGTTTTAGTCGAAATCCTGTCAGAGATGAATGACTCTCTACCGGAACAGACTCAGAGGTATCAAACAGCGATGAGACAAACCATTGTGGTCGATCATTGCCAACCACCTTCATAATCAGATCACGACAGCCATCAGGAAATACCGTTGTTGTAAATCCCGTGTCACACTCTGAATGCCATACAGCCAGTAGGTTGTTGCTCATGCCGATAACTCTTCGAATTGGGTTGGAAAACGTCTTAACAAACCCCGATTAAATCAACTGCCGTTTGATCACATCGTCGACAACTGCTCCTGCGTTGCCCTGCATTCATGCACGTTCAGCGCTTCTAATTTCCTCGACAACTGCTCTTGCGTTGCTATGCGTCCATGCAGTGGGTAATAGCGATACTAGTACATCCATGCCCGTCATTGTGAGTCGCGAAGCAACGTGGCAATCCAATACTATTCTATTTGAAAATGGATCTGGATGGCTTCGCAGTGTTCACAATGACAAGTTTTCGTGACTTAATCAAACACGCTTTAAAGGATTATGAATCATATCTTACTGAAATCAGACCATAAGATAATTTAAATGATGTGTTTAATGATTGGAGAGCCTGGTTTGGTCCATTCCCATTCGGAATAGTCAGGATCATAAATACCATATTGGCTATCCTTAAACACTTCACCTTCATAGAACTCTGTATTCAACGCTTTATCTTCCACCGATATCTTGAATTTGCTGCTATAGCCATGAAATGGAATATCAAAATGATCGCCAATTTCAAGCGTTTGCTTTTTTTTAAATTTGTATTTTGTACCAATATTGGTTGTCACCGTAACTTTCATTCGACTATAGGTGGCTTTGTTCCAGACAGTAATTATGTGAGTGATAACATCATCTTCATTTGAGTCATTCATAGAAAAGATCCTTTTGATATTTGATTTGATATTTAGAATAGATACAGAATCTGTCTTACCTTATTCACTATTTTTTGATTAACACCAGACGGGGTTGATTTCACGATCAGCGGGATACATCGCAATATACTGAACAAATCGAGGATAGTTACCAGTATTAACACTGCTACCGTGTGGTATCTCCTGCCGACAGATAATCAGATCGCCTGCGCTCCCCGTAACCTTAATGGCCTCGTTACTTTCCACAATCAATTCGCGTGGAATGGCATCTTCAGATAAATCATCTAACCAGTCAGATAGCCTTTTATGAAACCCGGGGATGCACTGAAATGCGCCCTGATTTTCATCAATATCATTCAGGTAAAGCACACCAAACATATCGTAGGGTACAGGTTGTGCAATACTGATGTCCCAGTGAAGATTGCTGGGGCCAAACTGTTTAACTGATCCATCCTTGGGAGGATTAAAGCTAAGACGTTTAACTGACTGGAACAGATTGTCTGTTCCCCAAAGCTGCTCAAACGCCTTTGTTATTCGAAGACTGGAACGGTTGTTATCAATCTGTGGATGATCAAAATCGCTTACCCAGAAATTCTCCTGGACACTGTTCCAGTTGTCCGGTGAATCAGGCGACAGACCAAGATGATCCCATACTGCCTGTTCAAGCGTATGACAGGCTGATCTCTCCACAGCATTTTTTAATACCACATATCCATTCTCATTCCAGAACTGAATGTCTTCATCACTGAAAACCGGGGATTCTGTTATGCCATGATATGGATAGGTTCGATGTGGTTCAGAGAGGAAACGTGTGACTTCACTATTAATCAGATCACGTCGATCACCGGATATTTCACCGCGTTTTTCATAAATCCATTTTTCAAACTCTGAAAATTCAGGGCGATTGGAAAGGAGGTATTCAACACACTCCCTAATTGATATTTCAAGCCCATCCAGAACAAACTGATCAAGCTGCTGCTCAAGATGATCCGTCTGGCTCCTCAGGTTGTCAGTCACACTTCGCCACCAGTAACGCTTGATATGACAGAGTCCTAGATCACCTTTCTCAAAACTATCCACCATTGTCTATCTCCTTTTCCTTTTTACCAATCATGCAATAACAACACGATTAGTAGCAGTTTAGCAGTCTGCGATAGCCTGTAAACATAGTGGTCATAGATCCGGTTCAGATATTTTGATGGGAGCAGGTTAAGTGGTTATCGTTGAATTATTATGATCATTGCAACGATCACTTAACCAGCCCCTCAATGAAGTAATTGGAGGTGTGTAAAAGCACTTATCCATCAAGATACGCAAGTGGTCAGATAGACTAATGCATATCATATTGGTTTAAACCAGTTGGCTCGGATCACCCACCGCCCACGCAACACTCTGGTCGCGGTTCATCGTTGCAATCTCCGCCATATCCTCAGCATCGATCTCAAAACTAAAAATATCCAGGTTCTGCTGCATCCGTTCAGCATGAGTGCTTTTAGGGATCACCGGAAAACCGTTCTGCACACCCCAGTGCAGCAGTAGTTGCGACTCACTCACGCCATATTTTGCGGCCATACGCTTAAACGGTGATTCCGCATCACTGCTGTCGCGTTGCATCGCTTCGGTCTTTGCGCTGTCCTGACCTGGGACAACTCTCCACGTTGAAAGCGGCACCAGGCTGCTATAGGCCATCGGCACAACACCGTTCTCTTTCAGATATTGCACCAGTTCCGGTTTCTGCGACCACGGGTGCAGCTCAACCTGATTCACCGATGGAAGCGGGAGATCGGCAGCGGCAAAATCCGCAACCTGCTCACGGGTAAAATTACTTACCCCAATAGCACGCACCTTACCCTGTTTCTGCAACTCAATCAGCGCTCGCCACTGCTCAAGCCGATTTTCCAGATGAAATGGCGCATGGATCAGATAGAGATCAATATAATCGAGTTGCAGACGGCGCAGACTTTCCTCGCACGACGCAATGGTCTCGTCAAAGTTTTTAGTGGTCTCGCCCCAGTTAGGGTTACCCGGCCAGAGTTTGGTGGTCACAAACAGCTCATCTCTGGCTATGCCACTATCGCGCATACACGCATTGATGGCGGTGCCGACACCCTCCTCATTCTGATACCCCTCGGCGGTGTCAATGTGGCGATAGCCAGCACCAATGGCCGCTTTCACGGCAGCGGCTGTCTCCTCGTTAGGAATCAGATAGGTTCCAAAACCCACCATGGGCATCTGCACATTATCGTTTAACTGAATATGGTTCATGTCGTTCATCTCCCGTGTTGATAGTGTGTTTATCATAGGAGCAGGGGTGGCAGGGTGCATGCCAGTTTATCCATAACGCATGCCTGATTCTCCGAAATGCACGATAAACATGTGAAAGCGATAGTAATGCTCTCTATACTGAGCCAGCAAAGGAGATGAGAAAATGCCCATATCCACATTAATCGCGCAGGCGAATGAATACCTTGATAAAGCTGATACACAGCCCCAAAGCATCGTCACGCCCATGCTCGGACTCACACTGTTCAGAAGCAATACTAAAACCGAACTTGAAGCCACCATCTATGATCCGGTCATCTGCCTGATACTACGCGGCGAGAAAGAAACAACCATAGGCAACAGACCCATTCGTTTTGGTGCGGGTGAATCGTTGATAGTCAGCCACACGTTGCCAGTGGTGTCGCGCATAACCCAGGCAAGCCCGGAATCACCCTATCTGGCGGTGATCCTGTCGATAGACCTCGGCATTTTGCGGGCGCTCTATCATGAGCTTGAAGAGATCCCGGCAAATGATCGCCTGGCAAGCGCCATGAGCGCAGATAAAGCGGGCGAAGATGTACTGAATGCACTGTCGAGATACCTCGCACTGGCCAGTCAGCCAGTGGAGAGGAAGGTCATGGCACCGTTAATATTAAAAGAGCTTCACTTTCGTTTACTAATGGAACCACACGGCGCGATGCTGCAAAAGCTGCTGGGGCATGAGAGCTTTGCAAACCAGATCAGCAAGGCAATTCTTCACCTGCGAGAAGAGTTCAGAAAACCACTGTCCATGGCGACAATCGCCCGAAAGATCGGCATGAGCGAATCATCGTTTTACGAACACTTCAAAAAGGTTACTGAAACCACGCCACTGCAATACCAGAAAGAGATGCGCCTTATCGAAGCGCAGCGACTACTACGCAACGAAAAACTCCCGGTCTCATCCGTCGCCTTTGAAGTAGGCTATGAAAGCCCATCCCAGTTCAGTCGGGAATACTCGCGTAAGTTTGGATTACCGCCGGGGAGGGAGTTGATGTCATCGTGACTAATAATTTACAGGAAACGCGGCTTTAGCCGCGTTGGTTTGTCGCTTTGCCGGGACTGAAGTCCCGGTTCCAGAATTATTGGGTGAGGATGGCTCCGAAAGTTCCGTGATTTTTAATTGAATCTCTTCCTTTTTGAATTTCCTGATTTCATTAATACCATCCAATATTTCAGCACCAATATCGCGATTACTCATGTTCGATGGCCTCCATGCTCAGGCGAGAGCAGCCAATCCTTTTTGATCAACCAGATTCAACAGTTTTAATGAAGGGCCATTGGGTTTTTTAGCCCCTTGTTCCCACTTTTGAACAGTAGAGGTGCTGGTGTTAAGAAAAGCCGCAAACACTGCCTGGCTTGCCTTGTTACGGACTCTGAGTTGTTTGATCTGGGCTGCGGTGAATTGCTTGATAGGCGGCAGGCAGAGCGCATCAAACTCGCGCATACTCTGCGTATCCATAACACCTGCTTTATGCAGGCCTTTTGCTGTTTCGTAAACAATGTCTAGTATGGATTTATCAGTCATTTTTGCCCCTAATGGCCACGAGTATCCGACAAAACCGCAATGCAGTTTTTATCGGGTGAAGTTCTAGTAAGCAGTTTTATTCATAATCAGGGTGGTGTAAACAAACAGGACACATATGCCTGTAATCGCCATTATCAGTGTAATCGAAATATTTCAGGTCATGCTTGGGCCAAAATGTCTCACACCCATCACAAACATATTCCATTTCATCAGAATCAGTATTGCCGCAAAAGACACACTTATAGCCAGTAGGAGAATTGTTGTTTGTAATTAAAGTATCATGTCCACATTCTGGACACTGATACTTTCTCCAATAGGTTTCCATCCCTCCATTAGAGAGGCATTCAGAGCAATCCAGGACTTCTTGTTCCTTTACGATTGCTAACGCTACCGATAATTTATCTTGATATTCGTTAGTAAGCTTGAGCATCGTTTCTTTCAAGGTGTCCTCAACGTGCCACATGAGCTCAATATCACTATATTCTTCAGAATAACGAAGAACAGCAGATAAAACCTTGCCAATGAATAGTTCAACTTCATTGATTGAAAATTCAAATTGATAATGCTCTATATCATTTCTGACGTTTCTTATCCATTCTAACTGGTCTTTTAAATCATCATCTATCTGTTGCCCATGCTTCTCAAGAATTTTTATCGCTTGCCATAACGTTATTGATTGTTTGTCGCCCTTTTTTGTTTTACGGATAATTTCGTTTGGTTCTAATTCGGCGGCGAAATGCTTGAACAGTAACTCTGCAAAATGACAAAAATTGAGGATGGCAAATTTGTATCGTCTAATGCCATGAGATTCTGCGGATTTAACTAGCTCTAAACTTTCATTGAGGCTGTCTACGGCATTCTCGAATAATGATAATTTATGTTTCATTTTTTTGTAGGTAATAGTGTATATAGGATGTTACTCCATCCCCCCAAACCCAAACTGTCGCAGTGCTTCGTAGAGGATAATCGCAGTGGCGTTAGAGAGGTTCAGGCTGCGGCTCTCCGGCATCATCGGGATACGCAGGCGCTGCTCTTCTGGTAGTGATTCGATGAACTCCATCGGCAGGCCGCGTGTCTCCGGCCCCATGATGATGGCATCGCCTTTTTCAAACTGTACATCGCTATAGGATTGTTGTGCTTTGGTGGTGCAGGCCAGCAGTCGGTTTGGTTGAATGCTCTGTGCAAACTCTTCTATTGAGTCAAACATCTGTACCGTTGCAAATTCGTGATAGTCGAGCCCGGCGCGGCGCAGGCGTTTGTCGTCAAACTCAAACCCCAGCGGCCTGATCAGATGCAGATGGGTGCCGCTGTTTGCGCACAGGCGAATGATGTTGCCGGTGTTGGGTGGGATCTCTGGTTGGTATAGAACAATATGGAACATTTGGTTGGCCGTCGGGCATCTGCAAAGTCGCTTTTTACCACGTTGTTGTCGATGAAGTAAAAGGTGTAATGGTGTAGCATTCTCATCTATTGCTAATTTATGGGTCGAGCCTGGATGACAAACGAAGATAGAAAAATGTTGGCGGTCGATATCTGCGGGATCAAGATGGATTCTCCGATTGTGCTGCTTTCCGGTTGTGTTGGTTTTGGTGAGGAGTACACCCGTGTTAATGGTTTCTCTAACCGTGACGCGGGCGCTATCTGCCTGAAGGGGACGACGGTTGAGTCGCGCCTCGGCAATCAGCCGCACCGTATCTATGAAACCCCCGGCGGCATGTTGAATTCGATTGGATTACAGAATCCGGGTGCGCGTTATGTGGTGGATGAGATCCTGCCGAAGCTCGATTTTGAGGAGACGCGCTTTATCGCCAATATCTCCGGCTCGACGATTGAGGATTATGCCGAAGTGGCGCGGATCTTTGATGATTCGCCCGTGGACGGGATCGAGATCAATATCTCCTGCCCGAATGTGAAGGCGGGAGGGGCTGCTTTTGGCAATGACCCCGAGGTCTCTGCCCAGGTGGTCGCGGCGGTGCGTGCAGTGACCGACAAACCGCTGATCACCAAGCTCTCACCCAACCAGACCGACATTGCCGAAAATGCACGCCGCTGTATTGAGGCCGGAACCGATGCCTTTGCGGTGATCAACACCCTGATGGGGATGGCGATCGATATTGAGTCGCGCAGTACGATTCTCGGCAACAATATGGGCGGGCTATCAGGCCCTGCGATCAAGCCTGTGGCGCTGCTGAAAACCCATCAGGTTTACCAGGTGGCAAAGCCGCATGGTGTACCGATTATCGGTCAGGGTGGGATTACTACAGCTGAGGATGCAATTGAGTTCCTGATTGCGGGTGCCTCTGCGGTGGGTGTGGGTACCGCGCTCTTTTATGATCCGCTGGTCTGCCCGAAGATTAATCGTGGCATTGTTGATTATCTCAAACGTCACAACATGAGCGAGGTTTCGCAACTAACCGGAACTCTAACGCTCAATACCGCGGCATCGGCGTGTGAGGTGTGCAAGGAGCCGGCCAAAGCGTAATAATTAAGGTTGGATTAATATTATATTTATGCCCATATAAAATTAATTTGACATTTAATGTGAGATCGACGATGTTTATCTGCCGTAATCTTAGCTGATGAGGTGACTGATATGACATCAACGGCTCAACATTCAGATTTAAGCGCTTTCTGCGTCAAGTGCGTTTTAACGATCATTGGCGTGGTGAGTTTAATATCCGTCGCAATTCTTGCGTGGGTATCGATTCTCTAGTCATTACAAATTACGAAATCTCAAAAACCGGAGCAATGTCACTATTCTCCGGTTTTTTTTGTCTGGCGATCGGCTTGACGCATCAATAGCAGGATAAGCACCAGTGCAGGAACCCCAAGGAGCGCCGAGTAGCAGAAAAAGAGTGGATAGCTGGTGCTATCGACGACCACGCCCGAGAACCCTGCGATGAACTTTGGTAGCAGTAGCATAATCGAGCTAAAGAGCGCGTATTGGGTTGCGGTGTAGACGCGGTTGGTAAGCTGTGAGAGGTAGGCAATAAAGACCGTTCCGGCAAGCCCTCCAGCCAGGTTATCGGCACTGACCACCACTATCAGCCCAAAAAGTGATGCTGATCCATTCGCAAGCCAGACGTAGGCGAGGTTGGTCAGGATCACGATCACAGCCCCAGCCAGCAGCATACGCATAACCCCATAGCGCACCACCAGCACCCCGCCAAGTAGCGCGCCACTAATGGTGACAAACTTGCCGACCAGCCCACTAACCAGCCCGATCTCGGTGCCGCTGTAGCCCATATCCTGATAGAACGGAAACGCCATTACCCCAAGGGTAATATCGCTCATGCGGAACACTGCAATAAAGGAGAGGATGAGCAGTGCGTTCCAACCATTGCGGATAAAGAAGTCGGCAAACGGGCAGATTACCGCACCAACAAACCACGCCTGCATCTTTACAAAGCTAGAGCCAATTCGCCCGGTGATATGCTCCTTGCGCTCCAGCAGATCGATAACCCGTTTCTCTGTCGCCCACTCGTTGTCACTGGCGGTGTGATCCGGCTCCTGAATACGCAGTGTTGTAATCACCCCGATCCCCATCAGCAGTGCCATGGTCTGATAGGCGGCAGGCCAACTGACAATATCGGCGATCACAAACGCAAGGCTTCCGGCAAAGATCATCCCGATGCGATAGCCCAATTGATAGGTTCCGGCCATTGCGCCCTGAAGCTCGGTTTCTACCGATTCAATGCGCCATGCGTCGATAGATATATCCTGAGTAGCGGAGCTAAAGGCGGTGAGCAGACTGAATATCACCACCATCTTCAGATTTGTAACAGGGTCAATAAACGATGCAAGCAGCAAGCCGCTAATCACGCCTGTCTGTGCCAGCAACATCCAGCTTCGTCGCTGACCTAAAAGAGTGGTCAGAATGGGTATTGGCATGCGATCAACAAGAGGTGACCAGATAAACTTCAGACCGTATGCCAGCGCAACCCAACTTACAAATCCGATGGTGGTTTTATCGACTCCTGAGGCATTCAGCCATGCGGAGAGGGTGCCAAATACGAGGAGAAGCGGTAGTCCGGCAGAGAAACCGAGAAAGAGCATCGCCAGAACATTGGGCTCTTTATAAACCGCAAAGGCGCTACGCCAGTTTTTATTGTATTCAGAAAGATTCATGATCTGTGTTCGTGGTTGAACATCTTATTTTGATTAAATGTCCCAATCTCTTCTCTTTTAGACGTGTTCTTCATGACAGAAGTGGTTATCATACACGCTTTCTTTTAAAGCAGAACGGTTCGATAGTGTCAGTAGAAGTCTCCTATTTTGCAGCAATGTTGGTTGGACTCTTTGGTGGGGTTCATTGCGTTGGAATGTGTGGTGGCATTGTCGGTGCACTCAGTTTTGGACTGCCTGAGAGTGTACGTTCCAAGACATGGCCGCTGATGCCCTATCTGATTAACTATAATATTGGCCGTCTTTTTAGTTATGCCGTGGCCGGAGCACTAGTTGGTGGTGTGAGTTCTTTTGCGGCTGATCTGACTTCACTGCATCAGGCACGCAGCTATCTACAGATTGTTGCAGGGCTGTTTATGGTGGCAATGGGACTCTATCTGGGAGGCTGGTGGTTTGGTATCTCTCGTATTGAGCGGGCTGGTGGTGTCATCTGGAGACGGATTGAGCCGATAGGACGTAAGCTGTTACCGGTCAAGCATCCGGGACAAGCGCTGGTTATGGGATTGGTTTGGGGTTGGTTGCCTTGTGGTCTGGTCTATAGCGCCTTGATCTGGGCAATATCTGCCGGTAGTGCGGTTGAAGGCGCGCTGCTACTTCTTTGCTTTGGTATCGGGACTTTGCCAAATTTGATGGCGATGGGATTTTTTGCCGGAAAGCTTACCGTGATTCTACGTCGACCTTGGGTGATGAGAACGGCTGGCGCTGTCGTGATTGTGATTGGCCTAACCTATTTGACACAACCGCTGATTAAACTCTAAGGCTTAAAACTGCTACTTGCCGTTTATCATATTGTAGATGGTATTCACCTCTTCATACTGCTTCTTCAAATCCATTGCGACAGCCTTTAACTCATTGATCCGCTCCTGTAGCGTTTCATGAGATTGGTGTACCTTTCTTAGATTATCCAGACGTTTTTCCATCTCTTTTTTACGTGTTTTGATCTGCTTCATTAATGGCGTTAGTACGTCTTTACTCCACTTTTCGGCATCCTGATTGGCTTTAAAGAAGATGTTCCGTGCATGGCTTACTAATGAGATGAAAAACTTTTTAATTACGAACGACTGCTCTGTCAGCGTAGTGACCGGGCTGGTTCGAAACTCCTCAGCCTCCTGATTAAGCTTGAGCATCTGTTTCATGTATCGATCTGAGGAGAAGAGCACAGGCTCTACCTCAATGTTATGTTCCTGCTTAAATTTGTTGTAGAGCGATGAGACCATAAGATTGAGCTGATCGGTATATTCGTCGACCTCGCTGAACATCTCGGTCACACCATCAAAAAAGGCCTTCATACCTTTTTTCAGTCCGACGGTTGTCCAGGTGTCGGTCATCTCTTTACGTGCGTTGGCAACGTGTTTGTCCAACTCATTCAGGCTCAGTAGATCGGTAAGTTTGCTGCTCTGCTCTGAAAGGATCTTTTTATTCTTCTGAAATCCTTCAACATTCTTGTGATATTCGACCTGCTCTTGGCGGGTCTTATTCATCAGGTGTTCGATCACTTTTGAGTTCTTGCCACTTAAGCCGCTGAGTTCTTTAAGTTGATCCCGGGTTGAGATGAGCTTGGAGGTCACAATCGATCGTGAAGATTTTACAATGTCGCCGATCGCTGCCTGAACGTGTTCTCGTATCAAGACCTGTTGTTGCGGGATAACCTCCTCAGCAATGAGGGTTTCAAGAGAGAGAATATTGCTACGATTGAGTAGATCCTCATCATGGCGAATCTTTGCGAGCAGGCCTTTTTGAGCTGATGCTGGGATGACTGCTCCCTCAGGAAGCCCCAGGATTTTAGCGGCGTCACTACACTGCTTCTTGATAGCAGTGTTAATCGTGTCAATACCCTTTAGATCATCCCATAGGGTGTCGATCTTGTTCATCACCACAATCAAACCGTTCTTACGTTCTTGTCGAATGCGTTTGACGTTTTGATTCCACATCTCAAGGTCAGATTTAGTGACACCCGTATCTGCAGCCATCACAAACATAACCCCCTGTGCCTTCGGGAGCATATTCATGGTCAGTTCCGGTTCGCTACCCAGAGCATTCAGGCCGGGAGTATCAAGGATAACTAAGCCCTGTTTCAGGAATGGATGTGGAAAGCTGATGAGTGCATGACGCCACATTGGGATATCGATGCTTGTTGGGGTTTTTCCATCAGAATTATGGAGAAAGGCATCTGAATCGTCATAAAGCCCAAGCTTGCGTGCCTCTTCGATACCAACATGTTTTGTTTTAACGATCTCTTTAAATGCATCCGCCATGGAGTCAGGACTTTGAAGATCAAGCTTGATTGATGT
The DNA here is from genome assembly GCA_050301795.1 of Thiohalomonadaceae bacterium. GTDB lineage: Bacteria > Pseudomonadota > Gammaproteobacteria > Thiohalomonadales > Thiohalomonadaceae > JBNKZU01. The sequence continues at coordinate 63,819 of JBNKZU010000015.1, read as the reverse complement.
CCAATGGACAGGCTCCTCTTTAAACGCAGAGATAGAGATATCTTTTAGTCGTGTTTCGATCGGGAGTAGACGGATATAGGCAAAATCTTCTTTATCATCATAGAAGAGTTCGGTTGGGCACATAGTCGTACGCCCAGCCTCAGAGGGGAGTAGACGCCGATCATACTCTGAAAAGAAGATGGCATTAATGAGTTCGGTCTTGCCACGGGCAAATTCTGCTAAAAAAGCGATTGTCAGTTTATCTGACTTTAGAGAACTAAGGGTGTCATAGATACGCAGCTCATCATCTGAGTCTGACATCTCATTGGCTTCAAGCCATTTTTTATAGAGCTCAACACCATTTGTGAGTTTAGTTTTCCACTCACCAAAGGCCTGCATCTGCTCTGAGAATCGTTTGGTCTCCATTCTGTTATTGTACTACCTTTCTTGCTTTTATTTGATAACGAGCGGCGAACCGAATTAGCACCCCTTTAAAATATCATTAATATATTGAAATTGAGATGAATAACAAGCGTATTAGTGCCTAATAATGGTCGAAAGCATCACAAAACGGCGGATTAGTATGCTTATGCTTAGCAATAGCCATAAACATGGAAATCAGCAGACCCTTGTAATGAGTGGTGTGATTCTTTATTTGGAGCGCAATAATTGCCATGGTAATTCAATAAGTGCCACTACAATCAGGCAATAATAAAAGACTATTAAACCGAGTCTGGTTTCACTATGATTATTTTTTTTGGCAGGAATAGTCGATGATAGAAGATATTAAAGGGGATGAGTCCTGGAGGCTTTTCCGAATCATTAGTGAGTTCACTGAGGGCTTTGATACCTTAAGTGGCGTTCATTTCGCGGTTTCGATCTTCGGCTCTGCCAGAACCTCACCAGAAGACCATTACTACAAAAAGGCCTCTGAAATTGCATCAAAACTTGCCGCCGAGGATATTTCGGTAATTACTGGAGGTGGCCCCGGAATTATGGAGGCGGCGAATAGGGGCGCCTTTGAGAGTAAGGGGCAATCGATTGGCTTAAATATTGAGCTTCCATTTGAACAGGTCTCAAATCCATATCAAACACTAGCCCTGGATTTTCGCTACTTTTTTGTGCGTAAGGTGATGTTTGTAAAATACTCTATGGGTTATGTCTGTATGCCCGGTGGTTTTGGAACCTTGGACGAATTCTTTGAAGCATTAACGCTGGTGCAAACCTCCAAGATTTTTCCTTTACCCATAATTCTTTTTGGCAGTGATTTTTGGGGAGGATTAATTGAATGGATGCAATCGACAATGATTCAACAGGGCGTGATTAACCATGAGGATTTGGAACATATCCGTATCTGTGATGATGTTGATGAGGTGGTCGATATTCTCAAGTCACATCGGAACTGGAAGCAAGAGGTGATTCATGAATCGAATCTCGAAATGTTGCGTGAGGCATACGGTGATGCGTTTAAACCTGAGTGGGAAGAGACATTAGAGAAGATCTGCAAACCGATAGGGATTAGCTTTTCTAAATAAGCTCTTCATAACGGAGCTTGCTTTGACCCGGTCAGGACAAGAGCCTGTTGGTAGTCCTATTTCATCTCTTGTTCGATCTTTTTAATCTTCTTAGTGATCTCAAGGGATATCTTGATAAGCTCCTGACGCATAAAGATCTGCTCAACATTATGATTGATGTGCTTGCAGACTTTTTCGAGGAACTTGCGATCCTCATCATCAAAATTCTTATCGCCGCGCTTGTTCATTAGCTCAATCGCACCGATAACCTTCTCGCCTTTAGCGTCATGGATCGGCATACATATCGCATTTCGGGTTGTGAATCCGGTTTGCAGATCAGTCATCTCATGTGCACCAGACTGATGCTCCATATCAGACTTCGATAGAAAACGGCCACTATGAATCGTTTGTCCGACGAGAGAGTTACTTTTGGGTACGCTAATTTGGCGCTCTTTAACTCCGGTTCCACATTGAAGCCAGATATTGTCTGTCATTGGATCATGAATAAAGATACTTCCGCGATCGCAATTAAAGAGTCTTGGTATGATCTCAACGAGGAAATTTAATAGCTCTCGGTTACCGGTTTTATTCCATGCTGTGTTGACAAACTCCTGTTTCTCTTTGAGCTTTTCAAGCTTTTGTGCGATTTGTTCTTTATCCATGATAGGCGCCATTATTGTTAATAAATCGTTTGAAGTTGATGATAGTTAATAGTTGATGAGAATAATAAAAAAAAGCTTGATCCAAATCTCATCTTGAATAGAATAGCGCCCTCTTTCAGCAATACCTGAACTGGTTCACATTCAGGTTCCCGTGTGGAGCGGTAGTTCAGCTGGTTAGAATACCGGCCTGTCACGCCGGGGGTCGCGGGTTCGAGTCCCGTCCGCTCCGCCAATCTATTTTTGTATTAGTGTAATTCTGTTCGCTTTGTTTTGCCATGAAACGCTATACTTTTTTCTGAATTCAAATCGTTATCCCGGATGAAAACAGAACAGCACCTTATCATTGTTGGAGCAGGACTTGCAGGCTCTATACTCGCGTATCGACTGATTAAACAGGGTTGTCACGTTACGCTATTCGATGGTTCGGCTGATAGTAACTGCTCACGTACTGCAGCCGGGATTATTAATCCAATCACTGGAATAAGATTGGTAAAGAGTCGGGATTTTGATCTTCTCTATCAGGAGGCGATGGAGTTCTATCAACACTTATCCGATGTGATTGGGCAACCGTTGTTTTATCCGTTATCGATGTTGCGGTTATTTAAAGATGAGCGAGAAGTAACCGCTTATCAAAAGCGGTGCGATTCGAAGGAGTATCATCATCTGTTGGGTGAGACGATGACACCAGATACCGCTCCTTATCATTCACCACTAGGTGGCGTTCACTTTAAATGCAGTGGGTATGTGGATACAAACGCTCTACTCGATTATTTACATGATTTCATTAAAGAGCATGGTGTGTTTGAGCAGCATGACCTTGACTATCAGCAGATAGAGCTGAAGCAGGATCGCTTGCACTATCAGGGTAAGAGGTTTGACAGGGTCATCTTTAGTGAGGGCTATCGAATACTTCAAAACCCCTGGTTCAGCCATCTGCCACTACAGGGGGCAAAGGGCGAGATTGTGTCGTTATCGATCCCTGATCTTTCATTGGACAGGATGCTAAACCGTGGGCAATGGCTAATACCCCGTGCTGATGGTAGCTACCGATATGGCGCAACCCACTATTGGGCACCTTTAAATGAGGAGGTCAATCAGCAAGGTGTTGATGAGCTTATGACCCACTACCCCAGCTTTTTTGCGGATAAAGCTCCTCAGTATGTCCTGACTGACGTTAAGGTTGGGGTCAGACCGGCAACGAAAGATCGGCAGCCTTTCCTTGGTGCCACTACACAATTCCCGCAGATTATGATCTTCAATGGATTTGGCGCAAAAGGTTCATTGATGATTCCGTGGTATAGCCAGGTTATGGCGAATCATATCCTTCATCATCACCCGATCCCTGAGTCAGCCGATATTCGACGCTTTGGGTCATGAATCTAACAGCATTGGCACATCAGCGGTTATCCACCTTAATCTCAAACGGGGATATCGTCGTTGACGCCACGATCGGAAACGGTGGCGATACACTCTTTCTGGCTACAGCAGTGGGTGATGAGGGGCATGTGTACGGATTTGATATCCAACCTCAAGCGATTGAGAGTACAACACAGAGGCTTAATCATGCGGGGCTAGCTCATCGGGTTACACTCCACCTTCTAGGGCATCAATACTTTCAATCAAAGATCCCGACATCGGCGCACCAATCGATTACGGCTGTGATGTTTAATCTCGGTTATCTGCCTGGCGGCAATAAATCGGTGATTACACAGGCAGCAACAACAATCGCTGCACTTGAGCAATCGCTGTCACTAATCAGTGCTAATGGTGTGATTAGTTTGATGGTCTATGCGGGACATCATGGCGGTGAAGATGAGGCGTTAGCGATTAACCGCTGGATTGAGCAGCTTGATTCGAGCCAATACATTATCGAAAGGTTTAAACCAGAGAGTGTCGGGCGCACGCCGCCGCAGTGGATCCTGATCAGGAGAGTGCAAGATATTTAATCGGCGGGATTAATAACATCTTCAAAACCTGCAGACCAAGAAGCACCAACATCGGTGAGAGATCGATCCCTGAGATAGGTGGTAATAGTCGACGTGCGGGTCTCATTAAGGGTTCATTTAGTGAGTAGAGAAGCGACATTACCGGATGATAGCCTCCCATCGGATTAATCCAACTCATAATGACCTGAATAAAGATTGAGAACAAAAAGATATTGATCGCCAGAGCCAGTAACTCCGCTACCGATAGCATCACAACGGTAAAGGGCGAAAGTTCACGCCCCTGTAACAGCAGCAGTAGAGTGAACGATAACGATTGCAACAACAGCATCAATACAATTGCCGCAATATCAATCCCGGCAAAGCCAGGAATAAAACGACGTAGCGGAACCAGCACTGGAGAGGTTACTTTGACGATAAATTGTGAAAACGGATTGTAAAAGTTTGCTCGCACCCACTGGAGTAGAAATCGAACCATTACAATCATAATGTAAAGGCTGAAAAGGGTGGAGATAATAAACTGTAAAGGTGTCGTCAGGTAACCATCCATCACTTAGTTTTTCCCTAGTTGATCAGCCAGCTCTTGAGCGCGATCTCGTGCGCCGGAGAGTGCATGGGTGATTAACTCATCAAGATGGCCATCCATTAAGATTGTTAACGCTCGCTCTGTGGTGCCTCCAGGGGAGGTGACGTTTCGTCGAAGCTGTTTGCAATCTTCAGAGCTTTCAAGTGCCATCTTTGACGCACCGAATGCGGTTTGGAGTGCAAGAAGTTTTGCCGTCCCCGAGCTTAGACCCAATGACTCACCTGCTGATTGCAAAAGCTCAATCAATAGGAAGATATAGGCCGGACCACTACCAGATAATGCAGTAACCGCATCCAAATCCTGCTCTTTTTCGACCCATACGGTAATACCTACAGCACGCATAATCGACTCCGCCGATTCGTGTTGGTGCTTTGTTACCTTATGATTAGCAAAAAGCCCTGTTGCACCGGTGCGGATCATCGCAGGGGTATTGGGCATGGTTCTCACAATGGCGTGTTCACCACCGAGCCAGCGATCAATATCCTCCACGCGAATACCCGCCGCGATAGAGATAAACAGGGGGCGGTTTTGATGTGGTGCATCTGAAATCGATGCACAGACCTGATGCAATATTTGAGGCTTCACCGCCAACACAACGATATCAACCTGTTCAACGAGCAGATCGTTATCGGTAACGATCGAGATCTTAAATTGGGTTGCGAGTTTTTGGCGTCGCTCGGCATTTGGTTCAGAGACCATGATCGATGCCGGGTTTGTGCCATCGGCGATAAGACCCCCGATCAGACTTGCGGCCATATTACCGCCACCAATAAAGCCTATCTTAAGGGTGTTGCTCTCTCGGTCTTTAAGGTTTTGTAGTGTTTTGTTAGTCATTTGTACAGTTCGTCATCAGTTTATTTTAGGTGTTCGTGCGCCAAACAGCGCTGTTCCGACTCTTACTATCGTAGCACCTTCTGCTACGGCTGCTTCAAGATCGTTAGACATTCCCATCGACAGCGTATCGAGTTTTTCCCCGGTTTGATTGGCCTGGTCTAGTAATTGAGCCATTTTTCGAAACGGAAGTCGTTGTTGCTCAAAGGTGTCGGATGATTCTGGTATTGCCATCAATCCGCGTAGCGTCAGATTAGGTAGGGATGATATCTCTTTAATCAATAGTGGAAGCTCGTCGGGTGAGCATCCTGATTTAGTCTGTTCCATTGAGATATTAACCTGAATGCAAATATTTAGTGGTGGCAGTGAGGGTGGTCGCTGTGCGCTTAGACGTTTTGCAATCTTAAGGCGATCAACACTGTGTACCCAATCGAAGTGGTTTGCGATGATTTGAGTTTTATTCGATTGGATTGGACCGATAAAGTGCCATTCAAGCCCAAGGTCGCTGAGTTGTTCAATTTTCTCCACCGCCTCTTGTACATAGTTCTCACCAAAGGCTTTTTGTCCTATCTCGGCCATTTTCCGAACATCCTCGGCCGGTTTGGTTTTACTTACCGCAAGTAGCATCACATCATCGGGGTTACGCTGATGTTTTTGTGCTATGCGGTTGATCTCGTTATTCACTTGAAACAGCCGTTGCTGAAGAGTCTGTTGATCATTCATGGCGATAAATTATGCTCTTTTTACCCAGATTGTGAATTGTTATCGTTTTTGCTTCTTGGCAATTCCATTAACACCCGTTATGTTACCCTAATAGAACCGCATATAATCGATAAAAAACAGAATAAGGTTTATCCCGCTGGTGATTGTTTTATAAGCGTCATCACGACTACGGTATACAAAACTATAAACGAGGAATCTGATGGATATTACGGAACTGCTAGCGTTTAGCGTAAAAAACGGCGCATCTGACCTGCATCTTTCGGCCGGTCTTCCACCAATGATTCGTGTCGATGGCGAGGTTCGCAGGATTAATGTGCCGCCAATGGCGCATAAAGATGTCCACGCACTTGTCTATGACATTATGAATGACAAACAGCGTAAGGATTATGAGGATGAGCTTGAGTGTGATTTCTCGTTTGAGATTAAGGGGCTTGCCCGTTTTCGTGTTAACGCGTTTAACCACAATCGTGGCGCAGGTGCGGTTTTCCGTACCATTCCCTCTAAGATTCTGACACTCGAAGATCTTGGCTGTCCTGAGATCTTTAAAGATATCTCTGAATTTCCCCGTGGAATTGTTCTGGTTACCGGGCCGACAGGTTCTGGTAAATCGACAACCCTGGCAGCAATGGTTAATCACAAGAACGAGACAGAGTATGGACATATCCTGACGATTGAGGATCCTATCGAATTTGTACATGAATCGAAGCGTTGCTTGGTCAACCAGCGTGAAGTTCACCGTGATACCTGGGGCTTTAGTAATGCACTGCGTTCGGCTTTGCGTGAAGACCCCGATGTGATTCTTGTTGGTGAGATGCGAGATCTTGAAACCATTCAGTTGGCGCTTGAGGCGGCAGAAACCGGTCACCTTGTATTCGGGACACTCCATACCAGTTCGGCAGCAAAGACGATCGACCGTATTGTTGATGTCTTCCCGGCGGCTGAGAAAGAGATGGTTCGTTCAATGCTCTCAGAATCGCTTCGTGCAGTTATCTCTCAAACGCTGATTAAAAAGATTGGCGGGGGACGGGTTGCCGCCCATGAGATTATGATCGGTATTCCTTCAATTCGTAACTTGATTCGTGAAAACAAGGTCGCACAGATGTATTCTGCGATTCAGACAGGGCAACAGTATGGTATGCAGACACTTGATCAGAATCTTCGACTGCTCGTTGAGAAGGGATTGATCAGCACACAGGATGCCAAGAGCAAAGCCGCCAATAAAGATAGTTTCTAAACAGGTTTATTACTATGGAATTTGATTCGCTACTCAAACTGATGGTTCACAAGAACGGATCTGACCTTTTTATCACTGCCGGTTTACCACCGAGTATGAAGGTTCATGGGCGAATCGTGCCGGTATCCAAAGGTACTCTGACCCCGGATCAATCCAAACAGATCTGCTATAGCATTATGTCGGCTTCCCAGAAGGAGGAGTTTGAGAGAACGCTCGAATGTAACTTTGCAATCGCCCGTAGCGGGATTGGTCGTTTCCGGGTCAATGTTTTCCAGCAGCGCAATCAGGTGGGTATGGTGTTGCGTAAGATCGAAACGAAGATCCCGACCTTTGATGATTTGAACCTGCCAGATATTTTAAAAGAGTTAGCCATGACCAAGCGCGGTATTGTGCTCTTTGTTGGTGGCACCGGATCGGGTAAATCCACATCATTGGCTTCGATGATCGACTTCCGTAATACCAATAGCAGCGGTCACATCATTACCATCGAAGACCCGATTGAATACGTTCACCAACACAAGGGGTGCATTATCACTCAACGTGAGGTCGGAATTGATACCGATTCGTTCGATGATGCGCTAGTAAACACCTTGCGACAGGCTCCCGATGTCATTCTGATTGGTGAGATTCGCCATCCTCAGACTATGGATCATGCGATAGCCTTTGCCGAAACCGGACATCTCTGTCTGGCAACGCTTCATGCGAATAATGCCAATCAGGCGATGGACAGGATTATTAACTTCTTCCCGGAGGAGCGACGCCATCAACTGCTGATGGATCTGTCGTTGAACATGAAAGCCATTGTGGCACAGCGTCTGATCCCGACAACTGATGGGCAGAGTCGTCGAGCAGCGGTTGAAGTGATGATCAATACACCGCTTATGGAAGACTTGATTCTCAAAGGCGATGTTCAAGAGATGAAGGAGTTGATGAAGAAGTCGAATGAACTCGGCATGAAGACCTTTGATCAAGCACTCTTCGATCTCTATCAGAAGGATATTATTTCCCAGGAGGAGGCATTGCGGAATGCAGATTCACCGAATGAGGTGCGCTTGATGATTAAGCTTGCACGTGAGGGTGGAACAGAGGCGCTTTCAAATGCACTCGACGGTCTTAGCATCGAAGAGATTGATGACGGCTCAGGAAGACTTCGTTAACCGAGTTTACCCAAACACCTGTTTGGCATCAAAGATCGGACCATCAACACAGACCCGTTTCATCACGGGTCCATTTTCAGTCTGAACCTCAACCACACAACCCGCACAGCCACCGACACCACAGGCCATAAACTCCTCCATTGAGACCTGACAAGGGATATCAAACTCATTCGCAACTTTGGCAACGGCCTCAAGCATCGGGTGAGGGCCACAACTAAAGATCTCCACCTCCTTGAGTTGCTCTTTATCCAGAGCGCCCAACCACTGCTGGGCAACATCAGTGACATAACCATCGAATACCCCAGGATAGCCTTGGGTACTGGCAAGTCGACAAGGAACACCCCAATCTTCAAGTAATGGCATTGTTGCAATGACATTTGAGGGCAGTGACGGAATCACTATTTGTGATGGTTGGCTCTTAAACGGGAACGGAACCTCAGAGCCGAGAATAACAAAAGGCTTATAGATCCCCTCCATCTTACGAAGATGATCCGCAAGAAAAACCATAGGTGGCATACCCACACCCCCACCAATGAGCAGGGTTCGAGGGTGTGAAATTCTGGGTTCGAACGGTCTGCCGATAGGACCGAGCAGACTCAGTTTTTCGCCTTGTGATCGTTTTGTAAGTAGACGAGTGCCCTGACCGAATACCTTGTAGAGCAACTCAATCCAGCCCTCTTTTTCTGAGACACGCATGATCGATATTGGGCGACGTAATGGCTTTGTCGGATCTGTGGTCAGGTGTACAAAACTCCCCGGTTTTGCCTGCGAAGCTATCATGGGTGCATGTAAACGTAACAGGTGTTGATCACCATCAAGGTGCTGATGTTCAAGGATTTCAGCAGATTCAAGCTGTATGGTTTTACGGTGAGTCGGGTTATTCATAATATTTAGCTGTCCTGATACACAATCTGTCCCTCAAATAGGGTATAGATGGTTTTGCCTTTTAGTTGCCAGCCGAGAAATGGCGTATTTTTACCGTGACTGAGTAGCGAGTGGTTATCAACGGTCCAGTAACACTCAGGATCAACCACAGTGAGATCAGCCAGTGATCCAACATTAAGCTGACCATAGGGTAGCCTTAGTGCTTTAGCGGGATTAGAGGTGACCATTGCCACCGCAGCAGAAGGAGAGATCAACTTCTCCTCAACCAGTCGAAGTGTAAGTGGTAGTAGTGTTTCGACCCCGGAGACACCTGCTTCAGAGCTCTCAAACGGAGCAAGCTTTGCATCAGCATCATGGGGCTGATGATCAGAGCAGATAACATCAATGACACCATCGGCAACCGCAGTGCGAAGTCCATCCATATCGCGTTGGGTACGCAGAGGAGGGCGAACATGGCACAGCGAATTGAAGTCTCCGACATCAATTTCGTTAAGAAACAGGTGATGAGCAGCGACACTGGCGGTGATATCCAGACCGCGCTCTTTTGCCTCGGCGATTAGATCGGACGCCTTGGCAGTGGATATCTGGCCAAAGTGAACGGAGGCACCTGTCTGTTCAATCAAGGTAAGTATCTGGCTCACAGCGATCACCTCTGCACAAGAGGGGATCCCCTGAAGTCCGAGTCTGGCACTGACCGAACCTTCGTTGATAAACCCTCCGGCAGCAAGCCAGGGATCCTCAGGTCGGATGATGACTTGAATATTTCGTGATGCCGCATACTCCAGTGCTTTACGAAGAACCTGAGTATTTTTGATAGGGGCGTTAGCATTTGATGCCGCAATGCATCCGGCATCAATAAGCGTGTCGAGTTCTGCCAGATACTCCCCGCCAAGATCCTGGGTTAGTGCTGCGATAGGTAATACTCGTGCATAGTCAGCTTCAATGCAGAGTTGTTCGATCTGCTCGGCAACAGATGGATTATCAATAATTGGGTTTGTATCTGGTGGCATACAGAGTGTTGTGACACCGCCATGTGCTGCGGCACGTGTTTCAGAGGCGATGGTGCCTTTATGTTCATGTCCAGGTTCACGCAGTCGCGCCTGAAGATCGATCAGTCCCGGGATGACCCACTTCCCTGTAGCGTCGATGGTTGTCTCTGCAATAAAGCCCTTCGGCGCTGTGCCGATGCCAACAATTTCGTAGCCATCAATGTAGATCGGGGTTATCTGATCAACGCCGTTTGCTGGATCAATGAGACGACCATTAATAATCTCAATCGACATTATGCAGCCCCTCCAGTAGTGCCTTTATCAATTCCCGGCGCTCTTCCCAGTACCATCGACATTACCGCCATTCGTACAGCGATCCCGTTTCTGACCTGCTCCAGGATGACGGATTGTGGGCCATCGGCAACACTTGAGGCGATCTCAATCCCACGGTTAATCGGCCCAGGGTGCATCACTATTGCATCCGGCTTGGCATAGGCGAGTGTTTCATCAGTTAGTCCATAGGTGTGGAAATACTCCTGTGCACTCGGAAGCAGTGCCCCCTTCATCCGCTCTCGTTGCAGGCGCAACATAATCACAACATCAACGCCGGAGATTCCTTCAATCATATCGTTGTAGATATGGACACCAAGGGTACGAAGATCATCGGGAACCAATGTTTTGGGCCCCACCGCACGTACCTCGTGCACACCAAGAGTGGTTAATGCATGGATCTGCGAGCGAGCAACTCGGGAGTGAAGAATGTCACCGACGATTGCAACCTTCAGATCGCCAAACACAGGCTTGTGACGGCGAATGGTGAACATATCGAGCATCGCTTGTGTTGGGTGGGCGTGACGACCATCTCCTGCATTAATTACACTAATGTGGGGTGCAACATGCTGTGCAATAAAGTGGGCAGCACCGCTTTCTGCGTGTCGAATAATAAACATGTCACACTGCATTGCCTCAAGGTTTCTCAGCATATCAAGCAGGCTTTCACCCTTGGCGGTTGCTGATGTCGCAATGTTGATGTTGAGGATATCGGCAGAGAGGCGTTTGGCTGCAAGCTCGAAGGTGGTGCGGGTGCGGGTACTGTTTTCAAAGAAGAGGTTTACAACGGTTTTGCCGCGAAGCAACGGAACCTTTTTAATCTGTTGATCGCTAACACTTAAGAACGATTCAGCAAGGTCGAGAATATCGATGAGTTGTTGACGTTTAATGCCTTCAATCGATAGAAAATGGTGTAGCTTTCCATCGCTGTCAAACTGTAGCTTTGAGTGTTTGATCATCGTTCAATCACCTTTAACTCCAATGGTTCCGGCCCTGTTAATTTGATTTGCTGGTTTTTAGAAAGTGCGATGGATGTTGCGCTGATGTCGGCGCGTATGGGTAATTCCCGCCCACTACGTTCAACCAGAACCGCGAGAATGACTCGTGCAGGTCTGCCGTAGTCAAAGATTTCATTTAAAGCCGCGCGAATGGTTCGTCCACTTTGCAGTACATCATCAACAAGAATGATGGTGCGATCTTCAATCTCAAAAGGCAGGTTTGATGGCTTTACCTCAGGGTGCATACCAACACGTGAGAAGTCATCACGATAGAAACTGATATCAAGAGTTCCCAAAGGTGCCTGCATTTTCAGACGTTGATGCAACTCATTAGCTATCCAGACACCGCCACTGTGAATCCCAATCATAACAGCGTCATTGAGAGACTCTTCCGAGAGGTTTTCACGAAGTTCTGTTTCGAGCGTAAGGAGTAAGTCGTTGACGTTGTGTGTGGTATTCATCTGTTCTCTTTATGTTGATCTAACCAACTTTGCAGGATGAGTTGAGCTGAAACACTGTCGATATCTGACGTATTATACTGCTTTCCCTCTTCCTCAAGCGCCATTTCTGCTTCGTAGGAGCTTAGTCGCTCATCCACCGGATAAACAGGTAGATTGTACCTGCCCATGAGGCGATTCCCAAAGCGTTTTGCTAAATGAGTTAGCTCTTGTTCAGTGCCATCCATGTGGGTTGGTATTCCGATAACGATGGCATCAGGTTGCCACTCTTTGATTAACGCTGTGATCGAATCCCAATCGGGTTGTTTATTGCGGCTTCTCAGGGTTGTGAGCGCACGGGCATTTCCGGTAATCACCTGCCCGACGGCAACACCGATTCGTTTCGTGCCGAAGTCAAAACCTAGAAGCACCTTGGGTGGAATACTCATGCCTGTCCACTGTGCGTAGTGAGTGATTCGAGCTTTAGGCCGATGGAGGCCGCTGCAAGTCTTCGTCTTTCGCTGGTGGGATAGTGAAAGATAATATCGGGATCAGCCGGTACGGTTAACCATGTATTCGATGCAATCTCATCCTCAAGCTGTCCTGCGCCCCAACCGGCATACCCGAGTGCGATCAGAAAATCATCCGGCCCTCTATTGTCTGCGATCGCAATCAGGATATCCTCTGAAGTGGTCAGTGTAAGATCGTCGCCGACGGACAATGACCATGTCCATTGCCCTTTCGGACGGTGGAGGATAAACCCATGCTCAGTTCGAACCGGACCGCCTTCAAGGGTGTGGCGCTGTTCGACATGATTGGCTCGGTATTGATTGTTTTTGTTGAACTGGAATAGAACCTCGTCCACAGAAATATCACCGATACGATTGATGACAATACCCATGGCACCCTCTTCATTGTGATCGCAGATTAGGGTTAGGGTGTTATCAAAATGAGGATCGCCCAGATCTGGCATTGCCAGCAGAAAGTGGTTCTTCAATGAGAAGTTCGAGCTCATGACCCTAGTATCCTAAAGTGAACGCAGATCGGCAATAGTGTTGAGAGGGTGAAGTGATTATCGTGTTGATAATCGGTTACCGTCTTTAAACTGCCATACACGAGTGATATGGAGAATATCGGTCTGTTTACGCATCGCCGGAGTAAAAGGAGAGAAGGGTGAGGCGAGCTTGATGATATAGATGGCTCCATCATCAAGAACCTTGGAGCCTGATGAGCGCAGTATCTGGATATCACTGACGGCACCATCAGCTTTTATGGCAACATCGATTAACAGGTTTCCGGTGAGTTTGTTGCGAATCGCTTGATCTGGATAGTTAATGTTGCCCACACGCTCGACCTTCATGCGCCAACTCTCTTCATAGCTGGCAAAGATATACTCTTTGGTATTGGCGGTAATATATTTTTGACGCGGCATTTGTGCGTAGAGCTGTTGTCGGTCTCTTATTTCGGCACTAAGTCGGGCAATCTCGCGACTTTTCACCATAAGCTGTTGTATGTCCATGTTCGGTTGTAACTCGGGAGTCTCCTCCTGATGCAACTCAATGCGCTGTTGTTGTTGGCTCTGCTGCACGGTCAGAATCTGCTGCTGCTTATTTTGGCGCTGTTGCTGGGGGATCTGCATCTCCTGGTTTTGAGGTGATTTTCCCATCTCTCGGACAACGGGTTTTGGATTGGCTAACGGACTTGAAGGTCTGACCTTCTCTTCAATGTTGCCTCCTCCTGCCTGAGAAACCTGGGCCAGATAGTCGCTCTCTTCAGGTTTATCTTCAGTTTTGCTGTGAACGAGTATGACCTCGATCTTTTTGGGTATGTTTTTAAGCTCTTTTGGAAAGACAAAATCGAAATCGACACCAAGGATCACAGAGATATGGAGCGTTATTGCTGCAAAGATAGCAATAATCAGGCGATCATTGGGATTGTCCGGGGTGAGGGTAATGGTCATTTTATACCGTTAGCGATGACTTCAGTTTGAGTTCAATGGCGTTCATTAAATCTCCAGCGATATCAAGTCCAAACTGCTGATCAAGCTCACGGATGCAGGTAGGACTGGTGACATTGATCTCAGTCAGATATTTACCAATCACATCGATACCAACAAACAGTAGACCTCTTGCCTTTAGATCATCCTTAATCTGATCACAAATCCATCGGTCATCAGCGCTTAGCGGCTGTCCTACACCACTGCCGCCAGCCGCAAGATTGCCACGGAATTCACCTTTAGCTGGTATGCGTGCAAGGGCATAAGGCACCGGTTCACCATCAATCAAAAGGATGCGCTTATCTCCCTTATCAATATCAGGGATAAACTGCTGAGCCTCAATCAGTGTTTTTCCAAAATTGGTGACCGTTTCAATGATGACTCCAATATTGGGATCGCCCGTTTTAAGTCGGAAGATTGACGATCCGCCCATTGCATCCAGTGGTTTTACCACAGCATCCCCAACCTCACTGACAAAGTCACGAATCTGATCCGCGCTACTGCTGACCAAGGTTTTGGGGATACATTGCACAAAGTGTGTTGCATAGAGCTTCTCATTACAGTCGCGCAGGCTTTGTGGTTTATTGACAATTAAAGTGCCGTTGCGTTCAGCATCTTCGAGCAGATAGGTGGTGTAGATATAGGCGATGTCAAAAGGGGGATCTTTTCGCATCAAGATCACATCCAGTGAGGACAGGGGCGCGGTAAACGGCTCCCCCTTTTCAAACCAGTGTTGATGGTCATCAAAGACTTTGAGCGGGCACATTCTGGCAGAGGCGACATCATTTACTTTAAACAGATCGGGCATCTCCATATAGACCAGATCCCAGCCTCGCTGCTGTGCTGCAAGTAACATTGCGAGCGTGCTATCTTTGTAAGGCTTGATGGATTCAATCGGATCCATCACGACACCTAGTTTTATGGACATTGTCATTCTCAGTTTAAAATCAAACCATAGGGTAATCGTGCGACACCTTATTGCCAACACTTCGTTCACAAATCTCGGTTTTTCACATAGGAATTATCTTGAAATTGTAAACTGGCGCTGTATTGTATAACACCTTCGAATAACCCGACGAACCCCATCAGGGATAAAAGTAAAGAAATGAAACTGAATACCACTAAAGTCCTCACCTCCATTATTGTTCTCATTGTGCTTATCCTTGCCTATTTCAGCTATTCCCAGAAGCTGGAGATGGATCAGAAACGAGCAGATCGCACACATTATAAGAATGAAATCGATAAGATGATTGCAGAGCGCTATAAAGGGATGATTATTAAATCAGAGTTAGACGGGCATTGTGGTATTGCGCTTTACGAGATTAAGGTGCTCGATCAGGACAAGCTGATCCATGAACTTAAATTTAATATGGATACCGGAGAGCAAGTTGCCGGGGAGATCACCGATAACTGTGATGATTTATTAAAAGTGATAAAGCAATAGACGACTCATGATGTGAGGGAATTCCAAACAATGAACAAGACATACAAAATCATCGTTGCAGCACTGTTTTTTACTGCATCAACAATGGTACAGGCAGAGCGTGCAGCCGGGATCAGATTCTCATCAGATATTCTAGGGCTTTCATATCTTAATGAGATGGATAAGGGAGAGATGGCGGTTAATGGTCTGTTTAATGAGACGAAGAGCGACCAACTGATCTCGATCGGTTACTCAACAGAAAAATCGAATATCAAGTCTGGCGGTGTACGGGTAGCGCTCGGTGCAAAACTCTATTTTGCACATAATGATAGCGCCAATAAAGATGGTGCCGGGTTAGCCATCGGAGCGGGTGTTACCAAAGTGATGCAAGGCGACCTGCCAATCACATTGACGTTATCAGGCTATTACAGCCCAAGTATTACCAGCTTTATGGATGCCGAATCATATACCGATGTGGGCATACAGGTTGCAATGGAGCTGATGCCAAATAGCAAAATGTTTGTCGGGTATCGGTCATCAAAGGTTGATTATGGTGCAACAAACACCTACCAGATGGATGGTGAAGCACATATCGGGATGACGTTGGCATATTAGTTTAAACCGCTCCCCATAAACTGATCGACAGGTAGGCGTCGATTAGGATGGGGTTCAGGTTCTTTTCCTGACTGGGTTGCAGAACCAAACATTACGTTGATCCAGTGGCGCTAAGTTAATCGTGATTCAGACTCAGGATAAGCCTGACGTCGTCCCAAATATTGTCCCCTCATTGTATCCAATCAATTCTCACATATTTGACACAACTGCATTTATATATCGGAAACATGGTGTGAATTTGACATATAATGATAAGCAGGCTAAATTTGACATATAGAAACCCATATATCAAATATGAGCTCATAATTGGAGATATAAATGAAACTGGAAGATTATATATCAGGTAACTACGTCCAACAGTATGAGTATAAAAGCTTCTCTCCAAAATTAATCAATCATGTGTGGGAGATTGCGGATACAACAATTCAGCAATTACTTAGTGATGCTGATCGGATAATGGGTGAGTTGAACGCTTTTTCGCAATTGATACCGGATGTCGATTTCTTTATTCGCATACATATCACTAAAGAAGCAACCCAATCTAGCCGCATTGAAGGGACTCGCACCAATATGGAAGAGGCCTTGCTTGATGAGAGCCAGATTGAGCCAGAAAAAAGAGATGATTGGATGGAGGTGCAGAATTATATCTACGCCATTAATTATGCGATCGATCAATTGACATCGTTGCCACTATCAAATCGACTGCTAAGAGAGACGCACAAGATATTAATGAAGAGTGTTCGTGGTGCTTCAAAGTTACCAGGCGAGTTTCGTACAAGTCAGAATTGGATCGGCATAAGTCTAAAAAACGCAGCGTTTGTCCCTCCTCATTATGATGAACTTCCTGAGCTTATGAGTGATCTGGAAAAGTTTATTCATAATGAAGAGATCCAGACGCCACATCTGATAAAGATTGCTATTGCCCACTACCAGTTTGAAACGATACATCCGTTTTTGGACGGAAACGGAAGGTTAGGGAGGTTGATGATCGCGCTGTATTTTGCGAGTTTTGGATTGTTACATAAGCCAGCGCTTTATTTGTCAGACTATTTTGAGCGAAATAAAAGTGAATACGTTGATCGTCTCATGGCTGTGCGAGAAAAGAATGATATGAAATCATGGCTGATGTTCTTTCTTCATGGTGTACGGGAGACGGGGGAGAACTCAATACAGGTATTCAAAGACATTCTTGTTCTCAAAGAACGACTAGAGCGGGAAGTGCTTCCACTATTTAGTTCGCGTCGACAAAATAACGCACAAACCTTGATGAAACACTTATATCAAATGCCGATTATCACAATTAACTCTATATCAGAACTTCTTAATCTTCCTCATAACACAGCATCGTCTTTAATACGGGATTTTGTAAAAAACGGAGTTCTAAGGGAAGTCACAGGTTATAAACGAAATCAGGTGTTTATATTCGAGGATTATCTACATGTTTTTAATAGGCGATAGTGGACGGGCATAATTGAATGTGGATCCGAGCGAACGAAGGGTAGAGGGACAAGTTATCTAATTTGGTCGGGGTGAGGTGATTCGAACACCCGACCCCTGCCTCCCGAAGGCAGTGCTCTACCAGGCTGAGCTACACCCCGAATCTACTAATGACTGCGCTCTACTGCAAATTTAGCAAGCGCAATCAGTGCCACTTTATAATCTGAGTCTTTGAGGATTTCCAGTGATTTAATCGCAAGTTCAGCCTCACGTTTGGCGGCATCATGCGTGTAATCTATCGCTCCACATTGATTGATGGCCTCACAGATCTCATCTATCTTGTCGATACCACCTTTCTCTATCGCCTCGCGCACCAGTTGTTGCTGCTCACTATTACCGTTATGGATGGTGTAGAGCAATGGCAGTGTGGGTTTGCCTTCGGCAAGGTCATCACCAACATTTTTGCCCAACTCTTCAGCCGTAGAGCTGTAGTCCAGTGCATCATCGACAAGCTGGAATGCGATACCCAGATGTGTACCATAGTCTGCCATGGCCTGCTCTTCAGCTTGGTTTCGATCGCATAATACGGCACCCAGACGAGATGAAGCCTCAAACAGTTTGGCAGTTTTACACTTGATGACGTCCAGATAACCCTCTTCATCAAGGTCGGCGTTGTGGACGTTAAGCAGTTGTTTGACCTCACCTTCGGCGATGGTATTGGTGGCCTCAGCAAGGATCTCCATTACGCGCATATTTTGCACGGTCACCATCATCTGAAAGGAGCGTGAGTAGAGGAAATCACCAACAAGCACACTGGCCTCATTACCCCAGACATTATTGGCGGTCTCTTTTCCCCGTCGCAGGTCGGAGCCGTCAACCACATCATCATGAAGCAGGGTGGCAGTGTGGATAAACTCAACCACTGCAGCTAACTCGTGATGGAAGGTGCCGCGATAGCCGAAGGCATTTGCTGTTAATAACAGCAGCATCGGCCGAATACGCTTGCCACCACTATTTATAATATAGTGGCCAATTTGATTGATGAGTACGACCTCTGAGTGGAGACGCTTACGGATCAATTCATCGACCGCATTTCGATCTGCTTCAATCAGTTTGTAGACTTGTTCTGCCTTCATGGATAGTTTTCATTTGGTGTGGAGGTGTTGAATGCTAGGAGGGCTTCACTATTCTGTCAAGATTATTAAAAAGTCGATTGACCTCTTGATTACAAATCAGTAGAATCGCCGGTCTTTCGTTGGACTGGTTTTTAAAAAGTTTTTTGGAGTAGCGCAATGTACGCGGTAATCAAAACCGGCGGTAAACAGTATAAAGTGACTGAGGGTCAGACACTTAAAGTTGAGAAGCTGGAAGCAGAAGTTGGCTCAGCACTGGAGCTGGCAGAAGTATTAATGGTTGCTGACGGTGACGACGTTAAGGTTGGCACTCCCCTGATCGATGGTGGCAAGGTAACCGCGACTGTAAAAAGTCATGGCCGTGATGACAAGGTGAACATTATCAAGTTCCGTCGTCGCAAGCACCACATGAAGCGTCAGGGACATCGTCAGTACTACACAGAATTAGAGATCACTGGAATTAGCGCATAATTCCCGGAATCTGGAGTAATATAAAATGGCACATAAGAAAGCTGGGGGTAGTACCCGTAATGGTCGCGATTCCGAGTCGAAACGTCTTGGAGTGAAGCGTTTTGGCGGAGAAGAGGTAAGCGCTGGCAGCATTATTGTTCGTCAACGTGGCACTAAGGTTCATGCTGGTGTAAATGTTGGTTGTGGTCATGACCACACACTGTTTGCAAAAGCGAGCGGTCGTGTTTTGTTTGAGCAAAAAGGCCCCAAGAATCGCAAGTTTGTGAGCATTGTTACTGAGTAAGTTCCTCAAACAACTCACAAACCAGAAACCCGTCGTCATGACGGGTTTTTTATGTACAGGATGTACGGGCAGAAAAATGCTCCTGCATTTTCTGCACTTCCTCCATCCATGGTGGTCGTATGTTGCGGTCACATGGATGTTAAGGAGCGACGAGTTTATCGAAAGCTGTAATATACTCTCCCAGTGTTACCCTCCATCCTCAATAGCGATTTTTTAAGGTGAAAAAAGATGAAGTTTGTTGATGAGACAACGCTTCGGGTAGAAGCTGGAAAAGGTGGCAATGGCTGCGTCAGTTTTCGTCGTGAGAAATATATCCCTTTCGGTGGCCCCGATGGTGGCGATGGTGGTGATGGCGGTAGTGTTTGGGTTGAGGGCGATAGGAGCCTCAATACCCTTATCGATCTGCGTTTTACCAAATCGCTAAAAGCGGAAAACGGACAGCAGGGCAAGGGTCGTAACTGCACCGGAAAGGGTGGTGAGGATCTCACCATTATGCTGCCGGTTGGCAGTGTCGTCTTTGACGAGGATACCGGTGAGACACTTGCAGATCTGACCCGAATCGGTCAACGCATCAAGATCGCCCAGGGCGGATTCCACGGTCTTGGCAATACCCGGTTTAAAAGCTCGACCAACCGCGCACCACGTCAATCAACACCGGGAACACCTGGTGAGATCCGTAATCTGAGGATCGAGTTGCGTGTGTTGGCTGATGTTGGTCTGCTTGGTCTTCCCAATGCCGGTAAATCGACACTGATTCGTTCGGTATCATCGGCTAAACCGAAGGTTGCCGATTATCCATTTACAACACTCTATCCGAACCTCGGTGTGGTAAGTATTGAGGAGCACCGTAGTTTTGTGATTGCAGATATTCCTGGTGTGATCGAAGGTGCCGCAGAGGGTGCTGGTCTGGGGATTCAGTTTTTAAAGCATCTTTCCCGAACCGGACTGTTACTACATTTGGTTGACGTCTCTCCTTATGACGGCAGTGAACCTGCGGATGCGGTTCATGTGATTGAGCAGGAGATGGTGAAATTCAGCGAACAGCTTGCAGGTAAACCACGTTGGCTGATTCTCAATAAGGTCGATCTTTTGCCAGAAGATGAGCGAGAACAACGCTGTAATGAGATCATCAAACAGCTCGACTGGAAGGGTAAGGTCTATACGACTGCGGCCATCTCAAAAGAGGGGACACAAAAGCTGGCGCAAGATATTATGTCCTATCTTGAGGCGGCAAAATCAGAGCTGGATGACGCTGAAACTACACAATCCTGAGGTAAACACGTTCCATGATCACGCGTGAGCAGTTGAAGACAACCCAGCGTTGGGTGATCAAAATCGGTAGCGCCCTACTCACCAATGAAGGGGAGGGCTTATACCATGAGGGGATCAAAAACTGGGCAGCCCAGATCGCTGAACTGCGTAACCGGGGCATTGAGGTGGTTCTGGTTTCATCAGGCTCGGTTGCTGAGGGAATGAGTCGGCTTGGCTGGAAAAAACGCCCTCACGCCTTACATGAGCTTCAAGCCGCAGCAGCAGTGGGGCAGATGGGTTTGGTTCAGGCGTATGAGTCGAATCTGATCAATCATGGGCTGAAAACTGCGCAAATCCTTCTTACTCACGATGATCTCTCCAATCGTAAGCGTTACCTCAATGCGCGGAGCACGCTTAAAACCCTAATCGGCTATGGTGTGATTCCAGTGATTAACGAGAACGACACCGTTGTTACCGACGAATTTCGTTTTGGGGATAACGATACCCTGGGGGCTTTGGTTGCCAATCTTGTTGAGGCGGATCTGCTGGTGATTCTGACCGATCAGAAGGGAATGTTTGATAAAGACCCTCGTGTTAATCATGATGCTATACAGATCACCGAAACCTCGGTCAACGCTCCAGAGCTTGATGCGATGGCAAGTGACAAGGGTGGTTCCCTTGGTCGTGGTGGTATGACCACCAAGGTTAGAGCAGCACGTTTGGCATCACGCTCAGGCTCGGCGACAATGATTGCCGCTGGTCGTGAGGATCAGGTGCTAATCCGAATTTATGATGGTGAGTCGATCGGCACACTCTTTATTCCCGATAAAGAGCCACTGCTTGCACGTAAACAGTGGCTTGCCGGGCACTTCCAGACTCAAGGTAAGCTGATACTGGATGAGGGGGCGATCAACGTCCTAAAAGGTGAGGGGCGCTCGCTTCTACCCGTCGGTGTTACTCAGGTGATAGGCCGATTCTCACGTGGCGAGATTGTTTCGTGCCTGTCTGCGGATGGCCGGGAGATTGCGCGTGGCCTCGTGAACTACAGCAGTGATGAGACTGACCGCATCAAAGGTCGCTCAAGCCGCGATCTCGAATCGATTCTCGGATATATTGACGAACCAGAGTTGATTCACCGCGATAATCTAGTGCTCACAATCTGATTTTAAGAACAACAGATCTTTAGTGAACCGTGCAGACCATGCACGGATCAAACGATCGAACAATATGGTTAACCGCAATCGGATCTGGCTCCTCACCAACCACTGTTCCAGCCAATGCCTGCTCTAGTATGCCCGGCACTTCAAGATGATCTCTCGGTGAAAAATTCCATGTTGTTGGTGCGATGATCTGATAGTTGAGAATGCGGCCATTCTTAATCTTAATCCAGTGGCCAAGGCTGCCACGTGCGGCCTCTACAAGGCCAAAACCTTTGGCGACATCGTGCATCGGCATATCGATAAAAAATGGCTCGTTAATCGCTATCGCTCTGCACCAGTTCTCCATCTCATCGACAACCGCCGCAATTTCGATCACTCTGGCGATAACCCTGGTGAAGACATTTGCACCGGTTTTTTCAAATAGGTCGACAATCAGTGGTCTACGATGAATTAACTGTCTTGCTAATGCTCCAACCTCAACCACCTCTTGACCTAACCGTGGTGATTTACACCAGCTATAGCCATTTTCAGCAGCGGGATCGGGCTGAGTCACACCATCAAACGGATGGCGTTTCAACTTACGATGCGCCATCCAGCTTGAGGTAAGGTCTTCAGTGATTATTTCGGTGTTTAGCTTCTCAATATCGCCATTTCGATAGACCCCTTGTGAAAAGAGGTGCCCTCTATCTTGAGGATAGGCGCCATAGCTCATTAACAGGCTTTGGGTTGTCCCGAGTTTATCCAACTCCAGAGATGACGCGATCTGAAGAAACAGCGAAAAGTCACTCTGCTGCTTTTGTTGGGTTAACCATTTCTGGAGATCGGCCTGAGATTGAATGCTGAGTATGTTATCCAGTGAGTCACCAAAAAGAGTGTTCTCAAGAAAAGACCTGAACTGATGAATAATGCTTAATAGCCGTATCTTCTCCTGAGCGGCGATGGCGCGAGTTGAGCCTCCAGGCAACATCGCAAGTGTATGTGGCCATTTACCGGCCATGATCCCCATCAGATGCATAAATTCAGCGCGCGAGGGTAGAACCTCTTTGGTTGCAGTGCCACTAATGGCATGAAAACGCTCATCAACCTGAGGGAACCAGGGATATTTATGGTAATCCTCTCGGGTGAAATCGGGCATAAAGAAGAGATAAAAATGGGTGAGATGATCAGAGATATTCTCACATGCCAGTGTTAAGTTTTGTGCGAGCTGACCGTTATGTGGTGGTGTGATCTGATATGCATTGGCGATGGCTGATGCCGTTGCCATCGATTGAGCAACAGAGCAGATCCCGCAAATCCTCGGAGTGTAGACAAGAGCATCCATTGGATCCTTGCCTTGAAGGATCTGTTCAAACCCACGATACATTGGTGAGACCACATAGGCGCTCTTAACGATACCGTCACTGACCTCAAGCTGCACTTCAAGGTCGCCCTCTACACGGTTAAAAGGCCCGACTATCCTGCGTTTCATTTTTTCATTCGCTTCTTTTTTACAGGTGGGATCAATATATGATCAGACGATGCATTTTGCTTCAGGCGTTCTGGCGTAGCCGCCTTTGCCAGCGAAGCAAGCGCAATAAACCAAGCCTTTGGCATATCCGTAGGCAGACCAATCGGTATTCCAGCAATCTTTGGGGTTCGGGTAAAGATATGCCCAGGCTCTTCAAATCCTGGTGCAGTACAGTTTATGCAGGCATAGCCTCCGCGAACGCATGAGCCTTCACCATTCCACAAACGGGTGTTGCAATCGGCCTGCGCTTGAGTGCCAAGACAACCCAAGTGTTCCATTAAACATCCCAATTGAGCCGGTGATGATGCACTGGCCTTGAATTCATAATACTCATTTCGAGTGCAGCCATGATGAACCAGATAGTTCACATAGTTTTTAGGGCGTGCAAAGCTGTCAAGATCATCAGAAGTCAGATCGCCCTCACTAATTTGAATCAATATCTCGGTCACCCAGTTCGGGTGAACCGGACAACCAGAGATATTGATGACAGGTAAACCGCCATTGGCATGGAAGCTTTGAGGCAACAGACCGCCAGGTGATTCAGAACGATATTGCAGACCAGATGCATGAGTTGGATTGTTGCCACCTGCGGTAATTCCACCAAACGCTGCGCAGCTTCCGACGGCAACAACATAGTCGGCACATTGTGCTAGTTTTGAAATTAATGCTGAAACTGACTGACTACTTCCTGCACGGCGGTGATAGAGACCACTACCGTCATTGCCGTTAAGTATGGAACCCTCGACACAGAGAATATCGAGCTTTATCTTTTGGCTTAAGATATTGTCAATAAGCTCATGGTATTCAGGAACTGAATGTGAACTCAATGATGGGTGAGACAAGGTTTCTATCTCGGCGAGTTCAAGAATCATCGGCAAGGATGGCGATTCAGCATTTAATAAGGACATTGAGCAACCGCCACATCCGCCAGATTGGAGCCAAAGCATTGTTCGTCTGTTTTTAGTCATATCGCTTTACTCATCCATTGGCAGACTTAACTCAAAGACTGCGCCACCATCGGCATGATTGTATGCTTTAAGCGTTCCATCCATCTCATTAGCCATGCCATAACAGATTGACAGGCCAAGACCTGTCCCTTTGCCAACAGGCTTTGTTGTGTAGAACGGTTCAAAAAGCTTATCAATACTATCGTCGGGAATTCCGGTTCCGTTATCATGAATGCGGATCACAAACGAATTATTATTGGTAACAAGATCAATATTGATGGTTGGCTCTGATATCGACTCAAGAACATCGACCGCATTCTGAATGAGATTAACCAGTATTTGCTGCACCTGCCCCTTGTGTCCGGTGACATAAAGTTGCTCAGGAATATTACAGTTAATGGCTGGTGTATAACGACATGCATTTAACACCCATTGGATAGAGGTGTTGATGACATCGGTCAGTTCATATCGCTGTTTTTCGCTTTTGTGTGAGCCGGAGTAGGTGCGAAGATCCTGAACGATTTCGCTAACCCGGGTTGCACCCTCAAGCGTTCCATCAATTAACGGTACAATATCGTTTATGATCTTCTCGATGCGAAGCTCTTTACGTAGCTGTTTAATTTGAGGATTATCAACGTGCTTTTCGATAGCCAAAATATATTGACTAACGCGATCACCATATCTTTGAAGGGCGTGCATATTTCCAAAAACAAAGCTGATCGGGTTGTTTAGTTCATGAGCGACACCGGCAACAAGACGACCTAATGAGGCCATCTTTTCAGAGTGTACAAGGTTTTGCTGCGCTTGTTTAAGTTCAATATGTGCGCTATTGAGCTTTTTATAGGCTCGCCGTAATTCGCCAACCGGACGACCAATCAGCACCATACCTTGTAATCGCCCCTTATTGTCAAAACGTGATGCACAGTTCATCTCCAAAGGTGCAGGCTTTCCATCAAAAGCGGTGATTGATATCTCACAGTTATAAACACCATCTGACCCCAATCGGTCAGGAAAATTGTCGGTCATTATATTCGCATCATCACCAAACAGATCGGATAACGGCCGATTGAGCCACTGTGTTTCACTCAGACCCGTCATGTTTTCCAGTGCGCGATTGACCTGTTGAATGATGCCGTGAATATCACAGACAATGAGCACATCTGTCATCGACTCAAGTACATTACGAATAAACTGTTGCGCCTCTTCCAGCGCAATGTTTTTCTGCTCAAGTTCAACCTGATAACTGACAAGGTCAGCATAGACGGCATCCATTTTATGGATCACCTCAATCCATGCATTCTCTGTTGAGGTTTCCATATTCAGGGTATCGGCAACGCCTGCTTTTTCGATGAGACTGGTTTTTGTTTGAGTCACCATATCAGACACCCGTATTTATGATTCCAATGCCATTTTAAGGTTGGTCTGCTCCAATCCATATCGCTCAAGCTTGCTTCGCAAACCGACACGGGATAGCCCTAACTCTTTTGCCGCACGACTTTTGTTCCAGCGGTGTCGAATCAGGCACTCTCTTAGTATCCGCAGCTCAAGACTCTCTACCCGTTCTTTGAGAGAACCATCAAGTTGAGTGATGCTGTCCAAATCGATTGTGTCATCGACCTGTGCGTTTGTGTCGTATTGCAGAATACGCGGAGAGAGTAACTCGGCACCAAGGGTTTTATCTTTAGTGAGGATCACCATATGCTGGATCTCATTCTGAAGCTCACGAACATTACCAGGCCAATGGTAGTGTCGCATACAGACGAGCGCTTCATCAGTGAAACCGTTAATTGATTTGCCGAGTGTTTGTGTGATGTTTTTTAAAAGTGCATTTGCCAGAACAGGGATGTCATCTTTTCGATCTCGCAGAGGTGGCATGTGAATAATGACCGGAGTGAGTCGGTAGAAAAGATCCTCTCTAAAACGGCCGGATCGAACCTCCTCCAAGAGATCGCGATTGGTGGCGGCAATGACACGAACATCGACCTTTCGTGTTTGTCCACTGCCTAATGGGCGAATCTCGCCCTCTTGCAATACACGTAATAGCTTAACTTGAAACGCAGGTGAGACCTCACCGATCTCATCAAGAAAAACAGTGCCACCATTTGCGCGTTCGAACAGGCCGATACGATCCTCGACTGCGCCGGTAAATGCGCCACGTTTAAAACCAAACAGTTCACTCTCGAGTAATTCATCAGGAAGTGCACCGCAGTTTTCAACGACAAACGGTTTTTCAGCACGTAGAGAGTTGTAGTGAAGTGAGCGTGCCGCAAGCTCTTTTCCTGTGCCGGATTCTCCGGTAATCATCACCGAGATATCATAGGGTGAGATTTGACGGATATGATCACAGACACTATTCATCACGCTATTATCGCTTCGGACAATGCCGTCATCACACTGATAGTGTTTTTTCAGCGCATTTTGTTTTCGAGTTACAGTATCTTTTAATACGGCCGGGCTGATCTTCATCTCGACCGTGAGCAACTCATTCTGACGTTGTAGCTCAAAAAGATGAGCGGCGTTTTTAAGTGTGAGGATCAGGTTATCTGGTTGCCACGGTTTGGTGATGTATTGATAGATTCCAGCGTCGTTTACGGCACGGATAATATCATCTGAATCGGTATAACCGGAGATGATCATTCGAATCACGCCGGGCCAGTTCTCACGTACAGTTTGTAAAAACTCAACACCTGTAACATCAGGCATGCGTTGATCGCAAAGGATGATCTTTATCCACTCCTTCTCAAGAATTGCCAATGCCTCGTCGGTGCTCACCGCAGTAAAGACCTGAAAATCATCATCAAGGATACGATTGAGTGTTTCCAGACTTCTTATCTCATCGTCAACAATAAGAACAGCAGGTAGGATATCGTTCATGAGGCTCTCCGGTGAACAGTATTAATCTTTCGATGAAATGCAATGGTTAAAGGGGTGCGTGATTTTTTTACCTTATAGACAAAGTTATATCGTGCAACATGATAACTGGGATCAAACCCGTAAAAGTTTTGATGCATCATCTCAAGCTCCTCTTGACGATATGCTGAAAGTGGTTTGACCGACTCATCCTTAAGCCTCTGCTGCTTTTTTTGATGAAGCCGTTCGGATAGTGACGGGGAGCAGCGGATCTGTTGTGCCTTGTTGCCAATTGCGGTATCAAGATCATCACCGTCGATGACATAATCAACCAACCCACATTCAAGTGCCTCATCAACTCCCATTGGTAATCGTGATTCAGTGATTGTTAGTGCAGCATCTCTCCCCGCATGAAGAGGAAGCAGATAGCTCCAGTACTCTGAGCCGTAAAGATTGCCCATATCTTTGTAGTGTGGATTGATGATGACACTATCGAGTGCCCACACCTCGTCACATGCCCGCGCAAGGAATAGACCGCCGGCTCCGGCGTTTCCTCGAAGTGCAGCGACAGTGATATGGGAGTTGGTATTAATGATGGCCTCGGCTAGATCATCAATAGCATTAATATTACGCCAGGACTCATCTGCGGCACTCGCGGCTGCTTCGATCATGTTGAGATGCATTCCGTTAGACCAGTAGTTCTCACCACCCATAAGGACAATAACCTGAGTCGGTTGCTGTACGGCTAACTGATAGGCTTCAAGCAGGCGTTTACACTGTGAAGTCGACATCGCACCGTTATAAAACTCAAAATAGAGATAGCCGATGCCATCAACTTCGCGATAGCTTATCTCCTGAAAACGATCAACCTCAGGAACCTTCGCCACCTCATCTGCCAGTGCAGTGGTTGCCGGAAGTTTAAAGGGGTGATCACTCCCAGGAATTCTGACATGCCCAATCCATACAGCTCCATCAACGGTTGCAATGCAGATGGCGGGGCCTGATTTTGCTATCACCTCACCGGGAGTTCCCGATAGCGTGTTTTCCTGATGAGCGTCATAGAGATAGATCTCTTGACCAAAATGATGATCCCGTACCCCAGGTTGTCCATCGGCGCTGCGTATCTTTTTTAATACGGTTGTAGTGGTGTCTCTGTGCCACTGGATCTCGCGTACCGACTGTGGCATTAACGGACGGAAATGATCGTTATTTGGTGCCAGTGCGTGAAGAGGTGTCGGTTTATATTGTGATTGATTGAGGCGATCAATGGCCTCTTTGACGGCATCAACCGCAGCTTCGGTGATTTCATGTCGATATAGGCTCGACTTGGTGGCGTGGCGCATCTCAAATTGTCGATGTGCCCAGATATCCCCACCATCCATCTTGTCGTTGGCTTGTAATACGGTTACTCCCCAGAGCTTCTCTTCATTGATAATGGCCCAGTCGAGCGATGATGGTCCGCGATCACCAACAATCCCCGGATGAACGATCATGCAGGTATGGTGTTTCCAAATGGCATCGGGTATGGCGCGTTTTAAAAATGGGGCAATGATCAAGTCAGGGTTAAAGAGAGTCACGGCCTCTATCGCAACTGTATCGTTAATATCAAACTCTACCGAGACCTCATGCCCATCCGAACGCAGTTCCACAAACAGGCGCTGTGTTAATGAGTTAAAGGCATGGGTTAAAAACAGTATCTTCATAACTCAGTATCGATTGATGCACATGATTGTTTTCGTTTAGTCAAAGGTGTGCATAGGCGTGACTGTTACCGCTGACAGGGATTCAACAGATCCTCGGTAGCTGTTCACCCGCTAACCAGTCTACAACTCGACTCCCCCCAAATGTTGTCCTCATCTCAATGAGTGAATTTTCATCATCAACAACCTGCCCGATGATTGCGGCATCAGTACCAAGAGGGTGCTGTTGCATTACCGACAATAACTGCTGTGCTTTATCGGCAGCACAGATCGCAATCAATTTACCTTCGTTGGCAACATATAATGGATCCAGTCCCAGGAGTTCACATGCCGCAGCAACCTGAGGCTTTACAGGGATAGCATCTTCTTCAAGCTGCATACCAACGCCTGACTGTAGTGCCAGTTCGTTCAATGTGGTTGCAAGTCCACCGCGTGTTGGATCTCTTAGGCAGTGGATCTCAGGTACTGCGGCGACCATAGCTGCCACTAAGGTATGCAGTGCAGCGCTATCCGATTCGATGGTGGTTTCAAAGGTCAGGTTTTCACGGCTCGACATAATCGCGACACCGTGATCACCAATACTGCCGCTGACAAGAATGGCATCGCCCGGCTTGGCAAGATCACCAGAGATGTGAATGCCATCGGCAACCTCTCCGATTCCGGTGGTGGTGATAAACAGGCCATCCCCTTTTCCCTTTTCGACAACCTTGGTATCGCCGGTAACAATTGGAACACCTGCATCGGAGGCTGCCTTTGCCATACTGATAACAATGCGTTCCAGATCGGCTAGAGGGAAGCCCTCTTCAAGGATAAATCCGGCGCTAAGATAGAGAGGTATGGCACCAGACATTGCAACATCATTGATGGTGCCATGTACCGAAAGTGATCCGATATCGCCACCAGGAAAGAAGAGTGGCGAGATCACATGACCATCAGTGCTGATCACCATACGCTTCTGATTGACCTTAAAACAGGCCTGATCATTCGCCTGGCGCAACAGCTCATTATCAAGGTTTTTAACAAATAGCTCGTCGATTAGTTGCGCCATGGCTCGGCCACCACTGCCGTGGCTCATATCAACACAACCCTCTTTAATATCGAGACGAATCGGAAAACGACGGTTACGCTTACTCATACAGTGACACTCTTGTTTGATTTCGTTTCATCCTGACGGAATCGGCCATAGCTCCAATAGGCCGCACAAGCACCCTCGGAAGAGACCATGCAAGAGCCTATCGGGTTATCCGGGGTACATACATTACCAAACAGCTTACAATCAACCGGACGTTTGGCACCTCGCAGAATTGCCGGACATTCACACCCTTTGTTTTCGTTATTTTCAAAGTGAGGTAGCTCAAAGCGGCGTTCAGCATCAAATTCACTAAAACGATCTCTAACCTTTAATGCGCTATAGGGAACCTCGCCAAGACCGCGCCACTCAAAGCTGCGACGATGTTCAAAGACCTCTGCCACCATGGCCTGCGCCTTTTGATTACCATCACGGGTGACAACCCGGGTGTATTCGTTTTCGACCTCGGAACGCCCTTCATTAATCTGACGGATCAACATTAGTGCAGATTGCATCACATCAAGTGGTTCAAATCCGGCGATCACAACAGGGCGTTGATACTCTGTTGCAAAAAACTCATAGGGGCGACTTCCGATCACCGAGCTGACGTGTGAGGGGCCAAAAAAACCGTCGATGGCAACAGTTCCAATCTCACGTACTTCAGGTGATTCGAGAATGTTTTGTATTGCCGCAGGGGTCAGGACATGATTGCAGAACAGAGTGAAGTTCTTCAACCCCATGGCTTGAGCCTGTTTAATGGCTACCGCAGAGGGTGGGGTCGTGGTCTCAAATCCGATGGCAAAAAAAACGACCTCACGCTCAGGGTTCTCTTTAGCAATCTTTAGTGCATCCGTTGTGGAGTAGACCATACGGATATCTGCACCGGAAGCCTTCGCCTTGAGCAGGCTGCGTTTGTTGCCTGCAGGAACCCGTAGCAGATCGCCATAGCTGCATAGAATCACATCATGGTGTTCAGCAAGATAGATCGCCGCATCAATTCTTGAGGTGGGTAATACACAGACCGGACAGCCTGGGCCGTGAACAAACTGAACATTCTCCGGCATTAAATGTTGTACACCATAACGAAATATCGCATGGGTATGACCGCCGCAAAACTCCATCAGGTGATAATGTCGATCAGGGTTCGACGCTTTTAATATCTTGGTCGCAAGTTTCTTTGCAAGATCCTGTTGGCGGAACTCATCGATATACTTCATGTTTCTGACTCAAGCATTGTGCTCATCTCATCAAACAACGCCAGTGTTTTTTCAGCCTCTTCTGGGCTGATCTTATTCAAGGCATAGCCCACATGAATAAGCAGATAGTCATCGATCTCTACATCTTCGACCAGAGCAAGCGATATCTCCTTTAATACACCACCGAGTGATACCGTTGCGTTGTCGGTTGCCGTGTCGATAGCAACAACCTTTGCCGGAACTGCTAAACACATAATCTAAACACTTACCTTCGGGTGACCGATAAGTGCAACCTGTCGGGTTGCCTTTATCCATTGATACCAGGCATCCATCCCTTCGCCGGAGGTTGCCGAAACCTGTAGCACCTTGATTGAGGGGTTTACCCGTTGTGCATACTCAATGCATTTCTCAACATCAAAATTGAGATACGGAAGCAGATCGATCTTGTTTAATAACATCAAATCGGCTGCTGCAAACATATCCGGATATTTGATCGGTTTATCCTCACCTTCGGTTACTGAAAGGATTGCAACCTTATGCGCCTCACCTAAATCGAATGCGGCCGGGCAGACTAAATTGCCGACATTCTCAATAAAGAGCACGCTTCCTTCATCTGGCTTGAGGCCTTCAAGTGCATGGCCGACCATGTGGCCGTCAAGGTGACACCCTTTGCCAGTATTGATCTGAAGTGCCTTTACGCCGGTCTCCCGGATGCGATCAGCATCGTTAGCCGTTTGCTGATCACCCTCAATAACCGAAAGTGAAAGTTCTTCCTTTAGTGCTTCAATGGTGCTTGTCAGCAGTGTGGTTTTGCCGGAGCCAGGGCTGGAAACCAGATTTAATGCCACGATTCCCTGTTGCTGGAAGTAGCGACGATTGGCATTGGCGTATTGATTGTTCTTGCTCAAAATATCCTGTTCGATCTGTACCATCCGTGATTGCGACATACCTGGCGCATGAGCGTGAGCAGGTCCCTGACCGTAGTCGTGGGTATGGTCAGTGTGATGATCATGATGATGATGATGGCTGTGATCATGATCGTGGTGTTCATGTGTGTGTGAGTGGTTATCTCCCTCAATCCGGGTTTCACCCTCACCACAGCCGCAGACTGTGCACATACTATTCTCCTCAATTATTGTGGAGGTTACTCAACCTCTAACTCTTTAATTCGCATCTCGTCACCACCAACAACCTGTAGCTGGTAACTGCCACAATCAGGACACTGGTCGAATCGTTGCTTAACCTGAACACGCTTTTCACACTGCATGCACCACGCCTCACCGGGAGATTCAATAATCTCCAGTTTGGCACCCTCGGCGATTGAGTTACGTGTCACCGCGTCAAATCCAAATCGCATTGCTTCGATCTCAATACCAGAGAGTTGGCCTATCTCAAGCCAAACGGTTTTAACGTGTTCAAACCCCTGCTCTTTAGCACTCTGTTCAATGATTTGAATAACGCTTTCACACAATGACATCTCATGCATGTGGCGAAATCCGCTCAATAATTCGAGTTGAGGTGATCATCCCTTATCTCTCTCTTTGCCAAATAACGCCCCCCGCAGTAGATCTCGGCGTGAAACCGGCTTTTGTATACGCTCCTGGAGCGATTCAACCTCAGCAGGCTCTGATACAGGTTGTTTGAATTCACTGATCTCGCCACGCATAAAGCGTTCGATCTGCTGCTCATCCTCTGAAAGCTCAAAACGGTTATTGCTATCCATGAGTTGTGCCATATAGTCAGATGCTGTTGCGACGGCATCCTCCTGAGTGTCAAAAGAGAACATCGGCGAATAGAGTGCACAGCTTAGATAGAGACCGATATCATCAAGCTCATTCACAATGAAACTGCGTGTGCCTGCGGGGAATTGGTGCGATACCTTTATTCCGCAACTCATATCGGCCAAGGTTTGCGTATCATTCGGGATCAACAGCAGATTCATAAACCACGGTGTGATGAGTATCCCAAGTTGATAATCCCCCCATGGACTAAAGCCGACTGCCTCAACCGCAAGTGCAGGATTAAGAATAGGGATCCCCTGCATATTCTCCTGCTCGATGGTACGAAAGGCCTCTACAAACTTGGTGCTAACTAACTTATGCATCAGATATTCCGAAAAAAGGGATATGGCACTCAATGAGCAAATGGTATGCCATTAACCATAGAATGTCGGTAACTTACTTTCCACTACGCTATAGCAGTAATTACCAAAATGAAACACACAAACTGTATATGGGAATAGTGGAAAGTAACTAATCATCAGAGTATAGGATATGTTTAATTGATATCCATCTGGATCTGATTATCAGTGGAGGGGCAATCGTTTAGGGAGGTAATCTATTTCGCCAGATCCGGGAAATAGTGATCGACATCGATCTCCTCATCGCCATTCATTATTGCCTCTAAAGCATCTAATGCTTTGTTGGCATTGATGGCATCCTCTTCGCTAATGACTTCGCGCGCTGAACCAAGAAAGTTGATAACCCAAGTGCCTGCTGGTTGTGGGCCAACAATCATCATGTTGACCAACTCCTCGCCATTTCGACCTTCACAAAGCGCATGAAAACCACGCTGTTCAATGACCTTAACCGCAATGCCTATGCACATGACTCTTCTTTCTCAAAGATACGGGTCTGCTCTGCCCAGAAACTCTTAATGGGTTGTTCACGCTTTTTAGGGTGGTAGCCATGAGCGTGGAGTTCCTCCACAAGCATGTTGACCATGTCGTCAAGGCGCTGGTGACTCTCTTTACTTAAGCCCAGCGTATTGTTGAGATCATAAGGCACCATTCCCAGAATCGTGACGCTTTCTGGAGATTCATCGGTAACTTTTAATATGGCTAATAGATCCGAGAGTCCGAGCTGATGGTTCGAGATCTTGGTTTGAAAGAATGCAGGAACCTGCTCATCGGTTAATTTGACTAGTGTGCCGGGCTTTGCGCCGGTGTTGATGGTATCTGCAACGATGAGGTGTTTGCATTCTCGCATCGGCTCTAGCAGCTCTGTACCGGTGGTACCTCCATCGATGATCTCGACCTCATCAGAGAGTTCATAATTGGCCTCAAGCAGTTCGACAGCACGAACACCAATCCCTTCATCCTGCATCAGGATGTTGCCAAGACCGATGATAAGTACCTCTGCCATTGATGATCTCCTGTTTTTGACGTCCCCTCACCCTGAAAAAGGGAGAGGGGAGTTTTAGAGCTAATAGTGTAAAAGTGGTGTTAACTGTTAATCACGATCGACCTATTGCGGTCGAATCGCTGAGCCATGAAAGACTTATGCCAGGCTCATTAAGATTCCGGCAGAGGCAACACCCACACCAATGATTGACAGCAGTTGAGTACGCTGTAGTTTTTTGCCAAGAGCGATACCGCTTAAATGCAGAGCCATGGTGACGGTCGCAAATCCGAGGATGTATGTAGTATTCGTTGCGCCAGCAATTTCGAGACCATGAGCCTGTCCATGCATCATTCCAAACAGGGCAACCAGCACCGTACCTGCGAGTACCGGCATTTTGATATCAAACGCAACGAGAGCGCCAAGTGAAATGACCGAAACCAGAATCACCGGCTCAACGAAGGGGATATTGACAGTCCCTATTGCCAATCCTGCGCCCAGGATCATTAATCCAACAAAGGTAATGGGGAGTGCCCATAGTGCCTTACCGCCCATTCGTGCAGCCCAAAGACCAACAGCTATCATCGCCAGAAGGTGGTCAAAGCCTGTTAACGGATGAAGCAGGCCGGAAACCAGTCCAGTGGATTCCATACCAGTATGTGCCATTGATAGTGTCGGTATGGTGAAGAGTGTGGCCGCAATAGCAAGCTTTTGGATTAATTCTTTCTTCATTGTCTATCTCCCAATCAGGACAAATTGCGGTGTTCAATACCGCTTATCAAAAATTCTTGTTAATCAGATTTTAGCCACTCCTACAGAAAAATATAGGAGTGGCGACAGTTGCTTTGATCTAAAAACCAATTTGATTAGAGCGCTTGGACTTTTACGATCTCCTCTTGCTCAGTATCGACCATGTGGATTGCACACGCAATGCAGGGATCGAATGAGTGAACTGTTCGCAGTACCTCCAACGGCTTGGACGGGTCTGCTACTGGGTTATCCATTAACGATGCTTCGTAGGGTCCGATCTCATCATTGGCATCACGAGGACCTGAATTCCAGGTGCTGGGTACGACTGCTTGATAGTTTTTGATCTTACCGTCTTCAATTACAACCCAATGTGATAGAGCGCCGCGAGGTGCTTCATGGAAGCCGAATCCACGCTGCTCGCCTTTCGGGAATACCGGAGGATTGAAGGTATCGGTATCACCACTGGCGATATTCTCAATCAGCTTGTCGTACTGCTGATTAAGGGTATCGATCATGACACCACAACGTACGGCGCGAGCGGCATGACGACCAATGGTTGAGTGTAGGGCGGTTACAGGAATATCAGGATTACCAGAGACGCTGCGTAAGGTTCCCATCGCTTCATTCAGATACTTGGTTGCGCCTTCATGACCCGATGCCACCATCACAAATACATTAGCAAGAGGGCCGACCTGTGCACGCTTACCATAGAAGGTCGGTGCTTTTACCCATGAGTATTTTCCTTCATCCTGGAAGTCAGTGTATTGAGGCTCGGTTTCACCATCATAAGGATGAAGGGCATCAGCACCCTCATACCATGAGTGTTTTGATGACTCAGCAACACCATCACGGAAGTAGGGATCGCCATGAGATTTGATTGGCTTAAAGGTTGAGAGATCGCCATTTTCGATATAGCCACCAGGAAGGTCGAATACAGTGCCTTTGCTATCTTGTGGACAATCCGGAACAGAAAGGTAATTTGTAACCCCTTTGCCATACCCCGCCCAATCAAGATAGAAGGCTCCAACCGCAGGGACATCGGTCATGTAGGTCGATTTCACAAAGTTTTCGAGCTTTTCGATCCACCCTTTAATCATCATCAGCCGTTCCATATTCAATACTGACTGACTATTCATATTGATGGAGTTACTGATTCCACCAACCGCAAGATTCTGAATATGTGGTGATTTGCCACCAAGAATCGCCACAATCTTATTGGCGTAATTCTGAACCTCTAACGCTTGCAGGTAGTGAGCAACCGCAAGCAGGTTAACCTCAGGCGGAAGCTTCATTTCAGGGTGTCCCCAGTAACCAGAGGCAAAGGGTCCGAGTTGACCACTGTTGACAAAGGTTTTAAGGCGATCCTGCACCGCTTTCATCTCGTGCGCGCTATTTAGGTGCCAGTCGGAGAGGGATTGCGCTAGTTGTGCCGTCTTTACAGGATCGGCACTTAATGCCGAAACCACATCGACCCAATCGACAGCAGAGAGGTGATAGAAGTGAACAATATGATCCTGAATGGCGTGAGCCGTCTGAATGATATTACGCACCAGTTGTGCATTAACCGGAACCTCCATTCCCAGCGCATTTTCAACGGCTCGGACTGAGGTGATGGCATGTACAGTTGTGCAGACACCACAGAATCGCTGTGTAAACAGCCATGCTTCTCGTGGATCCCTACCCACCAGGATCTTTTCAATACCGCGCCACATCTGGCCAGATGACCATGCTTTAGTCACTTTGCCATTATCTACTTCGACGTCGATTCGCAGGTGACCTTCAATTCGGGTTACCGGGTCAACAGTAATACGTGTTGTCACAATGTTTCTCCTGTTCTATGCGTGCTCGACGTTATGGAGCACAGGTAATTTTTTAACGAGTACCAGATAAGCCATAATCTCGAAGGCGACAATGCCAACGGTGACCATAAGCTCAGGTACTGACGGGTAGTAGCTATAACCTAAACCTGGATTGAAGGTGATTAGGTAGGCGTTTAATCGATAGAGCGATCCGGCAAAGATCATCGATACAGCCGCGATTAATAGTAGTTTTCCACTTGCGCGCTTTTTGGCGGAAGAAAGAACCACCACTGGAATGATGAATAGGATGGTTTCAAGCCAGAACATCAGGCTGTTGAAATCGAAGGCAAAGGCTGCTCCGAGCTTTCCACGCAGGATGATCTCTGCAAACCTCACCACCAGATAGACAATGATCAATCCCATAATGGCCTTGCCAAGCCCCTTAAGCAGATGGGTTTCAGAAGGGCGTTTAAAGCCAATCGTCGCAAAAGATGCCTCGAATATCACAATCGAGAAACCCATGGTTAATGCTGTAAGAATAGCCAGCAGAGGTTGTAACTGAAGCGATTGCCACAGTGGATGAACCTTATATCCCATCGCAATCAACAATGAGCCGAGCGAGGACTGGTGCATGGTTGGTAGCAGTACGCCAATGGCAATAAAGAGGAAAAGAAGTTTATTAAGAGCCTTAAGCAATCCTTTAGCGCCAATACGCTCCAAAAATGCAGGGGCAAACTCGATGAACAGGATCAGAATGTAGGTGAATACACACAGACCTACTTCAAGCATGACCGAGTTAAAGTTCATGTGCCACGGCAGCAGGATATTGTAGAACTGCCACCAGCGACCCATATCGAAAAGGGCACCAAATCCACCCAGTGCATAACCAAGCAGTGAGGCTAGAACAGCAGGTCGAATCAGAGGGTGATACTCGCCTTTATTAAAGATATAGATCGTAATAGCCAGCGCATAACCGCCACAAGCTAATGCGGTGCCGATCACCACATCATAAACAACCCATATTCCCCAGGCGTACCCGCCATTAAGATTGGTTACTGCCCCCATGCCGTCGATAAAACGAATGCCGAGGAAATAGAAGCCGATTAGGGCTAATACCCCCAGAAACAGGAACGGCGCAGTGATGATTCGTCTTTCCAGGATTTGGTGTTCACTCATGACTCACCTCCATCATCTTTATCGATATTGCGACGCACCACATAGGTAAGACCTGCTAACGCAACCGCAGGTAGTACCATGAAGTTGTACAGCGAATGTTGTACCCCTTCGGAGATGGATGCATAGGAGCGATCACCTAAGGGCGGCATTCCGAGTTTGTCAAAGGGAATGGATGAGATATGGAGCACGTTTGTTCCACCGGCTTCAGTTTCACCCCAAACATGTTGCAGGTATTCAGGTATCGCCTTTTCGTGGGTTGAGTAGGGGTTGCGAACATCGCCACGCGGGTAGTTGTAGATCTCACCCGGTTTGAGGCTGAGGCGTCTTTTAGCTTCTGCCATCAGGGCATCCCGCGAACCGAATAAGGTGGCGCCGGTAGGACAAACCTCAGCACACGAGGTCATGCCACCGTTATCGATCTTCTCCACACCCGCCTGATTACACATCTGGCACTTCTGAATTTGACCAAAGGTTTTGTCATACTCAAATTGTGGCACGTTATAGGGACAGCCCATGGTGCAGTTACGACAACCGATACAGGCATCCTTATGGTAGGTCACGATTCCGGTAACCTTGTCGTGACGCATTGCCGTGACAGGACACACCGACACACAACCCGGATCAACGCAGTGCATACAGCTACGTTTTTCGAAGGCAAAACCGTCGGTTATTGCGTCCTTGGTTTGACCATTACCATCTTTATAGACCTTGATGACATTAAGCGTTTCTCCCGAGAGATCGGTTGCTGAGTCGTAGATATCGACCCCGTCCCGCTCGGTTGGTGGCATGTTGTTGGTCTCTTTACAGGCGTAAACACAGGCTTTACAACCGACACAGAGGGTGGAGTCATAGAGCATTCCAACAGCCTCAGATGCCGGCTCAAGATTGGGTCGTGCTTGTGCTGTTGTGCTACACAGCGTAGCGGCAACCCCTCCTGTGGCCGTTTTTAAAAAATCTCGACGATTCATAGCGACCACCTCAACCTTGGTTCTGATCGGAGCTCTCTTTATCACCGATCTTTTTAGCAGCCATCGCGGTGGCACCAACAGCAGTACCAATTACAGCTCCGGTCAATGCGGCGGCTCCTGCGCTTGCGCCAGGATTTTGCTCTCGACCATCGATCATCGGGAAGGTGTTGGGTGGTGCATGAGTTTTAACATCGGCCAGACTAAATAATGGCTTGGTAAATCCGACGCCCTCTTCAGCACAGCCAAAGCATGGATGACCGATCCCGATCGGCCATGTTCCGCCACCGATATCATTGAATTCGACCGCAGGACAGTTGGCGTAGGTTTCAGGGCCTTTACATCCAAGCTTGTAAAGACAATAACCTTTACGGTGACCCTCATCCCCAAACTCTTTGGCAAATCGACCCGCATCGAAGTGTGGACGACGTTCGCAGTTTTCGTGGATTAGGCGACCATAGGCAAACAGGGGTCTGTTTTGTGCGTCCAGTTCAGGCAGTTTTCCGAAGGTAACAAAGTGGAGCACCGTTGCAAGGAAGTTATAAGGATTGGGAGGGCAGCCAGGCAGATTCAGTACGGTTTTTCCGGGAAGAACATCCTGAGCGCCTTTAGCCTCAGTTGGATTGATACCTGTTGATTGAACACCTCCCCAGGATGCACATGAGCCAAAGGCTACAATCGCTGCTGCATGTTCGGCCGCTTCGCGAGTGTGTTCGAGCATGGTTTTATTGGCAATCTTGCAGTAGATACCGCCATCCTTTGTGGGGATAGAGCCCTCAACAACGAGTAGATACTTGCCTTTGTTGGCATGCATCGATGCCTCTTTTGCCGCCTCTACCTGATGGCCGGCGCCAGCATCAAGTGTTTGATGATAATCAAGGGAGATCATCTCCAGGATCAATCGATCCAGTGTCGGGTGTTCGCCACGCAACAGAGTTTCGGTCGGGCCGGTACACTCCTGACCATGTAGCCAGATGACGACGGGACGTTTGCTCGCTTTTGAAACGGCGTCTGCCATGGCATATGCTGCACTGGGTGCTAACCCCATTGTTGCGGCAACACCGGCACAAAACTTCATAAAGTGGCGCCGTGTGACACCAAGTCGTGTCTCCAGTGCTTTAAAATCTTGCTCGTTCATCCAACCCCTCCTGAAACAAGTAATCTGACGTTTTTGTAATGGAACGATAGAGCAACTGTTGTGCCAGCTGAATATAATTGATATTAATCAATCACTTATTTCTATGATGGCTGCAAATTAGGCGTGGTGTTGCAAGCA
The DNA here is from genome assembly GCA_050301795.1 of Thiohalomonadaceae bacterium. Taxonomy (GTDB): domain Bacteria; phylum Pseudomonadota; class Gammaproteobacteria; order Thiohalomonadales; family Thiohalomonadaceae; genus JBNKZU01. Next base: position 23,428 of record JBNKZU010000015.1, on the reverse strand, counting down.
GATCTTCCATATTGACGCTTACATGGATAGTTGGATTACAGTTTATGTGTGAATGTGGTTTAGATGAGGTGATGTGGTGTCGGGAAATAAAAAAAGGAGCCTAAGCTCCTTTTTTTCGAATATCTCCGGAGAGTCCGGATTGATGCTAATGCTTAAAGTGCGCGAACGTGATTGTTCAAGCGGCTCTTGTAGCGTGCAGCAGCATTCTTATGGATTAGACCTTTGCTTACACCTCGGTCAATCGCAGGAACCGCAGCCTTGTATGCTTCTGTTGCGGCTTCTTTATCGCCAGCTTCAATCGCATTAATCACTTTTTTCATCGATGAACGCATTGCTGAACGCTGTGAAGCGTTGAGTTCACGACGGTTGTCTGCTTGACGGGCACGTTTTTTAGCTTGTGCTGAGTTGGCCAATGTTCTGCTCCAAAATAAAACCTGATATTTAAGGGTCGCGTATGTTGCATCGAAATGTGAATAATGTCAACGGCTTTATTCATCGATCTCGAAGGCGACGAAGCATAAAAATATAAGTATGATTGCGTCAAGTTAAGAGTTAACCATCAATAGAGTATCGATATTCCCTAATGAGCAGAGGATTATTGCGTTCAACAGCAACTGTCGGCAGCCTGACTATGGTCTCAAGGGTGCTCGGTTTTGTCCGTGATATCGTTTTTGCAAATCTTTTTGGCGCTGGTGCTGGTACAGATGCCTTTTTTGTAGCGTTCAAGATTCCCAATTTTTTACGACGTCTATTTGCCGAGGGCGCATTCTCCCAGGCGTTTGTGCCGGTACTGTCTGAGTTTAAGAATCGACGCGATCATGCCGCTGTGAGGTTGTTGGTCGCCAATACAACAGGAACTCTTGGCGCAATACTGCTGCTGATTACCGCAATAGCAATTATCGGTGCTGAGCCGTTGGTAACCCTGTTTGCACCGGGTTTTATCGGGGATGAGGCCAAATTTACACTCACGGCTGAGATGTTAAGGATCACCTTTCCCTATCTTTTCTTTATCTCATTGACCGCGCTTGCAGCGGGAATCCTGAACAGCTATGGCAGATTTGCCATCCCGGCGGTGACTCCTGTTTGGCTGAATATCATTCTGATTGGTGCTGCGCTCTATCTTGCACCACACACTCAGCCGCCGATCGTGGCGTTAGCCTGGGGTGTCTTTTTTGCTGGATTGATGCAGCTACTTTTTCAGTTTCCAGAGCTTAAGCGCCTTGATTTATTACCTCGACCTCGTTGGGGTTGGCAGGATGAAGGGGTTCGTCGCATCATAAAGTTGATGTTGCCGGCAATCTTCGGATCGTCTGTGGCACAGATTAATCTGCTGTTAGATACCATCATTGCCTCTTTCCTGGTTACCGGAAGTGTATCGTGGCTCTACTATTCTGATCGTCTGGTTGAATTTCCACTTGGTGTATTCGGTATTGCATTGGCAACGGTTATTTTACCCGCCTTGTCACATAAGCATGTTAATGAAGACCCGGAATCGTTTTCTCAAACACTTGACTGGGGGGTGCGATGGGTTTTCTTGATTGGTACTCCCGCAGCCGTTGGTTTGACGATTATCGCTGCTCCGATGTTGGCCACGCTTTTTCAGTATGGAGCGTTTGATTCTGGAGATGTAGAGATGTCTGCCCTGAGCCTGATGGCATACGCTGTGGGACTGTTAGGATTTATGCTTGTGAAGGTTTTGGCACCAGGTTTTTATGCGCGTCAGGATACGAAAACTCCAGTCAGATTTGGTATCTATTCGATGATTGCAAACATGGCACTGAACATTCTCTTTGTCGTACCGATGGTAATCAATGGCGTAAACGGGCCTCATGCGGGTCTTGCACTGGCAACCTCGTTGGCGGCATTTATTAATGCCGGGATGTTGTTTGCTTATTTGAAGCGTCATGGCTTCTATTGTCCTCAACCAGGATGGGGTCTGTTTGCTTTAAGGCTGCTCTTTGCCAATGGGGTTTTGGCTGCGGGGTTGATTTGGTTTACTGCACCGCTTGAGCTTTGGTTGGACTGGGATGTTTCCAGCCGTGTTTGGAACCTTTTATGGTTGGTTATGGGGGCTGTTTTTGCCTACCTAGCGGCGCTGGCGCTCGTTGGAATACGCCCGAGATCATTGATTTCACCTTCTGAGCGATAATATTTATCGATTATTTCTCAGAGAAAGCTTTAAGTCGCCGAGATCCCGAACTATGATATGCGTTAGAACGATATGTTGATAATGGCTCTGAGTGGACAGGTTTACAACGTAAGCGCTGATTAAACAGTTATTGTGAGCAACATAAGCGACGTGGAAATCAATAAGGTTTCGTTAACAACTATATAGATGGCTTCGTATTACTCGCAAAGATAGATTTACTGGCTTAATCAGCACTACCCAAAATACTTGATGAATTAAGGCACATAATGAAACAGATATTGAAGAGTTTATTCCTGCTGATTCTTTTTGTTATTTCGAACTCAGCCATTGCCGAGAGCAAACTTATTCAGATTGCCGATAGTCAAAGAATGTACTCTCAGACTATTGCGAAGGCATACATCTTTAACGGCATGGACATTCGTCCTGCTGTCGCAAAAGAACAGATTAATGAAGGCGTTAATGAGTTAACCAAGAGCATTATGATTTTAAAGGCTCAGGTAAAAGAGCCGGCCATTTTGGTGCTAATAAATGCAGTTAGTATCAATATTGAAAAGTATATACAGCTTGTTCAACAAGATTACTCAATGACCCGTGCCAAAGAGATCTTTGACTTAAGTGAATCGATTTTAAAGGTCAGTGACGAGATTTCGACAGAACTCGAAAAGCGTGAAACAGGGAATGATATCGCTTCACTCTATATTTCGGGGCGTCAACGTATGTTAACCCAACGTGCGGCCAAACTCTTTATTGCCGGGAAAGCGGGTGTTGCCTCAAATATCCAGCCGCTTGTTGCATCAACCGTTGATGAGTTTGATAAAGCCCAGTCAATTCTACTGAATGAACCAAAAAACAATCGTAGAATTCAGCGTGAGCTGGAACGTGCGGGTCGATTATGGGAAACCGTTCGGGGCTATTTTATCAACCCTGGAAAGGGCGATCTTCCGGTAACAATTTTTACCCTCTCTGATAGTGTTGCCGATAAGATGGACAAGATTAACGGTATGTACCAAAAGCTGTAACGGCTTCATCAATTTTAATGGTTAAGGCCAAACCTGCTGAAAGGTTTGGCTTTTTTGTTTTATTAGACTGAAAAGGCGGCTGCGTTCAGGTTATAATTCGCCGCTTTGCAACTGTTATTGATAACTGATGGAACTGATCCGAGGACTACATAATCTCCGGCCTAAACACCAAGGCTGCGTTGCCACGATTGGTAATTTTGACGGCGTACATTTGGGGCATCAGGCTGTACTGGGACAACTTGCTGAGAAGGGAGATGAGCTGAAGCTTCCATCGGTGGTGATCACCTTTGAGCCGCAACCACGGGAGTATTTCTCTACAACAGAGATCCCACCCCGATTAACGCGGTTTCGTGAGAAGTACAAAGCACTACGTCGCTATGCGGTAGACAGAGTGCTCTGTCTTGGTTTTAATCCAAAGCTTGCGGCGATGAGCGCGCACGATTTTGTAGAAAAGGTTCTCGTTGAGGCGCTCGGGATCCGATATCTGGTTGTGGGCGATGATTTTCAGTTTGGAAAGGGTCGTGATGGAAATTATGAGTTCCTACAAACAATGGGTCGTCAACACGGATTTGATGTTGTAAACATGCACTCGTTTACACTTCATCATCAACGGGTAAGTAGTACACTGATCCGTAATGCCCTACAGTCGGGTGATTTGGAGAGTGCGGAACTGATGCTTGGCCGGCCTTATCGAATGAGCGGCCGCGTAGCGCATGGGAGTAAGCTCGGGCGCACGATCGGTTTTCCGACAGCGAATATTTTTTTACATCGCAGAAAAACTCCGATTGATGGTGTTTTTGCGGTTGAAGTGTTTGGTATTGATGGTGAGCCGGTTGTTGGTGTGGCCAATGTGGGAACGCGGCCAACAGTCGATGGCACCCGCTCATTACTTGAGGTACACCTTTTTGATTTTGATGCCGATATCTATGGGCATTATGTGGATGTTGATTTTGTTCACCGTATCAGGGAAGAAAGAAGATTTGAATCATTTGATGCTTTAAAGCAGCAGATATTGAAGGACGCTGAACAGGCGCGCCAGTTTTTTAAACAACGATAATTCCTGTATGAAGAGAGATAGCCGTGAAGGACTATAAAGATACCCTGAATTTGCCTCAGACAGATTTCCCGATGCGCGGGAATCTGGCGAATCGTGAACCACAGATGCTCAAGCAATGGAGTGATGAGGATCTTTATAGCCAGATACGCAAGGTTGGTGAGGGACGTGAGAAGTTTATTCTTCATGATGGCCCTCCGTATGCCAACGGTGATATTCATCTTGGCCATGCGGTGAATAAAATTCTTAAGGATATGATTGTTAAATCAAAAACCTTAAGTGGTTTCGATGCACCTTATGTCCCCGGCTGGGATTGTCATGGATTGCCTATCGAGCTTCGCGTTGAGAAGAAGATCGGTAAAGCGGGTGTAAAAGTCGAGCCCTCCAGATTCCGTCAGGCTTGTCGTGAATACGCTCAAAAACAGGTCGAAGGGCAGATGGCTGGTTTTAAGCGCATGGGTGTTTTTGGCGATTGGGATAATCCTTACCTGACCATGAACTATAAGAATGAAGCGAATATTATTCGCTCATTAGGCAAGATTATTGAAAACGGACACCTACATAAAGGCTCCAAGCCGGTGCACTGGTGCGTCGACTGTGGCTCAGCATTGGCTGAAGCTGAGGTGGAGTATGAAGATAAAAACTCACCTGCGATTGATGTTCGATTTTCGGTAGTTGATGAGCGTAAATTGATCGAACAGGCACATCATGTTGAAGACCATGTCGGTGAAGGTTCGATTAGTGTGGTTATCTGGACTACCACGCCATGGACACTTCCTGCAAACCGGGCTGTGTGTCTCAATCCGGAATATGAGTATGCATTGGTTCAGTGTCAAGGCGAGAGTGGTCCTGAGCGCATGCTGCTTGCAGAGTCGTTGTTTAAAGATGCGATGGATCGTTACGGTTTTGAAAAATACCGGGTAGTTGCCTATTGCAAGGGCTCTGATCTTGAAGGCTTGATGCTCAAGCATCCGTTTTATGAACGTGAGGTTCCAATCATTTTAGGTGACCACGTTACTGCAGAGGCGGGAACCGGTGCAGTTCATACTGCCCCCGGTCATGGTCAGGATGACTATGTAGTTGGATCGCGCTATAACATTGAGGTCGACAATCCAGTTGGCGCAGATGGTCGTTTTCTTCCGGGCACACCGCTATTTGAAGGGCAGCATGTCTTTAAAGCCAATGATTCGGTGCTGGAGGTTTTAAAAGAGAATGGCGCATTGGTTAAGGTTGAATCATTAAGACACAGCTATCCCCACTGCTGGCGTCATAATACACCGATCATCTTTCGAGCGACTCCTCAATGGTTTATCTCTATGGATCAGGACAATTTGCGTCAGAAAGCGATTGCCGAGATTCAAAAGGTTAAATGGCATCCCGACTGGGGTCAGGCACGCATTGAGGGGATGATTGAGGGGCGTCCTGACTGGTGTATCTCGCGTCAACGTAACTGGGGCGTACCCATTACGCTGTTTATTCATAAGGTTACTGATGAGCTTCATCCTCGTACTTCTGAGCTAATTGAAGCGGTTGCATTGTTAGTTGAGGAGCGTGGTATTGACGCCTGGTTTGATCTTGAACCTGAGTCGCTACTTAATGATGAGGCGGCAGAGTATAACAAGGTTACCGATACACTTGATGTATGGTTCGATTCTGGTGTGACCCACAATACTGTTCTTAATCATCGGCAAGGGTTACATCGTCCGGCTGATCTCTATCTTGAGGGCTCAGATCAACATCGAGGATGGTTCCAGTCTTCACTATTAACCTCCATCGCCATGTATGGTGATGCACCCTACAAGGGTGTGCTTACTCATGGATTTACGGTCGATGCCAAAGGGCACAAGATGTCCAAGTCGCAAGGTAATGGTGTTGAGCCTGAGAAGGTGGCGGGTAGTCTTGGCGCGGATATCCTGCGTTTGTGGATCGCATCAACCGATTATCGTTATGAGATGACCTATTCCGATGAGGTCATTAAACGCACCGCTGATGCCTATCGCCGGATTCGCAATACAGCACGTTTTCTATTGGCAAACCTTGCCGGATTTGATCCAGCAAGTGATATGGTTGCCAATGACAAGCTTCTGGCACTGGATGCTTGGGCTGTTGAGCGGGCAGCTCAACTCCAGAGTGAGTTGATGCCGATCTTCGATAACTATGAGTTTCACCAAATCTATCAGAAGGTGCATAACTTCTGTTCTGTGGATATGGGCTCCTTCTATCTCGATATTATTAAGGATAGACAATACACGACACAGGAGGATTCACTAGCACGACGCTCAGCGCAAACGGCGCTTTATCACATCGTAGAGGCGCTAACCCGATGGCTCGCGCCAATCCTTACGTTTACCGCTGAGGAGATCTGGGGCTATATTCCAGGAGAACGAAGTCGATCAGTATTTCTTGAAACGTGGTATCAGCTCCCTGAATTTAAACTCGGAGAAATGGATCTCAATTATTGGAATGATGTGATGCAGATCCGAGATATGGTCAATAAAGAGCTTGAGCGGTTGCGTAATGAGAAAGCGATTGGCGCAAATCTTCAGGCGGAAGTTGCGATCTATTGCGATTCAAAGCAACTCGAAAAGTTATCGATGCTTGGCGATGAACTCCGTTTTGTGATGATCACCTCTACAGCCACAATTGATCACTATAATCATAAGCCAGATGACGCAGTGGATTACAAACTGGATGATGGTCAGCAGATCGCAATTACGGTTAAAGCGAGTGAGCATCAAAAGTGTTCTCGCTGTTGGCACTACCGAGATGATGTTGGTAGCGATAGTGAGCATCCGGAGCTTTGTGGACGGTGTGTTACAAATGTCTGCGGCGATGGCGAAGAGCGCCATTACGCCTAAGAGGATCTATTAATGCTACGCTGGCTGTGGGTTACTGTCATTGTTATTGCGCTTGATCAATTAACAAAGCAGATCGCATCAAGTTACCTGACTTATGCTGAACCCGTAGCGGTCATTCCGTATTTCAATTTTACATTGCTGCACAATACCGGAGCTGCATTCAGCTTTTTAAGTGATGAAGGCGGATGGCAGCGCTGGTTTTTCTCGATTATCGCACTCGTGGTTAGTGGTGTGATTGTGGTTTGGATCTCACGGCTAAATGCACACCAACGCTGGTTAGCCATCGCGCTTGCATTTGTGCTGGGTGGGGCAGTTGGCAATCTGTGGGATCGACTCTTTTTGGGTTATGTGATTGATTTTATCGATCTCTATTATCAGCGCTATCACTGGCCAGCCTTCAATATTGCAGATAGTGCAATCTTTATTGGTGCGGTGATGTTAATCATCGATTCAGTAGTCCTCTCAAAAGAGGGGGACTCCGAACCTGTCAGGAAAAGTAGTGAGTAATAACACGATAAACAATCAGAGCCAGGTTGTGCTGCACTATACCCTCGCTTTGGATGACGGCACAATCGTTGACTCAACACGAGACGATCAACAGCCGTTAGCATTTTCAATGGAGGAGGATATTCTGGTCGATGGGCTTAAGCATGCACTCATTGGCTTGAAGCAGGGCGATAAAGCGGTTTTAACCTTAACACCTGAACAGGGATTTGGTTATCGTGATACCGATAATATTCATAAAATGTCCCGCAGTGATTTTGCAGCAGACATGGCGCTTGAGGCGGGGAGTGTTATCGGATTTGAATTACCTTCCGGTGATGAGTTACCCGGTATGGTGCTTGACCTGGATGATGACGAGGTCACTGTTGATTTTAACCATCCACTTGCCGGGCATCAGATCACCTTTGATGTAGACGTGGTTAAGGTGAATAATGACTAAGCAGTATCTGCTTGCCTCGCCACGTGGATTCTGTGCCGGTGTTGATCGTGCTATTGCAATCGTTGAACGTGCAATCGAGTTGTTTGGTGCTCCTGTTTATGTGCGACATGAGGTGGTTCATAATCGATTTGTTGTGAATCGACTGCATGAGTTAGGCGCAGTTTTTGTCGATGAGCTTAGTGATGTTCCAGATAGCGCTACAGTGATCTTTAGCGCACATGGTGTTCCGCGTAGTGTTGAGGTTGAAGCAGAAGGTAGAGGGTTGCAGGTTTTTGATGCGACCTGTCCTTTAGTGACCAAGGTTCATCTTGAGGTCGTGCGACACTCTAAAAACGGACTTGATATTGTGCTAATCGGACACGAAGGCCATCCAGAGGTTGAGGGAACCATGGGGCGGTTCTGTGGAGATGGAACAATACACCTCGTTGAACGGGTGACAGATGTTGCAAAGCTTAAGATTAATAACTCAAAAGGTGTCGCTTATGTGACCCAGACGACACTCTCAGTGGATGATAGTACCGATGTGATTACTGCATTGCGCGAGAAGTACCCGGAGATTATCGGCCCGAAGCGAGATGATATCTGCTATGCAACCCAGAATCGCCAGGATGAGGTGAAGCGGTTGGCTGGGGTGTGTGATCTCATCTATGTAGTTGGATCTCCAAATAGCTCAAATTCGAACCGTTTACGAGAAGTGGCGGCACGTGGTGGCACAAGGGCGCTTCTAATTGATCGTGCAGATGAGATTCTTGTCGAGGATTTGCATCAGGCAAATGTTGTCGGTATTACTGCGGGAGCCTCAGCTCCTGAGGTATTGGTTGATGAGGTGACAAATCTATTACAGAAGTGTGGATTTACACCAAACAAAACAAACCGACATAAGGTTGAGGAGGTCTTCTTTCCACTTCCTAAGTTACTCCAGTGATCATAAGTTCCAGAAGAGTCGATGTCGGTTGAATAATGAAAAAGGCCGCTTTAAAAGGCGGCCTTAAAAAAACGACGGTTGAACATTAGATCAACATCTCCAGCAGCTTTCAGTTCCATCTGCAGCGATGGCATTATCATCATTCCAATCCCATTGTTTCTGTCCGTTAGATAAGAGTTCCAAATAACCATCACCATCCATTAAGCCGCCGGTTATAGGGTCTGCTCGTAGTGTATAGCTTGTTGCGGTTGCGGCCGCAATAGTCAAATCATAGACCTTTGGATTGCCATCGAGTGGAGCTTGAGAGGGGTAGAGTGTTGCTGCAGGAGTTCCCGTATTAGCCCCTGCATTGGCGGCACCTAAATATGTGTTTGCTCCATTGACATATCTGCGTTCCATTGCTGCAGCAAAACCGAGCAGAGCGCTTTGTGCATCACCACGCCGAGATTTTTTTACACTATCCTGATAACTTGGATAACCAATTGTTGCCATTATTCCAATAATCACAACAACTATCATCAATTCAATTAACGTAAAACCAGAGGTTCTATATTTCATTATGAATTCTCACTCATTATTTTTGCCATTCCTTAATTAAAAAAAGCTCTGAAGTAGTCATATTACTATGAGCTATATTAGGCCTTTGATGGACACAATTCCATAGTAGATATATTAAGATTGTTGTTACATTGAATAATACAAGTATCCTGATGAACTTTGTTTAGTAGTAATCCCAGCAGGTAGGTTAGGTGCTTCCCTGCACCCTGTCCTTATCTGCTTCATCAGTTGGAAGACTATTGGGCAAGCCCCGTCGAGTTTTGAGACGTTGCCTCTTCACGCATCCAGTAGGTTTTCTTTATTGAAAGATCGATGTCGATCTGTTCATTCAATACCTCCAGGCCATCGACAAGATTTGGTGTGACTGATCCATCATCATTTTCTACCATCAATATCACCATCTCGGAAGGGATGCCGGGAGTTGTTTTGACCTTAGATCGTTCCAAACCATCAGTTGTTTGATCAAAATCAACTACGGGGGTGGCATCCTCAATGTTCAATATGTACATACGTCCAACCCCCTGATTGGGAGAACATGAGATGGTAGCAGAGGCGCTGGATGTAATAGGAGTAAAGGTTGAAAAGAATATCTTGCCAGAAACAGTGGATGATTTTGCCAGCACCTTCTCTCCCACAAATGATGGTGTTGGAGTTATGGGAGCGGTAGTATCGTACAGTTGAATATACCACCCTTTTTTACCGTTAAACTCTGTCAAAGCGGTCTCTTTGGTGGCAGTAACACTGCTGCCGAGATCGTTCGATGTAGCATCATAGAGATCACTTTCAGTAATGATATCGGTTGTTGATGCTAATGGAACCGAGGTATTGCCATCCTTCAATAGATAGAAACGATCCTCTATGGTGGTGTTATTTGGGTGTGCACGATAACCAGAACCGATGGCGATGTTTATGACCCCATCCTTGACGGTTGACCATGAGGCATCAGGCGCATAAAAGAATCGACGCCTTGTCTCAGCGGTAGTCCCGCCAAGCTTGGCGATAACTCCACCCTTCGCAAGGCCAGCAGCACCATTATTTGTCTTGTCAAGATCGATTCTAAAGATCTGGGCATTGTTATCAGCAGCATAGATTCGATCAGACAAACCATCGCCATCAAGATCGATTACGGTCAGATTTGCAGGTATGCTGTAGGTCATTTCGCTAATGACCAAATCAGGGTCCTGACCTCCTGTACCTGAGCCTGTGGGTCCTGCCTGCCACAGTTTTTGACCTGTGGCGGCATCAACCATATATATGGCTCTACCTAAAGTGTCTGTAGCGAGAGTAGCGTCTGGATTGAGTGGAAGAGCGTTATCTTCGATTACATCGTAACCACCGCCAAAGAAGAGTACATCTTTTACAACACCGTTGAGTTTAACCTTAGCACGTGTCATTTCAGACCACGTCTGTCCTAACTTCTCAAAACCACTAGTGCCTCCTTTGATTACCCACTTGTACTTAGGTTTTGTCCTGTCAGTAACATCAAGTGAATAGTAGTTTCTTCCACCTCTTCTCATTCCCTGATAAAGATAGATAAACTCACCTGTTTCGAGAGTTCCGGTTTCGTCAATGATCACCCCGTTTTTGTTTATATCATTCATCCAGTAGGAGAGTGGTCCATCCAGCCCATAGGGGTGTATTTCGCCTGCAATATTGTCATAAAGCGCTGGAACATTCCTTAATAGCTCTGGCGGTATAAAACTGAATTTTTCAGTGCCATCAGAGGGGTTAAGCGCATGTAGATATCCCTCATTCGTTGCAGCATAAAGCGTTGAGTCGGCAGTTTTAGTAGTCACTCCATTTACGGTTGTTGACTTAATACCGTAGTTAAGGAGTACCGGTTTTGCATGGAGTGGGTCTCCCATCTTGCGTCTGGCCTCATCAAGGATGCCATCAGAATCCTCATCGGTAACATCTATGCCAGAGGCCCATTTCAGGTACTCAAGCCGTTGAGCATCCGATATTGTTAATACCGTATCACCTTCACCTAACATTGCCTTGGTGATTAAGGCATTAGTAGAAACAAGTTTATGTACATCCAGGGTTAAATCAGTATTACTTGGCGCCGCAGTTCCGGTATAGGTGTAGATCGTTCTTGGAATGGTAAGGCGGCTTGATGCACCACCCTGACTAACCTCGTCACCATCGGGTGCATCAGCACTTTGAGTCCAGTAGCTGGTCGATGATGTTTTGAAGAAACCGGTGCTGAGATCTACCGCAGGGTTTTCGTTAGCATCTACGATTGTTTGATTGACCAGACGATACTTCTTGATATTCCCATCCCAATAAGGTTGCCCCTTGGGTTTGAATATAGCGTAGTAGAGCTCATCAAGATGGGTAAAGCGGTTAAAGGCGTTGACCGAGATTGCCGGAGAGGTGAATGTGGTGTTCACAGAGAGGATCTCGGTAATGATTGAGGTAAATATCGATGTGAGTTGCTTAATATCATCGCTTGCTCTGAATGAAGCACCACCACCATTAATAGCCGTTTTATTGAGCAATAGGGATACTTCGCTGGTCGGATCGTTAAAACTATCGCCAACACCGATGGTATAGGTGATAACATTCTGCTCATCATTATAGGCAGTGCTGCAGTCGACCTTGTTCATATACTTGGCAAGCTCATCCAGACAGCTGTTAAACTCACCACTACAACTGTTACGTGTAATATCATCACCTGTAACACTATCAAAGCCAGGAAGGTCTTTAATGGTCAAATTAATGCCAGTGTTTTCATTGGGCATGCCATCTGAGAGTAAGACCACAAAGTTCTTCTGACACTGATATTGGATCGGGGAGATAAAGGTAGTCTCTGCGGAGTCCACAGAATCGGTATGATTTTGACCAGTTGAGTTGTGTGTATTAGCCCCTTTGTAATAGAGGTAGGCCTCGTAGAGAGAGCCTGCGAGCGGTGTTTTGCCTTCGGGAAGTATATTATTTAATTCTGTGGTAATACTATTGTAATTCGCATCAGTTACCTCAACCATAGGGTAGACAACGCGTGCACCGTCACCATTAGAGAACTCCATAACACTGGCATTAATGCTCCTGATGCTGGTGAATAGATCTGTCAGTACAGCTTTAACAATGTCGATGCGTTTTTTGTTTGTTGTAGTTTCAGTAACAGTGGTGATAGTGACACTATTATCAGCATTGATCACGGTGGTTATGGTTACGCCATTAGTGGGACCAACTACGTCTTCTTTGTAGGTGACTCCGTTAATCGTTATCGTTCTGCCAGGATTTGGGACTGAGCCGCCTCCAGAGCCATTATTACCATTATACCAGTTTAGATAGTTCCCAAGATAGAGGTTGTAGTCATCCATGTCTCTCCATCTAATCATATCATCAGAATTTGATGTATATTGATCATTATTACGTCCTTTCCTGGGATAATAGGCAGTATCAGTACTAGAGCCAGTGAGTCCATGTAGCGAGCCATTTTCAGTATCCTTTTTACAATCAACAGTTTTTGTCTTGCTTTGAAGTTTGTCATCCCATTTCTTTCCCGTATACTGGGTTACCCTGACACCTAGATCAAAACCGGTATTTCCAAGGACGATATTTGAGGTGTTACAGACAAAATCTGATTTGGATATGTAGCTATCATTGCTATTACATGACGGAATACTAGACTTCTTGCTGTAATAGACATCATCTGTGTTGCAGTCTCCGACATAGGTACAACTGGGATCGTAAAGATCAGTTGAACTACACGTTGTTGTTGGTAGATTTGGGTCTGAGCCATCAGCCGGAATAGTCTGGACATCAGTTGTTGTAGTGGTAGCAGTAACATTAGCGCTCATACTCCCTGATGAGTCGACAATAAAGATTACATTGGGTTTTACTGTCCCTGTTGATGTGGCTGAGCCAGTGTAAATCTCGGTATCATCCGCATTGGTGTATGTTGTAATTCCAAGTGTAATTACAAGTAGTGCGGCCATTTTAAGTTTATCTATAGTTTTCATGATGCACTCCTTCAATTACCGTTTTGATAAAAGTTAATCTTTACAATCGTACCGGATGGATCATAGGTAAGGTCGGCTGTGCTACCTTGTAATTGACCTGCCCGATCACGGTTGATTGTTTTGCCGTTATATTCGAGAGTTGTCGATTTGGACATATAAAGGCTTACGGGACACTCACTACATTGTGTGATGTTGAGGGTTTGTCTCTCCTTGCGTGAAGAGATGCGCGTTTCAATCGTTCCACCCTCAATGATACTAAAATGCGGATTGGTATCACGGTATGAACTCTTTTTGCTGATAGTTGTATCAGCATAAGCCGTAAGAGAGATTGACAGGATGATTGCTGTAATTGTTTTAATCATTTCATTTACTCCGTGATTCTGTTGAACCTGTTTGTTAATTACCAAACGACTTGCGGTTAATACCTTGAAGGTGAACCTCTGTCGCCATGGTGGTGTTATCGCTCGCCGACAGTGTTGCAACGGTTCTTATATCAAACAGGTTGCATTTTAATGAGCTGCTGGAGCCGAGTGAAAAACCACTGGATGAAGCCTCATCACATACTGTTTCGCCCTGATATGTGGCGGTCGATGTTACAGTTACACTAAGATTATCTAATTGATTAAATTGAGATTTAGCTGGATCTGATGTATTAGCGCCACCTTCACCCATGAGTGCAGCTGCAATCATGATGTCATTCGCAGAGTTGTAGCCGGGGTTAGTTTGATCACCATTATTTAAAACCTGAGTTTGCTCGCTTTCGACTAACTGAAAAACATGGGTTTTTTGCAGAAAATTAACAGCCATCTTTCCCTCAAGACTAGAGGTGCTGACGGATGATACCCCCAGAATCGTCAGGACAAAGAGCATTAACATACTGACGATCAACAGCGCCCCTTTTTGGTTGTTTAATGATTGAATGGTTTGATAATTTTTCATCGCACTCAGTTCCTGATTTTGATCGTTTTGGTAAATACACGACGTAGTCTATGGTCATTAACTGGCCCTATCGGTGCCGCATCAAGCAGGGCGTAGGTATTGGTGTTTAACGGAGCTGATTCATCAAGAGAGCTTACCAACAGAGCAATCTTGACCGAGGTGATCCGGCTCCAGTTTGCGACATTTTCGGCATTACGATAGATATTGGGGATCCCGTCAGCCTTGTCGTCGGTATCCTCCCCATACTGGATCTGCATGTTTTCAATGCCTTCGATAATAGGTTGTGGGTTGGCATTGCTACTGCCTTTACACATCAGATTATATCCACCTCCAGATATGCCAATATAAAAGCGGCTGGTTTCATTGCCAACACTAGTGTTACTCAGGCAGTCACTTGAATCAGTGACGATTTCAATTTGATCACTGGCATTTTTGTTTGCTGTAGTGGTTGTAATAGTATCTTTTGGCTCTGTGAGATCTGCATCATATGGGTCATTGGGATATGCATTGTCCAGTGTGGCATTAGTGAAAGGAGTGAAGGTGTTCATAATATTCTGGGTATAACCTGCCATCATGATATTCTGCTCCAGAATCTCAAGAGCATACCGACCATTTTCCTGCACTCGTCCAAGATTATTCTGAGTGTTATAAGTTACCTTGTTACTCATAAACAGCTGAACAATTCCAGCCAAGAGCATCAGGCTGATTGCCATGGCGACCATGATTTCAACCAGTGTCATCCCGGTTTGATTGCTTGTCTCTATTTTGGTTAATATATTCATAGCGGCTACTGAAGCATCGTGACTTGAATGGTTCTGGAGATGTCGCCTGAGGTCGATTGTCGATCCGGGTTGACCTCTGTCCAGGTGATTGTGACGATTCGATTTGAGTTTATAGAACATGCATTACCATCAGTCGTATCACTGTCAGTACATATGATCGTTGCGTCAGTAATATTAGGTAGCAAAGTACTAACTCCGTTCATGCGCTCAGAAGCAGTCGCGCTGTATGGTGTTCCGCAATACCAGATATTGATGTCAAAGTTGGCCATCTCTTCAGGAGTGCATTCTGTTGTTCCTGCGACAATAGTTGAGCCGTTATAACGATCTGCACAATATGGATCGGGGAGCGCGTTGCAATTAATCGTCGCTTTGCTGACTGCGCTATAAAGCCCGTTATCAATAGCCTCCTCATTTGTTCTCATCATCTCGACAATATCATTGGCGAGATTGGTTGCAAGTGAGGTGTAAACAGCACTGTTGGAGCTGTGCAAGCCGACAATTTGCAGGCCAGCAATGCCAAAGATGCCGATACTGAGGATAATGAGGGTAATCAAAACCTCTACAAGGGTCATCCCGCTTTCAGATTGATGATATGTTGAGTCTGTCTTGCTCATCTTCACTATCCCAGACAATTTGTGAAACTAATGTTGCCATCACTTGATGGGTCATTAACATATCGGGCACGCCCGGTAACCAAGATGGAAACCGCTTTTGCTAACGAATATTCATCGGCATCTGAGGTGTCCCCATCACCATTTCTATCGGTACAAAGGACTAGAGTGCCATTTTGAGAGACCCGGCCAGTCGAGTTAAAGGTTATCTCATTTTTATACCAATTATTTGCACGAAAGGTTGTTGTTCCTTCGAATGCCTGGTAAGTCCGTATGACGGTCTCGCCTGCATCAACAGTGGAGTCACCATCAGAGTCATGAAATATGATCCAGCCATCCTCCCAATTACCTGTCCCGTCAGAAATACAGTCGGTTAAACCCGGTTTTGCACGGCAAAGTTTTATATCAACACCGCGTTTGACCGCCTCACTTCGAGCAAGGTTTAATGCGCCAATAAATTCATTAATCTGCATTGTCATTCGATTATTTTGAACCATATTCATAAAGCTGGGAGCGCTAAGTGCCATTACAATCGCCATAATTGAAATGGTCACCATCAATTCGACCAATGTAAAACCGTTATGCTTTTTCATGCCTAACATATAGATAGCCCTCTTGTTGAGTGCAAGATGAAACCATGTGATCGGTAGTGATTTACCGATAATCGGTTTTATCCACCACCCTGAATGGATAATACAATACATGATATTGCGGTTTTGATGTTCTGATAATGTGGCAACACCATCTATCAATAATAAGTGAGGATCTGATTGAAAGTCGTTGTGATCGGAAGTGGTTTGGTTGGCCTGCTGACGGCGAGAGTGCTCTGTTCGGCTGGGTTAGAGGTTGTGATTCTTGAGCAAGGCGAACGCTCATCCGAATCGTCGTGGGCAGGAGCAGGTATTCTCTCGCCACTCTACCCTTGGCGTTATGATGATCGAATTAATATTCTCGCTCAATGGGGTAAAGCACGCTATGGCGAGCTCTCAAAACAGCTTTTTCAACATGCTGGTATTGACCCTCAGTGGCGTCAGAGTGGATTACTGATTAGTAATCTTGCTGAGTCTGAGGTAGAAAAGGCGCTTCAATGGGCTGAGACCTTTTCAGAAGAGGTCGTGCGATGCGATGAAGCTGAAATATCGAGGATTCAACACGATCTTAATCTCGGAAATGGTTTCACACTATATCTGCCGAATGTGGCTCAAATCAGAAATCCACGACTATTAAAGGCGCTACATCAATCTTTAACTACCCAAGGCGTCACGCTAAAGGGGCACTCAAAAGTTAAGCGAATTATCGAGAAAAAGGCAAAGGCCGTGGGAGTTGAATTGGTTACCGGTGAGATTATCACCGCTAATGCTGTGGTGTTATGTGGGGGCGCATGGAGTTCAATTTTGCTCTCAGAGCTTGATATTGAGATTGAACAGCAGCCAGTAAAAGGACAAATGGTGCTCTATAAAGCAGAGCCTGGTTTACTTAAGCCGATTCTTCTAAAGGATGAGAAATACATGGTTCCTCGTGGTGATGGGCGGATATTGGTTGGTAGTACTATGGAGTATACTGGGTTCGATAAATCAAATAGCATAGAGGGCGTCAGCGAGATTAGCGCGTTCGCAAACGAAGCATTCCCCAAAATTAGTCGCTATCCAGTAGAGAAGGTATGGGCCGGACTCAGGCCAAGTTCCCCAAATGGTGTGCCATGGATTATGGAGACACCACAAATATCTGGTCTCTATATCAATAGTGGTCACTATCGGAATGGTGTTGTGATGGGGCTTGCCTCTGCGCATCTGGTGACAGATTTGATTTTAGGGCGTTCCAGCACCATCAACCCCGAATATTACAAACATTTTTAAATCAGTGTCTGCAAACTGGAAGGTGTTTTTTAATAGACAGTACCCGAATCTACACTAATATCTAAAGAAGTTTGCATAAAATGATGTTCTACATAAGTTTTTTTTAAGGAACAGACCGGTTTTTACGAAACTGATATGGCATGTAGCAACCGATTGTGATAAAAAATAGTATTGAATTTACTTTGATAATTATGAGCATGTATATGACTGAGGGGGCGCTGTGAGTACAGCATCTAATCTTGATGGCCTGAAGGTCATGGTGATTGATGATAGCAAAACGATAAGAAGGACTGCCGAGACGTTATTGAAGAAAGAGGGTTGCGAGGTAGTCACTGCTAATGATGGTTTTGAAGCACTTGCAATGATTGCTGATCATAATCCCCAAATTATCTTTGTCGATATCATGATGCCCCGCCTTGATGGTTACCAGACTTGTGCATTAATCAAACATAATCAGAAATACAAAAAAACCCCCGTTATCATGTTGTCGAGTAAAGATGGTCTGTTTGACAGGGCGCGTGGTCGGATTGTTGGTTCGGAACAATATCTGACTAAACCATTCACTAAAGAAGAGCTTGTTGAAGCTATCAAGCAGCAGCTCTCGGTAAAATAAAAAATGAATAAAAAAATATCAGGAGACGTTGATGGCTAAAATCTTAATCGTTGATGATTCACCCACTGAGATCCATATCCTAAGTGGGATTGTTGAAAAGTTAGGGCACGAAATTGTCACCGCTTCTAATGGTGAAGAGGGGATAGAGGTAACTGGACAGGAAAAGCCTGATCTCATACTCATGGATGTCGTTATGCCTGGTATGAATGGGTTTCAGGCCACGAGACATATCTCTAAGAATCCAGAAACGAGTGATATCCCGATTATATTAGTAACAACGAAGGATCAGGAAACCGATAAAGTATGGGGCTTGCGCCAAGGTGCGCGAGACTACATTACTAAGCCGGTCGATGAGTCGTTACTCAGTTCGAAGATTAATGAGTTTCTTTCCTGACAATCACAGGAATTAAGATAATTGTATGGCTCAGTCTAAACCAACAGCATTCGAACTACTTCGAGAGATTGCCAACCGGAGTATAGAGACTGCGTCACCACTACCTCAGCGAACTGAGGTAAGGGAAACATGGGATGGGATCGGGTTTCGGGTTGGTAATGAGAATTTTGTTGTGCCTTTGGATCAGGTAAGCGAGATATTGACCTATATTTCGATTACAGCAGTGCCAGGTGCCAAAGAGTGGGTAAAAGGCATTGCCAATGTTCGAGGTAATTTACTGGCAATCTCTGACTTTTCAGGGTTTGTACAAAACAAGGTTTCAAAATATACGAAAAAGAGCCAGATTTTAGTGATCCACCATAAGGATATTCAATCGGGCTTGATCGTGGATGAAGTTTTCGGTTTGAGACACTTTTTTACAGAAGATTTTTTAAAAAAATGTAAAGTCAACGATGATAACCTTCAGCGATTTATTCGAGGGGGTTATAAGCAGGGTGAGAACCTATGGCCAGTGGTTGATATCTTTTCAATCGTTGATGAGCCAGGGTTCAGACAGGTTTCCGCGTAGCGTAACAGCGTTATGATTTAATAAATTTAGATGATAGTGCCTTAGGATTTCCAGAGAGGACATAGTTAATGAAGATTAAACCAAAATTTAAAAGTGCAGATGGGTCTGCTGGTAGTGAAAATGCCGTTACCATCGTATTGCTTATCCTCTCAATGGTGGCAATGGCCTTTGTGTACACTAAGGTAGCCCTTCAAGATGGGTATGATAAAGAGTACATCTCTATTTTGGGTGAGCAACGGGTACTTTCGCAGCAAATAACAAAGTTTGCTGGCCTCGCAAACCGAGGCGAAGCTCAAACATTTAATGCGTTGAACAAGCAGCGAGATCAGTTTAAACAGCTGGTACGCAAACTTGAGGAGGGCGACAACGATACTGGTTTGCCACCCTCACCAGCAGAAGTTGTACTTGAGATGAAACGAACGCTGGATATCTGGGACGAGTTTGACGGAGCATTGGATGACATTCTCTCGACACAGACCGTTATCGTTGAATTAGGTCAAATCGTAAAGTTAATCAATGAGAATGCACCAACACTGCAATCAATGACCAATGAAACCGCCAACTTGATGGTGAGTAAAGATCTACCACAATCAGAGGTTTACCAAACTACGCGCCTCCTGATGCTTATCCAGCGGATTATCACGAACGCGAACCAGATCCTTGAAGGTGGAGTTCAGGCGGTAACAGCAGCAGACCGATTTGGGCGTGACTCAGTAGAGTTTGGTGTGGTGCTTCGTGGACTGCTTGAAGGAGATAAAGATCTAAAGATTCGTGCTGTTCGTGACAAAGCTGTCGTTGTTAAGCTACAGAATATGGCTGATGTGTTTGACATGATTGACCAGCAGGTTGGAGAGGTTATGTCTCGTAGCCCAGAGATGTTCCAAGTCTCTGAATCTGTACAGGATGTTATTGGTATTTCAGAAGAGCTTCTCAAAAGTATCGCAGAACTTGAGGCGTCTTATCAGAACTTCATCAACACACGAGCACTCAACTACCTCACGGGTAACCTTTTTGCGTTAATTGCGCTCGGACTACTGATATATCTTGGATTTAGGCTCAGACGTGAAGGTGAGCGCCGAATCGAAGAGACAGAGAATCAGAGACAACGAACAGAAGAGACAAACCGTCGAAGCCAGCAGGCAATCATGCGTCTTCTTGACGAAATGGGTGACCTTGCTGATGGTGACCTCACAGTAAATGCCACTGTAACTGAAGATATTACCGGCGCGATCGCGGACTCAATGAACTTTACCATTGACGCACTACGAACACTGGTAACATCGATTACAGACACCGCTGAAGAGGTATTGAGTTCAGCCGAATCGACCAAACAAACTGCGCAGCAGCTTGCGGATGCTTCAGAAGAGCAGGCGAAGCAGATCACAAGCGCAACGCAAGCGGTTACCAATATCGTGGAATCCATTGAAGGGGTTTCGAATAATACGGTTCTACTTTCAGAAGAGTCCGAGCGTTCGGTAGACATCGCAAAGAAAGGCGCAGATACCGTGCAGAAATCTATTAAAGGTATGGATACGATTCGAGAGCAGATTCAGGAAACATCAAAACGAATCAAGCGACTCGGTGAAAGTTCTCAGGAGATCGGGGATATCGTTGAATTGATTAACGACATCGCTGAACAGACCAACATCCTTGCACTGAATGCTGCAATACAGGCGGCAATGGCTGGTGAAGCAGGACGAGGCTTCGCGGTGGTAGCGGATGAGGTACAGCGACTTGCGGAACGTTCAGCTGATGCAACCAAACAGATTGAGGCGCTCGTTAAAACGATCCAGACCGATACCAACGAAGCGGTAATCTCAATGGAACAAAGTACTGCAGAGGTGGTTGCTGGAGCCAGATTGGCAGAGGACGCAGGATCAGCACTCGCTGAGATCGAGAACGTATCAGATAACCTTGCTGAATTGATTCAGAGTATTAGAAACGCGACAAAAGAGCAGGTATCAGCGGCAACGAATATCTCTGACACTATGACAGCGATTCAGGAGATCACTACACAGACATCAACAGGTACAAGCCAAGCAGCAAACTCTATCGGTAATCTCGCAAATCTTGCGAATGAGATGAAGCAGTCTGTATCAGGCTTTAAGCTTCCTCATTAAGCACATTCCTATGGGCGTCGTGAGAGCAGAAATTGCCAAGATTGAATGATATGACTATCAAACACCATTTAGGTGAGGGTAGCTGAGTAGATGTTATTAAGACCTGATCAGTTAGATATCAGCACTCTTGCTTGGGTAAAGGGCGAGATTGATGAGACTTTGAAGCAAGCCCGTATTGCTTTAGAGGGCTATGTTGAAGACGATACTGATTTAAATCAGCTATCCACCAGTATTAACTGCCTGCACCAGATTGTCGGCACATTGAAAATGGTTAATCTTGATGGGGCTGCTCAATTCTCAATGGAGGGCGTAGGCCTCGCTGAGGATATTAGTAAAGGAGCAATTTCAGATACTCATCATGGTCATGAACTGTTGATGAGAGCGATTCTCCAGATCCCCGATTATCTTGAAAGCTTGATGGGGGGAGCGCCTGACGATATATCGCCACTTGTCGATCTAATTAACGACATTCGTATTCTCAGAAGAAAACCTGAAATAGAAGTCGAACCAGTTTTTAATCCTAACCTGTTAGTGATGCCGCCATCGGATTTTGGTGGTTTGGATGACTCTATCGATCTTGCAACTGTTTTAACAAAGGTTCATGGCTACTTTAAATCGGGCTTATTAAGCGTTGTTCGAAAGCAGGATGTATCAACAGGGCTCAGAACCATTGGGTCAGTGTTAAACCGTTGTGCAAAATATGCTCAGACTGATGCCGTTCGTCAGTTGCTATGGGTTTCAATCGCATTTGTTGAACTACTGACATCAAGACAAAATAGAATCACCAATAAGCATAAAACCGTCCTGGTTGATCTTGAAGCAATACTTAAACAGATCGAACTTGGCGGTGAGCGCTCTTTGACCAGAGAAAATGTACGCAGAATCGTCATTATTTCACTATGGAATCTGGCACAAAATAAACCTGTAGGAGAAACCTATAAGGCAGTCTATTCAGCTTTCCAATTGGATGACCCAATTCAGATTAGCCACGCAACACTAGGGATTTTCGGTGGAGTCAATGCGGAACTCAAAGCGACAATCTCATCAGACATTCTGGACGAATTATCAAAGATCAAGGATATCGTAGACCTATTTGTTCGTAGTGAAGATCGAGACCTCCTATCACTGGAACCGATTATCGCCTCAATTAAGCACCTAAAAGAGGTGCTTGCAGTGATACAGCGTGAAGCATTGGGAGATCTGCTTGAGCAGCAGAATCATATCATCCAAAGAATAGTTTCAGGCGATCAACCACCAACCGAAGATGTATTGATGGATATTGCAAGCGCAATATTGACGGTTGAATTGTCACTACAGGATTGGGGAAGCATTAATCACGTCGAAGCTTCAGATGACTCTATTCGGAGCTTTGACTATGAATCACCACTAGAACGCGCTGAACATATGCGTGTTGTTCGACAGGTGATGAAGGAGTCAAAAGAGGATCTTGTCAGAATTCGTGACTTAGTCAGCCAGTATCTCTTAAAGCAGGATGAATCGATTATTGTCTCGGTCAATGAACTGCTTCATCAGATCTCAGGTAGTCTGACGATGCTTTCATACAAGCGGGTCGCGTTAATTCTCAACTCTTGTGGTCGATATATCAATGCCGTATTCAAGGATGGCAGTGAACTACCCCCTGATGCGGATCTGGATGCCTTAGCCGATGCCATGATGAGCATTGAGTACTATTTAGAGGCGTTTGTTCAAAGTAGGGTTCACCCCTCTTCCGTACTTGATGTTGCAGAAAAGGCGGTAATAAAACTCGGATACCCTCCGATTGACGATAAAGAAAAAGCGCCCGTTGTTAGGAAAGAGAAGCAAGTACAGGAACAACCCACAGAGACATCAGAAGATTCTGATGTGATCGAGGCGGAAACAACCCAAGAAATAAAAGAAACACTTGAAACGACTGATGGTGTCGAGGAGAGTTTTGCAGAAGCAGAAGCAGAAGCAGAAGCAGAAGCAGAAGCAGAAGCAGAAGCAGAAGCAGAAGCAGAAGCAGAAGCAGAAGCAGAAGCAGAAGCAGAAGCAGAAGCAGAAGCAGAAGCAGAAGCAGAAGCAGAAGCAG
>JBNKZU010000014.1:0-196537 GCA_050301795.1 Thiohalomonadaceae bacterium | reverse complement strand
GAAAAAGGCAGCTACCAAGAAAAAGGCAGCTACCAAGAAAAAGGCAGCTACCAAGAAAAAGGCAGCTACCAAGAAAAAGGCAGCTACCAAGAAAAAGGCAGCGACCAAGAAAAAGGCAGCTACCAAGAAAAAGGCAGCTACTAAGAAAAAGGCAGCGCCTAAGAAAAAGGCAGCGACCAAGAAGAAGGTAGCACCTAAGAAGAAGGCAGCTACTAAGAAGAAGGCAGCGCCTAAGAAAAAGGCAGCTACTAAGAAAAAGGCAGCTACTAAGAAAAAGGCAGCTACTAAGAAAAAGGCTGTAACCAAGAAGAAAGCAGCTACTAAAAAGAAGGCTGCCACCAAGAAAAAGGCAGCGTCTAAAAAACGTGTAGCCAAGAAAAAATAAAAACTAAGTCTCTCTTCACACGGGACTCATCATTAAAAAACCTAATCAGTGTTCTTCACTGATTGGGTTTTTTTATTCTGAGAAAATGTTTATTCTGGAGCTATGGGGTAAGCTACTGCTATAGTTTGTTAAGCTCAGGGGAAAACGAAGGTTAATCCGTGGAATTAGGAAATAAAAAACCACACAAAATACTTGTTGTAAATTCAAAAGGTGGGTGTGGAAAAACTACAATAGCCACAAACCTGGCAGGCTATATTGCCTCTATTCAACGTTCACCTGTGTTGGTTGACTATGATCCTCAAGGATCAAGTATTCAGTGGTTGAAGGTAAGACCAGACGAGTTAGCACAGATTCATGGTATTGCCGGATTTCAGCGCTCGACAGCAACAGTCACTCGTAGCTGGCTGATGCGGTTTCCTCCAGAGACCGATTATGTGGTAATCGATGCTCCAGCAGGTATTTTTGGTGGTGCATTGTTGGAACTGGTTCGGGATATTAATACGATTATTATTCCTGTTCTCCCTTCGGCGATCGATATTCACGCCTGTTCACATTTCATAGAAGAACTCCTATTGGTTGCTAAGGTCAGACGTCACGGTGTTCGAGTTGCGGTTGTTGCCAACCGTGTTAAGGCTAATACGGTGATTTTTCAATCGCTGAAACGATTTTTGAATTCGCTTGATATCGACTTTGTGACAACACTTCGTGATAGTCAGAACTATGTCAGAGCCGCAGAAACTGGCATCGCAATCCATGAAAACATCGATCGTCAACATGACAAAGATCGACGCCAATGGCGCCCATTACTTCAGTGGCTACACCTTTAACTCCTCAAGATTGGTCGTGTTCTCAACGTAGAGAGATTTGTGACCACCCTCTGTCAGTTGCAATCGTTGAAAGTTGCTGATCAGCATCAACCGTTACTGGATGATCAACGAGCTCAAGTAGTGGCATATCGTTGTGTGAGTCACTATAGAACCATGTTTCATCAAAACTAAGGTTGTTCTCTTCTATCCATTGATGATAACGAGTCACTTTTCCCTGTTGAAAGGTTGGTATGCCCTCAATCTCACCAGTAAATCGATTGTTAACACACGCTGGAATGGTGCCAAGCAGATGCTCAATACCATAAGCACTAACCACTGGCTGAGTCACAAAGGTGTTAGTCGCGGTAATGACCAGAAGTGTATCGCCACGTTTACGGTGATTATTGAGTAAATCTTTTGCTTTAGCCAACATAATTGGAGCAATCTTTTTTTGAAAAAACTGCTCCCGCCAATCTAAGAGTTGATCCATTGAGTGCTCAGAGAGTGGTTTTAAGCTGAATTGGAGAAAACTCATAATATCAAGCGTTCCAGCTTTATACTCTTCGTAGTAGCGAAGGTTCTCTGATTCGTAATAGGCGCGATCCACAACGCCTTTTTCAACAAGAAATTCTCCCCATAGATAATCGCTGTCACCAGCAATTAATGTGTTATCAAGATCAAAGATAGCCAGACCCAATGGAAACTCCAATAACGATGATTAATTTGGTTTGATGGTTCACTCATCATACATTATGGGTCAAGTGAATCCATAGATGAAAAGGTAGGTTTCTTAAGTTTATGAAGAGTGCTATAGACTGTAATCAGTAAGGTTATTGTTGTAACAATTTGCTCAATGACCTGAAACTATGGAAGAATCAACCCACTTATGAGTAACTGTTGTGTAATCGATAAAGAGGGATATAGAGCTAACGTAGGGATCATTCTCTGTAATCACAGGGGGAAACTGCTTTGGGCTAAGCGCATCGGGCAACAGTCTTGGCAATTTCCTCAAGGGGGATTACAGGAGGGGGAATCAGCCGAGGATGCGCTATTTCGTGAGTTGGAAGAGGAGATCGGTTTGAGCTCTAATGATGTCGAGATCCTCGGAAAAAGTAGCAAATGGTTTAAATACCGTCTACCTGAGAAGTTTATTCGTTTTAGTAGTAAACCGTTGTGCGTTGGACAAAAACAGCGCTGGTATCTATTGAGGTTGATCGCAGATGAGTCAAAGATCCGATTGGATTTAAGTGATAAACCGGAATTTGATCACTGGGAATGGGTCGATTATTGGAAACCAGCACGAGAAATCGTATTTTTCAAAAAAAGGGTATACCAAAGTGCTCTGGAGGAGTTTCGCTCAATACTCTATCCTCAGAATGTTGCTCAGGAGTCGAAGGATCTCAGGTCGTCAAGGAGTCGTTCGGCAATCTAATGCTCTTAATATCAGGTAATGACTACGGAATATGTTAAAAACACTGCGTCAGATCGTACAGGAGGTCAATCGTGCCCGTGATTTAACCGAGGCACTGTCGATTATTGTTATGCGCGTTAAAAAGGAGTTAAACGGCGACGTCTGTTCAATCTATCTAATGGATAAGAATCATCAGCAACTGGTATTAATGGCTTCAGATGGACTCTCTCCAGAATCGATCGGCAATGTTCGGTTGGGGCTGGATGAAGGGTTGGTGGGATTTGTTGCTGATCGAGCAGAGCTAATCAATCTTGCTAACGCCCCGAAGCATGAACGATACCGCTACTTCCCTGAAACAGGGGAGGAGAAGTACAACGCTTTTCTTGGGGTTCCGATCATTCACCATCGTCAGGTTTTAGGTGTTCTTATCCTCCAGCAAAGATCAAAGAGTCGTTATAAAGAAGATATTGAAACATTTATGATGACCATCGCCGCTCAACTTGCTGGCGCAATTGCTCACGCTGAGATATCCGGTGGACTGACGGCAAAACGGAAAACAGCACAATTTGAGCGTAAACCTCTTCGAGGTCTTGCCGGTTCTCCTGGCATTGCAATTGGTAAAGCGGTTGTAAGAGAGGGTGGGCGAGATCTGGAGATGGTCTCGAATCGCGATGTCACCGATATCAAATCAGAGGTTAAATCATTTAAGAGCGCACTTTCTGAGGTAAAGCGTGGTCTTAAAAAAATGCAGAAAAACCTTGATGGAATGATCCCAGAGAGTGACAAAGCGCTCTTCGACGCATACGTGATGATGCTTGATGGAGGAAGCATTTCAAAAGCGATCATTGAACGTATCCACTCAGGTTTGTGGGCTCCGGCAGCCATTCGTGAGGTGGTGATGTCTCATGTTGAAGTGTTCCGAAGCATGGAGGATCCCTACCTTCAAGAGCGTGCAAACGATATTTATGATCTTGGTAATCGATTGCTAAACCAGTTTATCGACAAGAGAAAAGAGAAAGAACCCCTGCCTCGAAATACTATCCTCATTGCGAATGAGGTGACGCCATCAATGTTGGCTGAGGTTTCAGCTAAGCGCCTAAAAGGCATTGTATCGGTAAAAGGCTCGGGTACCTCCCACACTGCAATTTTGGCACGAGCACTGAATATTCCAGCGGTTATGGGGGTTGATGATCTACCAATTCAGATGATCTCCGGACTTGATCTGATTGTTGATGGTCATAATGGTGAAGTTCATATCAAGCCGACACGAATGGTGCGTCAGGAGTTTCGTGAACTTCAGCTAAAAGAGGAGCAACAGTTTTCAGAGTTACTTGAGATCAAGGATCAACCTGCGATCACAAAAGATGGAGTTAAGATCAATCTATTGGTTAACACAGGATTGATGACTGATATCAATCCCTCAGCGAATAGTGGTGCTGAAGGTGTTGGGCTCTATCGAACCGAATACCCATTTATGATGAGAGATCGGTTTCCAGGAGAGGATGAGCAATACAAGGTCTATTGTCGGGTTCTAAAAAGCTTCTCTCCACACCCAGTCACTATGAGAACCCTGGATATCGGGGGCGATAAGGCATTGCCCTATTTCCCAATTGAAGAGGACAATCCATTTCTTGGTTGGCGAGGAATCAGATTTACACTGGATCATCCCGAAATCTTCTTGACCCAAGTACGGGCGATGCTACGAGCGCATGCAGAATATGGCAATCTTAAGATTTTATTGCCGATGATTAGCGACACTAATGAATTGGATGATGCTATTGCTGTGATTCAACAGGCGTATCGTGAGTTAATTGATGATGGGTTCAAGGTGGCCTACCCAGAGATCGGTGTAATGATCGAAGTACCATCAGCACTCTATCAATTAGATGCGATTGCTGAAAAGGTTCATTTTTTATCTGTTGGAAGTAATGACCTGACCCAGTACCTGCTTGCCGTTGATCGAAATAATCCGAGAGTCGCTCAGCTCTATAACTCGCTTCATCCAGCAGTTTTACACGCATTAAGAATGGTTGCGGATGCCGGTAAAAAACACAAAATTGATGTTAGTGTATGTGGCGAAATGGCAGGCAATCCGGTTGCCGTCTTTATTCTTATGGGGATGGGGATACATAACTTCAGTATGAACGCCTCAAGCATTCCAAGGATTAAATGGATGATACTCAATAGTGAATACAAGCAGGCGGAATTGAATAAAGAAAATGTATTAGCGTCTAGAACGGCGGATGAGATTTCATCAATGATCAAGGAACAGTTTGACTCCCAAGTGATTGAAAAGCTCTATTCCGTGTAATTGAATAAATGTGCCTTAATTCGTCCAGTTAAGGTTGTATTTTTTTAAGACTTTATCTGAATAGCGCCGACTTCCTGCACTACCGTTGTATCTCGCCAGCCCCGCCTGAATCTTCCCTTTTTCTCTGTCAATGTAGTGCTTAAGGATGGTACAACCGAGTCTAAGATTGGTTACAAGATTAAAGAGATTGTCATCAGGCTTTCCAATCTCCTTTAACCAGAAAGGCATGATTTGCATCAATCCTCGTGCACCAACCTTTGATATCGCAAAGCGGTCAAAATTACTCTCAACATGGATTACCGCTAAAACAAGCGCAGGATCAATGTCTGCTTTTCGAGCCTCAATATAGGTGTGCTTAAGGATCATGGTGCGCTCTTGAGGATTCTTGACAAACTTGGCAAGACGCTGTGACATATCCGCAAGCCACACTTCGGCATCGAAACGATCATAGCCATCGGTTTTATCTGCCATTGCTACGGCAAGCTTTTTACGAAGCTCAGGATCAAGAACGTGCTGTTTTGCAAATGCTGTCGTCATGAACAAAAACATCATCATTGATATGATGATCTTTCTTGAAAAGTTCATAGGGTAGAGCTTCATTGATTAGGCTTATATCTGCGCCTTAATGAAATCGAGAATCTGATTTAAAGGTATGTCTTGATTGTCAGTATCAGTTCTTGCGCGATACTCAACACTATCACTCTTTAGACCTCGATCACCAACAACAATACGATGAGGGATGCCCATTAACTCCATGTCAGCAAACATTACACCTGCACGCTCGTTACGGTCATCAAACAGCACTTCATATCCATCTGTAGTTAGTGCTTGGTAGAGTTTATTACTGGCCTCTTTCACAGCCTCAGATTTATGGTAATTCATCGGGATTAATGCGATTTGGAATGGTGCTATTGCACTTGGCCAGATAATGCCTTTGTCATCATGATTTTGTTCAATAGCCGATGCCACAATGCGAGAGACGCCAATGCCGTAGCAGCCCATGGTCATTGTTACAGCTTTTCCATTTTCATCAAGGACAGAAGCCTTCATCGCTTCACTATATTTTTTGCCAAGCTGAAATATGTGACCAACCTCAATCCCACGCTTAATCGTTAATGTGCCTTTACCGTCGGGGCTTTTATCGCCCTCAACCACATTGCGTAGATCCGCAATAATTGGCTCATCGCAATCTCTTCCCCAATTCACACCGACAAAGTGCTCGTCATTTCGATTAGCGCCACAAACAAAATCAGAGAGCATTGCCGCATCACGATCGACAATGGTTGGAATAAGCAGTTCAACCGGACCAATCGAACCAATATTACATCCGATGGCTGTTTTTATCTCTTCATCACTTGCAAAGGTGAGCGGTGAAAAAATCTTGGCATGATTCGTGGCTTTAATCTCATTAAGCTCATGATCTCCACGCAAAACCAGAGCGACTAATCCTTCTGCTTCACCTTCATCGTTAACACCATGAACAATCAGGGTCTTTGCAATCTTTTCTGGTGGTATATTCAGGAAAGTGGATACTTCACTGATTGTCTTTTGATTAGGGGTTTCAACACGCTTCATTTGCATCGCAGGCTCTGGTCGAGACCCTTCGGCCTTTAGCGCCTCTGCCTTTTCAACATTGGCGGCATAATCGCTCTCGGTTGAGAAGGCTATCGCATCTTCGCCTGAATCAGCTAAAACATGGAATTCGTGTGATCCACTTCCACCAATGGCTCCGGTGTCTGCCAATACGGCACGAAACTCTAGCCCCAGGCGCTCGAAGATACGGGAATAGGTTTGATACATTACCTCATAGGTTTGTTGGAGTGATTCGTTATCAATATGGAAAGAGTAGGCATCCTTCATTAAAAACTCTCTCGCTCGCATCACACCAAATCGTGGGCGACGCTCATCGCGGAATTTTGTTTGAATTTGATAGAAGTTCGCTGGAAGCTGTTTATAGCTGCGAAGCTCATTTCGGATCAGATCAGTAATGATCTCCTCATGAGTAGGGCCAAAACAGAAGTCGCGCTGGTGACGATCTTTAATGCGTAACATCTCATCACCCATCACCTCCCAGCGCCCTGACTCCTGCCATAACTCTGAAGGTTGAACGGCTGGCATTAAGACTTCCTGGGCACCAGCTCTGTTCATCTCTTCTCGGATAATGGTCTCGACCTTTCGAAGAACCCGAAGCCCCAGCGGTAGCCAGGTGTATAAACCTGATGCCAGCTTGCGGATCATGCCCGCGCGCAACATTAACTGATGACTGACCACCTCAGCATCTGAAGGAGTCTCTTTTAAAGTGGCGATTAAAAACTGGCTTGCACGCATTGGGGTTCCTGCACTATCTGGTTTCATTAAAAGGTTGAGCCGTTCCAACCCCACATCTTACGAGGGGCATCAGCAAATTCGATGTAGATTCTATCCTTTGCGATGCCTGCTGTCTCCTCGATCATCTGACAAAGAGTCGCAGAGAATACGCCAGTTTGATCATGGGGGAGACCGATGCTTTTAAATTCAAGGTAGGCACACGCTTCGTTCGTTCCGGCAAAAGAGATCGCGATAGTATCTTGAAGTGAGACCATGACATATCGTTCAGGTTTTCCAATCATCTCTGCGACCTTTTTTGAAAAATCACGAATGACCTGCTCTTTGTTGGTGATGGTTTTATTTGTAATGATCGATAGATAGGGCATGACCTTCTCCTTACTTGCAGTAGAGTTTGACCTGTTCCTGACTCTTTTTGATCAGTTCTTGTCGCTCTTTTTCAGTTAGTGTGTGTGGTTTGCCATCTTTTAAGATGACTTTACTGTTCTTATAAACATTGATATTGGCCTTTGCTTTTTGACAATTCTCTTTAGCGATTTGGACATTTCGATTCTGTGCAGGATTATCTGCCTCAGCGCCATTTGTGGATGATTTATCGGATTTTTCCAGTACCGGTGGTGGCGGGGAGTCAGGAGTTTTGATCTTTTGCGATTTCTGATCAACAGGGCGCTGTTGGGAGTAATGGGTTTCGCCATTTTCATCGACCCAACGATAATATTGACCAGCATTGACACTACTAGCATAAAACAGAACTGCACTACATAAAGATGCAACGCTTAATACTAACCATTTTGTTTTCATTAATTATTGCTCCAGAAGATGATAAAACAGCGATTATTCCACACAAATAATGTGTTCATTCACTCTTTATAGCCTTGAATGCGTTGAATGGCTTGACCTCGGCTGCGATTGTCAGTACGTTTCCTCTTTTCGATTCAAACACGCTCAAGAGCCCGATTACGGGCTTTTTTTAACACTTTCGATGGGAGAGCCTCTAGGTGGAAATAACCGGTGCAGAAATAATCGCACGTTTCCTCGCTGATGAGGGTGTTGAGTATCTCTTCGGGTATCCCGGAGGGGCAGTACTCCACATCTATGATGCCCTGTACAAGCAGGATAAAGTAAAACATATTTTAGTACGTCATGAACAGGCGGCAACACATGCGGCTGATGGATATGCACGTTCAACAGGTAAACCTGGCGTCGTGCTTGTCACTTCCGGCCCCGGTGCAACCAATGCCGTAACAGGGGTTGCGACCGCATATATGGACTCGATTCCCATGGTGGTGATCACGGGGCAGGTGCCGACCGCACTGATTGGTAACGATGCATTTCAGGAGGTCGATACCGTTGGTATTACCCGTCCATGCGTTAAACACAACTTTCTCGTAAAGGATGTTAAAGATCTTGCAACGACGTTGAAAAAGGCGTTTTACATTGCAACCACTGGCCGCCCCGGTCCGGTTGTCGTTGATGTGCCAAAAGATGTCACCGCCGAGAAGGTACGCTATGTCTATCCAAAGCGTATCTCAATGCGTTCGTACAACCCAGTTGTAAAGGGGCACTCAGGACAGATTAAACGTGCCGTGGATATGATTCTAAAGGCTAAACGTCCGCTGATCTATTCTGGTGGTGGCGTTATTCTGGATGATGCGGGTAAGGCGATGACGGAGATCGCTTTAAAGCTCAACATTCCTGTAACCAGCACCTCAATGGGTCTTGGAGCCTACCCAGCAACAGATCGGCAATTCCTTGGAATGCTCGGAATGCATGGTACATACGAAGCCAATATGGCGGTATCACACTGTGACGTTCTGATCGCGATAGGCGCTCGTTTTGATGACCGTGTAACCGGCCATATTGCCAAGTTCGCCCCTAAAGCAAAGATTATCCATATTGATATCGATCCGGCATCGATCTCTAAAACCGTTACGGTGGATATTCCCATCGTGGGTGGTGTTGGGAATGTTCTCAAGGATATGGAGAAATTGATCAGTGCTAGCGAAATCAAGAGCGATAAAGAGTCCCAAAACAAGTGGTGGGAGCAGCTCGAAAAGTGGCGCAGCATTGATTGTCTCAAGTATGAGCAGAAGCCTGATATGCCAATCAAACCTCAGTATGTACTTGATACCCTCTACAAAATTACTAAGGGCAATGCTTTTGTGGCCTCGGATGTTGGCCAACACCAGATGTGGGCTGCTCAGTTTTATAAGTTTGATAAGCCGCGTCGTTGGGTCAATTCTGGTGGTCTTGGAACCATGGGTTTCGGTTTGCCTGCGGCAATGGGAATACAACTGGCTCATCCAAAGGCACAGGTTGCCTGTGTCGCAGGTGATGGTGGCATTCAGATGAATATTCAGGAGCTTGCCACCTGTCAGCAAGAAAAACTGCCAATTAAGGTGATCTGTCTAAATAATGGCTATCTCGGCATGGTTCGTCAGTGGCAGGAGTTCTTCTACGAAGAACGCTACTCACAGGTCGTGGTTGAGAGCCAACCCGATTTTGTCAAATTGGCTGAGGCCTATGGCCATGTTGGAATGCATATCGATAATCCAGCAGATGTTGAGAATGCGTTAAAAGAAGCCTTTAAGATGAAAGATAAGTTTGTCTTTATGAACTTTGTGACCGATCCAACAGAGAATGTCTACCCGATGGTTCCGGCAGGAGCAGGATTAGAGGAGATGATTCTGGTATGAGACACATAATTTCTATACTGATGGAGAATGAGTCAGGAGCACTGTCTCGCGTTGCAGGGCTGTTTTCTGCACGGGGTTACAATATCGAATCACTGACGGTTGCACCAACAGAGGATCTATCCTTATCCCGAATGACACTGGTTACTCGAGGTTCAGATCAAGTCATTGAACAGATCACAAAACAACTGAATAAGTTGGTTGATGTGGTGAAGATCCTTGATTTGACAGAAGGGCCTCATATCGAACGAGAACTGATGTTGATAAAGGTAAAAGCAGTAGGACATGAAGAGCGAGCTGAGATCAAACGACTTGCAGAGATCTTCAGAGCGCACTTTATCGATGTAACAGAAAAAAGCTACACCATGGAGCTCACTGGTGCAGCAGAAAAACTCGATTCATTTATTCAGGCGATGGGAGCGACAACCATATTGGAAACAGTACGTTCAGGTGTCAGCGGTATCCCAAGGGGCGACAAAAAGCTCCATGTCTAAACTTCAATAACTTAATTTTAACCAAATAGCTAAGGTAAAAGAGATGAATATCTATTACGACAAAGATTGTGATCTTTCGATCATCAAAGGAATGAAGGTAACAATCGTAGGTTACGGTTCACAAGGACATGCACATGCAAACAATCTTAAGGATTCTGGTGTTGATGTTACTGTTGCGCTACGTGAAGGTTCAGCTTCAGCGGCAAAAGCAGAGAATGCTGGATTAACGGTTAAGAACGTACCAGAGGCTGTTGCTCAAGCCGATCTGGTCATGATTCTGACCCCTGACGAGTTTCAGTCACAGCTCTATAAAGCAGAGGTTGCGCCGAACTTGAAGCAAGGAGCTGTCTTGGCATTTGCCCATGGTTTTGCTATTCACTACAACCAGATCGTTCCTCGTGCTGATTTGGATGTCATTATGATTGCGCCAAAGGCTCCTGGCCATACCGTGCGCTCTGAGTTTGTTAAAGGTGGCGGTATCCCTGATCTGATCGCAGTATTCCAGGATGCCTCAGGCAAAGCAAAAGAGATCGCACTTTCATACGCATCAGGTGTGGGTGGCGGTCGTACCGGTATCATCGAAACCACCTTTAAAGACGAGACTGAAACCGACCTGTTCGGTGAGCAGGCAGTACTTTGCGGTGGTGCAGTTGAGCTGGTTAAAGCGGGCTTTGAAACGCTGGTCGAAGCAGGCTATGCACCTGAAATGGCTTATTTTGAGTGTCTGCATGAACTGAAGCTCATTGTTGACCTGATGTACGAAGGTGGTATCGCCAACATGAACTACTCCATATCAAATAATGCAGAGTATGGTGAGTATGTGACTGGTCCCAAGGTAATCAACGAAGAGAGTCGTTGGGCGATGAAAGAGGCGCTGCATAACATCCAGACCGGTGAGTATGCGAAGAAATTCATTCTTGAAGGGATGTCCAACTACCCTGAAATGACTGCAATGCGACGCCTTAACGCCGCACATCCTATAGAGACTGTCGGTGGAAAACTACGCTCTATGATGCCGTGGATCACAGCAAACGCACTTGTTGATAAGAGTAAAAACTAACACTCATATCACTGTAAAAAAGGCTGGTTTTTACCAGCCTTTTTTTATGTGTGCATTATTCTTATTTATATAAGAATATTCGCTTTATCTTAATTGTTACGATTTAGGTTTAAATCGCTTGCATCTATTTCCCAGTATTGGATATGGTTATGAAAATATAAAAAATTATAGTCATAGAAATGAGGATCAATCGACTTTTTATACTATAGTTCTAATAAATAATTTGTAACAGGGACTTGCAAAAATATGAACGTATCAGAAGGGGGAATCGGTTTTGATAATTAATAATATAAAAAAACAGATAGTCATGGTGCTGCTTTTATTTCCAATAATTAGCCCATCACCAGTCTACTCTGTTAGTAGTGGGTATCTGGATGTGCTTAATGAAGAGGCGGGTACGGAAACAGTTAATAAAAGTAATTCTGAATGGAAGAATACCAAATTTTCTTTAAAAAATAATATTGACGCCTCGACTCAAGAGATCTTTGAGGAACACTTAAAAGCTGAGTATTTTGGTAGTTATGTCTTTTATCAAAAGCTCTCACCACAAGAAAAAGAGAGTGTCTATAATGAGTTTAAAAACTCAAATGATATTGAAACAGTACGCAATAAAATCATCGAATTATTAAAAAAATAGCCACACGGCGGGGAATATATCCAATGATGTTAGGTAATTACAAAACAATCGCTTTACAAATCGTTGCAGCGTTAACACTGTTAGTCTCGGTTGAGAATGTTTTAGCTGTCGATGTAAAACTTACTGCAGAGCTTGATTTTATAACAATTAACTATGACGGAAAGCAGGTTCGTGTCGAGCGGAATCAGGATCAGTCACACTTGATTGATCCCGCATGGGCAAAAACCTCCCGTAAATGCCCACCATTTTGTATTCAGCCAAATACACCTGTAGAGGGTGTAACCAATGTCGGTGAATACGAAGTGATCCACTTTATGCTAAACCAGTACAAGGATAATACTGGAATCATTGTTGATGCACGTGTTCCCTCATGGCATAAAAAAGGGACAATCCCTGGATCACGAAACTACCCGTTCCCTGTCTTTGAAAAGGCACCAACTGATCCTGAGTTATCAAAGGTCTTAAAGGATTTTGGTGCAACTCCGCGTGAAAACAGTGGTGGATTTGTCAGGGGTATCGAAAAGTCGATGGCAAAGCTTGGACTATTCGGCGCTGATGAAAAGACCGGGTATTGGGATTTCACTGACGCGAAGGATCTGCTGCTTTGGTGTAATGGCCCATGGTGTGGACAGTCCCCTTTAGCCATCAAAGGTCTGGTTGCGTTAGGTTACCCAAAGCATAAGATCTTCTATTATCGTGGCGGTATGCAGAACTGGGAAGAGCTTGGCCTTACAGTGGTCATTCCTGAATAATCCATAATCTCTAATAAGTAGAAGGGGACATTTGTCCCCTTTTTTTATATATTTGATGACCTAAATTGTGCATTTACTAATGGCAATCAAGCAGATAGGCTATCCTCTCGTTATAACCGATTATTAAATAGAATCAATAATGACAATAGAAGAAGAACACCCAAAAACCAAACGCAAACGTGGCATCTATCTTTTGCCTAACCTGTTTACGACCGCTGCACTATTTTCAGGTTTTTATGCCATTGTTGCGTCAATGGGAAACCGTTTTGAGGATGCGGCGATAGCAATATTTATCGCAATGATTCTCGATGGTCTTGATGGACGAGTAGCGCGTATGACTAATACGCAGAGCGCGTTTGGTGCGGAGTATGATTCACTCTCTGATATGGCATCGTTTGGACTTGCCCCTGCTTTAATTGCCTATGAATGGGCTTTAAGCGGTCTTGGTAAGATCGGCTGGCTTGCGGCATTTATCTATACTGCAAGTGCTGCGCTTCGATTAGCGCGATTCAATACCCAGCTAGGCGTTGCCGATAAACGCTATTTTCAGGGGTTAGCAAGTCCAGCAGCAGCAGGTGTGGTTGCTGGCTTTGTCTGGATTAGTCATCGCTATGACTTTACCGGAACTGAATCGAGCTGGTTGATGTGCATTATTACGATCGCGATGGGATTGTTAATGGTAAGTAATGTTCGCTACTACAGCTTCAAGGATTTTGATCTCAAAGGGAAGGTACCGTTTGTTGCGATGCTTGTGATGATCTTCATCTTTGTTTTAATCTCCATCGACCCACCACAAGTGCTTTTTGCAAGTTTCTTTATCTATGCGATGTCAGGTATTTTAACCACAATGGTTCTGGTGGTTAGACATCGGCGCAGACGTCAACACAGCACTAATGCGGGTTCACAGGAACCCAAGTGAACAACTGTTTTTAAAAAAAAGTTGGCACTGTTCTCTAGTTCGCATATAGTTATCGCAACGTAAGTACAAAAAACCGAATTATTCAACATGCAACAAAGCAAACAACAAAAGGTTATACAACCGATGTCGAATCCTTCGACAGCTTTGTTTGCGTCTCTTCTACTACTCCTGCCCTAGTGGGCAGCTATCTATCTTTACAGCCCTCTGTGCGGGCATGAATCCCAAAAATGTGAAACCACAATAGCAATCACTATTGTTGTTTTGAATAATTGCGAAATTCTGTTAATCAGGTTTCGAATTTGCGTCATCTTTTAGGTAAGATGTTGCGAAACATTGGAGTAGTACAATGAGCGAAAAATTAATCATTTTTGATACCACATTGCGTGATGGTGAACAGAGTCCTGGCGCATCAATGACCAAGGACGAAAAAGTCCGCATTGCCAAGGCGCTTGAAAAGATGAAGGTTGATGTGATTGAGGCAGGTTTCCCGATTGCATCACCCGGGGATTTTGAGGCAGTTCAGGCAGTTGCCAACACCATTAAAGATTCGACAATCTGTGGTTTAGCACGTGCACTGGATAACGATATCGATCGTGCTGGTGAAGCGCTTAAAAATGCGAACTCTGGCCGTATCCATACCTTTATCGCAACCTCACCAATCCACATGGAACAGAAGCTTCGTATGAGTCCGGATCAGGTGGTTGAGCAGGCGGTTCGTGCGATAAAACGCGCCAGACAGTTTACTGATGATGTTGAATTCTCCGCAGAGGATGCTGGACGTTCCGAGCTTGATTTTCTTTGCCGTATCTTTGAGGCAGCGATTAAGGCTGGTGCAACGACCCTGAATGTTCCAGACACGGTGGGCTATAACATGCCCAATCAGTTTGGCGAAACCATTCGTCTGTTACGCGAGCGTATTCCCAATTCGGATAAAGCTGTCTTCTCAGTGCATTGCCATAATGATTTGGGTCTTGCAGTTGCCAACTCACTAACAGCGGTGATGAATGGTGCGCGTCAGGTGGAGTGTACGATTAACGGTCTTGGTGAGCGTGCAGGAAACGCATCACTGGAAGAGGTCGTTATGAGTGTCAGAACACGAAAGGATATCTTCGAATGCAACACAGAGATTGATGCAACACAGATCGTACCAACGTCCAGATTGGTGGCGAGTATTACCGGATTCCCGGTTCAGCCGAATAAAGCGATTGTTGGCGCCAATGCCTTTGCTCATGAGTCCGGGATCCATCAGGACGGTGTTCTTAAACATCGTGAAACCTATGAGATTATGCGTGCAGAAGATGTCGGCTGGAGCGCAAATCGAATGGTTATGGGAAAGCATTCGGGACGTAATGCGTTTAAAACACGAATGGCAGAGCTAGGTATTGAGTACGAAACGGTTGAGGCCTTAAACGAAGCCTTCTCAAAATTCAAAGAGCTTGCAGATAAGAAGCATGAAATCTTTGATGAGGATCTTCAGGCATTAGCAACAGCCACTGACCAGGAAACCGTAGTGAATGAGCACATTAAGCTGGTCTCATTAAAGGTATGCTCCGAAACGGGTGAGATGCCAATCGCACAGGTAACCTTAAGAGTTGATAACGAGGAGAAATCCGGTAGCTCTGAAGGCGGTGGCCCTGTGGATGCAGCACTGAAGGCGATCGATTCGATAATTCAGAGTGAGACAGAATTACTGCTCTACTCAGTGAATAACATCACCAGTGGAACCGACTCACAAGGCGAGGTAACGGTTCGACTTGAGAAGTCCGGTGGGATAGTGAATGGGCTAGGTGCTGATACCGATATCGTCATTGCCTCGGCCAAGGCCTATATCAACGCACTGAACAAGATCATCTCAAAAGAGCAGCGCGTTTCCCCTCAGGGTGCAGATGTTTAATCGGATCCAGTTAGATGGATGAACGTCAACGCGCCTACCTTGAAGCGATGGAGATCCCGATATGGGAGCTTCGCAACAAGGTGGGCGCAACACCTGAAAATCAGATCCCTGAGGATGATGGAGCCCCAGCAGAAACAACGGTTTCAGAGCCACAGAGTGAGACAATAACAGCGACAGAACCGCAACCAGAGCGGCCAGAGCTCATTCCTGCGGAGCCTCAGACAGATAAACCTGAGTTGGAGAACCCTTCCAATCATGATACCCAAAGGGTTTTTGAGCTCGAAGCGATCAAAAATGAACTCTTTAGCATCGAAGAAGAGCTGGAACAAGAACTCCCGGAAACAGAACACTCCTCCCCGTTACAACTGGATTGGGATAAACTCGAAGAGCACATCAAAAAGTGTACCCAATGTACAGAGCTGGTTAATCACCGGACGCAAACAGTTTTTGGTGTCGGTAACCGCGATGCGCGGTTAATGATAATCGGCGAGGCGCCCGGTGCAGATGAAGATCGTCAGGGTGAACCGTTTGTGGGAAAGGCGGGTCAGTTATTGAATCTAATGATTCAGGCCATTGGTTATCAGCGACAAGAGGTCTATATCGCCAATGTTCTTAAGTGTAGGCCACCGAATAACCGTGATCCGCAGCAGCAGGAGATCACTGCATGTCGTGGTTATCTCCAACGTCAAGTCGAGCTGGTAAAGCCAGATGCAATACTAATTGTTGGACGGATCGCAGCACAGAGCATGCTCAACACCACAGAAACGATTGGCAAAATAAGGGGCAAGGTTTATCAGGTCGAATCTATACCCACAATTGTGACCTACCATCCAGCCTATCTGTTGCGCTCTCCACAAGAGAAAGCGAAATCGTGGAGCGACCTCAGGCTACTGATCTCTGAGTTAAACAGAACAAGTAATGAGTAGAACGCAGACCATCACATTCAGACAACTGAATGAAGATGACCTTGATGCTGTGATGACCATCGAAAAGGGTGTATACACACATGGTTGGAGCTATGGCATCTTCAAGGATTGCTTGCAATCAGGTTATCACTGCTTAGCAATAGAACTAAATCAACAATTCATTGGGTATATCATTGTCTCAATCGTAGTGGGTGAGGCGCATATTCTCAATATCGCGATTGATCGCGTCTATCAAAACCAAGGGTTAGGACGTGCAGCCGTGACATACATCCTCGATTTAGCCATTCAAATGGGCGCAGAAACCGTTTTTCTGGAAGTAAGGCCTTCAAACACCGCCGCAATCAACCTCTATGAGAAACTCGGCTTTAACCAAGTCGGTCTTAGACATAATTACTATCCAGCAGATAACGGCAGAGAAGATGCGATCATCATGGCAATAGCATTAAATCGGTAAAACATGAATTTAGACCCTAGTGTTAAGATGCTCTCAAAACACCCTAAAGCTGAAGTTTAGGTGTTATATAATAATTAAGTACCAGATAAGGGATAAAAGGAATGGTAAAAATAAGAATGACTTCTTTATTAATTTGCTTCTGTTTATTTTCTACAAATGCTTTTGCTGAAAGAAGCTTCATAAAAAATTTCTTTACTATCAATTTCAAAGAAATTGCTAACTTTAATCTAATGCCGATGATCGCTACACATTCAGATGCAATGATCGGCAGTGGTTCTTCGCTTGGTGTAGTTTTCTGTGAAGATGATTATGATAAAGGTATCTACTTTGAGAGAATGCAAGGAAGTGATAATACACGGTTTGATTTTGGTGTGTCACATGGAAATTCTGTTTGGTACTCATTAAATCTAGGTCTTTCGAAGGCCGAAATTAATCAAGTACAACCCCAATTTCCGGTTGTGGGAGAGTATGAAGGTTTATCAATAAAGTTAAGGTGGAGTTTGGTTCGTTTTAATGTTGCATTACACAAGCATGCTGATGGTAAAACAGGATGGATAAGGTCAACAGGGATTGGTTTTGGCTTTTAGTACATATTATTAAGACTTGATATTCACATGTCTGCCTTTGGCTAATATCGGTAGATATTTGCCTATTTAATAACATTAGCAAAGGTTACACAGCGGAAGAACCACTAACAAGGTCTATGTTAATAACCTAATCAAGTGGCGTTTGGTTAGCCGTACAGTCTTCTTGTGAGTTTTCGTTTATGCAGTATTGTGGTGGCGATCTCTTCAATTGAAACCGCGCTGGTATCGAGGAATGGGATCTGTTCACTTCGATACATGCTTTCAACGGCTCGAACCTCATACTGGCACTGTCCGATCGAGGCGTAACGACTGTCTCGACGTCTCTCATTTCGAATATTGTGTAATCGTTCCGGGGCGATGGTTAGCCCGAACAGCTTCTCTTTGTATGGCTTCAAGATGCTTGGGATCCCAGGATTATCAAGATCATCTTCGGTGATCGGATAGTTTGCTGCCATTATGCCGTACTGTAGTGCGAGGTAGAGGCAGGTGGGTGTTTTACCAGAGCGTGATACTCCAATAAGGATAACATCGGCCTCCGGGTAGTTTCGCAGTACAGCGCCATCATCATTACCCATTGCAAAGTTAACAGCATCGATACGAGCGGCATAGTGTGATGTATCGCCAATTCCATGTGAGCGCCCAATGGCGTGTGCCGAATGCGTCTCTAGCTCGACCTCAAGGGGGTTGATAAAGGTGTCGAAGAAGTCAAACATCAATCCATGACTGGTCTTGATAATGTTGCGAATATTATCATCAAGCAGGGTGCTGAAAAGAAGAGGCTTCTTCCCGTCTTCGATCATGGTTTGGTTTATTTTCTCAACCGCACGATACGCCTTCTTCTCGGTATCGAGGAAGGGGAGCATCATCTTCTCGAAGTGGATCCCTTCAAACTGGGTCAGCAAACTGTGCCCCAGCATCTCTGCGGTGATACCAGTACGATCTGATAGAAAGAATGCAGTACGTTTTTTCATCTCTTCCTTTATTTGTAGTGCGTCCCTGCACTATAAGTAGCAATCCATTAAGGAGTCAAAGTTTATGCAGACTGTTTTGCAAGAAATAGCCCGGTTTGAACCACAGTATCCGGGTTGAGTGAGAGACTGCTGATCTGCTCTTCGAGTAACCACAATGCGAAATCAGGGTGATCTGAGGGGCCTTGTCCACAGATGCCGACATATTTCCCTTGGTCACGACACGCCTTGATTGCCATGGATAACATCTTTTTCACCGCAGGATCCCGTTCATCAAATGCGTCGGCAATCAGACCAGAATCGCGATCAAGCCCAAGAGAGAGCTGGGTCATATCGTTTGAGCCAATCGAGAAGCCGTCAAAGAACTCCAAAAACTCCTCTGCGAGAACTGCATTTGATGGCAGCTCGCACATCATTATCAGACGTAATCCGTTTTCTCCACGTTTAAGGCCGTTTTCTGCAAGAAGTGACACAACTTTCTCAGCCTGCTCTACGGTGCGAACAAACGGGATCATAATCTCGATATTGGTGAACCCCATCTCTTCCCTGACTTTCTTTAATGCCCGGCACTCAAGTTCAAAGCAGGCACGAAAATCTTCAGAGATATAGCGTGCAGCACCACGGAAGCCAATCATTGGGTTCTCTTCGTGCGGTTCATAGCGATCGCCACCAAGCAGATTCATATACTCATTCGATTTAAAATCCGACATACGAACAATCACAGGATTCGGACTAAATGCCGCAGCCAGTGTGCTAATACCTTCAGAGAGTTTTTCAACATAGAAGTCGACAGGAGAGGCGTAGGCGGCGGTCTGCTGAGCGATAATTTTTTGTAGTTCCGGTGTCTGATCATCAAACTCCAGCAGTGCACGGGGGTGGATACCTATCATCCTATTGATGATGAACTCAAGACGCGCAAGTCCAACGCCATCATTAGGAATAGAGGCAAAGCTGAATGCGCGATCAGGGTTACCAACATTCATCATAATCTTGGTTGGGAGTACGGGAATATCTTCTGCCTGACTCCGGGTGATCTCAAAGTCGAGGATGCCGTCGTAGATATAGCCGGTATCACCCTCAGCGCAAGAGACCGTGAGGGACTGACCGTTTTTCAGAACATCCGTTGCGTTACCACAACCAACGACTGCCGGTATTCCAAGCTCACGTGCGATAATCGCAGCATGACAGGTACGGCCACCGCGATTGGTTACAATCGCTGATGCCCGTTTCATGATCGGCTCCCAATCTGGATCGGTCATATCCGTGACCAGGACATCACCAGGTTGAACCTTATCCATTTCGGAGATGTTCATAATAACCTTGGCAACACCACTACCAATCCGACCGCCAATAGAGCGTCCTTCACAAAGGACTTCACTCTTCTGTTTTAACTGGTAACGCTCAATAACCTGTTTATCGACCCGACTCTGAACAGTTTCAGGGCGTGCCTGAACGATATAGAGTTCTCCATCTTCACCATCAAGAGCCCATTCGATATCCATTGGACGCTGATAATGCTTTTCAATGGTCATCGCATGACGTGCGAGGGTCTCAAGCTGCTGGTCACTAAGACAGAAGCGTTGACGATCCGTTTCATCGACATCAACAGTTTGAATGCTACGCTCCACATCCTGATCATCTTTGTAGATCATCTTAATCATCTTGCTGCCGAGAGTACGACGCAAAACAGCAGGACGACCCGCTTCAAGGGTGGCCTTATGGATATAAAACTCATCGGGATTGACTGAGCCTTGAACCACACATTCGCCAAGACCGTAGGAGCCGGTAATCAGTACCACGTCGTTAAAGCCGGACTCTGTGTCCATGGTGAACATAACGCCGCTGGCACCGATATCAGAGCGCACCATGCGCTGAATACCGGCAGAGAGGTAAACATCGTGGTGCTCATATCCCTGATGAACCCGATAGGCGATAGCACGATCGTTATAGAGTGATGCAAAAACATGCTTTACTGCGGCGATAACATTATCAATACCGCGAATATTCAAAAAGGTCTCTTGCTGACCGGCGAAAG
Source organism: Thiohalomonadaceae bacterium (assembly GCA_050301795.1). Lineage (GTDB taxonomy): Bacteria > Pseudomonadota > Gammaproteobacteria > Thiohalomonadales > Thiohalomonadaceae > JBNKZU01. The sequence goes on along the minus strand of JBNKZU010000014.1, from coordinate 175,880 downwards.
AGGCGTCAGGCATATCCTCTGCGGTTGCAGAAGAGCGTACAGCCACAGCCGGAGCACCATTGACAGACATCTTTTCATACCCGGCAGTAATGGCATTGAGCAGTGGTTCCGGCAGAGGTGTTTCTGCGATCCACTGGCGTATGGTTGCACCTGCCTCGGCTAGGGTTTTAACGTCATCGACATCCAGCTTTGCCAGCAGCGCATTGATGCGCTCTTTTAAGTGGTTGTGATCCAAAAAATGTCGAAAGGCTTCAGCGGTTGTTGCAAAGCCACCCGGAACTTTGACACCGACATTGGCCAGATTGCTGATCATCTCACCTAATGATGCATTCTTTCCGCCCACACGTTTGACATCTTCCATCCCTAGAGAATCGAACCAGATTATGTATTCGCGCACGTTATGTCCCCTTAAATACCTATATCGTTTAAAAAATCGGTTATAAACACAGTGATTGCATCGTCACTAATCAATCACTATCACGTTGGTTTTTACATTCACTCTTTTTTGTTCCACTACAGCTACAACTGCTACCACATCCACCCCCTTCTTCACGGTGTGGACCGAATTCAGGATGTGTCATGGAGAAGTGTTTGGTGATGCGCTGAACGACTAACCACATAATCAACAGTAGTGGCACCACCGTCATCGCAATCAGATATTTGCTTAACATTGTTAGCTACCCATTCCGGCAAACCCCATAAAGGTTAGCGAAAGGATGCCTCCGAGCATCAATGTCATAGCCGCACCTTCGGTGATCGATGGCAGGTTAGCCAATGCGAGTTTTTCTCGCAGACCTGCCATTAGGACGATGGCAATAATAAAACCACCGCCAGCACCAAGGCTGTAAACAACAGATTGTGCAAGGTCGTAATCTTTAAATGTCTGGAAAAGGGCGAGTCCCAGAATTGCACAGTTGGTTGTGATTAACGGCAGAAAGATGCCGAGTGCACGAAAGAGTGCGGGGGAGAACTTCTTCAGGCTCATCTCTACTAGTTGCACCGTTGATGCGATCACAACGATATATGAGATGAGTCTTAGAAACTCGATCTCGTAGGTAACCAAAACAATATTAATAAAGTAGGCGCATAGCGAGCTAATAAACATTACAAAGGTTGTTGCTACACCCATTGAGAATGCTGTTTTCAGCTTTCCTGAAACCCCCAGAAAAGGACAGATTCCAAGGAAGGCGGCCAGAACAAAGTTATTAATGATCAGCGCATTAAGGAAGATAAAACCTAACGATTCACCCTGCATGTTGCACCTCCTTTACAGATGATTGGCTTTGATTACGCTTTTTTAGCCACGCAAAAAACAGTAGCCATGTACCGAGAACAAAGAAGCCTCCCGGTGGAAGTATCATCACAACCCAGGGTTCAAAGTTTTCTCCAAACAGTGGATATCCAAGCAGGGTTCCGGCTCCGAAGATCTCTCGCACAGTGCCGAGGCATAACAGTGCAATCGTAAAACCGATACCTGTGCCCAGGCCGTTGATCAGCGAATGACCCAAACGGTTTCGTGAAGAGTAGGATTCGGCATGACCCAGTATCATGCAGTTGACCACAATTAACTGAATAAACGCACCGAGCGCATTGTAAAGATCAAGGCTAATCGCCTGAATCGCATAATCGACAATGGTTACAAAGGTCGCGATGATAACAATGTAGGTTGCGATTCGAACCTGCTTTGGAATGAGGTGGCGTAACAGCGAGATCATCGCCCCGGAGCAGAGCAACACAAAGGTGGTTGCCAGACCCATTGCCAGGGCATTAATTGTGGTGTTGGTCACCGCAAGAACTGGACACATGCCAAGCAGCATTACGAATACCGGGTTCTCTTCCCACACACCTTTTAAGAAGGTGTCCATAGTAATTGGGTTACTCTTCTTTGCCATTAGCTATCACCCTGTGTCATCTTGTTAAGCTGTTTCACCAGCTTTGGAAGCAGGAATTGAGCACTGCTGTTAAGTGCCCGTCCAACCGCATTGGATGAGATGGTCGCGCCAGAGATGGCGTCGATCTGCCAAGGGTCGGTTTTTGTTCCATTCTTGACCGTTACAATTGCATTTTTAAGAGCACTCTTATCGTCATTGAGTCGTGCATCAAGCGCATCAAAGTTCTTAACAAAGACTTTATCTTTGTAGATCTTGTCACCTAGCCCCGGGGTTTCTGTACTCTTTAGAACCTTGATTCCCGTAATACATTCACATTCAGGACTGTAGCCATATAGAAGCTTGATAACATCGGCATAGCCTTGTGCTGCGGCCTCAGCAGCGATGCCCACAAGTTTGTGGTCGTTATCAAATCCGGCATAGACAGTTACCCCATCGCTACCGGCAGGGAGAAGTTGTTCATCATTAATCACATAGGCCTTCCAAAGGGTTGATTTTGGAATAACCTGGAAGATCGCCTGTTCCACAGCAATGCGTTGATTTTCAGCAATGATCGGTTTCGTGAACTGATAGACCAACACCACCAGAAAGCCTGAGAGCATCGCCACAAGGCTTAAAGTCATGATCATACGGTTGCTATTCGCCGGTGGTTGTTGCACCAGGGTCGCTTCGGCTACAGGGTTAGTGTTTTCGCTCATTTCCCTGTCTCCTTGGTTTTGGAGGTGCCATACACTTGAGGTTGTGTCACCGATTCGATGAGTGGAGCCATCGCATTACCTAATAAGATGGCATACATCACCCCTTCAGGTAGACCGCCAAAGACTCGGATGATGACGGTTACAATTCCAATCAGCAGGCCGTAAACAATAACACCCATTGGTGTGACCGGCGTTCCCACCATGTCGCTCGCCATAAATACCGCACCCAGCATCAGTCCGCCAGAGAAGAGGGTAAAGATTGGTGATGGGTATTTATCAGCATCAATCGTAACTAATAGCAATGACATCAGTAATGCACCCGCAAGAACCGACACAGGAATGCGCCAGTCCATCATACGTCGGAGTGCAAGATAACCACCGCATATCAGGATGAGTAATGCCGAAGCTTCCCCGGTTGAGCCGGTGACCATGCCGGTGAAGAGGTCACTGCTGGAGGTGGTTACTCCATCGAACTTCCATACAGATAGTGGCGTTGCGCCGCTGAATCCATCAACACCACTATTTTTAATCCACTCATCAACACCCACCGGATGTAACATCGGGATCGACCATGTCGAAGGGATAAACTCAACAAAGCGGTTTGGTGCATAGGCCGGAGTCCAGGTCGTGATTGCCACAGGAAAAGCGGCTTGAACGAATGCGCGACCAAGAAGTGCGGGGTTAAAGACATTAAAGCCGATACCGCCAAACATCACCTTACCCATCGCAATGGCAATAAATCCGGCAACGACACCCATCCACAATGGAAATCCCGGGGGAAGAGTCAGCGCGAGTAAAATACCGGTAATCGTCGCGCTGTAGTCTCGCAATGTGTTTTCACCATCACCTTTAATCTGTGAAAAGAGTGATTCAGTACCGAGACAGGTGAGCACAACCGTAATAATGAGTGCCATTGCGCTGATCCCAAACTGAAAGATCGCAAACATCACCAGCGGGATTAGCGCAAAAACCACATTTCGCATGATCTGCTCAACCGATGCGCCATCATGAAGATGGGGTGAGGTGCGGAGTTCTACTTGTGGTGTTTTCTTTGCCATTATGCTGCTCTTTCCCGATTAATCGATTTGGCAATACGGAAGTACTGCACCAATGGAATATTGGAAGGGCAGACATAACTACAGCTTCCACACTCAAAACAGTCGTTAAGATTAAACTCCTCCTGCATGGTTTCGTATTCACGTTTTGCAGCCAGTCGCCCCAGATGAGATGGGTTTAGATTCATCGGGCAGGCATCAAGACAACGGGCGCATTGAATGCAGGGATAGATCCTGGTCGATTTCTCTTTATGCTCCGCCATGACCAGAATCCCTGAAACTGGCTTGGTGATCGGAACATCAAGCGAAGCCACAGAGTTACCCATCATCGGACCTCCGAGGATAAGGCGATTGGCCTCACCATAATAGCCGACATGTTCGAGGATAAATCTTAAAGGTGTACCAAGGGTGATAAGGTAATTCCCAGGCTTTTCAACCGAGGGGCCGGCAATGGTAACGACACGTTCAATCAGTCCCTGACTGGTTGGAAGCAACTCACCTAATTGAGCAAGGGTTGCGACGTTATTTACTACAACGCCAACCTGATATGGGAATCCACCTGATGGAACCTCTCGTCCCAGTAGTGTGGTGATTAAAAGCTTTTCTGAGCCTTGAGGATATTTCGTTTTAACCACGCCCACCTTGATTGGATCGGAGGGTTGTAGTTTTGAACGAATCATCTCAACAGCATCAAGCTTATTATCCTCAATTCCGATGATGGCTCGTTTTGCGCCAGTGACCTTCAAGGCGTAGTGAATCCCTTTAATGAGCGCCTCAGGCTTCTCTAACATCAGGCGATGGTCTGTGGTCAGATATGGCTCACATTCGCAACCGTTGACCACAAGCGTGTCGACAGGGTTCCCCTTTGGAACAGCCAGCTTTACATGGCTTGGGAATCCGGCACCCCCAAGACCAACCATGCCGGTATTCTGTACCGCATCGATGATCTCCTGCTCATTTAGTTCATCAACATAGGTATCACTACCGAACAGCACGCGCTGGTTAGAAGCTGGATGGGTTTTGATGATGATCGCCTTGGCTTTAGGCCCCCTTGCGGTGGCAATCAGCTCAATACCGGTGACTGTTCCGGTAACCGGCGCATGCATCGGTACCGAGAGATAGCCATCAGCAACAGCGATGGGCTCGCCACGCACCACCTCTTGCCCCTTTGTGACAATCGGTTTTGCGGGCGCGCCAAAGTGTTGCAGCAAAGGCACCATAACGACCGGAGGAAACGGCAGACGTTTGATGGCCTTGCTGTTGGTTTGAGTCTTTTTCTGAGGCGGATGAACCCCATGAGAAAAACTCTTGCTAAAAAGAATATCCTTTAAACGCATTTTCATGCCTATATTACTGGAACTTCTCAGCACGTTTAGTCAGCTTGTCCAATCCGGCCTCATTCAGATTGAATGGTGTTCCAGGATGGATTACCTCTGCTGTGCACTTCTCCGCAGCTTTAACGATATCGACAAATGGACCAGCCTTCGGATCAACAATGATCGCTTTTTTGTCATCGTTGTAGGCGAAGATCTTGGGATTGATATTAATACACTCATCACAAGCGGTACATTCCGGTGTCTCAATCCAAACCGGTTCATAATCTGCTGAGACGGCACCAGAGGCAGCAACATCACCACCAGCAGGCGCTGCTGTTAAGGCACTGCCAATATTCGCTGCATTCCCACCGGCTGCCATTGCCAGAAGGTTAGATGAGAGCTTCTGTGCCATATCGATACGAGTCTGTTCAATCAGTTTATCGATATCAACAGTGCGGGACTCACCTGAGAGTGATTTTAACTGATGCCAGAAATCTCTACGCTCAATCGTCGAAATGACGAGTTCAGCCGTCACCAGAACACGCATCAGATTCCCTTTTTTATCGGCTGCCCAGATGAATGGGAATTTACCCTCTTGTTCGTCCTCGTCCATATTGATGAAGTCAGAGAGAAGTACCATGTCATCGTTCCAGGTTTCCGGTGGTGCTTTACGGAACTGCTTGGCAAAACGTCCCTCAGTGAGCGCAAAATCAGCAAAGGTAAACGGTAGTGTCATGGATGCCTCTTTACCCTTGTCGTCAGTATATTTCAGGGTGTAAGTCGGCCAGTCACTTTCCATATCAGGGTTGCCTTCAACACTACAGCAATCTTCAAAAGTCACTCCACGATCCGGATCATAGAGGAATGCAGGATAGGCTCTGGACTCCAGTGCAAGTTTGCTCTGTCGGGTTGAGGCATCATCGGCAACACCATGCTCAGGTTGGCAAACGGCATAGACATTAAAGAGCGCAGGACGACGTGAATTGATTCCATCGATAAAGCCCTCAAGCATATGATTGATATTGCCAAGGCTGCTCTGATGAACAAAGGTTGTACGGTGAGCCATAGCAATGACGCTCATCTCTTTACGGATCTCCTCTTTACCTTTGGCTTTTTTGCCAAATGGTGTCATGTCGGCAACCTGCCCGATGTAGGTTGAAGTACACGCCTGACCACCAGTGTTAGAGTAGACCTGAGTATCAAGTACCAGTACTTTAATAGGCATACCCGACATCATCATACGAGAGAGATTCTGGAAACCGATGTCATACATCGCACCATCACCACCAACCGAAACTACCGGAGGGCAGAGGGCAAACTCTTCGTCACTAAACTGTTTCCAGTTAAAGTAGGTAAAGAAGCTGTCGTGGATCTCTGGGTTATATTGACCACTGAGTTCAAGTTCTGCACGGCGGATTGCTTTAAAACCATCAGCCATCTTCACCATGTGTCCTTCAAACAGTCCCATGGCAACTGATGGTGAATCCTGGAATAGATTGCTAGACCAGGGGAATGGATAGGGGTTGAACGGATAGGTTGAGCCCCAAACTGAGGTACAACCTGTTGCGTTAATCATACCAAGGTTTGAACGACCATTATTTGTGGTGCCGTTAGTGTATTGCCACTTCAGATATTTCAGTTTCTCAAGAAGCTGTGTAGTCTCTTGTAACCACTCGCTGTCAATGGTTGAGCCATTGTCCTCAAGTCCTTGAGTTAATCTTGAAAGGGTCAGGTCAATATCCTTGTGTTCGTTGACAATGTTGTTGATCGTGTGGGTGTCACTAAGATCCATCGACTCAACCAGCTTCATACGGATATGTTTTTCAAGACCGATGATCAACTCTTCAATATGTGCCAGGTGTTTCTTGACACGCCCCTGCATCATTGTGGTTACTGTTGAGGTAAAGAGGTGGATGATCGATTTCTCACCACAACCAAGACATGCACCGTCGCCACAAACCATTGACTGGTAGCTATTCTTGTCAAGGAGCAGGGTGTCGAGAGCACCGATCTTCTCATCGATATCATCAATGCGAATAAACTCTTTGGAGGTGGTTGGGAGTGTTAACCAGTAGTCCCACTCACGACGCAACTTATTAGTACTTTCGGTGGTTTGATTAACCACAACCAGCGCGTCGTCATCACAGACATCGATACACTCCATGCATCCTTTACATGTGTATGGATTAATCGTAATAGAGAACAGACCGCCACTACCTTTGTTCTTTTTCTCACGGTTAGAGAAGTAGGGCTTGGTGCTGGCAAATTTAAACTCACCGATAATGCCCTCAAAGCGATCAAATTCAATGGAGAGCGTATTCTTGTCGTCATCCTCAAGATCCGATTCGATCAAGGTGTCTGCAATGGTCTCGCGTATGAGCGCATTAACATTAGCGCTATCACCGGCTAATGTGATCGCTTCACGCAGTTTCTTTTCAACACTACGAAGTGCGCGACGTAGGTGACGTGTTGGCATACCACCACGTTCAATCTGCTGTACGGTTGATTCGAATACCTCTGATATCGAATTCACCAAACCAGGGATAGCGCTGTCTGGACAGGTGGTGTAGCAGTTACCGCAGGCAGTACAGTTTTCGGCAACCCAAACAGGATGATCAAATCGAATTTGAGTCATATCGCGGAACAGACCACTTGATGCAGGAACCAACGACATGCCAATAAAGGGGTCAACGATATTATCGTTGCCTTTACCACTTAAGTAGAAGCTGCCGGTCTGTTCCCAGAAACGGTGAATATCGGAAATGCGGGTATCATTCACCGGCATTTGCTTAAGCATTACCGGAAGATGAGATTGACGCTTGAGCTGACCTTGTGTCGCATTGGTAACAACTTTATCAGTAATCTCAATGATCTCATCAAAGCCGCGTCTAACAACACGCAGGTTGTCTTCAACAACACGCTTCCCTTTGCTGCCGAATTTATCCTGAAGCTGATTTTCGATCGCACGGAAGAGAGACTTTTCATTAAGGTTGGCATTCTCCATTACTGGAGATGCTGCAAAGAATGCGCCCTGGAACGCAATACCCTGCATACGGAATTGAAGCTCAGGGTTGGAGGCCTCTTCACGAGCAATCTTGAAGGCGTCGATGTAGAAGACCCGGATATTGTTCTCAACAATAAAGCGTTGACCAGATAACGGGAAGCTATTCCAGACCTCTTCTGGTGTTTCAAGTGAGCTTTGAATAATGAGCACACCCTCTTTTTTCAGACCAAACAGCGGATTGGAGTGACTAAAGACGTTAGGGTCAGGTGAGAGTACCACATCAACAAAGTTGTATTCACAGTTGATGCGGATCGGCTCAGGTGCGGCTGAGAGGTAGTAGGTTGTTGGCTGTCCTTTCTTCTCCGAACCATATTTGGGGTTCGCCTTGATGTCGTAATCAAGGAGTTCAAACAGGGTCATCGCCAGATTCTTTCCGGTTGTCATTGCACCCCAGCCACCAACAGAGTGCATTCTCACAGTGATGGCGCCCTTTGGAAGGAGATCGGGGTTTTCGCTACCTTTTAATGCCAAGTCCTTAATGTTTGGATAGGCTTCGAGTAGCTCTTGCTGATAGAGTTCCTGTTTTGGTGAATCTGCTGAATCGTGCAGGAACTCGACAGAGAGATAGAAGAACCTCTTGTGTTTACCGCCAGGCAACATGTTCTCAATCGCCGCGATTAGACCTTCAGGTTGTAGATCACGAGAACCAAGGCCGTAAGCCCCTGAGAAGATGCGAGGCGCGTCATACTCGGTAGAGTAGACCTCATAATCGGGATGAGGAAGCTCACCATTTTTAAAGATTCCATTTTCAATGCATTTAGAGACTGAGGCGCGAATCTCACGAGCGATAGGTAAATCTTCTGCCATCGGCTGATCGGTACGCTCAAGAACCACAACCCCTTTCTTGCCCTTAAGTGCCTTGCCAACAAGATCGCCGGGGAAAGGGCGGAACATCGTTAAATTAAGTACGCCAACCTTCAACCCGCGAGTTTCATTCAGATAGTCTGCAACCGCATGAGCAGTAAGAATCATGCTTCCTTGACCTACAATCACATAGTCAGCACCTTCGGTTTTGTAGGTGCTGATACGGCGGTATTCGCGTCCGGTAAGTGATTTGAACTCGGCCATTGCTTGATCACAAAGATCAGCAACATGCTCTGCAAAATAGGGTCGCTGAGCAGCAACTGCCTGCATATAGGCATCCTGGTTCTGTACTGAACCTGAGGAGACCGGGTTATCCACATCCCAAATGGCTGGGATACGACGACGCTTTTCACCGAATAGCATCTTTTGAGATGGTGTTGGTGAGTCGATAATATCGTCAGGGCTTCCGAGATACTCTTTGATTAATTCACGCTCAGGTACATTCAGTGTTTCGATCAGATGAGTGGTGAGGAAGCCATCCTGAGCTGCGATTCCCGGAATAAGGGCAAGCTCTGCAAGCTTATGGGCAATGATATTAAGATCGGCAGCTTCTTGAGCGCTATTGGCCATCATTTGGAAGAAGCCGGTATCATCAACACAGTGATAATCATCATGGGCACAATGGACGTTGAGGCTCGCCTTGGTGATAGCTCGGCAACCCATATTAAGAACATAAGGCAGATGTTTCCCGGCAGCAGCATAGAGTGACTCGTGCATGAACGCGACACCTTGAGCGGATGAGAAGTTAGTTGAACGCAAACCAGTCATGGTCAGACCGGCAGTAACACCAGCCGCAGCGTGCTCACTTTCTGGTTCTACGAAGATCAACGGACGATCAGAGACATTGACATGACCATTACCCGCTTCAATAGCCCAGTATTCACCCATTTGGGTCGATGGAGTTATCGGATATGCACCAGCAGCATCGCTTGATTCGCGCTCACACATAATAACGGCACTGTTTCCATCCATTGCCTCACGTCGTCCAGGATATTTTATTTCTAGCTTGTTTGTCATAGCCGTTCTCTCTCTGCTGAAATTTCTTACTGAAATTAGTTACTGAATTCGCGGAAGTGGTTCTTTGCGATAGATCTTTTTAGCCTCAATCCCTTTTTTTACGTTCTCATTTTCGAGCCAGACAATGGCACCGGTTGGGCATCGCTCAATCGATAGACGTGAGGAAAGACCGTTCTTGTCATAATCAATGACCGCCAGATTGTTCTGCATGGTAATAAGGCCTTCAGGCGCATCGGCAGCACAACGACCACAAGCGGTACAGCTCACTTCACAGTCAGATTCCGATTCATCAGCGTTGTCCTGACTTTTACATGCTATCCATAATTGATGATTGACCGGATGAAGTGAAAAAAGATCCTTAGGGCAGACATCGACACAGTCACCACATGCGGTGCATTTATCTTCATCAACCTGGGGGAGACCAAACCGATCCAGGACGATTGCGTCGAAGTCGCACACTGTTGCACAGTCACCTAAACCGATGCAGCCCCAGGAGCAACTTTTACCACCGCCAGAGACAAGTGCTGCGGCGCGGCAAGATTTAAGCCCTTCGTAGCCGGCGCGGATATAGGCGACGTGGGAGCCACCAGCACAGGCAAGACGGGCGATCTGTTTTTCGACATTACCGATATCTACACCCAGATAATCGGCAATGGCTTGGTTCATTTCTGCACTGTTTACAGTACATTGGCCGGGTGTGACCTCCCCGGAGACAAGTTTCTCTGAGAATGGGCGGCAACCAGGAACACCACAGGCACCGCAATTGGCATGAGGCAACATTTCATCAACCTCATCAATACGAGGATCCTCATAGACATAGAGACGACGATTGGCTACAGCTAGGGTTACCGCGAGCACAAGCCCCAGTCCACCCATGAATAATGTAGCAATTGCGACAGTTTCTATCTCGCCCAAGTCTCTACTCTCCTGAAAGGTATACTCATGCCATTTTAGTACAGAATAAATTTAATGATTAGAAACAAGTCTATTGCTTGTTTAAATATTTGAAAAGTAAATTATTTCAATTATCTTTATTAGATTTTATAAAATAAATAGTTAGCATTTGTTTTATAATTTTATATACTAATTATAAATAACTACTGTCCGGGAAGGGGAAATGTCAAAGATATCACCACTATATTATAAGCAAAATCGGTTAAAGCAACTTCGAGCTTTCTGTTTTGCGGCACGAACCGGAAGCATTTCTCTTGCTGCTGAGGAGCTGTTCTTAAGCCAACCCTCTGTGACACTACAGATTCAGGCGCTAGAGCGGGATATGGGGATCACGCTATTCGAGCGTCGGGGTCCACAAATCAAACTGACACCTGAGGGTGAGGTTTTGTATCAGCTTTCGGATCCACTGGTTGAGGGGATCGATAAGCTGCCCGAGAGTTTCTCGGCTCAGTTCGGCACACTTGATAGTGGTGAGCTTAATATTGCTGCTGGCGAGTCTACGATCCTTTATATCTTGCCCGATGCAATAAAACAGTTTGCAGAGAAGTACCCCCGCATACAGATCAAGCTTCACAATGTCACAGGACGTGATGGTATGGCGATGTTAAGAGCGGATCAGGCCGATTTTGCGGTGGGTTCAATGCTCGAAATACCTGAAGATATTGTCTATCACCCGAGCATGAATTATGACCCTGCATTGATCACACCTTTGGATCACCCTTTAGCAGGTAAAGAGAATATCCGGCTTGAAGAGATTAGTCCTTATGGATTGATACTACCACCGAGACATTTGAGTACATGGCGAATGGTGGATCTGGTCTTCCGTCAATTTAATGTGACCTATCAGGTCGCATTGGAAGCTGGTGGATGGGAGGTCATAAAAAAATATGTTGAGCTTGGCCTGGGTATCTCGATTGTCACCGATGTATGTTTAAGTGAAGATGACCCGATTGCCCGTATGTCACTTGGTCACTACTTTCCACAGCGCAGCTATGGCATTGTTTTAAGGAGTGGTAAATTCCTGTCGCCTCAAGCACGAAAGTTTATTGAGATGATGGATCCAGAATTTTTTAATGCGGTGAATCTACCTGTTGTTGAAGGTAATTAAGATCTGTTGGTGGTTTATTGGCGTCGTTATGACCATCTTTTGTTCTGTGACTAAATCATAGGTTTTAGCCCGAGTCATCGAATAACCTACGGAATCTCTATAATCGATTCCACATAGATGTTTAATCGCATCTTTGTGATACGTTTTCAATAGTGGGTCATCTGATAGGGGCTTTGGGCTTAGATCATTAAATGTTTAGGACAGGTTAGGTTATGCACGAATCGCCTCAACAGTCATCAAGCGCTTTAGGGTTATTTCATCGGTTGATGAGTGATAATGAGGTACCAACCAGGTATCGTCAAAGTGTGTTTGCAGGACAGATTCGTTATGTCTATGACGCTATTCCTGGAACTATCTTTGTCTCTGTTGCAGTTTTTTCCATCATCTTTTTTCTATTCAGAAATATTATTCCGTTAACCACGCTGGTCTGGTGGTTTATCGCTGTAATCATGGTCTATTCACTACATTACAGCTTTTATCTAAAGTACAGAAAGAAGGTTATTCCCGATGATGAGATTGGTTACTGGGGAAACATCATTCTGCTTTGCATCGGTTTAGAGGGAGTTGTCTGGGGCTATGCAGGCGTAAGTTTTTTTTCTTGGGAATACCCTCAAGTGAGTATGCTACTATCATTGGCGTTAGCTGGCTCTGTCGCGGCTTCGTTTAATACTCATTCAGCCTATTTTCCCGCCTACGTTATCTTTTCGGTTTTTACGGTTTTTCCTCTCGCGATCAGATTACTTATAGAGGGCGGTGAAAATAACATTATTCTGGCGCTTTTTTGTATTTTCTTTATTTTAGCGTTGTTGCTTGATGCGGTAGTAGCGCATCGCCACTTTAAACGAGCCATTGTGGCAAAGCTAAAAGTGCAGGAGTTAAATATTGAAATTGATGAAGAGCGACGGATCGCAGATGAGGCAAGGGAAGAGGCTGAACGTGCAAATATTGCTAAATCAAAATTTCTTGCCTCAGCAAGTCATGACCTCAGACAACCGTTGTATTCACTTCGACTTTTTGTCGATATTCTTAATAAAAAGATAACTGATCAGAGCATCACGCCCATTCTGAATAATATCAATACGGTCTCCTCTTCTCTTGAAGATCTGTTTAATAAGTTGCTTGACCTATCAAAGCTGGATGCTCAAGTGCTCCATGCAGAGAATATGGTTTTTCCGCTAAACCAGCTCTTTGTAAGATTAAAACAGGAGTTCTCCCCCTTGGCTGCGGAGAAGAATCTGATTATGGATGTCATGAAAACATCCATTGTTGTTAATACTGATATGGTTCTGTTGGAACGGGTGCTAAGAAACCTGATCTCAAATGCGATTCGTTATACCGACAAGGGAACCATTATTTTAGGGTGTCGTAGAAGAGGAGATTTCGTTGCCATTCAGATTGTTGATTCGGGTATCGGTATTCCCGAAGATCAGATAGCGAGTATCTTTAAAGAGTATCACCAACTGAATAATCCTGAACGTGATCGAACTAAAGGACTTGGCTTAGGCTTGGCGATTGCTAGTGGAATGGCACGAGTTATGGGAACCTCAATAGAGGTGCAATCAGTTGAGGGTAGAGGTTCTATCTTCTCGATCGAAATCCCTATCCATAGTGAAAGCTATATCAATGAAGAAGAAAAGCTTGAGCAAAAACAGGATCACTCTATCGAAGGAAGACGTATTCTTTTTATCGATGATGATGAGGTTATCAGAATCGCAATGGACGAGTTATTTAACAATTGGGGCTGTGATAGTTTGATTGCTTTAAATCTTGAAGATGCTCTGTTGAAGCTAGAGAATCGGGGTTGGGTTCCCGAAGTGTTGATTACCGATTATCGGTTACCAAGAAATCAGACCGGTACAGATGTGATTAATGCTATTAGGGAACGGTTTGGGCAAGATCTTCCCTCAATCATCATTACTGGCGACACCGCTCCAGATAGAATACGTGATGCCAAAAAGACTGGAGCCCATTTGATCCATAAACCTGCAAAATCTGAGCGAATCTTCCAACTGCTCGTTTCGATTCTAAATTGAGCTAATACCCTATTTATGCCATGCCATCTTTGACGGGGGAAATACCAACCGCACCCCACACAGATGATGTCGATGCTCTGGCCGAGCGTGTTCACGATAGCTACTGCGTTGCTGGATCGGTTGGCTGTGGATCGAGTTTCCTCGAATCGAATACTCATCGCCATCCATGCCTTTTGACCGCGCTTCAATCAATTCGGGTTGCTGATAACCACTGTAAGGGTGGAATCGATTGGCGCACCATTCATGTACGCGCTTGGTTGCCTCGATAACCTTTGATCTGACCGCAACCTCCCATTGGTATTCATGCTGAATGACCGCACCCTCAAGAGTTCCTCCCAGACTCGACACCCAGTTGGCATAGGCAAGAGCCTCGTGGTAGCTGATCCCATAAAGAGAATCCTCGGCGATAAGATCAAACGGCCCATTTAATCCGATGGCATACCAGTGCCCTGCACCGTCTTGGCGCCAATGGTTTGGATGAGGTTCGATCTGTTGTAACCACTCCCAACCGATATCGCTCCAATACATGCGTTCACGATATCCACCTTCATTGATAAAGTTTAGAAAAGCTCCGTTTGTTACAGGAGCGTTATCGATCCGAAACCCACTTAACTCGACACTATTTGGCGGTAGCTCGTTATCCAGTGCAGCAGGATCATCACGCGAGCCAATTCGATAATGCCCTTGATGGATATCAACATGGTCAATGGATGGCTCCAGACTCTGTAATGGATTTAAAACAATGTGCGGTTCAGAGAGGGTTAGGCGTCGCTCACTAAGCTGCATAATCATCATTTCACATAGTTGTGACTGGTGTTGCAGTACAGTGATAAGGAGTTTGTCGTCTTGTAACAGTGGATGATCAGGAAGCTGATTAGGGTTAGCGAGTAACATCAAATGATGGCTTTGCAGTTCGGTTGCCCAATTTAGTAGATGCTCTCTTGGTGGAAGGGCGTTTTCAGCCAAGGTTTTTGGTTGGACATCAGCACTAAAAAGGTGTGAAACCCTAGCGGTGATATCGTTATCCTGCATCACAACTTCCCGGATCCAGTAGCTTTCAAGATAGACTGCGCGACCAAACAGCCATGCAAGAGAGGGGAGATTGGCATTAAAACTTTGATAACACGCATTTTCAGGGATTGATTGCAGCAGATGTTGCATCATCTGATGAAGACCACTGAGCTGGCCGAGTAATTCAAATTTACGCATGGACGAGTCTTGATGTTAGATATCAGCGACGCATGTTAACGGATAGATATCAAATTAACAAAACTGAATCGAGTCGCACTCAATGAATAGGAAATAGTGGGATTAGATCATGTACAATCACGCGCCTTAACGATCAGAGGTGATAATGCTTGAATCGCTGACACTACTCCAATTAGGTTTTGCAATCGCGGTGCTACTTATCGCCTATTTTGTGCGTGGGATTACCGGGTTTGGCTCGGGGTTGATCGCAATACCGTTGTTGGCGCTGATACTGCCATTAACGATTGTGGTGCCGATGATTGGATTGCTTGATTATACCGCTTCGCTATCTCATGGCTTTACCCAACGGCGTGAAATTAAGTGGCGCGAGATCTTACCGTTACTCCCGTTTACGGTAATAGGTGTTGTTACTGCGCTCTATCTATTCAAGCAGTCGGATGGGGCGGTACTCACAAAGTTTCTCGGCATTTTTATTCTTGGTTATGCGATCTACTCTTTATCGGGGCACTCGCCGAAAGGTCATACCTCCAAACTCTGGTCTATCATCGCAGGTATCGGTGGAGGAATGGTTGGCACGTTGTTTGGAACGGGAGGGCCGTTCTATGTCATCTATCTACAGTTACGCGGGCTTGGAAAAACGCCGTTTCGAGCGTCAGTTGCAACCATCTTTTTAATCGACGGTGCCAGCCGAATTGTCGGTTATACAATCACAGGGTTTTATACACGTGATACCCTGATACTAATGCTGGCCGGTCTACCGTTAATGGTGATCGCGATGATCCTTGGTGGGCGTATTCATACCAACATTAGCCAGCTTATGTTTAAAAGAGCAATAGGCGTGATTTTAATTGGATCCGGCATTGCGTTGTTAGTACGATAAAAAATAATGAGAGATAAAAGGTGATCCATTGTCAGAATATACTCTAAAGCGAGACGATCTTGAGCTACTGCTTCGCTTCTTTCCGGTTGAATCCGATGAGCAGAAGCGAATCAGCTTTAATCAGCTTAAAGGCTATTTATCTGCATTAGCACTTTCACCTGCCACTATAACGCCTGAAAAGTGGTGGGAAGCCGTTAAAGCACTTCCGGGATTAAGCTTTGACGACAAATCGCAAGAGGTGGAGCTGTGCAAGATACTCATTCGTATCGATGAGAAGATTAAGCATGTCATCAGCACGCAGGCATATCCGGTTCCGGGTTATCAGTCGTTAGCATCAATACCTTATGGTGATTCTGTTGTTGAGCAATGGTGCCTAGGTTTTATGGATGGAATACTGGTCTGTGAAAACCTTTGGTTTAGCATCGAAGATAGTGGTGTTCTGGAGCAAATACGGCTCGCATTTGGCGTAATATCACTCATTGCCAATCGTGAGCATATGAGTAAAGAGATCGAAGCGGATGATTTTGAAAACCGTGTTGATGATGCACAAAAGATACTTCCGCAAATCATGGCACAGTTAGATGAGATTAGAGCTTCAGGAGTTTACGCACACTTTAAAGAGCAGGAAGCGCAACACACGCTCCACTAAGCGGAATCACATACCACGATGCGAAAGTGGCCGAAGTCGGCGATTTCCGTTAAGCGCATCATCGATCATGCTCAAAAGCTGCTCCCTGTGTTTCGGCAGGTTTCCCGCCAATGCCAGTGCATTTGAGGCGTGATTTGAGCGAAAGATAATCGGTTTATTTGGGTTAAGCCCGGCTATAAGACGCTGCTGTTCAAGAAGTATTGCGTGATCATCCTGCATCTGAAACGGCTCACCGAATTTGATCATAAACTCATCATATTGAGTATCATCAAGGTAGAGTTGCAGTGTCGAAAGGTAGGTCACAGGCGCTTTATTGAGTAGTTCAATCGTGCCATCAATATGCTCTTGCCAATGGGTTTGTCCCCCTAAACCCAGAATGACAGTCGCCGAGACTCGAATATTAGCATCCTCCGCTTTATTGATCGCCTCAGCGATACCTTGATGCGTTGCACCCTTTGTGATCTTCTTCAAGATGGTGCTTGAGCCGGATTCAACGCCAAGATAGAGAAGGCTTAGTTTCAGATCACGCAGTCGATTCAACTCATCAACACCCTTACGTAGCAGATTTGAAGGCGTTGCGTAACAACTCACCCGACTTAATGAGGGGAAGGCGTTATTAAGCTTGATCAGTAGTTGGGATAATTGATCAAAGCTCATCGCCAGAGCATCACCATCCGCAAGAAAGATTCGTCTGGTCTCAGGCCATTGAGCTGAGAGCTGATCGATCTCGTTAAAAAGATCATCCAATGGTCTCTCATAATAGCGCTTGCTTCGATACATCGAACAAAAACTGCATTGATTAAAGCTGCAACCTATTGTTGCCTGAATAATCAAATTCTCGCCCTCGCTCGGAGGGCGAAAGAGTGGTTGGATATATTGTGCAATCATCAGGTTATTGTACTGAAGTGATCATTCAGGTGATATCAATCATTCCGGTCTTTACCCTTTTTCCCGACCATCGAATTACGTTCCCCTTTTTCAGTGGCGATGTTATTTGCCTCCTGTTGCATAAAGATCAGAAAAACGGTGTGAAGAATGGCAAGCATGGCTCCGATCCCCATTAATACTGCAAAGATGTAGAGGGGCACGAATAGCGAGAAGAGCAGAAACAGAACATAGAAAACCACCAGAAGATGTGCAGAACGGTGGATATATTCACGCATGTAGGGTCGCAGATGTATCATGTTTTCATGATAGATTCGTTGACGCTCCATTTTATTTGCATTGGTGGCGGCAACCTTATGAGGCAATGCCCACGGTGAGTAGTACATCACCAACAGATGAAAGAGTGACTCTTTTGAGTGATCCATAACCAACCTCTTTGAAGTCCGTGCAAAAACACCAAGCTATACTGTCAACTATAGTACAGATATGATCGCATATTAAGTCAGAACATTTTTTATTGAGAGATATCGGATGATAACGAGTGAGAGACAAACCGTCGTGGTTTTGGGTGCAAGTAACAAGCCTTCAAGATACTCATTTAAAGCAATAAAGAGCCTTCTCAGCCATGGTCACCGGGTGATTCCAGTCCATCCAGTGATCGATCAGATAGAGGATCTGCCGGTGATTGCACAGTTATCACAAATCGAAGAGCTGGTTGATACCCTGACACTCTATATTGCCCCGGGTATTGGCGAGACAATGATAGCGGACATCATCGCACTGGCACCGAGACGGATCATCTTTAACCCGGGTACAGAGTCGGTCACGATGAAAAGGCATTTCATGGAACAGGGGATCGAAATAGTCGAGGATTGTACCCTTGTGATGCTTGACAGAGGATGCTTTTAAATCCCCAGCTTTATTGAGGTACATTTCAATACAAAAGATGCGCCTGGTGGTTTATCCATCCAGAGGAGATTTGAGGGCAAAAAAAAAGGCTCATAATCTGAGCCTTTTCAGGTTTACTTGTTGACGCTGCAGGTCAGCTCTTCAAGGATTTTGCCGCTCTCTACCTCATCGATAATCTTTTGGTATTCTGGGCTGATAGGGCAACCACAAGAGTGCTCTTTTGTGGCGTGAAGACGTGCCTGCTCAACGTGCCAGGTCGCGACTTTAAGATGTTGATCTACATTCATGGAAATATAACCTCAATTGTTAGTTAAAATGGATTAATAACACAGTAAAATACTCAGGAAACGAAATCTAACAAAATCCAGTCAGAATGTAAAATAGTTAGGTTCGAAATTCTTTAGAGTAGTCGTGTTAATTGAGTCTGAAAAAATCGGACGAGAATTGAGATATGTCCTGATAATCACATTAGCGCCAACTCGAACTTTCCAACAGACTCTGGGTCTGTTAAAACGATTATAATAAACAACCGAGAACGAGATGTGGCTTATCTCAACCGATGCCATAACCTATTTGAATGTTAGAAATCATCAACTTGCAGTGTGAAAGGGGAGATCGCAGGCTTTTTAGTGGGCTGAATTGCGCGCTCTCTTCTGGAGAACTGCTTCATCTCCATGGTCATAATGGTAGTGGTAAAACAACACTGCTGCGGACGCTTTGTGGGCTCATTTTGCCGACAGAGGGTGAAATTCATTGGAATGGTGAGTCAATCCTGAAGCAGCGCGATGAGTTTCATCAACACCTGCTCTATATCGGCCATAAAAACAGTATTAAGGATGATCTGAGTGCAGTTGAGAATTTGATGTTTTCTGCCCAGCTCAAAGGCTGGGCTATTGATGAGGAAAAGGCGTGGCACACGCTTGAGTCGGTCGGGCTTTATGGACATGAGGATCTGCCAACCAAATATCTTTCACAGGGTCAAAAACGAAGGGTTACACTGGCACAACTCATGGTGACGTCAGCCAGGCTGTGGGTATTGGACGAGCCATTTGTAGCACTGGATAAGGTCGCCGTTGGTCAGCTTCAGGCTCTTATCGAAACACATGTTGATGGTGGAGGCATGGTCGTGATGACCACGCATCAAGAAGTTTCGTTAACACAGGGAGCTGTCAGGCAGTTGCAGTTAGGTGTCGGAGAGTGCGGCCATGCTTGATGCGCTAATGACAATTATCCGACGCGATCTCATCCTTGCTGCGAGACATCGCGCTGATCTGCTGACCATTCTTGTTTTCTTTATTGTCGTGGTCTCTCTTTTTCCTTTGGCGATTGGGCCGGAGATGGGGACGCTTCGAAAGATAGCGCCCGGAGTGGTTTGGGTCGCCGCGTTGCTTTCATCCATGCTTGCGCTTGAGCGGATCTTTCTCGCCGATTATATGGATGGCGCACTTGAGCAGCTATTGTTAACACCCCAGCCGTTATCGTTGTTGGTTTTTGGTAAAATCGTCGCCCACTGGTTGGTTACAGGTGTGCCTTTAGTCTTTATCGCACCGGTGTTAGGTCTGCAATATGGACTTAATGGTGAGGCAATTGGGGTATTGATGCTATCGCTGTTATTAGGAACACCGATCTTAAGTCTGTTAGGTGCGATTGGTGCTGCATTAACACTCGGACTGCGTGGCGGTGGTGTTTTGGTGTCGCTGCTGGTATTGCCGCTGACAATTCCGGTATTAATCTTTGCTGCGGGAGCGGTCGAGGCAAATATTTCAGGGGTAGGTGGTGCAGGGCATCTCACGATGCTATCGGCGATATTGGTTGTCGCACTATTTTTCACACCATTGGCAACGGCAGCAGCACTGCGTATCTCTGCTGAATAAGAATAATGAGACATTAAATTGATGCAATCGAAATTAATTAACTGGTTCAAACTATCTTCACCTGCAACCTTCTATCCCACTGCTGGACGACTGGTGCCATGGTTTGCGTGGATAGCGGTGATTCTAATGGTGATCGGCCTCTATATGAGCTTCTTTGTTGCACCAACCGATTATAAGCAGGGGGAGGGGTATCGGATTATCTATATTCATGTCCCTGCGGCATGGATGTCGATGTTTATCTATGTCGTCATTGCCGGATGGTCTGCATTAGGCATTATCTTTAATACCCGCCTTTCGGCCATGATGGCAAGTGCACTAGCACCGACCGGTGCGATGTTTGCATTTGTCTCATTATGGACAGGTGCCTTCTGGGGTAAACCGATGTGGGGAACCTGGTGGGTATGGGATGCGCGCCTGACCTCAGCCTTGATTCTGTTTTTCCTCTATCTTGGGTTTATTCTTCTTAAACAATCAATCGATGATCCGAGGCGCTCAGATCGTGCCGGTGCCATTCTCTCTATTGTGGGTGTCATAAATATCCCCATTATCTACTTCTCGGTGAAGTGGTGGAACACCTTGCATCAGGGCGCAACGATAAAGATGGGAGCACAATCGAGCATGGATAGCACGATGCTTACGACGATGTTGATTATGACCTTTGCCTGTTGGGCTTATGCGATTGCGGTTTCACTATACCGCGTTCGCACAATTATTCTTGAGCGCGAAAAGGATACACGTTGGGTTAAAGAACTAATGAGTAGTGGAACGGTCAGATGAGTGAATTTTTCTATATGGGTGGATACGCCCTCTACGTTTGGGGTTCTTTTGGAGTGACGGCAGCCTTAATGGCGATTGAGTTATATCTGCTGCGCCAAAACAGAATTGAGATTGAGAAAAGAGTGCACCGAATGCAGCGTATGCAACAAAACAAGGGTTAAATGTGAAAGCACGGCAAAAACGAATCATTGCAGTTATATTAGGGATCATCACTCTCGCTTTAGCTGCCTATCTGGTGATTAATGCTTTGGGTAGTAATCTCTCCTATTTTTACAGTCCATCAGACGTGGTCGATGGCAAGGCTCCCGATAACCATCTCATTCGTTTGGGTGGGTTAGTGATGACGGGCTCACTTGAGAGAGGAAAAGAGTTAACTGTGACCTTCAAAGTGACCGATAATGTTAAAACCGTAACGGTTAAATATGCCGGCATTCTTCCTGATCTGTTTGCAGAGGGTCAGGGCGTGATAGCTCAAGGTAGATTGGGTGCTGATGGCATCTTTATCGCTGACGAAGTATTGGCAAAGCATGATGAGAACTATATGCCTCCTGAAGTCGCAGATGCTTTAAAACAGGCTCAACCGGAGGGTGCAAAACAGTGATTCCAGAGTTAGGACAAATTGCGCTCATTCTCGCGCTATCTATGGCAATAGTGCAGGCAAGCCTGCCGGTGATCGGTGCTCATCGCGGAATTGATGCCTGGATAGCGGTGGCCAAACCGGCAGCACGGGCGCAGATGCTTTTTATGATAATTGCGTTTGCGATATTAACCTATGCCTTTATTACCCATGATTTTTCAGTGCGCTATGTCGCTACCAACTCAAACACCCAGCTTCCGCTGATCTACCTGGTTTCTGGGGTTTGGGGTGCCCATGAAGGCTCATTGTTGCTGTGGGCGCTTATTCTCTCTGTTTGGACAGGAATAGTGACCTTCTTTAGCCGTAGTGTTCCTGAGGTCACTGTGGCTCGGGTTGTTGGTGTGATGGGGATGGTTAGTATCGGCTTTATTCTGTTTATGCTATTAACCTCAAACCCGTTTGATCGTCTGATCAATCCACCAATGGAAGGGCGGGATCTTAATCCGCTGTTACAGGATCCGGGGTTGGCGATTCATCCACCGCTGCTATATATGGGTTACGTTGGATTCTCGGTTGCGTTTGCGTTTGCGATCGCTGCCATGCTTGGCGGCAAGCTTGATGCCGCATGGGCGCGCTGGTCTCGTCCATGGACCAATATTGCATGGGTCTTTTTAACACTGGGGATCGTCCTCGGAAGTTGGTGGGCCTATTACGAGTTAGGCTGGGGAGGCTGGTGGTTCTGGGATCCGGTTGAGAATGCATCGTTTATGCCTTGGCTGGTCGGTACAGCGCTGGTTCACTCTTTAGCCGTCACAGAGAAACGCGGTGCCTTTAAGGCATGGACAGTGCTTTTGGCCATTCTCGCATTCTCATTAAGTCTTTTGGGGACATTTCTTGTGCGCTCAGGGGTATTAACCTCGGTTCACGCCTTTGCAACAGATCCAGAGCGTGGATTATTTATTTTGATCTTCCTTGCTGTTGTTGTCGGTGGCTCGTTGTTACTCTACTCAATACAGGCTTCGAAGATTCGCTCCTTTGTTAAGTTTGATCTAATCTCGAAAGAGAGCAGCCTGTTGATGAACAATGTAGTGCTGGTAGTTACTGCGGCCAGTATTCTACTCGGAACACTCTATCCGTTGATTCTGGACGCACTTGGTATCGGCAAGATATCGGTCGGTCCGCCATACTTTAATGCCGTATTTATTCCGTTAACTGTGCCACTAGCATTGATCATCGGTCTTGGTGCGATGGCTCGTTGGAAACGCGATAGTCTAAAGGGATTGATGAATGCCTTCCGTATCACACTCATTGTTGTTGTAGTGATTACCGCCATGTCGGTACTGTTACTTCCAGAATTCAGTTTGGGTGCGTTGTTCGGCATTTTACTGACTGCCTGGGTCGCACTAACGACACTCTTCTGGCTTAAGCACAAATCGGCAGGGAGAGGTGTCGATGGACTTAAAACCGTTACCCGCTCAGGTTGGGGAATGGTGCTGGGTCACCTTGGTGTGGCGGCCTTTATTATTGGTATTACTTTAACCTCGATCTATAGCACCGAGAAGGATATTCGACTAGAACCGGGTCAGGTCTATCAAATGGGTGGATACGATTTCCGCTTTAATGGTGTCAAGGAGATATCTGGGCCGAACTATGCCGCGAATCGTGGTCATGTGACTGTTACCAAAGAGGGAGAAGCTGTTGCAGAGCTTTATCCTGAAAAACGAAACTACTTTACCAGTGCGATGCCAATGACCGAGGCGGGGATTGATGCCGGATTGTTTCGCGATCTCTTTGTTGCATTAGGTGAGCCGTTGGGAGAACAGGGTGCATGGAGTGTTCGCCTCTATCATAAACCCTTTATCCGCTGGATTTGGTTGGGTGGTCTGCTAATGGCGCTGGGAGGGTTGATTGCCGCTACGGATCGTCGCTACTACCGTAAGCGTCGTCAAGCCGATACCGAGGCGAAATCGTAATGAAAACAAAACATCTGATTCCGTTTTTTATCTTTATGTTACTCGTGGTGTTGTTATGGGCAGGATTATCGCTCAATCCGCGAGAGGTTCCTTCACCACTGATCGGAAAACCATCTCCTGAGTTTATGCTGCCAAAGCTGTTTGATTCATCTGAATCATTCAGTCCAAAAGATATGCAGGGAAAGGTTTGGCTTTTGAATATATGGGCATCCTGGTGTGCCTCCTGTCGGGCAGAGCACAAGGTAGTGACACGACTTGCAAATCGTATCGATATCGATATTGTCGGTCTTAACTACAAAGATGAACAGCAAGATGCCAAGGATTGGTTAAAGCAGTTTGGTAATCCCTATCTGCTTTCAGTGATGGATCGTGATGGTCGTGTCGGTATCGATTGGGGAGTCTATGGTGTTCCAGAGACCTTTGTGATCGATAAAAAAGGGATGATTCGGTACAAACAGATCGGCCCACTGACTCAACAGGCTGTCGAAGAGACGGTGTTACCACTTATCAATCAGTTAAAGGGTGAATCATGAGAGCTTTAGTTGCAGTTTTATTGTTCATGCTTTCGTCATCGCTCTTTGCCGGGATTGAGGTCTATAGATTTGATGACCCGTTTGATGAGCAGCGGTATAAGGCATTGGTGACTGAATTGCGTTGTCTGGTCTGTCAGAACCAGAATATTGCCGATTCGAATGCTGAGCTGGCTCAGGATCTGCGGCAACAGACCTATGAGATGATACAAAAGGGTGAAAGTAACGAAGCCATTATTTCCTATATGGTTGATCGTTATGGTGACTTTGTGCTCTATCGCCCCCCTGTCAAGCAGTCCACAATTATGTTGTGGGTCGGGCCGTTTATGATCCTCATTATTGCAATACTGGTTTTGGTTCGAGTGATTAAAGGTCGGGCTGATGAGCGCGATGAGTTGCCAGATCAGCAACAACTTGATGAGGCAGAGGCGTTGTTAAAGGCAGAGCCAGAGGAGAAAAAAGCATGATCTTCTGGTCAGTTTCCATACTACTTATGGTCATCGCTGCTGCGATGCTTGCGCCTTCACTCTTAAGTCAACGCAAGACGCAGCAGAGCGATCAGCGAACTCAGAATATTGAAATCGCCAGAGAGCAGATGCGTGATCTTGAAGTTGCAATGGAGAATAACGAGATAGATAGTGAAACCTTTGAGAATGCTAAGGTCGAGCTTGAAAGAACACTGATGGATGATATCAGTGATACCGAAGAGGCACCCCGCTCAAATGCAAACAAAAACATCGGCAGGATGACTCTGTTCGCATTGATTGCCACTATTCCGCTATTGACAACACTTCTTTACTTCCAGATCGGAACACCAGAACTGATTGATGCAAAGCAGGGTTTGGAATCTCAGCAAGCGGGTAATCAGCATAATCAAAATAGTCAGATCAGCGACATGGTTGCCGGGATGAAGCAAAAGCTTAAAGAGAATCCGGACGATGGTGATGGCTGGTATCTGTTAGCTCGTACCTATATGTATATCAAAGACTATCCGAATGCGCAGAAGGCATTTGCTAGGGCATACCAGTTCTTTCCAGATGATGTCGCTGTGATACTCAATTATGCCGATGCGATGATTATGAGTAATAACGGTGAGTTTAATACGACCTCTAAAGCGTTGGTAAAAAAGGCTCTGGAGTTAGAGCCAACCAGCACTACCGCATTATGGCTTGCCGGTATGATTGCCAGTGATGAAGGTGATTATCAACGTGCACTCAAGTTGTGGCGTTTGTTAAAGAGACAGTTGGAGGGAGACCCACAACAAGCACAGGTGATTAGTATGATTGCCAAGCTTGAGAAACACCTTGGGATTGAGCCAACAACAGAGAAGACAAAGAGTCAGGATAGTGGCTCAGCCGTTGCGGTGTCTGTGACGGTTACGATCTCCGATGAGATAAAAGCACAGCTTAATGATGTTAAGAAGGTCTTTATCTATGCCAAGGCGGTTAATGGCCCACGCTTCCCGATTGCTGCGGTTCAGGTTGAATCCAATCAACTTCCAACCGAGGTGGTTCTGGATGATCAAAGTGCGGTGATGTCATCGGCGAAGATCTCTGATTTTGAAAACATCACCATCGGTGCTCACATCTCTAAAAGTGGAACCGCGATAGCAACGACAGGTGACTTTGTTGCACAGCCGGTGAAATGGAGCCGATCCTCTGGCGTAAAAGTTAACTTACTGATTAATCAGATAATTGAGTAGCCTGATTACGG
Source organism: Thiohalomonadaceae bacterium (assembly GCA_050301795.1). Classification (GTDB taxonomy): domain Bacteria; phylum Pseudomonadota; class Gammaproteobacteria; order Thiohalomonadales; family Thiohalomonadaceae; genus JBNKZU01. The sequence goes on along the minus strand of JBNKZU010000014.1, from coordinate 149,906 downwards.
TTGTATAGGGATAGACAAAGGGAAGCAGTTGCTTCCCTTTTTGTGCATTTAAGTCTGACACCTGGTACTTTTAATGCCTATAGCTTTGAAACAGGAATCTCCAATGCCGAATAAACTTCAATACCTTATGTCATTTATTCGAAACGATCTCTGGCGTATTGATCTGCAAAACGAACCCTACTTAAAACGGCTGATGTTACAGGCGTTAAAGATCTCAATTGCCATGATCAATGTGATCACCAGCGGCATGATTACCCTGCGAGCCATGAGTCTGGTCTACACCACACTGCTTTCGATCGTTCCGTTGATTGCGGTTAGTTTTTCGGTGTTAAAGGGTTTTGGTGTACACAATCAGATAGAACCGATGCTTGCCGGATTTCTTGAGCCACTGGGTTCCAAAGGTGAGGAGATCACCTCGAATATTGTGGTGTTTGTCAGCAATATGAAGGTGGGTGTTCTTGGTGCGATGGGGATGGCGATGCTGCTCTACACTGTCGTGTCATTGTTACAGAAGATTGAGAGCGCGTTTAATGATGTGTGGAAGATCTCAAAGAAGCGCTCACTTGCCAGACGTTTTAGTGACTATCTAAGTGTGTTGATGGTGGGGCCGGTGTTGGTTTTTGCCGCGCTCGGCGTTACAGCAACTGCAATGAATAGTTCGGTTGTTCATCAGATGATGGCGATTGAGCCGTTTGGCACACTGTTACTGTTTGTGAGTAAATTGCTGCCCTATCTTTTTGTGATTGCCGCATTCAGCTTTATCTATGTATTTGTTCCAAATACGCATGTCAGTATTCGTTCTGCGATTGTTGGTGGTGTTGTTAGCGGTATTCTGTGGGAAACCACCGGTATTGCCTTTGCAACCTTTGTAGCCGGGTCAACAAATTACACCGCGATCTATTCCGGGTTTGCGATTTTGATCATCTTTATGATTTGGCTCTATATCAGTTGGTTGATCCTTTTGTTTGGGGCGCATGTCACTTTTTATCACCAAAATCCTGAACAGCTACGTGCCACCAATACACAGGTAAATCTTAGTGGCTGTCATCGGGAGCAGTTGGCTGTAGCCATCCTGTTTTTAATCACCGATTCTCACTATAGCGCTGGTGAGCGCTGGAACTTAAGACGAATCGTTGAGCGTTTTAAACTACCAGAAGAGATTATTGCCGATATTCTAAATATCCTGGTGTGCGGCAATATGATTGTCGAGGTATCGAATGATGAGGGGCACTATCTCCCGGCGGTGGATCCGGCACTGATCACGATTGAAAAGGTGTTGAAGCTGATCCGGCATCAGGGAGAATCGAACTATCATCTGATGATTGAGCCAAACCAGGCTAAACAGGTAGCGATGATTCAGAAGATAGAGTCGATGCAGTTTGAACAGATACAACACACCGATTTCAAAACACTATCAACAGTAGAGTAATCCGGCTTGAATTGTCAGATATTTGCAACCACCTCTAAAAAAAGATAAAAGAGGATACTCGCTGATGAAATGATCGCATTTGGGATGATGCCCATCAGATTAGAGATAACAAAATATTAAAGATACCCATTAAAGGGTACAGCACATCGGTGGAATAAAAGGGGGAAAACAGATGAAAACGATTAAGTTTTTTTGCGTTACAACGCTACTATTTTTAATACTACCCACGGCGTATGCTGCCAAGTTTTATCAATCGACTACAGGACCTGTAGGTGAGTTCAGAGCTTCATCAGGAAACCTTGGATGCAATATTGGTAGTTTGGCTCGATTTGATCCAAATAGTCCAAGTGCCTACCTGCCCTGTATGAGAGTCGGCGGGATCTCAATAGGCCAATCCCGACAGGAAGTTGAGAGTAGCCTTAAGGGACTACTGAGTAAGTCTCCAGGTGAGAACGGTCTTGAGACCCGTATCTACATCGTAAGCGGAAAACGCTCTGCAAAGGGTTTTCTGCTCGAAACCTATCTTGCGATTGATTACAAAGACGATGTTGTTGAGTCGATACAATTAACCGGAAAACCGTCCTATCCGAACCATGAATTCTCATCGCTTAAATTGGGTGATCATTTGAGAAAGGTTAAGCGAATTATCGGTAAGCCGACCTCATCCAAAGTCAATGTTAATGGAGACAAACCCGTTACATTACTCGATTATGCGCCGTATCCAATCAAGCTTGAGATTGATAATAATCGGATATCGACCATCCGTTTAAGCCGATTCTGATCGTTCTGCCTGGAAGAGCGTTTGATGGACAGAAGATACAAGGCGTTGGCCGATGCTTTCGAAGGAATCATTAACCCCCAGTTGCTTTAAATCAGTAACGGTAAGCCCTTGATATCCACATGGATTGATATCGGAAAATGGGGATAAATCCATCGCAACATTTAGACTCAGCCCGTGATAGCAACAACCTCGCTTGATTCGAAAACCCAGAGCAGCAATCTTTGCCTGATTTACGTAAACCCCTGGTGCATCTCGTCGTGTGGTCGATTCGATGTTGTAGTGTTCAAGTAGTCTCTGAACTCCGTGCTCGACTCGGTTTGTCAGTTCTCGGACACCAATTCCCAGACGTTTTAGATCAATCAACAGATAGAGCACCCACTGTCCGGGAGCGTGGTAGGTGATCTGTCCCCCCCGATCAATATTAATCACTGGGATATCACTCATGACCAACAGGTGCTCAGGTTTGCTGTTTCTGCCTTGAGTATAAACGGGTGGATGTTGGAGCAACCATAACTCATCAGCGGTTTGAGATGTACGGTTTTTGGTAAACGCAATCATCGACTCCCAAGTCGCCTGGTAGTCGACGATGCCAAGCTTTTTGATAAGCGCAGGTGGGATCACAAGGTTTTGCTCTAAAGTGCCATTAGCACGCTTTCGTGTCCAGTTAACTCGTAGTAGATGCTGTCAATCTGCTGTTTACTTGATGCGGTGATCGTCACCGTGACAGAGATAAAATTACCATTCTTGCTTGCACGGCTATGGACGCGGCTAACCTCATTACAGTGCTTCTGCACTAAACTAACGACCAGGGTCTCAAACCCGTCAAGATCAGAACCCATCGCTTTAATCGGGAACTCGCATGGAAATTCCAGTAGTGTCTCTTCGCTATTTTGATTCATGTCACAAGACCTTTTCGAAATGCTGTTTTGTATTCACGATAGTGCTTGATCAGGGTATGCCAAACCTCACCGACCTTACCATCCGCAACAGGTTTTGAATCAACCATTATGATAGGAACAATCTCTTTGGTAGAGCTGGTAACCCAAAGCTCATCAGCATGCTCAATCTCAGTTGCTGCGATCTCCCGCTCTTCACAAGGGATAGAGTGGAGCTGGCACAGCTCAACAGTCAGATCTCGGGTAATTCCAGGTAACAACAGGTTCGATTTGGGTGGCGTTGCGATAACGCCGTCTTTGATTACAAACAGATTGCTCGCTGTACCTTCAGTCAGATAACCATTGCGGATCATCAATGCCTCGGCAGCACCGGCATCAATCGCTTGTTGGCGTAGTAAAATATTCGGAAGCAGGGCGATGGATTTGATATGGCACCATTTCCATCGGATATCCTCCACGGTGATGGCCGTTATGCCGAGTTGAAGCTCAGATGAGGGTTCGATAAGTGGTTGGCTCATTGCAAATAGAGTTGGCTCGACGCCTTGCGGGAAGCGATGGTCACGTTCAGCAACGCCGCGAGTGATCTGTAGATATAGCGACTGATCGCCACCGCCATTTTGTTCCACCAGAGAGGTCAGTATTTCGCCCCAAGCAGTGATATCAAGCGGGTTGGCGATGCGAATAGCGTTAAGGCTGTCGTTTAGACGCTGGAGATGGTGCTCCATACGAAACAGGAGACCACTGTAGACCGGGATCACCTCATAAACACCATCACCGAAGATAAACCCTCGATCAAGCACAGATATCTTGGCCTTATCAGCTGCAACAAACTCACCATTAAGATAGACGATCGAGTTCATTTACCGATGGCCTATTGAAGCAGCATGAGGAGATGATCCTTGATGCGCTGAAGTATGCTCCCTTCGGCAACCGAGTGAAGAGCAATCAGTGGTGGGGTGGCGATCACCTCACTCCCAAGTTCAATATTTACACTTCCGAGTCGGGCTCCTTGCGTCACCGGAGCTATAATCTGCTTCTCAATGGCCATCGATGCCTTCATCTTTTTGTATTGTCCGCGAGGAATGGTGACAAAGAGATCGTTAGCAAGCCCCAGTTGTAGCTGCTGTTGTGCCCCTTTCCAGATTCGGGCTGTATTTAGTGGTTGGTGTTTTTGATAAAGCTGATGGGTTTCGTAAAACCTGAACCCGTAATTAATCAGTTTCTGGCTCTCTTGCGCTCTGGCGCGTTCACTTTTTGTACCCATCACAACGGTGATTAAACGCATATTGTCACGCTGAGCTGAGGCCACGAGGCAATATCCGGCAGATTCGGTGTGGCCTGTCTTCAGGCCATCGACACTTTTATCTCTGAACAACAGCAGATTGCGATTGTTTTGAGAGATATTGTTGTATTTATATCGTTTTTCGGAGAACCACTTATAGTATTCAGGAAATTCAGAGATTATCGTTCTCGTTAGCTTGCCGATATCCTTGGGGGTGGTGTAGTGCTTTGGTGCCGGTAAACCGGTGCTATTTGCAAAATGGCTGGAGTCCATTCCGAGCTTGTGAGCATAGTTGTTCATCAGGGTTACAAAGGCATCCTCACTTCCACCAACATATTCAGCGAGAGCGACACTGGCATCGTTACCCGATTGGATCACCATTCCCTTGATGAGCTCTTCAACGGTGACATATTTACCGACCTCAATAAACATGCGTGAGCCCTTGGTTCGCCACGCCTTTTCACTGACTCGAACACGATCACTAAGCTTGATTTGACCATTGCTTAACTCCTTGAATACCACATAGGCGGTCATAATCTTGGTTATGCTTGCAGGTTCGAGTTTTGAATCTTCGTTTTCTGAGGCCAATACCTGTCCACTTTGGAAATCCAGTAACAGAAAGCCGGATGCCGCTAGACGTGGTGGTGGCGGGACAAGTGGCGATTGTGCATTCGCGCTTAAGCCGAAAAAAAGCAGTAAAATCAGTGGTGCAATTCGTAACATATTGATCATATTAGGTAAATATTTCCGAGAGTTATTCTAGCGTGATGTCACTTATTGCGACAAATCTAATTCTTGATCGTGCTGTTCGAATCCCCGTTTTGTGGAGATTCTTTTGTAATGCGAGACTCAGTTAATCCCAATGTCATCAGTTTCTGCTGTAACTGATCTAATTCGGCTTCATCTTTAATTGGGCCGATTCGGACTCGAAACAGCAAATTATCACCAGTTTTAAAGGAGAGTAGTGTTGGTGATGGGAGCTGCTCTTGAGTTAGTTTGGCCACGAGCTTTTCTGCATTGCTTCGATCAGAGAACGCGGCAACCTGTAAAAATTGAGCGTTGCTGTTGAGTTGTTCAAGCTCATGCTTCTGTTTCTCGGTTGGCTCCCACGCTAATGGTTTGGCATCAATCACCGGCTGAACCAGCGTTGCTGTAGTGACTGTCGCTATTCGAGCCGCCTCTGCTTCCCGTTTCTTACGAGCACGTTCTGCGGCAAGCATTTGTGGGCTTGGCGGAACAATCGATTCGAGTTTTACCGTTGCAGTCCCGATATCGGCATAACCCAGTTTTACTGCCGCGGCATAGGAGAGATCAATAATCCGGTCACTATGAAAAGGCCCCCGGTCATTTACCCGGACGATAGTCGATAAACCGTTATCAAGATTGGTGACCCGTAGATAGGCTGGTAGTGGCAGCGATTTATGGGCTGCACTTAGTTTATACATATCGTAGGTCTCACCATTTGATGTGGTGTTGCCATGAAAACCGGTGCCATACCATGATGCCGTACCGGTTTGGGTAAACCCCTCTCGCTTATCCAGCACATGATATGTTTTACCGAAAACCTCGTAGCTCTTCATGTTTCCAGCTCGACTTAGCGGCTCGTAGACAGGTGTGATCTCTTTAATCTCTTCAGGCTTTAACGGGACATCAGGAGCGCCATCAAAGATAAGAAGGCGAGCGCAGCCCGTGATAAAAAGAGAACCAAAGAGTATGGCGTATCGAATCGGTGGCGCAATAATCATCAGGGTTTTAAAGTCGTTCTTATGGCTTCGCTTAGTTGATAGACTGCCATGGCGTAGAGTGGGCTATGGTTATAGCGGGTAATGACATAGAAGTTATCATAACCAATCCAGTACTCCTCAGAGTTCTTCTGCTTAAAACGGATTAGCGAAAACAGTGAGTCTTTATCAAGTGATGAAGGAATACTTACCCCACTGCTTTTAAGCGTTGCAGGAGTATGTGATGGTTTGATACCAGCATCTAACAGGCTCTCATGCTTTTTTCCACTGACATTCACACGCATGGCTATCGCGCCTCCTTTTTGCCAGTGGTGTCTGGCAAAGTAGTTGGCAACACTACCGATAATGTCATCGACGTTGTTCCAAAGGTCACGCTTCCCATCGCCGTCAAAATCGACGGCATAGGCACGGAAGCTGCTCGGAATAAACTGTGGTTGTCCCATAGCGCCGGCGTATGAGCCCTTCATTGTGAGTGGATCAATGCCTTCATCACGCGCCATTAACAGAAACTCTGCAAACTGTTGCCTAAAGAAGGTTGCTCGTGGCGGGTACTCAAATCCGAGGGTATAGAGTGCATCAGCAACACGGTATGTACCTTTGAAGCGGCCATAAAAGGTTTCAACTCCAATGATGGCGGTAATAATCTGTGGCGGGACTCCATATTGTTTCTCAGCTCGTTTCAGAGTTTCAGCATGTTGCTGCATAAACTGAACACCACCCTTGATGCGTTTTTGGGTGATGAATATCGGACGGTATTGGTGCCACTCCTTCCCTTCAGCCGGTTTGGTAATCGCATCGATAATATCCTGGCGATACTTTATATCAGCGAATAACGCCTTGAGTGAATTGCGATCAAACTGGTGATCGTTGACCATCTCATCAATAAATTGATCGATCTCGTTGGTATCAGATACCGCAGAGGCATAAAGGGGTGTCAACAGGAGTAAGAGTAGTAATAACAGGTTTTTCATGAATTCTTTAACAACTTTCTATGCGTGTGTATCGACATCAGCACACCAAATGATGCAAGCAGGGTAACGATTGAACTTCCTCCATAGCTAATCAGTGGTAGTGGTAAACCAACAACAGGTAGGATACCACTGACCATGCCAATATTCACAAAGAAATAGACCATAAAGGTCATCGTTAACCCGCCAGCGACCAGACGGCCGAAGGTATCCTGTGCCTGGCTGGCAATATAGAGCCCTCGCAGCACGATCATCAGGTAGAAGATAAGCAGGGCAATAATTCCTGCAAGCCCAAACTCTTCTGAGAAAACAGCAAAGATAAAATCGGTATGGCGCTCAGGAAGAAAATCGAGATGCGACTGAGTGCCGTTTAACCAGCCTTTTCCATAGAGTCCACCTGAGCCGATCGCGATCTTCGATTGGATGATGTGATACCCGGCGCCAAGGGGATCACTCTCTGGATTGAGGAAGGTTAATACCCGCTGGCGTTGATAATCATGCATACCGAAGTTCCACAGGATATAGCCTGTCGGAATGGAGAGTATTGACAGGTATCCCAGTAGATTCCAGCTTAGTCCGGCAAAGAGCAACACAAAGAATCCTGATGAGAAAATCAGGAGAGAGGTACCCAGATCGGGCTGCCTTGCTATCAATAGTGTCGGTACAACGACAATGATCGCACCGATTATCAGATGCTTTATCGACGGAGGAAGGGGTTTCTCATGAAGATACCATGCCACGGTCATCGGAACGGCAAGCTTCATCATCTCTGATGGTTGAAAACGTACCAGACCGAAGTCGAGCCAGCGTTGTGCGCCTTTACCCACCGTGCCCAGAACCAACACTGCAATCAACATGATTATTCCGGCAAAGAAGATCCAGCGGCTCCATCGCATCAGGGTGTCGGGCGGGATTTGGGCAACGATAAACATCACAGTAAAGGCAATCGAGAGTCGGGTGGCCTGGCGATAAACAAGGTCAATATCTTGGCTTCCGGCGCTGTAGAGTGTCACTAGTCCTGCAGCTGAAAGGATCAGTAGACCCATCAATAGCGGGATATCGATATGGAGACTTCGACCCATCTCGGTCGATGATATGGTTTGAAAATTCGACAACATTACTGTTTTTCTCCCTGTGTTGAAAGCAGGTAAGCATCCATTACTTTACGGGCAATCGGCGCGGCCACTGCGCCACCACTGCCACCATTTTCAACAATAACCGCAACGGCAATTCGTGGCTTATCTGCTGGTGCATAGCCGATAAATAACCCATGGTCACGCAGGCGTTTCACAATATCTTCTGCCACATACTCCTCATCCTGGGCAATACCAAATACCTGTGAGGTTCCGGTTTTTCCAGCAATCTTGTAGGTTAAACCCTCACTGATCCCCCTCGCTGTTCCGGTGATGCCGTGTACCACCAGTTCCATCGCATTTTTTATACGATTCAGATTGGACTCAGACAGGAGAATCTTGTCATTGATAGGTGATGGCTCAATTTTCATTCGCTGATGGGTTTGGGGATCTTCAATCAGGCTGACGACCTGGGGCTGGAGACGCTGTCCTCCGTTTGCGAGGGTTGCAGTTGAATGAGCAAGTTGAAGTGGTGTTGCCAGACTGAAGCCCTGCCCGATCCCTGTGATAAGCGTCTCTCCCGGAAACCATGGTTCGTGGTGAACTTTACGTTTCCACTCCCGAGTTGGCATCAGCCCTGAGGCCTCTCCGCCGATATCCAGTCCGGTTTTAACACCAAAACCGAACTGTTTTAGAAATGAGGAGATGGTATTGATTCCAAGCTTGAGTGAAAGGTCATAGAAGAAGACATCACACGATTCAACAATCGCTCGAGTCAGACCTATGGTGCCATGCCCCGTTTTTTTCCAGTCGCGGTATTTGTGATCATCATTCTCTAACTGGTAGAAGCCTTCACACACCACCCGGTCTTTACTGGTGAGTTTATTGGTCTCCAGCCCTGCCAGGCCGACAAACGGTTTTGTCGTCGAACCCGGCGGGTATTGGCCACGAATCGCTCGGTTGAATAGCGGTTTAGCATTGGAGTGAGAGAGCTTGCGATACTCTGCGCTGCTAATGCCATTTACAAACAGGTTGTTGTTATACGATGGAACGCTAACCATTGAGAGTAGAGCGCCATTATTGGGATCAATCGCAACAAGTGCGCCTCGGTCACTTCCAAAAGCCTTGGTCGCAATGCGTTGCAGGTTTAAGTCGATATTGAGATAGATATTCTTGCCGGGTGTCGGTTGTGTTTGTTCTAACACCCGTAGTACACGACCTCTGGCATTGGTCTCAACATGCTGAAAACCGACACTTCCATGCAGCTCCTGTTCGAGCGACTTCTCCACACCCAGTTTTCCGATATGGGATGTCGCTGCATAGTTCGATGTTTCTATCGACTCCAAATCCCTTTGATTTATTCGACCGACATAACCAAGAATGTGGGAGGTGAGATCGCCATAGGGGTAGGAGCGAATTAATCGTGAATTGATCTCAACGCCTGGAAATCGGTGTCGGTTGACGCTAATCAGTGCGACCTCCTTATCGGTAAGTTTGTACTTTAGTGAAACAGGCTCAAAACGTCGTTTCGAGTTAATGGTTTTTATAAATCTCTGCTTCTCTTCATCGCTAATCTCAATAAGTTGACCAAGTTCATTGAGTGTCTTATCAAGGTCGTCCACCTGTTCTTGTACAATCTCAAGTGAGTAGGTGGGCAGGTTTTCTGCAAGGATGGTGCCGTTACGATCAAAGATTAACCCCCGTGTCGGTGGTATTGGGAGGATGGAGACCCGGTTATTCTTTGAGAGCGTGGAGTAGTAGTCGTTCTGCATTATTTGCAGGTAGTACATTCTTGCGATCAAGATGCCAATTAATACAACGCAAAACAGGAAAGCAACAATCGCTCGACCATTGAATAGCCGTTGCTCACGTGCGGGATCTTTCAATAGCCAGTTTTTTATGGCCATTAGCTAACCCTGAAGTGTCGTCTGAGATCGCGTAGAACTAAATAGGTCCACGGCCATAAAAGCATCGTGGTCAAAGCGGGTACCCAGTAGGTATAACTGCCTGGAGGTTGACCGAGTATTCCACGGATCCAGACAACAAACAGAAGTTGAAACAGCATCAGCATCATCACAACAAACGCCTGTTGCCATATCCCATAGATTCTGATCCGGCGATAGAACAGCAGTGTAAAGTAGGCGACTAATGCCAGTGAGATGGCATATTGACCCAATACTGCACCGTGAATAACATCAAGGACAATACCAAGAATCCACGCTGTGTAGAGTCCGACGCGATCAGGTAGCGCCAGACACCAGTAAATTAGAAAGAGCGAAACCCATTCAGGACGGGCAAACTCAGCCCACTCGGGTAGTGGCACCATGGTTAGCATTATTGCAGCGATGAATGAAGTGGTGATGACCCAATAGCTGTGGCGATGCTCTTGATTCATGGTTTTGCCTCACGCTTTTCAGGCCAAACCACTAATACTTCATGAGTCTGCTCAAGTTGTGCCGTAGGTTCGACAATGACCCGTGAATACTGTTCAGCCGGATTACGAACCACCTCTGAAACACGCGCCACTGGATATCCGCTTGGGAAACGAAGTCCCAGCCCAGAGGTTACCAGCAGATCACCGACCTTAATATCGGCACTATTCGGGATATGGGGAAGCTCCATCCGCGTTGCTTCGCCCGTTCCTAATGCAATGGCGCGCAGTCCGTTTCGGTTCACCTTTACCGGTATGCCGTGACTGGCATCGATGATCAGCATCGCAGTACTGGTATAAGGCGAGGTGTGAATAATCTGCCCCATAATACCGCGAGCACTAAGGATCGGCAGACCAATCGTAACACCATCCTGGCTGCCTTTATTGAGTTGGATCAGGCGTTTAAACGGGTCGATATCGATAGCGATCAATTCGGCGATCAATACCCGTTCCCATGTTCGTTTAGAGGAGAGCAGCATCTTCCTCAATCGTTCATTCTCAACCTCAAGCGACTCAAGCTTAAGTAATTGCACCTCAAGAAGGGTCTGTTTTTCGCGTAGTTGACGATTCTCATCAATAAGCTGGTTTCTGAAACGGATGGTTTCATTCATCCAGTTTGCCGTCACAAATGGAACGTTAACAAGGTATTGAAGTGGAGAGATGACCAGAGAGATTGATGAGCGGATAAACTCAAGATGTCGTTGCCGATGATCGACCGTCATCAACAGTACGGATAACAACACCAATATGGTGATCCGTACGTTGATGGAAGAGCGTTGTACGAAAAAACTGTGTTTTATTGCAAATCTCCGTTGAGAAGCTGGTTACGTGCTTATTCGACAGAGAATAGGTCACCGCCATGTTCATCCATGAGTTCAAGAGCACGACCACCACCTCGTGCAACACAAGTCAGCGGGTCTTCTGCGATAATTACCGGTAACCCGGTCTCTTCAACCAATAGACGATCCAGATCGCGTAATAGCGCACCACCACCAGTGAGCACCATGCCGCGTTCAGCAATATCAGCGCCGAGTTCTGGCGGAGTCTGCTCCAGCGCAGTCTTTACCGCACCGACGATACCGGCTAATGGTTCCTGAAGTGCTTCCAGGATTTCATTACTATTGAGGGTAAAGCTTCTTGGAATACCTTCGGCAAGATTACGACCTCGTACCTCAATCTCGCGTACCTCTGTGCTTGGATAGGCGGAACCGATTTCATGCTTAATGCGCTCAGCAGTGGCTTCACCGATGAGTGTGCCGTAGTTACGACGAACATAACTGACAATCGCTTCATCAAAGCGGTCACCACCAATACGAACCGAGTTCGAATAGACAATACCATTTAAAGAGAGCACTGCAATCTCGGTAGTACCACCACCAATATCGAGCACCATTGAACCACTTGCTTCGCTAATCGGCATCCCGGCTCCAATGGCTGCTGCCATCGGCTCTTCAATAAGGTAGACCTCACGGGCACCGGCACCGGCGGCTGACTCTTTAATGGCGCGGCGTTCAACCTGTGTAGCGCCACACGGGACGCAGATCAGAACACGAGGGCTTGGAGAGAAGAAACGGAACTTGTTTTCATGCACCTTACGGATAAAGTGCTGCAACATCTTCTCAGTGATTGTGAAATCAGCAATAACACCATCCTTCATTGGACGGATCGCAGTAATATTGCCAGGTGTTCTACCGAGCATCATCTTGGCATCCGTACCGACTGCTGCGATGCGCTTTGAGTTGTTATTGTTATTACCATCATGGCGAATAGCGACCACGGAAGGCTCATTTAGAACAATGCCTTCACCTCTGACATAGACCAGCGTGTTTGCTGTTCCCAGATCAATAGAAATGTCGTATGAGAAGAAACCCCGAAAATGTCCTAGTAGCATCTTTTATTCACTTTTGTATATGTAAGTTTGTGATGTGGCGTAATGTAGCAACCTCTACCATCGTTGAGCAAGTAATGTGCCACGAAAGCGGAAAAAAAAATGAGAATAAGCGCCATTTATCGGGTGATGGTGACGATTTCAGGAATAACAGGCAATTATCGCATCATTGATTAACCGAAAAGCGCACTTAGAGAGTACGTTTTATTTATGTCAACTTCCGCTTGTGGTAAGTTTCATCTCTTTCGTAAACCTCTCGGATTTGAGGTGGCTTAATAGAGACTTTTAACACAAGTCATTAATCATTATTGGAGTAAACCATGGCCCTGAATAAGAGCGATGTTGAAAATATTGCCCATCTGGCAAGGCTTGAAGTAAGCGAATCGGATATTCCTGAATATACCGAGAATCTGTCAGATATCCTTGGCCTTGTTGAGCAACTCGGCAGTGTAGATACCACTGGTGTTACACCAATGGCACATCCTTTACATATGGCGCAAAGACTGCGTGCGGATGAGGTCACAGAGGAAAACCTGCGTGAACACCTACAAGCACATGCTCCGGCGGTGGACAAGGGTCTATTCCTCGTACCAAAGGTCATTGAATGATAGGAGCGTATTCATCTTTTGTTTCATAACGGTGTTTTTTTTGTGTACTCGAATAATCACTTATTAGCTAAATGCTCATATTCTCCGTGCACAAATGCCTTCGACTGCATGGCAGGAATTGTTCCTGACAATTCTCTGCACTTCCACCATCCTTGGTGGTTGAATGCAGAAGGTACAAGGACAGGAGTCCGAGGTAGAACGACTCACAAGGGCAGGAAGCCCGCAGGTAGAATAATGCAGGAGCAATTATCGAGGAGACAAAGTCGAAAGCAACGCAGGGAGCAGTTGCCGAGTATGAAACAAAATCTAAACACGTTCGATATTGAAAAATAAATTAAGAGTTTTAACCGGATGCATAATCTAACTATTGCACAACAATCAGATGCTCTCCGTAAGGGGGAGTTTTCCAGTGTTGAACTGACTCAACACTATCTGGATCGTATCAAGCGATTCGATCCACAACTCAACAGCTTTATTACAGTGACCGAAGAGCTGGCACTGGCGCAGGCTGCTGAAGCTGATGCGCGGATTGCCGGAGGTAATGCCACAGCACTTACCGGGATACCGCTCGCACATAAGGATATCTTTTGCACCGAAGGCGTTCGTACCTCCTGTGGTTCAAAGATGCTCGATCCGTTTATTGCGCCTTATGATGCAACCGTGATTGCCAATTTCAAGGATGCAGGCGCGGTAATGCTCGGCAAAACCAATATGGATGAGTTTGCGATGGGCTCTTCAAATGAGACCAGCTTTTACGGTCCGGCAAAAAACCCGTGGAATCATAAAGCGGTGCCTGGCGGATCCTCAGGTGGTTCAGCGGCAGCAGTCGCGGCACGCATTGCAGCAGCCTCGACCGGAACCGATACTGGTGGTTCGATTCGCCAACCCGCCTCACTCTGTGGCGTGACCGGTCTTAAGCCGACCTATGGACGTGTTTCACGTTACGGCATGATCGCCTTCGCCTCATCACTGGATCAGGCCGGACCCATGGCTCGTACTGCTGAGGATTGTGCATTAATGTTGGGAACCATGGCAGGTTTTGACCGTCGTGACTCAACCAGTGCTGAAAGGGATGTGGATAACTACACCATCGGACTCAATCGCGATCTAAAGGGACTGAGGATTGGCCTGCCCAAAGAGTATTTTGGTGAGGGGCTGGATCCGGAGGTGGCCACTGTTATTGAGACCGCAATTGAGGCCTATAAGAGGCTTGGAGCTGAGATTGTTGAGATCTCTCTGCCCAATACACATCTGGCTGTACCGACCTATTATGTGGTTGCCCCAGCGGAGTGTTCTTCTAACCTGTCACGTATGGATGGCGTCCGTTTCGGACATCGCTGTGAAGATCCAAAGGATTTGGAGGATCTCTACAAACGCTCCCGTGGTGAGGGTTTTGGCGCCGAGGTTAAGCGACGCATTATGATCGGTACCTATGCACTTTCGGCCGGTTATTACGACGCCTACTATCTCAAGGCACAACAGATCAGACACCTGATTAGCGACGATTTTACAACTGCATTTAAAGATGTCGATGTGATCATGGGACCAACCGCTCCAACCACTGCATTTAACATTGGTGAAAAGAAGGATGATCCCGTCACGATGTATCTCTCAGATATCTATACCATCGCAGTGAATCTGGCAGGACTTCCAGGAATGTCGGTTCCTGCGGGCATGGTAAATGGTCTTCCTGTGGGTTTACAGATTATCGGTAACTACTTTGATGAGGCCAGATTGCTTAATGTCGCACATCAATATCAAACGATAACCGATTGGCATAACCTGACACCAGAGGAGGTTGCGTAATGGAGTGGGAAGTTGTCATCGGTTGTGAGATTCATGTCCAGCTCTCAACCAAAAGTAAGATCTTTTCAGGTGCGGCGACCGCTTATGGCGCAGAGCCAAACACCCAGGCGTGTGCTGTAGATCTGGGACTGCCCGGTGTATTGCCTGTTTTAAATGGTGATGCCGTTAAAAAAGCAGTGAAGTTTGGCCTGGCGATTGATGCTGAAATCGGCAAGCGCTCGGTATTTGCGCGTAAAAACTACTTCTATCCCGATCTCCCTAAGGGGTATCAGATCAGTCAGTTTGAGTTGCCGATCGTCGGTATCGGTCAAATCGATATTGACCTTGAAGATGGTACAACCAAAACCATTGGCATTACCCGTGCCCATCTTGAAGAGGATGCGGGTAAATCGTTGCATGAAGATTTTCATGGCATGACTGGTATCGACCTCAATAGAGCCGGAACACCGCTTTTGGAGATCGTTTCCGAGCCAGATCTGCGCTCGGCAAAAGAGGCAGCCGCCTATATGCGAAAGATTCATTCACTGGTGCAATATCTCGATATCTGTGATGGCAATCTTCAGGAGGGATCATTCCGCTGCGATGCCAACGTCTCTGTTCGTCCTGCTGGACAGGCGGAGCTGGGAACCCGTGCCGAGATTAAAAATCTCAACTCTTTCCGCTTTATAGAGAAGGCGGTTGAGTATGAGGTTGAACGCCAGATTGCACTAATTGAATCCGGGGGTACGGTTGTGCAGGAGACCCGGCTTTATGATTCAGATAAAGACGAAACCCGCTCAATGCGTAGCAAGGAAGAGGCTAACGATTACCGCTACTTCCCCGATCCGGATCTGCTACCTGTTGAGATCGATGACGATTTTATTGAATCAATTCGTCAAACCCTGCCGGAACTACCCGATGCCAAGCGGGCACGTTTTGTGACTGAGCTTGGACTGACTGAGTATGATGCCGGAATAGTGACCTCATCACGTGAAATGGCAGACTACTTTGAAAATGCGGTCTCAATCTCGGGTTGCGACGCCAAGATCTGTGCAAACTGGGTTATCGGTGAGCTTTCAGCGGCACTTAATCGTGAGAACTACACCATCAGTCAAAGTCCGGTTTCAGCCGAGCAATTGGCAAGCATGTTAAAACGAATTGCCGATAACACTATTTCAGGAAAGATCGCAAAACAGGTCTTTGAAGCGATGTGGAATGGCGAGGGTGATGCCGATGCGATTATTGAGGCAAAAGGCCTGAAACAGATCACCGATAGTAGTGCGATTGAAGGCATTATTGATGAGATTATCGCCAATAACCAACAACAGGTTGATAACTATCGCAATGCTGAAGTCGAGAAACGGGGCAAGATGATCGGCTTCTTTGTTGGGCAGGTGATGAAAGCTACCCAGGGAAAAGCGAATCCAGGACAGGTGAATAAGATCCTTAAAGAGAAACTGGAAGGTTAATGTGTATTCATCTTTTGTTTCATAACGTCTGAATCAAAATCTAAACACACCAAGGTTTATATAGATGCGCGATCAGATCCAACGCTTTCTGTTTGAAGAGTCAAACATTCGGGGCGAGATAGTCACCCTTGATGATAGTTGGCGCGAGATTCTCTCGAATCATGACTATCCTGATGCCCTGAGAAATCTCCTCGGAGAGATGTTAGCGGCTACAACACTGCTAATCGAAACACTGAAGTTTGATGGCAAGATCACAATGCAAATTACGGGTGAAGGCCCAGTGAATATTATTGTGGCTGAGGCCACCAGCGATCACTCCATAAGAGGTGTTGCGCGTTGGAAGGGAGTTGTTCCGATGTATGATATTCAAAAGCAGATCGGCGAGGGGCAGATCGTGATCTCTGTCGAACCGCGAAGTGGTGAGCGATACCAGGGCATTGTTCCGATTGTTGGTCTGACCATTGCAGAAGCATTGGAACACTACCTAAAGCAGTCAGAGCAGTTACCAACCCGACTTGTGCTTGGCGCAAATGGAGAACGATGTGCCGGACTGTTAATCCAACGCCTGCCAGAACAGGAAGAGGATGACGATTGGGATCGGGTACAATACCTCACAAACACCATGAAGCGGGAGGAACTGCTTGAGGTTAACTCAGAGACTGTTATTCGTCGGCTGTTTCATGAGGACGACCTGCGTATGTTTGAGAAGCAGGATATTCGGTTTGAATGTGGATGTTCCCGTGAACGGGTTGCCAATACATTGAGAGGTTTGGGGCAAGACGAAGTTGATGATCTGGTAAAACAGGAGGGGGATATTCAGGTGAAATGTGAATACTGTAATAACCTCTATGTTTTTGATGCGGTAGATGCTGCCGCCCTTTTTACCTCTACACCGCAACCAACTGTAACAACAAAACCTCAATAAGAGAGAATCTAAAATGATCACCAAATTTAAAGTGTTGTTTGTAGCCCTGTCATTAATCGTACTAACCGCATGCACAGAAGAGCAGCAAAACAAGATCAGCAGGATCGGGGTTACATGGCTAGAGGGAGACTATCAAGTGACCTATGCTGATGGTGAACATACCAAAACTTGGCAGGTACTGGATGGCAAGGTAACTGCCGAACCTCAAAAAGGGTATTACTACTTCTGGGCCAGAAAGGGTGATAAAAAGATCTATGTTCAAACCCCAATCGCACGCACCTATATTGAAGAGATAAAGTAGTGTCCAAAATCAGGAGAGTTCTCTTTCCTGAACCGTCGCGTGAACTCTTAGGAATGCGATGGATAAATATAACACTTCGCACGTTACATCTAATCGGGGTCACACTGTTTGTCGGCGCGCTATTATCAGGCGCAAAACCTGAGTTCTGGGAGCCGTGGTTTGAGTTAAGCCTGATTTCCGGTCTTCTGTTAATTGCACTCTTTTGTTACGTCAGTGCGAGTTGGATAATACAGTTACGAGGTGTTGCAATACTCTTGAAGCTACTATTGCTTTATCTCTTTTGGGATCATCCGCAATTACTCTTCATTATCATCGTTGTGATCGTCATCTCCAGCGTGGTATCCCATGCACCTGGATCGGTAAGATATCTCTATTTAATACCGGAGCGGATAAAACAATGGTTGTTGTTGTCGCAATAATGGGCTGATGTAATCACTTAAATCGAACCTGATTCCTTAAGCTGTTTTATATAATCCCCAAACACCTCAAACTCCGTCTGTCGGCTGCTATTTTTTCGCCATACCAATCCGATCTCCCGATGACCTGCTTGCTGAATCGGCCAGGTTTTGACCTGGGTGTTTTTTAGCATCGGTGATCCTTGCGCCATTTGGGGAAGGTAGGTAATGCCCAGATCAGCATCGACCATCTCGATTAAGGTGAGGAGTGAATTGGCAGCAAATGTGTTGACTTGATCAATACTTTGAATATGGCAGGCAGAAAGTGCATGGTCTCGTAAACAGTGCCCATCCTTTAACAACAGAATACTCTCGGGTTCCAGTGCCTCAAGTTTGTAGTGCTCTGGATCGACATGAATGCTGTTTTTATGGCACGCCAGTAGAAATGGATCGTTGAATAGTGGAAAGAACTCAACATTTCTTAACGAATAGGGAAGCGCAAATATCAGTATATCCAGTTCTCCTTCCATCAGCTTCTGATAGATATTGGGTGACATATCCTCTTGTAGATAGAGTATTAATTCCGGGTACTGCTTTCGTAGTTTCGGAAGTAGTTTTGGTAATAGAAATGGGGCGATTGTTGGGATTATTCCTAGCCTGAGTTTTCCGCAAAGTGGTTTCTGCTGGTTTTGCGAATGCGAAACCAACTCACTCAATGCTTCAATGATCTGTTTTGCCTCTTCCGCCACCTCATAACCTTTTGGGGTGATGGTGACGCTTTTATTGGTTCTGTCGACGAGACCGCCTCCCATGGTTTGTTCAAACTCTTTAATTGCGATGCTAAAGGCTGATTGAGAAACAAAACATGCCTCAGCCGCTTTGCCAAAGTGTTGATACCTGGCTAGTGTGATGAAGTATCTAAGCTGCTTGGTTGTCGGTAAGTTCATGGTTATCGTTCTAAAAATTAAATCAATATAATAAAAATAATCAAATATATAAATTAATCAAGCCGATCTACACTATTTGCACATTAAAGATTACCCATCCAACAGGAGAAGATAGATGTTAGAAAATCGAGAAGGTCAACGTGTTCCAGAGGTTACATTCCACACCCGTCAGGCACATGAGTGGGTCGATGTTGAGAGTAAAGATGTTTTTACAGGCAAAAAGGTGATTGTTTTTTCACTACCCGGTGCATTTACACCAACCTGTTCATCATCACATGTCCCACGCTTTAACCAACTGGCTGATACGTTTAAGGCGCTCGGGGTTGACGAGATTGTCTGTATCTCAGTCAATGATGCGTTTGTAATGAACGAGTGGAAGGTTGATCAGAAGGCCGAGAACATCACCTTTATCCCCGATGGTAACGGCGAATTCAGCGAAGGCATGGGAATGCTGGTGGATAAGGATGCCATTGGTTTCGGTAAGCGTTCATGGCGCTATTCGATGCTGGTGGATGATGGTGTGATTGTGAAACATTTTGTGGAGCCGGACGTTCCAGGAGATCCGTATGAGGTTTCAGATGCCGACACCATGCTGGAGTATCTCTCTCCAGGAATACAAAAGCCTCTGGATGTGACGGTTTTCACTCGCAAGGGCTGCCCATTCTGTGCTCGCGCAAAAGGTATGCTGCACGATGCCGGAATCGAGTTTGAAGAGTTGGAACTGAACCGCGAATATACCGACCGCACTCTGCGTGCTGTCACTGGTGTGACCTCTGTTCCTCAAGTCTTTGTTAATGGCGATTTGATAGGTGGATCAGACGCACTTGAGAAATGGTTGGCTAACCAGTAGTCGGATAATCCCGTTGATCCTCTCCCCGCTACGGGGAGGGGACTCATAGGATTAATTATTGTTGTTCATCCCCTCACTGTTACAATCGCTGTTATCAATACAACTGATAAGGCAGCGTAGTGACACTATCCATCTCTCTTGATAAATCACTCGAACTCATCCCGAAACAACTACATGAATCGGTCAGGCTTCACTGGTCAAAATGGTGTGATGCTGTGGCCGATGAGAATCCTGTGGTTACCCAGCCACAGCTTGATGAATTATTAAACTCCTTTGCAGCG
Organism: Thiohalomonadaceae bacterium; assembly: GCA_050301795.1. Lineage (GTDB taxonomy): Bacteria > Pseudomonadota > Gammaproteobacteria > Thiohalomonadales > Thiohalomonadaceae > JBNKZU01. The sequence continues at coordinate 129,855 of JBNKZU010000014.1, read as the reverse complement.
AGTAAATTTATCGCCAACGGATTATGTCGAGAACCTGGGCTTTATCAACAAATCATTGAGGACGCTAAGGTCGCAGAGCCTTTAAACGCTGATCGCCTTGCTGAACGAGCGGTGGCTGAGCTTACCCCTTGCGATGATGAAGAGAGCCTAATGATCGCACTGCGCCATTTGCGTCGTCGTGAAATGGTGCGTATCGCGTGGTTTGATATCAATGGCCATGTAAATCTAAATGATGTGACCTATGCACTGTCACAGCTTGCAGACAGTTGTGTCGAGATCGCGTTATCCAAGATTATGCAGTGGCAGCAGCCAAGCTTTGGAACACCGATGAACAGCAATGGTGAACCGCAACAGCTAGTGGTTCTGGGAATGGGTAAACTTGGTGCGTTTGAGTTGAACTACTCCTCTGATATTGATCTCATCTTCTGCTACAGCGAGGAGGGTGAAACCGAAGGCGGTCACAAACAAATGACGAACCATGAGTTTTTTGTGCGCGTCGGTCAACGACTGATTAAGGTACTAAACACCAATAATGCCTATGGCTTCGTTTTTCGAGTGGACATGCGACTGCGTCCCTTTGGTGAATCCGGCGCGTTGGCGAGTAGTTTTGATGCCATGGAATCCTATTATCAGGTACATGGGCGCGAATGGGAGCGGTACGCGCTAATCAAGGCGAGAGTCATTGCAGGTGATCACGAAGCAGGAAAGGCGCTAATGGAGCGCATTCGTCCGTTTATCTATCGAAAATATATCGACTACGGCGCGTTTGAGTCACTACGGGAAATGAAGGGGATGATCTCGCGTGAGGTAATGAACCGAGGCATGGACAACAACGTCAAGTTAGGTGCCGGTGGTATTCGCGAGGTTGAATTTATCGGACAGGCGTTTCAGTTGATTCGTGGCGGGCGTGAAAAGGCGTTGCAGATCACCAGAATATTGGCAGTGCTTGAGACCTTACGCCGCTTTGAGATGCTGCCAGAGTTTGTGGTGAATAAGTTGACGCTGGCGTACTGTTTTTTGCGTACGGTTGAGCATCGTCTACAACAGTATGCTGATGAGCAGACCCATCTTCTCCCTGATGATGAGCAGGGGCAAACCCGACTTGCCTTCACTATGGGTTACGATAGCTGGGATCATTTTGAGGCAGATCTGCGTGAGCACATGGAACGAGTACATAACCACTTCCATCAGGTGATCGCTGCCCCACAGACGCAACACGCTGAGACCGACAGTGATGATCTGTTCGGGATTTGGCAGGGGAGTGTGGCACCTGAATTGGCGTTGGAAACCTTACAACGACTCGGATACCAAGATAGCGCTGAAATCGTGCGCCGATTTGAGCAGCTTCGCAAAAGTCGTACATTCCAGAATATGAGTAAGGAGGCTAATCAACGGGTTAATCAGCTAATGCCGCTACTGCTTGGCGCGGTAACCCAGGTTGAAAACGCGGATCAGACCTTAATTCGGTTGTTAGGACTTGTTGAACAGATTGGGCGCAGAAGCGCCTATGTGTCACTGTTGGTCGAAAACCCAATGGCATTGTCACAACTTGTAAAGCTCTGTAGTGCCAGTATCTGGATCTCTGATTATGTCAGTAAGCGTCCACAACTACTTGATGAACTGCTTGATCCACGAACACTTTACGATCCCCCAAGTCGTGAAGAGATGCGTCATGAGATTCTGGAGCGGCTGTCCCATATTGATATTGACGATCTCGAAACACAGATGGACGAACTGCGAACCATCAAACAGAGCAATCTGTTGAGGGTTGCTGCTGCCGATATTATGGATGCAATGCCATTGATGGTTGTCAGCGATCATCTCACCGAACTGGCAATCGAGATTTTGGATGCCTGCTTTGATCTGGCGTGGCGACAGATGATAAAACGTCATGGTCGTCCCGAATGTGGTGATCACCGGGTTTGTGATACCGGCTTTGCGGTGATTGCATATGGAAAGCTCGGTGGAATTGAGCTGAGTTACGGCTCTGATTTAGATGTGGTGTTTCTACACAGTCATGAAAGTGAAGGGCGAACCACTAATGGCGATAAACCTCTTGATAATGCAGTTTTCTATGCTCGTCTTGCTCAGAAGGTAATTCATATTATGAGTACCCCGACCCGGGCTGGAGTGCTCTACGAGATCGACACCCGCCTTCGTCCAAGTGGTGCATCAGGGATGATGGTAAGCAGTATTGATGCCTTTGCCGACTATCAGCGCAAACAGGCCTGGACTTGGGAACATCAGGCGTTGGTTCGTGCCCGCGTAGTCAGCGGAGATAGTGGCATTGCAGAGGCTTTCCAGAGTGTAAGACACGAAATATTGTGTCAGCAAAGGGATATCAATACGTTAAAACAAGATGTTTCAAAGATGCGTATCAAGATGTTTGAGGCGTTATCTAAAGGTACAGAGGAAAAGTTTGACCTAAAACAGGATAGAGGTGGTATCGCTGACATTGAATTTATGGTGCAATATGGCGTTCTGGCATGGGCTAATAAGTACCCATCACTAACGACATATACCGATAATATTCGTTTGCTTGATGGGCTTGCTGAATGTGCCATTTTGACTGAGGAAGATGCAACAATGCTCAAAGATGCGTATCGCAGTTTTAGAGCCTCAGTCCATCGGATGACCCTGCTTGGGGAGAAGAGTGTTGTCAGTGCTGAGCCGTTCGCACAGACAAGAGAAGAGGTTATCCGTATCTGGAACCAATTAATCGGGGAGTAGTGACTCCCTTTGCTGAATGATTTTAAGATTGAGGAGATGTGAACATGACGATGGATGACCGCGACGGAGTCATCTGGCTAGATGGTGAGATGGTGCCCTGGCGTGAGGCGAAGACCCACGTACTGACCCATACCCTCCACTACGGCATGGGTGTTTTTGAAGGTGTTCGTGCCTATAAAGCTGAAAAAGGTACAGCGATTTTCCGGTTACAGGAACACACTGATCGCCTTTTCAATTCAGCACATATTCTCGCAATGCCAATGCCATACGATAAAGAGACGCTTAATCAGGCACAGCTCGCTGCGGTTCGGGAGAATAATCTCGAATCGGCCTATATTCGTCCGATGTGTTTTTATGGCTCTGAGGGTATGGGATTACGTGCCGATAACCTCAAGGTACATGTGATGGTTGCTGCATGGTCATGGGGAGCCTATCTGGGTGATGAGGGCATGCAGAAGGGGATTCGCATCCGTACCTCATCCTACACTCGCCACCACGTCAATATTACGATGTGTAAGGCCAAGGCCAACGGTAACTACATGAACTCCATGCTGGCGTTACAGGAGGCGCTGACCTGCGGTTATGACGAGGCGATGCTGCTCGATAATGAAGGCTATGTTGCCGAGGGCTCTGGCGAGAATATCTTCATCGTTCGTGATGGTGTGATCTATACCCCCGATTTGACCTCAGCCCTTGAGGGGATCACCCGCGACACAATAGTACGTCTAGCAGCAGAGTTTGGTTATACCGTTAAGGAGAAGCGCATCACTCGTGATGAGGTTTATGTGGCGGATGAGGCGTTCTTCACCGGAACGGCTGCTGAAGTGACTCCAATTCGTGAGGTTGATAATCGCACCATAGGAACAGGTAGTCGTGGTCCGATCACTGAGAGACTACAAACCGCTTACTTCGATACCGTTCACGGACGACGTGAATCGGCACCAGGGTGGTTAAGTTATACTAACTAAATCCATTGAGCCCGACCTGGTCGGGCTCAATTTTGTTCAAGATCGAGAAAAAAATAGAGAATGAAACCAATCCCAGCCTTTGAAAACGCACGACTTCTGGTTGTCGGTGATGTCATGTTAGATCGTTACTGGCATGGAGATACCTCCCGTATCTCTCCTGAAGCCCCAGTGCCGGTTGTTCGTGTTGATGCAAACGAAGAGCGGGCTGGTGGTGCTGGAAACGTCGCACTTAATATCGCCGCGTTGGGGGCGAAGGCTGCAGTTGTAGGTCTTACTGGTAATGATGAGGCAGCCAATGTATTAAACAGCACCTTGCGGGCTGCTAATGTTCAATGCCATTTTTATAAGGTTGAAGGACTACCTACAATCACCAAACTGCGTATTATCAGTCGCCATCAGCAGTTGATTCGGCTCGATTTTGAGACAGGTTTTCCTGAATCTGCCGCATCTTCATTGGTTGAAGAGTTTAAGAACCATCTTGACGAGTGTGATGTTGTCATTCTTTCGGACTACAACAAAGGCGCACTTCGTAAGAGTCGCGAATTGATTGCCATTGCCAAGGAGCAGGGGAAAAAAGTAATCATCGATCCAAAAGGCTATGATTTTTCTCGTTATCACGGTGCGACTCTACTGACTCCGAATATGGGTGAGTTTGAGATGATCGTTGGTCACTGTGCCAATGATGAAGAGATAGAGTCCCGTGGTATGCAACTGATCGAAACACACGATTTGGAAGCCCTTCTGATAACACGCAGTGAAAAAGGGATGACCCTGCTGCAAAAGGGCGAGCCAGCGGTTCACATTCCTACCCGCGCCCGTGATGTTTACGATGTGACCGGGGCAGGAGATACTGTGGTGTCAGTTCTTGCCTCTTCACTGGCGGCAGGTGAGACGCTTTATGATGCGACAGTACTTGCAAATATCGCTGCTGGAGTTGTGGTGGGCAAACTCGGAACTGCCAGTGTTACTGTTCCTGAGTTGCGCCGTGCACTCCATGCCCAGAAAGATATGGCGCGCGGTATCGTCGATGAAGAGAGTCTGGTAGCACTGGTGCAGGAGGCAAAGGCGCATGGCGAGAAGGTCATTATGACCAATGGCTGTTTTGACATTCTTCACGCAGGCCATGTGACCTACCTTGAAGAATCCGCACAGTTAGGGGATCGCCTGATCGTTGCGGTCAATGATGATGCCTCTGTTAAGCGATTGAAGGGTGAAGAGCGTCCGGTTAATACCCAGGCCAAACGGATGCGTGTGCTTGCCGCACTTGATTGTGTCGACTGGGTGGTCGGCTTTGATGAAGACACCCCGACGCGTCTGATCTGCAACATCAGCCCCGATGTGCTGGTCAAGGGTGGTGATAATGATCCCGATAACATTCCCGGAGGGGAGTGTGTACGCAAGGCTGGCGGTGAGGTGAGGGTGATGAGCTATGTTGAAAACACATCAACCACCGGCATTATTGGCTCAATCCGCAAATCCGAAAAGAAAAACGACGCGTAATGGCAGAAACGCTTCAGGTCGACATTACAATTATCGGCGGTGGTATCGCCGGGTTATGGATGCTCGCGAGGCTCGATAAAGCGGGCTACAAAACCGTACTGCTGGAAAAGGATAAGCTCGGTACGGGTCAGACGCGATACTCCCAGGGCATCATTCATGGTGGCACTAAATATGCCCTTACCGGAAAGATCACCGGTTCTTCCGAATCCATTTATGAGATGCCATCACGCTGGCGCGCCGCGCTTGAAGGGAGAGGCGAGATCGATCTGTCGAGCGTAAAGCTGATGTCCGATCATCAGTATATGTGGTCAACCACCAGCCTGAGCTCACGCATGGCGGGGTTCTTTGCCAGCAAGGTGATGCGCTCCCGTACTCAGCCACTTGAGGGCGATTCACGTCCATCCCTATTTCAGAATAGCGGGTTTAAGGGGCAGGTCTATCGCCTTGATGAACCGGTGCTTGATACAGCCTCACTGGTTACAGAGCTTGCAAACCGCTACTCCAGACAGATCTATTATGCGCCGAGTATCGAACTGGATGCTCAAAATAGAAACAGCATTACACTCGATAGCGAGCGAAGCATCAAATCTATGGTGATTATTCTTGCGGCAGGAGCGGGGAACAGCGAGCTGCTCAATCAGCTCGGATACGAGCAGCCGCAGATGCAGCTACGTCCATTAAAGATGGTGATGCTTCGCGGTGAGGTGCTGCCAACTGGTATTTATGCACACTGCCTTGGTGCCAGTGCCAATCCACGTATCACCATCACCACCCATTTTGACAGCAACGGTAAAACCGTCTGGTATATCGGCGGCGAGCCAGCAGAGCTGGGCGTTCATCGAACGGATGCAGAGCAGATTGAGGCAACCCGCAGGGAGTTGACAGAGCTATTTCCATGGATTGATTTCTCATCCTGCCAGTGGGCAACACTGGATATTGATCGTGCAGAGACCAGGATGAAAGATGGTACAAGACCTACAAACGCCTTTGCGTCCCGTCATGAAATTATTATTACCACATGGCCAACAAAACTGGCACTGGCACCAGCGCTTGCTGATGAGGTTGAGCAGCTTGTGCAGGATATAGCAAAAGAGAGCAATAGTGACTTTCCAGAGTGGGCGACTCCTGAAGTGGCGCTATTACCGTGGCAGATAGATGAATTTTGGCTTTAACCTTATCTCAGCCCGACACTCTGAGGATAAGGGTTTTCCGCTTTCATACACCCTTATCAGTCTATTGGTGTTTTTTACCCTCGCATCCTTTCAGGTTTACTATCCGCTTGCCAAGCTATGTTTCATCATCCTGGTGTTATGGGGTGGTGTCGCATTGGTGTTTAGATTTGATCGCGGTCAATTTATTTATAGCCTGCGATATGCTGCACCATTTGTGATCTACAGTGTGGTTACGGTTGTTCTTGAGCTTTGGCAACCTCAATATGAGTTGAGTGCAACCAAACTGGATACTCAATTACGCTTCCTCTATTCGCTACCACTATTCTATCTGCTTATCAAATACAGACCGAGTCGGGATGCACTCTGGTTTGGGGTTAGCGTTGGGGCAATACTTTCTGGTTTGTATGCGCTTAGTGAGTCGATAAATGTGGTCGATGGGATGATAATTGTGTTGGAAAGAGCCAAAGGAACTACATATGAGATTCTATTTGGCGATCTGTCATTACTCTTTGCAACGCTGTCGCTGATTGCCTTTAAGGGTTTTAAAGAGAGTAAAAAGATTGAGAGTTTCATATTTATTTTAGGTGTGATTTTCGGGGTTATTGGCTCTATTTTGTCAGCCTCTCGTGGGGGATGGATAGCGATTCCCTTTGTAGGTATTTATCTTGGATACATCTATAAGGAAAAGTGGAGTCTTTCTCTAGCAAAAGTATTTGTATGGGCATTCTTGTTTCTACTCTTTGCAGGATTGATGGTGAGGCAATTTTCGCTGGAGCAGCGGTTCATTGAGCCAATTGAAACCATTAATAAAATTGCCGATGGTAAGTTTGTTCATGGCTCGACTGGTGATCGTATAGAGATGTGGCGAGCATCCTTGATGCTAATCTGTGAGTCACCCTGGATAGGTCATGGACTCGGAGCCTACAATTCCAAAGTCCAGGAGTTGATTGCGGCCGATAAGGTCGCTGCACCTATCGGAATTCATAAGGAGCCACATAACGATCTGCTCTCTGTGGGTGTTAGTCGAGGAGCGGTAGGGATAATATCTCTTTTAGCATTGTACCTATGCCCGATTTATCGGTTAAGCCGAGATGCTAAACGAGAGCATGGGGGCGACCATCGTGTTGAAACTGCAGCAACGGCTACAATGATAATGTATCTGGTTTTTGGATTAACAGATACGGTGACGGTTGATAAACTTTTTATTGCCATGTACATCATACTAATGGCGCTAATGATATCTTTGAGTTCAACAGAAAAGAGTACAAATGAAAGTTAATCTTTTGGGTAAGACAGGTATCGCTATGAGTGCACTTGGTCTGGGCACTGTAAAGATCGGTCGTGACCAGCAGGTCAAATACCCGACCGGGTTTAAGATCCCGGATGATGATGCCGTACGTTCACTGCTGTCGCTGGCGTGGGATCTGGGTATTAATGCGCTCGATACCGCTCCTGCTTACGGCAACAGTGAGGAGCGCCTGGGGCAGCTACTACCAAACCGACACGACTGGGTAGTTGTCGGCAAGGTCGGTGAGATTTTTGAGGGCGGGCAATCCAGCTTTAACTTTAGCGCTGAGTACACGCGCATGAGTGTTGAGCGTTCATTAAAACGGTTACGCCGTGATGTTCTGGATGTGGTGCTGGTTCATTCGGATGGCAATGATATGGATATTATTCACAATCAGGCGGTCTGCGATACGCTGTTACAACTCAAACACGAGGGGCTGATTAAGGCCGTTGGCATGTCGACCAAAACCGTAGAGGGCGGCATCTGGTGTGTAGAGAATATGGATGTGGTGATGGCGACCTACAATCCGGTCTATACCGATGAGCTACCCGTGCTGGAAGCGGCGCGTCGATTGAATAAGGGCGTGGTCATTAAAAAGGGGTTACAGAGCGGACATGCAGCGGGCGGTGTTGGCGTGGAGCAGGCGCTTGAAATGGTGTTTGCACAGCCAGCGGTTTCCAGCGTGATTGTTGGCACGATTAATCCCGATCACCTGAAGCAGAACTGTCAGATCACCGAAACGGTGCTGGGTCGATAACGGCGATGTCCTCGCGCTATCTCATCGTTGGTCCATCATGGGTTGGGGATATGGTGATGGCGCAGAGCCTCTTTAAGACCCTGAAAGAGAGCGGCGAGTGTTCGATTGATGTGATTGCGCCGCAATGGTCGTTACCCCTGCTGGAGCGAATGCCAGAGGTCTCCAACGGCATTGCGCTCTCTGTAGGGCATGGTGAGTTCTCGCTAAAAAAACGCTGCAAAACGGGTAAGGGGCTTCGTGCCAAACGCTATGACCACGCGATTGTATTACCACGTTCGTTTAAGTCGGCTCTGGTGCCATTCTTTGCAAGAGCGAAGATCCGAACCGGGTATCGTGGCGAGATGCGATATGGTTTATTAAACGATATTCGTCATTTGGATAAACAGATCCTGACCAGAACAGTTGAGCGTTATGTCGCTCTCGGACACCCAGCGGACGCTCCACAACCACCAGTGATTCCACAGCCAGAGCTGGTTGTTAATAAAGGTAATCAGAAGCGTATTGTCGACAAGCTCAATCTCGATACCGACAGACCGATTATCGGCTTTATGCCGGGTGCCGAGTATGGCCCTGCCAAGCAGTGGCCGGGAAAATATTATGGTGAGCTGGCCTCTCAGTTGTATGAAAAGGGGTATCAGATCTGGCAGTTTGGATCGGCTAAGGATCAGCCCTTTGCGGCGATGATTGATGACTTATCAGGCGGAATCACCCGAAACCTTTGTGGCGAAACCGAGTTGGTTGATGTGATTGATCTGATTGATCGATGTGATGCGGTTGTCAGCAACGATTCCGGCCTGATGCACGTCGCAGCGGCAACCGGAACACCACTGGTGGGTATCTACGGCTCATCAACCCCAGACTACACTCCACCTCTGACCGAAAACGCAGAGGTACTCTATCTGGGACTGGAGTGCAGCCCCTGCTTCAAGCGCCACTGTCCGTTAGGGCATGGGGACTGTCTGGGTCATATTCTGCCGCAGCAGGCATTTGAAGCTGTCGAGCGAGTTGTAGAGAGGACAGCATGAGTAGCCTTTCAATCGTACTGATTGTGAAAAATGAAGCGGCTCATCTTGATGCCTGCCTGAAGAGCGCACAGTTTGCTGATGAGATTGTTGTCGTCGATTCCGGTAGCAGCGACAACACCATCGCCATTGCCGAGAAATATGGCGCAAAGGTAGCCGTAGAGAGTGACTGGCAGGGATTTGGCATCCAACGCCAGCGGGCGCAGGCACTGGCAACCTCCGAATGGATCTTTATGCTGGATGCCGATGAGCGCATCACCCCGCAGCTTCGTAGTTCGATTGAGCGCATTATTAAGGAGAATAATCAGGATCAACTATATCAGGTGCCACGTCTTTCGTATGTGTTCGGGCGCTTTATCCGTCATAGCGGCTGGTATCCCGATTATGTTAAACGGCTCTATCCGGCCAACAAGGTGAAATACAGCGATGCCCTGGTACACGAGAAGCCTGAGTATCCATCAGCCATGCAGCTAAATTCGCTAAAGGGCGATCTGCTCCACTACACCTACAACGATATGAACCACTATCTGGTGAAGTCGGCGCACTATGCAAAGGCGTGGGCTGATCAACGTCAGGCGAAGGGCAAACGGTCTTCGCTAGTACAGGCAACCATTCACGGGATAGGCTGTTTTATCAAGATGTATATCGTTCGCGCCGGTTTTCTCGATGGCAGGCAGGGTTTGTTACTGGCACTGCTGTCGGCGCACTCTACCTTTGTAAAATATGCGGATCTCTGGACTCGCTCTCAACCAGGATTTCCTGAAGATGAAGATTCTTGAGCTATGCCTGTCACCCGGAAAGGGCGGGCTTGAGCTTTATGTTTATCGCACTGCCGCTGCACTAAAGGCACAGGATGAGATCATTGGGGTTTTGAACCACAATAGTGGCATTCGCAAGGAGATGGAATCGCTCAATATTCCGCTTCACTATCTAAATCCTCCGTCGGTTAAAAAGCTCCCGCTAAAAACAGCAAAGCAGTTGGCAGCTTTTGTCGATGAACAGCAGGTTGATGTGATTCACTGTCACTGGGCGAATGATCTGCCGCTGGCGGCGTTTGCAAAGTGGCTCTCCAGGTCAAAACCTCGGTTGGTATTTACTCGGCAGATGGTTATTACCAGACCCAAAAAGGATCTCTATCATCGCTTTATCTATGGGCAGATGGACTTGATGATCACCATTACCAGATCATTGGCTGAGGCTGCACAAGGCTTTCTGCCCAATCCTGATAAAGTGGTACCCCTCTACTATGGGGTCGCGCCGCCGGATCATATTCTGACCGCAGAGGAGCGTAACCAGCAGCGGGCAGCGTGGGGAGTAGGGAGTGATGAACTGCTGGTGTCGGTGTTTGGCCGACTGGAGGAGTTTAAGGGGCAACATCTGATGGTTGAGGCGGTTGCCCGAAATATCAAAAATGGCTACCCACTTAAGCTGCTAATTGTTGGTCATGCAATGAACAGCGCCTACCCTGAGCTTCTAAAGGAGCAGATCCAAACATTGGGTATAGCAGATAGTGTAATTTTTGAGGGCTTTACCGATACCCCTCAGCGCTGGATGCAGGCGTGTGACATCCTCGCACTGACCACCATTGAAGAGACCTTCGGCCTGGTTCTACCAGAGGCGATGCGCTGCGGCGTAGCCGTTATTGGTAGCGACCGTGGTGGTGTGCCGGAGATTATTGATCACGAAAAGACGGGGCTGCTGTTTGAGTCGGGAAGCGTCGATAGCCTGACTTTGCAACTGCAAAGGTTAATATCGGACTCAGCGTTCAGGAGCGCTCTTGCCGTAGCTGGAGCCGAGGTGGCAAGTGAGCGCTTTGATCTTGAAAACCACTATCGACAGTTACGAAAGCTGCTTAGTGGAGAAAGTGGCAGCTAATCTCATACGCAGCACTGGCAATATCGATCTGCTGCACATCCGCAGCCTCACTGCCTTCCGGCGGGGTAAAGGCCAGCCGCATCTCAGGCGCATTCAATGTTTGCCAACGTAACGGAGTAGCCGAGCGGTGGCGCGGATAAAAGGCCGCTGTAGGTCGATTTAACGCGCCAGCAATATGCAGTGGCCCGGTTGAACCGCTGATAAAGAGATCGGCCAACGCCAGCGTCTGGCAAAACTCGTCCAGTCCGCCCTTTGCCTGATAGTGATGGCTCGGGTATTTGATGCCAACAACCACCTCTTTCGCAATCGCCTCTTCACCAGGGCCGGAAGTGACAATGAAGGTAAGTGGTTGTTCACTTTTTAGTTGATTGGCAAGCGATATATATTGATCCGGTCGCAGGTTGTTGGCTGAGCCGCCACTACCTGGGTGGATAAAGACCAGCATAGACTCGGGGTTAATCCCCATCTGATGACAGAAATCAGCCCGCTCTGTTGGCAGATCCAGAAAGGGTCTTCCCAGGTCATCCGTAAGCCAGTCGTTATCAACGCTAGTGACGGCGCTAACCGGATGGTGGTGATCGTTCAGGTAATGCAACACCAGGTCGATGTTGTAGGCGTACTCCGGCTTTTCCGAGCGTGAGCGTCGCTGAGTAAGGCGGTGGTTATAAAAAAACTGCGCCAGCTTGGTCGCTGGAGCCAGACGATAACGGATGTTAGCAAGCCAGAGCGCCGCACCGACTCGACCCGTTGAAAAAAGGGTGATAGCTGCATCAAAGTGTTGGGCGCGAAGTTTACCCGCCAGCGCAAAAGCGCCTTCGCCCTCATCGATCAGGATATGGTCAATTGATGGACAAAGCCTGGCGACAGGTGCGGTATAGGCGGGAACCAGTACTGTAATCTCGCAATCGGGCAGATGCCTTTTTAACAGCGCCATAGCTGGCCAGGCGAGCATGAAGTCGCCGAGTTTGTCGTTCCTTACTACTAAAATCCGCATCTGATTCCTAGGGTTGCCAGGTGATCTCTTCTTTCACAACACGCGCCGGATTACCTGCGGCTACGACTGAGGCAGGTACCGATTTCGTCACAAGTGAACCGATACCTACGACTGAACCATCACCAATAGTGACTCCTTTTAGGATTGTCACCTGATCGCCAATCCAGACATGATTACCTATTACAATGTCACTGGCAGGATTGATACATTCGCCATTGCTAAAGATAGGATGACCATCAGAAGTCATCACCTTGACGTTTCGTGATAGTCCGCAGTCATTACCAATAACTAGGCGTCGATTATGCTCCTTAACACTCAGGTAGGAGTGGTGACCGATCATGCAATTTTCACCGATCTCAAGAGTGCAATTATCCCCGATTATTTCCAGATTAACGGCACGTAAAACAGTACCAGAGCCAATGATTAATTGATTCCCTTTTCCTCGAACAAGAATTCGACACTGGCTCAGTTTTACATTATTTGCGAGGTTAATATTGTTGCCCGGATTAATTCGTATCTTGTTACGCAGACGATGGGTTAAGCTGAAATTACTCATGCTCCCTCCTAACTGATTAAGCGGCGCAGGTGATGCAGCAGGTCATCGGCTCTAGCGATGTCTGTGTGAAACTGCATTAGGTGTTGTCGACCCGCTGTGGCAATCTTTTCACGTAAGCTATCGTGCCTGAGGTAGTAGTCACATCGTTCGATTAAATCGCTTAAATCATCTTTGATATAAATAGCTGATACATCAGGAACAAAATCATGAGGGATACGAATACCTGGCTTCTGTGAAACCAGCAGACTACCAACTGCAGGCACTTCCCAGTAACGTAAGGTATCCCATCCTCCACCACGAAAATTCAATACGATTTTGCAGGCAGCCAGTTCCTGGAGATAGAAGTCTCCTTTACGGGGATAGTTTCTGAAGGTTTGGTTGCGTACTGTACCATTGCTACGACAGTCAAAGTGATCCTGTAGAAGCTCAAGTGCCTGGGTGCGAACAGGATCGGTTTCGACAGCCCAAAATGAGACCTGGTATCGGTGTTCCTTCGGGAGTACGGGTAACCTGTCGGTGTTGAAAGCGATAGGAAACGGGTATACGTTTCCTCCCCAGTCGTCTTCAAGCAGATACTCCCTTTTCATAATCAGATCAAACGGACGCCTGGACGTTACCTCATTGTATAATTCTGGTTCACCTTCAAAGGCTACGCCACCGCCAAGCTCTGGCTGGTCACCGCCATCGATAAATGCAACGGGTATATGTGCTGGAATGCGATTCATAATTTCCATGTAATTACGGAATGCATCTGCTTTGGCGGCAGCAACGACAACGGCATCTATATTTTTAATACTTCGATTGAGCAGGGATGAAATTACCGTACCAGGTATATAACCAAGATTTTTTGGATACGCCTTATAGTTGATGTGAAATTTCCTGTTCCATGGAAAATCAACGACATTGCTTTTGCCTAGACGTTTAACAAGACCACTATAAGTAAGGTCCTGAACATAATCTGCAGCTCCTGCGGTGATGAAAAGAATTTTCATCGGTCTGTATTTTGACTACTTGAATAAAGAGAATAGTTCATGTTCTAAAATTTTACTATTTTACGCAAAAAGTGATCGTGCCTACAGAATGTGGCATCTAGTTGGAATAGTGTACCCTCCTTTTGAGTTCTCTTGAGTCCTGATAGTTCGTACAGAGAAAACCCGAGTTGCTCCATGTGGTTGATAATATCAACGAATAGAGGGGAACCTTCATTGAATGGTAGTAGGCTAGCCTCAAGTAGAATTACATCGACATTTTCTAGTGTATTCGCTGCACCTTTTAATACTTCGAGTTCATATCCCTGCACGTCGATTTTCAGTAATACCGGCGATGAAATGTTATGTTCAGAGAGAATGCCGTCCAGTGTATTCATGTCGACATGGGTGATGCTTCTAGGATGGTCAGTATTTTCAAAAAGTACCGATGAACCAGTGCCAGATACATAGAACTGCTTATTCTGTTCGGGTTGCGCACCCAGAAGCGTAATATGGTAACTGATGTTTTGATTGGTGGCTGCGACAAGGCTTAGATTCTTTTCCATGCCTTTTTGTGCGTCCAACATTATAAACTTCGCTTGGTCGAATATCTTACTTGCTACAGTTGTCCAGCCACCGTTATACGCCCCAACATCTATTACAGTATCCGGGGAGTAGCCTCTGGCCTTCATCCGTTCTAGAACTTGAGGTGTGTCATCTATGTATTGCAGAAATAGTTCATTCTGAAATTTGTGGCTTACTTTCTGGAGAAACTTGCGCTTGATTCTATTAAACATTGTTTTTGCCTTCGTGTTTCATGAAACTTTCATAAAGAGTTTCAAGATGTCGTGTTACCACGGACTCTTCATATAATCGCATGGCTTTCTTCTGGCCATTTCTTCCTAACTCAATGCGTAAGTTTTTATCATTGACTAACATTTCCAGCTTATCACCAAATTCTTTTATGTCACTTGTGTCATTAACAATGATCCCACAATGTTGCTCATTGTCCAATAGAAGCTCCAGTTGTGCATTGTCTGTTGCGCTTTTATGAGAAATTACAGGTTTGCCATGAATCATTGCTTCCGCGATGTTCATGCCAAATGTTTCCCCTTCTTTTCGGTAGTGAAAGAGTATGTCTATGGTGTTGTAGAACATACTGAGTGTGATTTCGCTTGTTGTTGTTGGCGTGAAAATGGCCTTCTTATTATTCGCTTGCTGCTCTTGAAGCTCAGCAGACGCACCGATTGTCAGGAAGTAGACATCCTTTGATGAGAACATGTTGATTATATTATTAAAAAATTCTCCATCATCCATTCCTGGGCGGCTAATCCTGCCAATAATGATTGCAGTTTTAGGTAAGTTTAATTGTGTTCTTAAATTATCAGTAGAGGCAGGTTTTACTATCGGGTTATACAAAATATTGCAGTTATATGATTCAGACCATTTTGACTTAGACTGTAGCCATTTGCTTATGAATAATATGGATGAAAGCCTCTCTAGGTATTCTTTGTTTGCTGGTGCGCCAAATATGTTTGTTTCACATATCTTTGAGTTGACGGGTAACCTAGTTACCTGAGTTGTATAAAATTCGTTTTCTATACCCCGATTGAAGTGAATGATATCAGGCTTGAACCGTGCACAGGCTCTTAGAAAGTCCTGTTTTGTTCCTAATATGACATTTTCTTTACCAAGGAGGTTTTCGAAGTCCTTTTTTCTGGAAAAATCAGTAACGTATCGTTTTTCGAAAATCTTTTTGTATTTTCGACTAAAAACAGCTAACAATTTTCTTCTGTAATATTTTCTAGTGTAGATGTCGGTAACAAAGAAAAGTTTTATATTAAATTTTTGTCTATCTATATTATTTACAAACGTGAATATAGCCTTTTCGGTGCCGCCATATCCAAGCTGATTAAGTTGATAGAGTATTGTAATCATATTTATGAGTTTTGTTCTCTTGTGAACATATTGTCAGTTATTTCACATGAGGCAATGTATGAAGATGGTTGTCAATTCCATGCAATGGTCTCAGTATTCCCTGTTCCTGGTTATGTCTTAATATCCTGAGGTTTTCTTCACTGGTGGTATAGCCTCTTGGATGGTGCAGGTGCCACTGTAGTGCAGTGAATTTTACATTGATTACATGTACGCCATACTGCCGCAATCGCCAGTCAATATCACTGTCTTCACCAATACCTGGCGCACAGTACTGCTCATCGAAGCCATTTATGGCAATGAGATCGTCACGATGGGCGGCAAAATTACAACCAAGTAGTCCTGAGGCTCGCCTTTTCATTCGTTTTCCTATGCCTGGCGGCATTAGCATTAACTCAATTGCCTTGGTGCGATCTCTATTCAGTGATGGGAGATGCCGCCACCACCAACCGTAGCTATTCATGGAACAGAGTAACTCAGAGTTCTGTCGTAGCAGATGTGACCATTTTTCTCCAAGTTCCACGCGTCGGCCACCTGTGACCACACCTTTCCTTGCATGAGTGAGATGTGCCGAGATAAATTTGTGGTGGGGTACGCAATCGCCATCGATAAAGATTAGCCAATCACTCTTGGCTGCTACGATGGCACGATTGAGCGCTCTATTCTTGCGAAAGCCAATATCTTCCTGAGTAAGGTGTATTAATTCAGGGAAACGATGTTCGTTAGCAACGACTGATGCGATCTCCTGTGACTCGCCATCTTCTGAAACAACAACAAAGAAATCATTTACTGTCTGTAACGCCAGTGCATCAAGGATCGTTCGCAGCGCATCTTTGTCTCGATAGACGGAGATAATGACTGTTGCCTTGAGTGCATTATTGGTCATTGTTATATCTCTCTATTGCAATTCAGGTTATTGAGTATCGACTGCACATAGAAACTGGAAACTACCAGACTATCGTTAGGGTGCAAGTGAGAGGCATAGGTATTAGTGATGTGTGCCGCTTTGATCCGATTGTGTTGGAGGCGATAATCAAAATACAGTGTTTCAGTGCAGCGCTTGCCCTCATCATAGCTGGAGTTAAAACCATTTGGGATTACTAAACCCCAGTAGTTTTCCGGTTGCTGATTGCAAACCTCGTTACCATACACTTCACTGGATCTAATGGTCTGAACGTGGAACATTTTGATAATGGATCGTTGTGACGGGGTATGTGTGGTTGTAGATCGCATCTACATCAACATAGGGCGTAATTGTGACAACGTGGCGCATTAGCCCAAAATTTTGATGATCTGGCAAGTGGGCAACATTATCTTTGGTACAGGTTAAAAAAATGTCGAGACATATAGCATCATAGCTATCATTCAGCAGTCGTTTACACAGGGATGATCCCAGAAATCCTGTGCCAGCTGTGACCAATACACGTTTTATTAAATGCATCTATTATTTCGCTTCATTTATCTCATGAGATCTTAAAACTGTTATATATGTTTGAGGTTCTTTTTATAGGCATAGATCATTACATCCTGCATAGTGCCTTCCGGAATTGGGCGTAAATGATCAGCATATATCTGATAGCGATACCCATTCCTTTCGAGTATCTCCAATGTAAGCGATAGATTATCTACCTCAGCCTGAATGTGATGATGGTATTCGATAAAAATCCTTTTAATTAACGAATATTTGTTTGAACTATCCAGTTCTTGAAGAACAGAGAGTTCTGCACCTTCAATGTCCAGTTTTAATAGGTCAACATTTTTATTTATATGTTTTGAAAGGCGAGTGGCCTCAACAGTACATGAGTTCTCAGGGGATCTATCCTTAATAACGCTCATTTGAAGTGAGCCTTCATTCTCTTCATCAAAATAGAATGTTATTTCGCCATCATGATCAGAAACAGCTTGTTTAAATACGGTGACGTTATTCAGAATATTTTCCTTAATATTTTTCACAAGAATATCAAAAGTCTTTTCATCGGGTTCAAAACAGAGAATTTCAGCTTCAGGATAAAGAGTCTTCTGGAACATCATTGACATCCCCATGTTGGCTCCACAGTCAATAATAAATGGCGTATCAGTGTCATACTTGACTGAATAATCACCGTCCACAAAAATCTCATTAAAAAGATGGAAAAGTGTTTTGAAACCAAGATGATGAATATTAAAAGAGAGTAAACGAGTTATTCCTGGTGTTGTTTGTGCCTCTCTGGACATGAACGATTTTTTGAAGGTGAGGCGAGAGTATTCGTTGAGGATCTCATGCCTTATATGTTCCGGCAGAGGGCTCTTTTTTATCTTTCGTTTTTGATGAATATATTCAAACAGTGACGGCATTACGCTCTTCCGGTAGTAATTCTAAACAAAGTTTTTGAAATACTCGATCGTTGGCAGCAAACCCTGTTCAAGCTTTATCTGTGGTTCCCAGTCAACAGTCTGCTTCGCCAGTGTAATGTCCGGGCAGCGCTGTTTAGGATCATCTGATGGTAGTGGCTTGTGGATTATCTTTGAGGATGAGCCAGTAAGCTCAATTACTTTTTCAGCTAACTCAAGAATCGTAAACTCGCCAGGATTACCGGTATTCATTGGGCCAGTGAACTCATCCGGCGTGTTCATCAGGCGAACAAAGACCTCAATTAGATCATCGACGTAACAGAATGATCGTGTCTGGCTCCCATCCCCATAGATAGTAATATCCTGACCCTGTAGTGCCTGCATGATGAAGTTTGATACCACACGACCATCATTTGGGTGCATCCGTGGGCCATAGGTATTAAAGATTCGTGCTACCTTGATGCGCAGATTGTGTTGTCGACGATAATCAAAAAACAGTGTTTCAGCACAACGCTTGCCCTCGTCATAACAGGAGCGGATTCCATTAGGGTTGACCATACCCCAGTAGCTCTCAGGCTGTGGATGAACCTCTGGGTCGCCATAGACCTCACTGGTTGATGCCTGAAAAATCTTGGCGCCTGTACGTTTTGCCAGACCGAGCATGTTGATGGCACCGTGTACTGAGGTTTTGGTGGTTTGAACTGGATCATGCTGATAGTGGATCGGTGAAGCCGGGCACGCGAGGTTGTAGATCTCATCCACCTCAATATAGAGGGGGATCGTGACATCATGACGCATGATCTCAAAGTTGGGATTTCCAATCAAATGGGAGACATTGTCTTTAGTGCCAGTGAAAAAATTATCCAGACAGATAACATCATAGCCATCGTTTAACAGCCGTTCACACAGATGCGAACCCAGAAAACCAGCACCACCGGTGACAAGTACACGTTTTTTTAAATGCATTTAAGGATCCTGTTTATTCTCTTTTGGGGCTTCATTATGTTGTTGCCCAGTTTTTGTGGATTCAAGTTTACCGTTAAACAGACGTTGCTGCGATACTCTTGTAAAGGTTAACGCAAGATGTTGTTGCTCAATGTCACGGGAGTTGCAACTGTCTGGTGTAATCTGTAAAGGTTTTAGTGTTGAAATAGCATGACAGTTGGTTTGTTCAGGATGGTTGATACTGATCTCCAGCAGACGGTTGTCATAGACCCATCCAAGGATGCCTTGATGATAGTAATCAACAATTCCCTGATAATGGTTGGTATTGAGTGAGCTCCCAGTCATTTGTTGCATTGAAACAATACCGGCAAGGTCAAGAACTGTCGGCGCAATATCCCGCTGCGACACGATGCTATTTTTCTCAATTCCGTTGTGATCTTTGCCATCATTAATCAAAAAAGGAATGAGATATCTCGAAAATGTCGTTTCAAGTCCTGGCCCAGCGTGGTCTGCCATAAAGACAACAATGGTTTCCCGATCTGAGTTACGTGTTCTAATTGCGTTATAGAAATCAGAAAGGCTCTGATCTGCATAGTTGAGCAGGCTTTTATAGGTATTAATGCTGCTGTCAGTACCAAATGGTGCGTTAAACCCTTCCGGCATTTCGACATCATGGGTTGAGTTGGTATTGATGCCGATGAGAAAAGGCTCATCCATAGCGTCAATCCGATTGAGGACATAATGGTAGATGTCAGCATCATGGTAGCCCCAGCTATTGGGTGCTGTTAGCTTGTTCTGGTAATCACGTCGTCCCACACTCTCTTTAAACCCAATCAGATTGGCAAAGGCGCCGGTACCACTGGTATTGGCATTCGTTCCCTGAACAAAGAGTGAACTATAGCCGTGTTCGGTGAGGATATGGGGTAGGCAGTTGTAGGAGTAGTTCTGTAACTGTGTCTGCGAAATGGTTTTCCCCAACGGGTTCTGCCAAGAGCACATCGAGGCAAACATCCCTTCAGTGGTTCGATGACCACCGGCAAACATGGCTCCCGAGCTGATTGAACGCTCACGCAGAGTATCAAAAAAAGGTGTGGTCACATCCTCGCCACCGTAGCTATTCATAAAGACCGAACTCCAACTCTCCAGAAAGACGATAACCACATTTGGTAGTAGTTTGTGGGAGGGGGGATTGGTGTGTGTATGTTTGGTCATCTGCTCAAACTGTTCGATCTCATCAGATGAAACATTGATATCAATCTCTGGTTTGATCTGATCGCCGCTCAGAGAGGAGTAGATCGCGTTATAGAAACCGTTGAGCGCAAGCGTTGCCTTTTGAGAGCTGCCAATGGCTTGGACATGGATCGGTTCAAGAGGAAGGTTTTGAGTGCCCCCCCTGATCGCAACAACCGCAACAAAGAAGATGATGACCAGATTAAATTCAAGTTGGTTGGTAAGGTTAAACTCCCGATTATCAAAAAGGGTGCGGGAGCCTCTTATGGGTCTCCAGTTGAGATAAACCACGGTTACTGTCAATGCAAACCAGAGGAGGTGGAGCAGTAGAAAAACAAGATGAGCGTTAAATAACTGCGACAACAAAGATCCCGCAGAGTTTAAACCCTCAGTGAGTTCATAACCCATATGGCGTCCAGCCTCAGCGTAGTAGAGGATATCGCTGCCGTGGGTCATGATCATAAAAAACAGGGCGATAACAACTAAAAACAGGGTTGAGCCAGCCATCGGTATTGAGGCAATTCGGTAAAGCAGATAAGAGGAGAGATAGATCAGGAATGCAAACAGCATTGATATAGCAATATCAAATCGAATACCCCAAAGCACAGAACTCATCACATCAACCAGACCAAGTGACGCAAACTGCTCAAAAAAGTATCCGGCAAAGACAAACTTGCCAATCAGCGTTGTCAGTAACAGGTAATACCAAATGCTAAGAAATAGCTGAATTGGCTTAAACATCAGGGGATTAACCTGTCGATCACAGAGATAACATCCTCAGTCGATATCAGCTTCATCGCAAAATCATCCCTAACACGCACTCCCCAGGGTTGTTCATCAACAGAGGTGCCATACTTCTGTCTTATCGCCTCGGGGTAACGACTCACAGTGTATTCAGCGCTCAAATAGGGGCGGGCACGGTCAGGATTGGTACAGGCATAGAGGCCGATCACCGGGGTATTCACAGCCGTGGCAATATGAGCAGGACCGGCATCGGGGGAGAGCACAAAATTGGCACCCTCAAGGATGGCCAGGAGCTGTTTGAGGTTACTCCTTCCGACAAGGTTCAGGGGCTCACTCTGCATAAGTGATGCAATTTCGTTGCAAACCTCGCGCTCAAAGCCGCTAGACCCTCCGGTCAGAACTATCCGATAACCCTTGCTGTTGATGTAGTCACCAACCGCCGCATAGCGCTCAGTGACCCAGTTGCGGTAGGGCATACTGGAGCAGGGGCTAATCACCACATAGGGTCTGTCTGTCGGGATAACCCCTTTGGCGTAATCACGAGCATCATCCGGGATGGGAATCTCCCAGCGCAGTTGATGATCAAAAAGCCCAATCGCCTCGGTAAAGCCCTTAAAACTATCGAGCACATGCTCATGGGTTTTGGGCGCAATTTTGTGGTTGGTAAAGAACCACTGCATATCCTTTGCGCGCTCGCGGTCAAATCCGAGCTTAATCGGAGCGTTAATCACCAGGCTTAACAGGCTGGAGCGCATCGACATCTGCATATGCAGTAGCAGGTCAAATTTTCGTCCGTTTAACGCCTTTTTAACATCAAGGAGCGCTCGCCATCGTCTCGACTTGTCAAAGATGATAAATTCAACATTCGGAATATCCTTCACCAGTTGATATTCTGTTTTACCGATAATCCAGGTAATGCGGGTATCGGGCCAGCCGTGCTGAATGGTTCTCAGGGTTGGCAGCGTATGCGTAATATCTCCAATGGCGGAGAGCCGCAGGATGCAGATAGAGTCTGGTGACCTCTCAGATGAAAAGTTAAGTGGTAGATCCATAAATGCAAAGGCGTGAAATCAGAGATAAAAACCGTTTTATAGTGTTCGATGCGGACATTATACCCCAGCTCGATCCGCTTTTTTTCACTCCTGATGAAAAAGAGGTACAGAATCAGTACTCAGGTGTTGGTCGTGCAGAGGTGTGCTTCTTTACCCATGCCGATATTGAGTGTGTATTACGCCACTATCGTCGTGGAGGACTTCCTGCAAAAATCATTAAAGATCACTATTTCGGCCTCAATCCCGTCAACAGTCGGGCATTTAGGGAGTGGACACTGTTGGCACAACTTTACGAAGAAGGGTTTCCGGTACCACAACCCATAGCTGCGCAGGTGATTAAAAAGGGATTCTGTCGTTATCAGGCTGATCTAATCACCCGCAGAATCGATGCGCAACCACTGGCACAGTGGATGAAGGAGAGGCGGGTTATTCCTGAACTGATGCAGAGAGTGGGTAAAACTATCAAACAATTCCACCAGCGCGGTGTCTACCACGCCGATCTCAATGCCAGAAATATTATGGTTGATAAAGATGAAACGGTTTATCTCATCGATTTTGACCGAGGCTCAATACGCCACCCCGGAAAATGGCAACAACAGAATCTTAAACGGCTGAAGCGGTCGTTTGAGAAGTTTAAGGCGAAGGAGAGTGGGTTTGGGTTTGATGAGAAGGCGTGGGGAGAGTTGATGGAAGGGTATGGGGCTTTGTCGTAAATTGTCATTCCTGCGAACGCAGGAATCCAGGGTCTGAACCGCTAACGCGATGATAGATTTTGATCGGGGCTTTCGCGCCCCTACGACGAGTTCATTTCTTTTGCATGTACAAAAGAAACGAACCAAAGAAAAGTACACCCCACTGACTCATCCTGCGGATGCCTTCGCATCTTGCTTCAGTCGGGTACGACAGATGAGCCATCCTGACTCAACTGTCGTATTGCGCACATCCTGTGCACAATCCTTCGGGCTACTCCGCCTTTCACTGCAATGCTCAGTGAGTCACAAGGGGAAGATGGAGTTTGTTATAACGGTAATATGTGATAGTTTTCTTAAAAGGGATTACCCGCAAGCAGGAAGCTGATAACCACAACCTCCTGAAAGCAATATAATCCTGATAATCCGCCGGCGGTATATTACCTGTTATTGTGCCGTTTATATAAATAAACTGTCAGGCAATGGAGGAAAATGAAAATAGCCAATAAGTGTACACACTATCTTGATGACATAATTGACGATCGTTCGGTAGAGAATATTACAAATGCTCTCTCAGAGTTTTTTGATGGTGAGTTCACAATTGTGATCCGTCACAACATGGGGGGTGTACTTCGATGTGTCCAGGATCTCATTGATGAAATCTCGTATTGTAAGGAAGATAGTGTAACTATCATCATAGAAGCAGAGGGATATATTGTTAGTGCGGCTGCCTTCCTGTACTTCTCGTTGCTGATTAGATCGCAGTCTGGAGAATTTAGACATGTCTCGGTAAAAGAGCCATCACCTCCCGTTCTTGTTGTCTATCACAAGCCGAGGACTAATGAACGAAGTGGCTATATGCAGTTTCTAGAGAATATGCTGCGTGGAAAAGAGCGAGATGGCTTGATCTCTGACATGGACAAATGGGAAAAAGAAACGGATACGTTGTTACCTGAAATATTGAAGTTAATTGGCTATGATAAGCACATCGGCAAGTCATTCAATAACGACGAAAGCGGAGACTATATCAGTCAGTCAGATCACGCACTCTGTGCGTATAACCGGAATTATGAATTTGTTTTCAGGTATCCGGAATCTTAAGTAAGTAGGTTGGGGTGAGTTTACGAACCCCAACATCATGGCACCCACACGGAGGTTCTGCTTTTGCAATATTGTCGAGCATTGGTAAAGTGTGGGTCGTACTTCTTCACGGTAAATCTTGCCGAACGCCACCGTAAACTCCTGACTGAAAATGTGGATCTGTTAAGAACCGTAATCAAATAGCTATAACAGAATCCCCCTTTTCATATTGATGCCTTTGTAGTGTTACCCGATCACCTTCACGCAATCTGGACATTACCGGAAGGTGACGCAGATTTCTCGAAAAGATGGATGCTGATAAAAGCACACTTCTCACGAAATCTCCCATTACATGAAAAGCGATCTGCCAGTCGCATTCAAAAAAGGGAACGCGGTATCTGGCAAAGACGGTTTTGGGAACACCTTATTCGTAATGATGAGGATTACCAGAGACATGTGGATTATATTCATTACAATCCCGTAAAGCATGGGCACATCAACCGAGCATCCGATTGGTCTTTTTCCAGCATTCATCGTTATATCAGGAAGGGGTTATTGATAGTTGTTGGGGCGTTGAATCAATTCACGAGGGAGAATATGGAGAATAGGTATTGTTGGGCTTCGCAAGTTCAGCCCAACCTACATACTTATAGATATCGCTGTAACTGTTGGTAATAATCGGAAACCACCTGTTGTTTCTGCGCGATAAATGCCAAAGCATTTGTTCCGATCTTTTGTGCCGTCTCCTTTGAATCAAACAACGCCTGAATTTTTTCAGCCAGCGCCTTTGCGTCAGTTTGAATAACGCCGTCTGCCACCAGCAGTTCTCTGGTCTCTTCCTTAAAGTTATCCATATAGGGGCCAACGATGGTTGCTTTTCCTGCGGCGGCTGGTTCAAGCAGGTTCTGTCCACCTTTGTTAACAAATGACCCACCCATGATTACAAGTACTGACCCTGCGATGAGTGATGCCATCTCGCCAATAGTGTCGGCAATATAGATCTCGGTTGTGTCATTAATCGCCTCACCACGACTTCGTACAGCGAGTTGATACTCTCTGAGTGATTTTTCTATCTCATCTATTCGCTCTGGATGGCGGGGCGCGATCACCAATAGGGTGTTATCCAGATTGGCCTGTTTGAATGCGCTGGCAATTATCGGCTCTTCCTCATCACGGGTGGATGCGGCCAATAGATAGGGACGGGTGATTTCGGGAAGTGGTTCTGCCTGTTGGTTATTGATGGCTCCATATTTAAGATTGCCAGTAACAGTGAGTTGTTCCACTGTAGCGCCCATACGCTCAAACTGAGCTTTGTCATCATCCGAGCGGCAGTAGATATGATCAACCCTGGCAAGCGTCTGTCGGTATAACTGCTTAACCCATGTTGAGGCTCCGGTGGAGCGAGTGGAGAGGCGTCCATTAATGATAACCAGCGGGATATGTTGCTGTTTTGCTTCGTTGAAGAGATTAGGCCAGATCTCTGTCTCAACGATGATAATTGCCTTTGGTGATATACCTCTGAATGCTCTTTTAATATGTATCAGGTAGTCGAACGGGAAGTAGTGGTGCTCAACATCGGGCAGCAGTCGTCTGGCGGTTGCTGCGCCAGTTGGTGTGGTGGTGGTGATGAGTAGCGGTTGTTCGTGTTGTTGCTGAAAATAGTTGATTAACGGGGCAACGGCGTTTACTTCGCCAACCGATGCAGCGTGGAACCAGAGTGGTTCTTTTAATGAGGTTTTGATAAACCCGCCGCGCTCCATCAGAAAGCGCCACTCGCGTTGCCGGATCGCCTGCCAGATGAATAGCACTGTTATCGGGATGAGAATAACAATCAGCAGCAGGCGATATCTAACACTCATACACGGCATCCTCACCATCGGGTCGGGTTTTGAATCGTCGATGTAGCCACAGGTACTGTGCCGGAGCCTTTCTTACATACTCTTCTATAATCTGATTAATACGATGGCAATCAGCTTCATCACTTCCTGATGGGAAGTTCTCCATCTCTGGCAGTATGAATATATCGTAGCCGCTCATATCATCCCTGCGAATCGGAAAGTAGGGCACCACCGGACTGTTGTTGACTGATGCCAGTCGTGATGTTGCGGTTACGGTTGCGGTCTCCACCCCCATAAAGAGCACAAACACTGCCCCCCTGGTACCAAAGTCCTGATCGGGCAGATACCAGCAGGTGCGCTTTTCCTTTAATCCCTTAATCATGCCGCGTAGATCACGATGGGCAACCCCGGCGATGTAGTAGTTCATTCTGCGAGAGGTCGTGTATGCCTCGTAGAGTGGGTTTTTTCGTTGCGGCTTGTAGAGAAACTGAAACGGATGATTGTCAGCAAGCATACGGCCACCTAACTCAAAGCTGGTGAAGTGGGCGCTTAACAGAATGACACCATGATCTTTTGCGGCGGCCTGTTCAAGATGCTCCAGACCGTGAATCGTATAGAGCCCCTGTAGACGCTGCGATGGCCACCACCAGCCCATCGCGCTTTCAAGCAGTGTGCGGCCACCGTTTTTGAAATGTTCAATAATCAGTTGGTGCTGTTGTCTCTTATCCAGCTCTGGAAAGGTAAGCCCGATATTGATTTCAACAATATGTCGGCGACACCTCATCAGGTAGTACATCACCATGCCAAACATGGCACCAATCTTCATAATGAGCGGATAGGGCAACATGACCAGCAGTCGCAGAATACCGAGTAGTATCCAGGTGGGCCAGTGACGTGGATGGAGATAGTGATAAAAACGGAAGTCGCTGGACTGTGCCATGACCTGGTGCAATGGCCTAAAAGTTAAACGGCAGGCGAACGCCGCGTCTATCGGCCATCGATTTGCCGATTTTTTTCAACTCATCATTGCTGAGAATATGTTGAGCCATGAAAAAGAGCTCTTCATTCTCAATATTCACATGTTCCCGTTGTGAGGCGATAAAGGCGCTGGAGGCTTCTCTTAATTCGTCATCCACTGTCTCAGGAAGGCGCTTTAACTTCGGATCAATAACCGACCACAGTTTCTCCTGCTCCTGATGTTGCTGTTTAAGCTTGTGAATGATCTCTGCAATTTTAAGTGACTGCCGAACCAGAATGGGGAATATGTCTTTTTCTTCATCCTGATGGTGCAGCATCGCGGAGGTTGAGAAGTATTGCTGAACCTTAACAGCGGCACTACGAACATCATTATCAATTTCGCCTGCGGCTATTTTCTCAATAATCTGTTCAAGCAGTGCTGAATGATCCAGTACCCGTTGGTGACAGGCGCTGATAAGACCCAATGGATCGCTGAAATCGGGTGCTGTTTCCGGAAATGGTGATGAACTATTCATGGATAGGGATTCTAACAGCAGCAAAGTGTTTAGTGGAAGGTGTCGGAGTCAATCTGACTCCGACATGGATAAGTGATCTATTTCAGCAGTGAGTTAATCGAGGTGAGATCAGCCAGTTGCAGATTCCCGACAGCCTGCTTAAGTCCTAAGAGTGAAAGCAGGTAATCATAGCGTGCTCTGGAGTATCCACTCTCTGCACGGAAAAGCTCACGCTGAGCATTAAGTACATCAACGGTTGTGCGGGTACCAACCTCAAATCCAGCTTGGGTCGCCTCCAGTGCCTTTTGAGCGGATGCCACGGCTTGTTTGCGTGCTTTTACCTGGCCGATACCGGCATTTACTGCAAGATAGGCGCTACGACTCTGTCTAACGGTTGCACGACGTGTCTGCTCAAGTGTGGTTTTAGCCTGACTGTGAGTGTTGGTTGCCTCTTTAATTTTAGAGGAGGTTAGCCCGCCACTGTAGATCGGAACCGATAACTGGAGCCCGATGTTGTTACTTGTAGTTTCCCGATTGGTAAACGCGCTTGATCCATTTGAGTCACTATAGGAGTGGCCGGCAACCAGATTGAGCGTTGGATAGTGTCCGGCCTTGGCTCGATCAAGCGATTCAGAACTCGCTTTCATTGCTGCTTGCTGCGCAATAACAGAGAGATTTTTCTGTAGTGCAAGATCCACCCAGCTTTGAATATCTGCCGGATCAGGGGAGGTCAGAGGTACTTCGCTGGTGAGTTTGGCAATATTACCGATTCCTCGACCAGCAATCTCGTGAATAGCCTCACGTGCATTATCAAGTGCAGACTGGGCTGCAATCTCCTGAGCTACAGCAAGATCGTAGCCTGCCTGTGCTTCGTGCACATCTGTGATGGCAGAGAGGCCAACCTCAAATCGCTGTTTGGTCTGGTTGAGCTGTTGATCAATCGCACGCTTCTCGGCCTTGGCAAGCTCCAGATCATCCTCTGCTGCCAACAGATCGAAATAGGCTGTGGCAACACGAATGATCAGATTCTGTTTCTCGGCCTCGTATTGAGCTTCTGCTTGTGCCACATAAGCATCTGCCTCATCAATCGCATTCCAGCTATCGTAGTTCAGGAGGCTTTGGGTCAACGTCAGGCTGTAACCGGTATTTCGATAATCATCCTGACCGGATCCGGTCACATCCGTTTTATACTCAGTAACATTCGCGCTGAAATTGATTTGGGGCTTGATCGCTGAGCTGCTCTGATCACGACGGATGCGAACAGTGTTTAATGAAGACTCCGCAATAGCTATCTGTGTGTCACTTTTCAAGGCCAGATTGTAGAGATCAACGAGCGACTCTCCATGAACAACCGTACTCCCCAGAAGCAGGGCCGCGATACTTCCTATTCGACTAAAGCTCAAATGCATCTTATCACCTCAATAATTCTTTAATGACCATTCACAGGTCTTAAAAACCTTAAAAGGTGGCACTTTGGCCACCTTTGTCAGGAATATATTAACAATTGCTAATATAGTAAGGTTGTCAGGCATCAGTTTCAAGAGCCGTTTGTCTCCAACCTGTAAATATTCCTTAGTTAAAACTCAAAATGTTCGTTACTTTTCTGGTTCTGCAATGGTGGTAGCGTTGTATCGAACAGTGTTGTTGTTTCATAAGAGTTTGCGTTAATGCGCTTCACGATAACCGCTTGCATCATCGGCTCTGTACCAATCACGGCAAAGAGTCGCCCACCCACCTTTAGCTGCTCTAAATAGGTTTTCGGGATCTCGGTTAATGATTGAGAGATCGCAATCGCATCGTAAGGACTGTTGCTATTCCATCCATTTGCTGCGTCACCGACAGCTACCGATGCATTGTGAATGCCAAGAGCAGTCAATCGTGCTTGAGCGGATTGTGCAAGTGCTTCATCAATCTCAACAGAGGTTACCTTTTTACCCAGTTTGCTCATGACGGCAGTGACATATCCGCTTCCGGTTCCCACTTCCAGAACATTGTCGTTTGGCTGGATATTCAGCGCCTGAAGCATCCGTCCCTCAATTCTTGGAAACATCATGACTACAGAATCATTTAATGGGATCTCTAAATCTGAGAATGCAAGATTCTGATAATTTTCAGGCACAAATGATTCTCGTGGTACTTTGGCCATTGCTTCAAGGACACGGTCATCATTAACATCCCAAGGACGGATCTGCTGCACAATCATATTGTGTCGAGCCAGCTCACGGTTCATTTCAATCATACTCTCCCCATATCGATTATCGCTTTAGTATCAGGGGCATAAGATTAAGCAGATTCCTCATATCAGACAAGGGTTAATGAGCTGTTTTGTGTTTTATCGATTAAATTACAGCACAATGGGTGATTATCCTTGATTTTTTCAGGGCATTAACGCGCTCCTTGAACGCAGCAGATCTATGGTATAGTGTGTCGCATCTGCTAGGGGTGCTGGTGATTGATAAAGATGATCGGCTGAGAAGATACCCTCTGAACCTGATGTGGTTAATTCCACCGCAGGAAAGCAAGGCTTTTGGTATCTCACACCCCTCATCTAGGTTCAATGCAAAGAGGTACACCATGAGCGCAATCCCGGAAGATTTTCTGAAAAAAACGAGTCAACTATCTGAAGAGGTTGTTCGTCCTTTTCCGAAGTCGAAGAAGATCTATATCCAAGGTTCACGTGAAGATATTCAGGTTGGGATGCGTGAAGTTAGCCTCGATGATACCCACACCACCCAAACGCCGGAAAATAATCCGCCGATCACCATTTATGACACCTCCGGGCCCTATACCGATCCAGATGCAAAGATCGATCTGACGAAGGGATTAGATGGGCTACGTGAGAAGTGGATTCTTGAGCGAGATGATACCGAGCTTTTAGATGGCCCAACCTCTGAATATGGGCATAAACGTCAGAGTGATCCTGATCTGGCGCATCTGCGTTTTGAACACCTTCGTCAGCCGCGACGTGCGAAGGCCGGAAAGAATGTGACCCAGATGCACTATGCGCGACAGGGGATTATTACCCCTGAAATGGAGTATGTGGCCATTCGTGAGAATAACCGCCTACAGGAGTATCGTAACGACCCGCGCTACACCAAACTGCTGCGCCAGCATCCCGGTCAGAGCTGGGGAGCAAACCTGCCGGATGAGGTCACTCCTGAGTTTGTGCGTAGCGAGATCGCCGCTGGGCGCGCGATTATCCCGGCCAATATCAACCACCCCGAAGTGGAGCCGATGATTATCGGGCGCAACTTCCGCACCAAGATAAATACCAACATTGGTAACTCGGCGGTGACCTCCTCAATTGAGGAGGAGGTGGAGAAGATGGTGTGGTCGGCACGCTGGGGCGGCGATACGCTGATGGATCTCTCAACCGGAAAGAATATCCACGAAACCCGCGAATGGATTTTGCGTAATGCACCAACACCGATTGGAACGGTGCCGATCTATCAGGCACTGGAAAAGGTTGATGGCAAAGCCGAGGATCTGACCTGGGAGATCATGCGTGACACCCTGATTGAACAGGCCGAGCAGGGTGTTGATTACTTCACTATTCATGCCGGGGTGCTGCTGCGCTATGTTCCATTAACCGCCGATCGCGTTACCGGCATTGTTTCGCGTGGTGGCTCGATTTTGGCGAAGTGGTGTCTGGCACACCATCAGGAGAACTTCCTCTATACCCATTTTGAAGAGATCTGCGAGATTATGAAGGCCTACGATGTGGCATTCTCTCTCGGAGACGGGCTTCGTCCCGGCTCGCTGGCTGATGCCAACGATGCGGCTCAGTTTGGCGAGTTGGAGACCCTCGGTGAACTGACCAAAATTGCCTGGGAGCACGATGTTCAGGTGATGATCGAAGGCCCAGGCCATGTGCCGATGCAGATGATTAAGGAGAATATGGATAAGGAGCTATCGGATTGCCACGAAGCACCTTTCTATACCCTGGGTCCTATCGTGACTGACATTGCGCCTGGCTATGACCATATCACCTCGGCCATTGGTGCTGCCCAGATTGGTTGGTATGGCACAGCAATGCTCTGTTATGTCACCCCGAAAGAGCATTTAGGGCTTCCGAATAAAGAGGATGTTCGCGAAGGAATCATTACCTATAAACTCGCAGCACATGCTGCTGATTTGGCTAAAGGATTCCCAGGAGTTCAGCTACGTGATAATGCGATGTCCAAGGCGCGTTTTGAATTCCGCTGGGAAGATCAATTTGCACTCGGCTTTGATCCCGATAAAGCGCGTGAATTCCATGATGAGACATTGCCAAAAGAGTCGGCCAAGGTTGCCCACTTCTGTTCGATGTGTGGCCCTCATTTCTGTTCAATGAAGATCACTCAGGATGTACGAGATTATGCGGCCAAGCAGAAGCTCGGCAGTATTGATATCGCATTGGAAAAAGGGATGGCAGAGAAGGCCAAAGAATTTGCCGAAAGTGGCGCCGAGATCTACAAAAAAGTTTAATTTGATTCAGGAAAAAGTCATGTCATACGAAAATGCAGCAATCACCAAAAAAGCGAATATCTATTATGACGGTCAGGTGACCAGTCGTTCGGTAACCACTGCTGAGGGCGAGAAGATTACCCTCGGAATTATGTTACCGGGCAGCTACAACTTTGGAACCGGAGCACCAGAGTTAATGGAAGTTACTCAGGGATCGTGTCGTGTCAAACTCGCTGGCAGTGATGAGTGGAACAGCTACGGAGCCGGTGAGTCGTTTAATGTTCCTGGTAACTCAAACTTTGATATTGAGGTAGTGGAGGTGATGGATTATATCTGTCACTTCGAATAAGCGCTGGGGAAACAGGGTAGGACGATAGACCAACAAAAAAGGCAACTATTACAGTTGCCTTTTTTGAAGTTTACGACACTCTTCAACAACAGACTTCGGATACCAATCTGGATTGAGTTGTACCTAGCTGATCGGAGTGAAAAAAACTTGGTATGGGTTTTACATGGGAACTACATTGGATGCCTGTAATCCTTTAGGGCCATCTTGTACTTCAAAACTAACCTTTTGTCCTTCTGCTACTGTTTTAAATCCTTCGGCCTGGATCGCGCTAAAGTGTACAAATACATCTGCACCACCGTCATCTTGACTGATAAATCCGAAACCCTTGGATTCGTTGAACCACTTTACTGTACCTGTTGCCATTACTCTATTCCTCTGTTTACTTTTTTCTGGCGTTGAAGCCAGCTCTAATCATACGGGAATCAATTTTTAATTTGCACCACATAATTCAATGAAATCAGGCAAAATTTTCGGGTAATCGGGGTTTGTTACAAAAAAAACTTATAACATGCGCCTTATTATAGAAAAGGATTATGGGCTTTCTCATATCCGAAGGTTGAAACCGGGCCATGTCCAGGTACAAAGGTAATATCGTCTCCTAGTGGAAATAGTCTCTCTTTAATCGAATGTATCAGTGTTGGATGGTCGCCACCGGGAAAATCGGTACGCCCGATTGAGTTGTAAAAAAGGACATCTCCTACGAATGCGATTCGACCTTGACGATGAAAAAGAGTGATGTGTCCTGGCGTGTGCCCCGGAGTATGGATAACCTCAAGTGTTTCATCTCCAAAACTGACCCTGTGCCCATCATCCAGCCATTGATCGGGTTCAAAGGCCTCTACAGAATCAAACCCGAATGTTCCTGACTGTACTGGAAGTGATTCAAGCAGGTATTGATCGCTCATGTGTGGACCAATGATTGGAATATTGAGTAGTGTTGCAAGAGATTTAGAACCACCAACATGATCAATATGCCCGTGAGTGAGGACAATCTTGGTAATCTTCAACTGTTCTTCAACAGCAGTGTTGATAATAAGGTCAATATCCCCGCCGGGATCAACCGCTACAGCCTCTTTTGTCACATCACAATAGATTAATGAGCAGTTTTGCTCGAAATGTGTCACCGCAATGGTTATGTATTTCATCATCTTTTATTTAAATTCTGTTGATTCTAATCGGGCAAGCCATGTTTCGATCTCGGGCTCTAAATAGATCTGCTCAAGTAGTGAAGAGGCCCAATCGTCATGTTGAAGTCGTTTTAACATCACCACGGCAATCACCTTTATCGCAGGGACTTCACTCCAGACAGAGGCAGATAATCCATGCCAATGGTTTACATTCATCAGCTTGGGTTTATTGATTTGGTGCTCACACTCTTCACAGATATGGATACAGTGTTCAAACTTCGGTTCAACCGGTACCGGTGGTACTTCATAGATTAAAAAGCTGGTGTTATGCTCACCGCACAGCTCACATTTTGATTTTGCGCGTCTGACTAGATCCTTACCGAATCGGTTCAATTCACTCAGTCGGTGATGGTGTTTATCAAACCCTTTGGTCATATCCTGAATCTGTCTTCTGGTATTGTTATCATGCGTTGGAATATAACTTTTTTTAACGATGACCGCACTATTGATGGCCTGTGGTTGTATTAACCGCTAATCTACCCAATTCAAGTATCTAAATCGTAACATTTAAAAGAATGCCCCGATGAAATTGGCCGTATTATCAGATATCCATGGAAATCTTCCTGCCTTTTCCGCTGTGATAGAGGATCTTGAGTCATGGCAGCCTGATCACGTCATCATTAACGGTGATGTGGTCAATCGTGGACCCTACAGTCTTGATGCACTAAAGATGATGGATCGCTACCTGCCTGATGCGACGCGAATTAGAGGGAATCATGAAACCTTTATTCTGAGCTTTCATGATAATACTCAGCAGATGGATGATCCGCTGTTTGATTTAAAAAAGTTTACCTACTGGAGTTATAAACAGTTAGGGGATAGGGTCGATGAGCTGACGAACTGGCAAGATCATCTTGATTATTCAACAAGTGCCGGAGATATCCACGTTACCCACGCTTCGATGATTAGTAACCGTCGTGGTGTGTTGCCTGAGTCGAGCGATGAAGAGTTGCTTGAGAGATTGTCGAATGAACACGCGCTCTATATCGTCTCCCATACCCATCGCCCTTTCATTCGCACTATCAATGATGTTGTCTATGTGAATACCGGCTCGGTGGGACAGCCGTTTGATAAGGATCCACGCTCCTCGTATGGTCGTTTCTATGTTACTTCTACAGGCTGGCAAGGTGAGATCCGCCGCGTAAGTTATGACAAGGCTCAAGCTGAACGCGATTTCAGAGAGAGTGGATTTCTGGACGAAGCAGGACTCATACCGCAAATCATCTATCGGGAACTGCGCCACTCATCCGTTTTTCTTGGTCCGTGGATGTCGCGCTTCTATCCGGCTATGGAGAGTGGTGAGTTGAGTGTTGCTGATGCGGTGAAACAATATCTTGATGAGATCGATTAGCGTTTTAGTAATAACGCCTGTCGATAACGTGATATTTCAGATAACTCCGCTCGAATCAGATCGGCATTGTCTGGTGTGACCAGTTGTTCCAGGAGCTGGTCATACCTTTTCATTAAAGAATCAATTATCTGGTTAACCTCATCCGCGTTCAGGGCAACATCTGCTGCTACAGGTTCAGTTGGTGATTGCTTTTCAGTAGAGGTACAAAGTTCAACCAAGGAAGAGCGCGGAATCATTCGTTGTTGATTGTTGTGGGTCTTCACCGCAAGTAGTGGCGTACTCTTGCGATAGGTATCACCTTGAAAACTAAATTCAGTTCCTATCTCAATTTGTGAAAAGCGAATGTCAGCCAATGGGTTTTCTCCATAATCAGGATTCCGGTGATGTACTGTATACACAATCTGGCAGTCAGCGATCAATTTTATGATTATAATGCCCTCTTTTATCGAGTTGAAATAGGGTGTGATATGAGTGGTTGGGGATGCCCGCACGATGCCAACGGCAAATGCCTGCGTGTTAATAATCTTCCTTGTGATCCGGGAATGAAAGGTTGCATCCTTTTTGGTCGCTTTGTCTTCAGCAATGAAGAGAAGAATCGTCCCGGTGGCCCTCGTCGGCGCGATCCGAATAGAAGCACAACACAGCAGATGAAGGATGAGTCGAAATAGTGGTGTTTGTGTTTTCCAGGATTCTAAAAAAAGATAATCACAATGACCGTTAAAAAGCGTCCATTCCTTAAATGGGCGGGCGGTAAATATCGTCTGCTTGAACGGATCTCAAAGGTATTACCAAAGGGGAAACGCCTTATCGAACCATTTGTTGGTTCTGGCGTGGTTTTTCTTAATAGCCACTACCCCGGTTATCTTTTGAACGACATCAACCCCGACCTGATTAATCTTTATAAAGTTGTTCAAACCGATGGTGAGCAGTTCATCAAAGATGCATCTCAATACTTTAATGGCCAGAACAATAACGCTGAAAGCTATAACAGACTTCGAGAGCAATTTAACCAAAGCCAGGATACCTATGAACGATCACTTATTTTTCTTTATATGAATCGCCATGGCTATAACGGTTTATGTCGATACAACCTCAAGGGTGGTTTTAATGTTCCTTTTGGCCGGTATAAAAGACCACACTTTCCTGAGGATTCGATCCGATCATTTATTGAAAAGTCGCAAGATGCACAGTTGAGTTGCAACCCATTTGCCTCGGTCATTGATGAGGCAAGGAGCGGTGATGTTGTCTATTGTGATCCACCCTATTTCCCTCTATCCCCAACCAGTAATTTCACAAGCTATTCACATCAGGGATTCCTATTAGAAGATCAGCAGAAACTTGTAACCTCAGCTAAGGCAGCCGTATCACGTGGTGCGGTGGTGATTATCTCCAATCATGATACAAAACTGGCAAGGGAATACTATAAAGGAGCATCTCTCCGCCGCTTTAAGGTGCGAAGAAATATCAGCTCAAACCCTCAGCGGCGAGATCTGGTTCCTGAGTTGTTGGCAATCTATAAACCAGAAACGGATTAAGAAAGGTCTGAACAGCTCGTCTGCATCTCCACTACATCAAACCGTATAGCGACGCGGCAATCGATAAAGTATTAATAGAGAAGCATCATCAATTTACGTTGGAACTGTTTTGTCAGTGGATGATCATGACCAAGGAGTTCAAAAAGCACCAATAGTGATTTTTTTGCAGCACCATCATTAAACGCTCTATCTTTGGTGAAAACCTCAATCAGTTTCTCCATCGCGTTTTGATAGTCACCTTGCATAGCAGCGCAAGCTGCCTCAGCGTAAATTAATGCGGTTCCCGTTTGTTGGTCGATTGATGCACAAGCCGATTGAAATCCTTCAAGCGCCAGTTGGTTTTGAGCCATTTCGTAGTAGTCACTACTCATTTTAATGTGCTTTAAGATCCTTTTACCGCCTTCAACATCGCCTGTCTCAATGAGGTAGTTGGCTGCGGTCAGTTTGATCTTATCGTTATCTGGATGCTCAGAAATGAGTTGATTCAGAGCGTCGATAACCTGCTGCTGATCACCTTCCTGAGCAAGCTGCTGGATCGCCATTAGTGATTGATCAGCACTTGAGAGCATGAATTGACCGAGTAACTCTCTTAGTTCATTTTCAGTTTTTGCACCGGAGAATTGAGTCACGATTTGACCATCTTTATAGACTCGGACATCAGGGATACCCCTGACACCATATTGCGTTGCGATCTCCTGATGCTCTTCAGTATTCACCTTTGCTAAAAGAAAGCCATACTCAGGTGCAAGTTTTTCTAAAAGTGGTTTTAACTGTTTACACGGACTACACCAGGGCGCCCAAAAATCGACAACAACATAGCGCTGTGTCGAGCCTTGTATTACAACCTGTTCAAAATCTTCCGATGTGACATCGACATGGTATTCCATCGTCTTAGGCCTCTACCAGTTCTTCGAGTTCATCGTCCATATGCATCATCGTTAGCTCGCTAAAGCCGCCGATCCATTTACCGTCGATTGAAATCTGTGGAACGGTGCGGGCGTTATCCGTGATCGTTAACATCTCTTTTAATAGCCCCCGATCCAAATCAACTCTGGCTTCATCAAAAGGGATGTTCCACTTTTTGAGTAAGCTTTTTGTTTTGTCACAGATAGGACAGGTTCCGGTGCTATAGACTTTTACACGAGCCATGGTTTATTCCGACGCTTAAAAAGTGTGCATTATAGTGAACCGAAATGAGTATGGACACTATCTCTTCTGAGTTAGGGTCTGTTGGTCTTTCATCTTCGACACTGCCGGAGACGATTTTATTGTCCAATAAGGCAGAAGGAGTGTAATTTGGTTATTCCAAATAAACGACTGATAACGCCATTGGGCGGAAAAATCGTCCCGTCCCTTCGGGTTGCGTCCAAAAAAAGATCACTCTGTGTTGCTTATCGCTCATTTGGAACAACCAAACATCGCTCTTCGCGTTTTGATTGCTCTTTTTTGGAGAGCAACAGTGGTGAATATTAAAGACCAACAGACCCTAGGGAACCCGTGAAAAAAAGTAATCTTTAATATATCCATTTAAATCATGAGCTTATTCAAAAAAACGATAGACAAATGTTTTGATTCATCTACCATTAAAACTCTGATGCAGGAAAACAATTTGCTATCAGGCACCCGATGATGTGTAAATATCAGGGTAAATACACACTATTAATAACGAAATATTTTCGGCTTGACGCTTTAAATGGGTGATTGGTTAAATAAATCTGCAATACATTAAGTGATAAAAAAATCACCTTAACAGCAACAAATAGAAAATAATGGAGAGGTTAAGAATATGAAAAATTTACTTAAAGTAGTCGCAATCACAGCACTTTTCGCACTTCCAATGTCTCAGGCAAATGCCTGGTGGGGCGGAGGTCCGTGGAACAATAACGGTTGGAACAACAACAACTGGAATAACAACGGATGGGGTAATGGAAATGGATGGGGGAACGGCATGGGCGATATGTTCGGCGATGGCGATTTCAGCATGAATTTCAGTGGTCGCGGAAATGGTCGTGGTAGCGGTTATGGCAATGGTTACAACGGTTACAACGGTTACAACGGTTGGAACGGCTA
This sequence comes from Thiohalomonadaceae bacterium, assembly GCA_050301795.1. Lineage (GTDB taxonomy): Bacteria > Pseudomonadota > Gammaproteobacteria > Thiohalomonadales > Thiohalomonadaceae > JBNKZU01. The sequence continues at coordinate 91,771 of JBNKZU010000014.1, read as the reverse complement.
TAACGGATACAATGGCGGATACTATCCATACTATGGCGCTCCTTATGGCGCATATCCACCACCACCACCTCCTGGATATGGTGCTCCTTATGGCCAGGCTCCAGCACCTGCCGCTCCTGCTGAAAACAAATAAGCAGAATTAAGCGATTGGAAGATAGCGATGTCGATTAACGGCATCGCTATTTTTTTTGCTTTATCTTTAATGGATGAAATCGAATGAGTGCTATTCGATTCTAAAGTTTCAATATCAAAATCGAGCGAGGTTGTTATGTTTGCCCGTTTATTGACTGGAGTTATCACACTTTTTATCAGCGTTGCGGCTTGTGCTGAAACGGTCGTTCTCGTTCACGGCTATCACAATAGTGGTGATTCATGGCGTTATAGCGGTGTGGCGCATGAGCTGATGATCAATGGCTTTCAGGATGGTGGACACCTCATTACCACGCCGTTAGGTATGGTCGCGTTAAACGGTCAAAAGCATGAAAGCGCTGACCAATTTATCACTATAGATCTTCCGTCCGAAGCCCCCCTGATGGTGCAGGCAAGGCTGATAAATGACTATCTCTCCTATATCCGTGAAAAGATCGAACCCGGTGAATTAACGATGGTTGGCTTCTCGGCGGGTGGAGTAGCAGCACGGCTAGCGATAGTAATGGAACCGATCCATCGAGTATCGACACTAATTACCATTGCATCGCCCCATCTTGGAACCGCTTTGTCCGAGTTAGGGGTAATTGCAGGGCAAAGTCCTGCAAGCTGGTTTTTGCCAATGGTTGGTGCGGAGTCGGTTAATCGTTCGCAGGGACTTTTTTATGATCTTTCACGTGAGCAGACCGGAAATATCCTCTTTTGGTTGAATCGACAGCCACATCCGAGATTGCGCTATGTCTCAATCGTGCGTCCGGATGGTGGTTTTTTGGACGATGGTGATTGGGTTGTTTCACCCATTAGCCAGGATATGAATCAAATACCGACGCTTGCGGGTCGATCCGAGCTTGTTTTTTCAAGAGGCAACCACACCTTAAACAGAGGCGATGGGTACCTGATTGCACAAATTGTTAATGCAAATCAACCCTAAGACCCTTGAAAATGTGGTTATTTGAAATAACCTCTAAAAGAGTGTTTGAAATAATTATTTAACCAGTTACTATATCCGACCTAATTACTAGGTCATCAATCTAACAACGAAAAAGGAGAATCACCGTGGGTGTACTCGTAGGTCGTAAAGCTCCCGATTTTACTGCTAATGCTGTCCTTGGCGACGGCACTATTGTCGATAATTTTAATTTAGCGAAAGAGATCGAAGGCAAATATGCCGTCGTTTTCTTCTATCCGCTCGATTTCACATTTGTCTGTCCTTCAGAGCTGATCGCGTTTGATCATCGTCTTGATGAGTTCAAAAGTCGTGGTGTTGAGGTCATTGGTGTATCAATCGATTCCCACTACACTCATAACGCATGGCGTAATACTGCAATCAACGATGGTGGCATCGGCGCGGTTAATTATCCTCTGGTTGCTGATATCAATCATGCGATCTGTCAGGCGTATGACGTCGAGCATCCTGCCGCAGGTGTTGCTTTCCGCGCATCATTTTTGATCGATAAGAATGGTGATGTACGTCATCAGGTTGTTAACGATCTGCCTCTTGGTCGTAATGTTGATGAGATGCTGCGAATGATTGATGCGCTTCAATTTACTGAAGAGCATGGCGAAGTCTGCCCAGCAGGTTGGAACAAAGGCGATAGTGGTATGAAAGCGACAACCGAAGGTGTTGCTGAATATCTGGCACAGAATGCCGAAAAGCTGTAAGCACATCGCAATCAGATCAGAAGCCGGCAAATCGCCGGCTTTTTTTATCATGAAGAAAATCAATATTGTTTTAAAAAGGGCATAACAAACCACCTCATTTACTGGTGAAACCTGTGATCCTCTGATAGTGTTGCATCAAAAATAGAGTCAAGAATAGTGAAGTAATGAGTAATATCTACGCTGCAATCGATTTGGGATCAAACAGTTTCCACATGATAATTGCTCAAGATGAAGGTGGGCATCTACTCCGGGTCGATCAACTACGAGAATCCGTTCGTTTAGCCTTTGGTCTTGATAGCAGAAATAACCTTTCAGAAGCGTCACAACAACAAGCCTTAGAGTGTCTGGAGCGCTTTGGTCAACGACTACGAGAGTTGCCGATCAGTAATGTTCGTGCTGTTGGAACCAACACCCTCAGAAAAGCGAATAACTCCCGCGCATTTATCAAGAAGGCACAAAAAGCACTGGGTCATCCGATCGAGATTATCGCTGGTGTAGAGGAGGCGAGGATCATCTATTTAGGTGTTTCTCACTCACTCCCTGCGAGTGATGATTCCAATTTAGTCGTCGATATCGGTGGTGGTAGTACAGAGGTGATCATTGGAAGAAACTTCGAGCCAATCGATATGGAATCAACCTATATGGGTTGCGTAAGTTTTAGCGATACCTTCTTTAAAGATGGCGAAATCACCCGCGAACGTATGAAGTCAGCAGTGATGGCCGCACGGCTGGAACTACAACCCCACAAAAGAAAATTCAAAAAGATTGGCTGGAATCAGGCGGTAGGTGCCTCTGGCACCATTAAAGCTGTTGGTGAGATCGTCAATCAAATGGGGTGGTCAAACGACGAAATCACACATCAGAGCATGAAACAGCTTATTGATGCGATGGTCGATTTAGGGCATGTGGATAAACTTACCGAGCTAAAAGGTTTAAAAGAGGAGCGGCTCCCGGTGATTGCTGGAGGTGCTGCTGTATTAATGGGTATCTTTCACGCGTTAAAGATTGAGCGAATGACGGTATCCAGTTGGGCGCTACGTGAAGGTTTGATCTACGACATGCTGGGTCGCAATAGCGAAGAGGATGTGCGAGAACGAACCATTAATAACCTGTGTGAACGCTATCAGGTTGATGAAGCGCAATCAGCAAGGATAGCCATCACCGTATTATCACTCTTTGATCAGGTGGCTAATCGTTGGTCTTTCGATATAAGTGCCAAGCGTTGCCTACTTGAATGGGCTGTGAGACTGCATGAAATCGGGATAGGTATCGCACACAGCGGCTATCATAAACACGGCTACTATCTGCTCGCCAATCTTGATATGCCCGGGTTTTCAAAAACTGAGCAATCGTATCTTGCAGTTTTGGTACGGGCACATCGTCGCAAGTTTCCCAAAACGGTTTTTAAAGGCTTTGGTAAATCGGTAACACTAAAGTTAAAACGACTAGCAGTATTGATACGCATTGCGGTGTTATTGCATCGAAGTCGTGCAGATAATGTGCCGCTAATCGGAATCAGCGTAAACAGCAACACAATAACCCTGTCGATCGGCGAACAGTGGCTGAGTGAGCATCCATTAACAGAAGCTGATCTGAACATTGAAGCAGAGCTATTAAAGGTTGCCGGTTTTAACCTAATTGTAAAAACAACCACTTAAACCTACATCTATTCCCAAAAAGTCAATAACGGAGCAGCAACACATGGGCAGAGCCTATCAAAACCGTAAAGAGTCAATGGCAAAAACATCGGATGCCAAAGCAAAGGTCTATAGCAAATATGGGCGGGAGATCTATGTTTGCGCCAAAGCGGGTGGTATCGATCCGGCAGGCAATCTGACGCTGCGCGGAATGATCGAACGTGCCAAAAAGGATCAAGTACCGAGCCATGTTATCGAAAAGGCGATCAACAAAGCCAAAGGTGGAGGCGGAGAAGATTTTGCAGTGGCTCGATATGAAGGCTTTGGCCCCGGTGGATGTATGGTGATCGTCGAGTGCCTAACCGACAACCCAAACAGAACCTTTGGTGATGTGCGCCAATGCTTTACCAAAACAAAATCCAAGATAGGTACACAAGGCAGTGTAAGTCACATGTTTGATCACTCAGGTATCCTCGTTTTTAACGGTGATGATGAAGAGGCAGTCCTTGAAATCCTGTTAATGGCAGATGTGGATGTCTCCGATATCGAGAGTGACGATGGCAAGATCACCGTTTTCACACCCAACACCGAACACAACAAAGCCAAACAAGCACTGCTGGATGAGATGGGCGAGATCGACTTTGATGTTGATGAGATTCAGTTCCTCCCTCAAAACACATCACCTCTCACTGGGGATGATGTTGAGATGTTTGAGAGATTTCTGGATCTGCTTAACGATCTGGACGATGTGCAGAATGTCTATCACAACGTCGAGTAGCAATATCGCTTTATGGTGTTTTGACTAGTCGATAGAGCGCTGATTTCTCATAATCGACAAAATAGACATCACCATCGCTGGCAACTAACGCACCGCGTATATTGCTAAAACCATCTGCAATGATTGTTTGAGTGCCATCGGGTGCTCTATGTATTAGACGTGAACCATCTGGAAGGTAGAGGTTGCCGCTATCATCGACATCAAAGAAGGTGATGGTATGCCACTCAGAATCAGGAAAGGCGATGACCTCAGTGACATTTTCGCCCGGACGGTATTTTAATATGCGTTTGTTGTAGACCTCATTTAATGCGGCGGGGTTACCAGTTGCACCATCGTATGCAGCACCGATCCAGAAGTAGCCATCAGCCCCTATCGATATGCCTACAGGGTTTTGTAAACCTTCAAGTACAGCCGTTGATGTTCCATCACTATTTAACTGCATAACCGCACCGTTTCCGTAATCAGCATAATAGATCGAACCGTCAGGGGTTATCTCTATTCCTGCGGGTAAGTTTACGTTTGTTGTTATGTCGGTAACGGTTCCATTTGATGTAATGGTCACAATCTTGCTATCAAATCCCGGCGCTGCATAGGTGTAGTAGGCCAAACCATCCGCCGTAAAGGTAAAGTCAGCAGCAGGTGGCTGAAAAGAGGTGATACTCTTTTTGTATCGCGTCACACTGGCATCACCATTTATTAGTAATAAACCAGCTTCATCACCATTGATAAATATCGAGCCAGATGGGTGTTCCTCAATCGCAATCGGTGTAGAAAGACCGCTGGGGCTATTAAGTACGTTAACTGTTCCAGCTAATGAGATCGTGACCAACTCTCCCCGTTCTTTTCTAACACCTGTAATTAACTGATTATTCTCATCCCAGCTCAACCCAAATGGCAGTAGTTGACTATCAGTGATTGAAGCAAGTTGGGTTACTTCGCCTGTGGGTGTCAATTTATAGATACCCATGTCTGCGCCAAAACATGAATAGTAAAGGTTACCCTGTGCATCTGAGGTTAAGCCATCAGAACGAATACCCTGATTTGTCAGTGAGTGGCTTAATACGAGCTGATCACTACTGTTGAGCTGGTAGATACCGTCACTCATTGCAACAAAAACATCACCATTAGTGGTCACCTCTACAGCACTAATGAGAGACGTTGCTGTTCCATCGACTATTTTTACCAGACCATTTGCGACGGTATAACGATAAAGCGCTGAGAGTTTACTGTTGGTGTCATAATCAATTTTCCACCAGCCAATATAGACACTGTTACCATCCGGTGAAACGGCAATGGAGCCATCGGTGTAAACAGATGGAAGTGTTGCCGCGACAGTAGCACTACCGGAGGTTCCATCATGATAGAGCAGCTCTCCACCAACCCAGTTGTAGTACCACATCACACCATTATTATCCGATTCGAAGTTCATATTCGCTGGATAGGAGGTCGTCGTAATTGTGCCGTCCAGTGCGACCGCCTTTAAGCTGCCGTCATTACCGGACATAACAATTCGTCCGTCGGGTAGAACATCGGTATCAAATGGGGCAGAAAGAGTTTGTGCAGGAGGAATAATAATATCTAGGGTGTAACCCGCTGCCTGAAGCGTAACACCGTCACTGCTTTGAAGATGGGAGAGTGATTGTGCTGCTACAGGCTTTAAACCATCAGGCACGATATCTGGTGGGGTAGTAGTGCCAGAATTCGTGTCAGGCGTTGTTGGGGGAGTAGTTGTTGGATTGGTATTTGGATCGTTGTTCGTGTTTGAGCTGTTTTGATCAGTGGAAGTTGGGGGGGGTGATGTATCGCTACTTGGATTTGTACTGTCATCACAAGCCATAACAAATGCTGAAAGAATCAGCGCTACCACTGTTGTTCGTATCATCACTAAAAAACCAATATTCAACTGATGTTCCATTATGAACTTAAGGTTTTTGTGGTTCCATACCTTATATGGGTCATATATTTAATCGAACTCACCAACCTCTGCTTCAAGATGGATAACAATCTCTTAAGATATTGAGAATTGATAGATACTCATTCCAATATTTCCGTAGTCAAAGCTGGTATGGATTCGTTTACCCGTTGCCTGATCATTTGCAGCGGCCCATGCAAACACCAGTGGTGCAAAATGCTCAATGGTCGGGTGTGCTATATGAAAGCTATCGGGATATTTGGAATCATCTATCAACCATTCCAGGTGGTTCCCTTCAACGCTCTGTTTTAGCCACTCTTCAAATTCTGTGGCGAAGCCATCGGTTTGATTGCTTAGATTCATCGCCCGCAGATTATGAACACTACCGCCAGAGCCAATGATTAAGATTCCCTCTTCAGTGAGTGGCTTTAAGGCTTCACCATAACGAGTCAACGCTTTCATCGTTGCCACTGGCAACGAGAGCTGTACTACAGGGATCTCTGCATCGGGGTAGATGATTTTAAGCGGAATCCAGGCACCATGATCCAGACCACGACGGTTATCCAGGTTTGATTGAATGCCGGAACTATCCAATAGTGCCGCTACGCGCTTTGATAGATTCTCATCACCAATTGCAGGATATTCGATTTGATAAAGCTGAGGATCAAATCCACCAAAGTCGTAAATGGTCTTTAGCGTTCCACCAGATGTCATGGTAATCGGATCTTCTATCCAGTGTGCAGACACAATAACGATCCCTTTCGGGACAGGGAATAGTTTCGTCACTGATTTCAGTGCTTCTACCGCCGGTGTATCCCTAATGGCGATATCCGGTGCCCCGTGTGAAACAAAGAGTGTCGGCATAATGTTCATTGCTCTTCTCCGGTGTCGTGTTTGCAATAACGATTTTCTTCAATAGTAGTAGGATATGGTTAACTTTCACATTTACCATGGTTGATCCTGATTAATGCACCAATAAAAGCGGGAATAGCGGAGTTCCCCAACACAATAGGCGCACAAGCACTACCAGAGTAAGCCATTTCAAGTTGAACAGGTCTGATATGACCTAAATTCGATATGTGTGCTAATCAATTGCACTTGTCTGACATCGGTAGTGTTAAGCGTTAGAATAGCCCGCTTTGTAACCATGTCGATACAGGTTTATTCGTGACATCACCCTTGACCCAACTCGCCCGGCAAATTGAGCAGAGCATGTTAGCTGATCGTCGTGTTTTTCAGCAGCGGTTAGAGGGGTTGTTGCGTCGTCAAAAACGCGGGCAACCGTTTGATCAGGGATTAACTCGTTTAACGCAGGATCTTCAAAAATCGAACACGAGATTTCAGCAGCGTTTAGCAGCATTACCAACTCCATCCTACCCTGAAGAATTGCCGGTTAGTGGTAAGCGAGAACAGATTGCCGAGGCGATTAAACAGCATCAGGTTGTGGTAGTTGCTGGCGAGACTGGATCGGGTAAAACCACTCAAATCCCGAAAATATGCCTCGAACTGGGGCGTGGTGTTGCCGGAATGATCGGCCATACTCAGCCACGGCGTATCGCTGCTCGCAGTGTTGCTGCACGTATCGCAGAGGAGATGAACTCGCCTTTAGGTGACGTTGTGGGTTACAAGATCCGCTTTAACGAAAGGGTCAAACACGATAGCTATATCAAGTTAATGACCGACGGCATTCTGTTAGCGGAGATTCAGCGCGATCATCGCCTGGAGCATTACGACACCATCATTATTGATGAAGCGCATGAACGTAGCCTCAATATCGACTTCTTACTCGGCTATTTAAAACAGCTCCTGCCAAAACGACCAGATCTAAAGGTCATCATTACCTCGGCAACGATTAACACCGAACGCTTCTCCAGCTTCTTTAACAACGCCCCGATTATTGAAGTGTCGGGGCGTACCTATCCGGTGGAGGTGCGGTACCGTCCACTTTTGGCAGAAGATGAGGATAGTCGCCAACGAGATCAGGGTGAAGCGATTATTGAGGCGTTGCACGAGTTGCAGCGTGTAGATCCACTTGGTGATACGCTCATCTTCCTCGCAGGTGAGCGTGATATTCGGGAGGTAGCAGAGCTACTGCACAAACAGCGTCTGCGTGATACCGAGATTCTACCGCTCTATTCGCGCTTATCAGCGAACGAGCAGGATCGTGTTTTCAAGTCGCACCGAGGCCGGCGTATCGTGTTGGCAACCAATGTTGCCGAGACCTCATTAACGGTGCCTGGAATACGGTTTGTGATCGATCCTGGCTATGCACGAATCAGCCGATATAGCACACGGTCAAAGGTTCAGCGGCTTCCGATTGAGCCAATTTCTCAAGCTGCGGCCAATCAGCGCAAAGGTCGTTGTGGACGGGTAAGCGATGGGGTTTGTATTCGTCTGTATAGTGAAGAGGACTTTGTTTCTCGTCCTGAGTTTCCACAACCGGAGTTGCTGCGAACCAATCTGGCCAGCGTTATATTGCAGATGTCGCTGCTTGATCTGGGCGACATTGCCCAATTTCCGTTTATCGAGCCGCCTGATAGTCGTCAGATCAATGATGGCTATCATCTTTTGAATGAACTGGGTGCAATTGACTCGCACCGTAATCTGACCAAAATCGGACAACATCTCGCAAAACTACCCTTAGATCCACGACTTGCACGCATGATTGTTGCTGGCGCAGAAGAGGGTGGGCTCAATGAGGTGATGATTATCGTCTCGGCATTAGCAATTCAGGATCCACGTGAACGGCCACTCGACGCACAGCAAAAGGCGGATGAAGTTCATAAACGCTTTGAGGACAAGCAATCTGATTTTATTTCACTTATCAAGTTGTGGGAACACTACCACGAGCAGAAACGACATCTAAGCCAGAACAAACTGCGAAAGCTCTGTCGTGATGAGTTTTTGTCGTATCTCCGTTTGCGTGAGTGGCATGATATCCACACACAAATAGTGACCCTCGCTCATGAAATGGGGTTAAAAGAGAGCGCCGTTGCAGCGGATTATGATCAAATCCATCGGGCACTATTAACCGGGTTGCTTGGAAATGTTGCGATAAAGGATGTAGCCGAAGAGAAATCTGACGATAAAAAACGACAGCAAAACCGTAAAGGTCGATATCTCGGTGGACGTAATATCCGTTTTGATATCTTTCCCGGCTCGGCACTGCACAAAAAGCAACCAAAATGGGTGATGGCGGCAGAGATCGTTGAAACATCCAAACGCTATGCACGTATGGTTGCTTCTATCGAACCGGAGTGGATTGAGCCTCTGGCATCGCATTTGGTGAAGCGCAGTTATTCCGAACCTCATTGGCAAAAGAGACGCGCTCAAGTGGTTGCCTATGAGCAGGTAACGCTCTATGGATTAATCGTGGTAAATCGCAGACCGGTTAATTATGGCGCCATCGATCCAGTGGTTTCACGTGAGATATTTATTCACGAGGCGCTGGTTCGAGGACACTATCAAACCCGTGCAGGTTTCTTTTTCCATAATAATACCCTGATCGAGGAGATGGAGCGCATTGAGGCCAAAGCTCGTCGTCGTGATGTGATGGTGGATGAGGATGTCCTGTTTGCATTTTATGATGAGCGTATTCCTGCTGGGATCACCAATGGCTCTCAATTTGAGAAGTGGAATAAACAGCAGATCGACGATGCGTTGTTTATGAGTCGTGATCTGCTGATCCAGCAAGGAAAGATGCCGGATAATAAAGAGCAATACCCAGATCACATAACGTTAGCGATGGCTGAGTTACCGCTCCATTACCATTTTGAACCCGGACATCCGCGAGATGGTGTTACGGTTGATATTCCATTGCCACTGTTAAACGAGCTAGACCCATCGATGTTTGACTGGCTTGTGGAGGGTCTGTTTAAAGATAAGCTGATCGCGTTGATAAAGGGGTTACCTAAACCACTGCGTCGCAACTTTGTTCCGGCAATTAATTTTGCAGAGGTCTTAGCCGAGAGGCTGTCACCTGCAAAAGGTGATCTTTTTCAACAAATCAGTCATGAGCTACTCCGTATGACTGGGGTCAAGGTCGAACCATCTATATGGCAGTCGGTAGAGCTGCCTGATCACCTGCTTTTTAACCTGCGAATTGTCGATAACGAAAAGTTGATTGCCCAAGGGCGCAACTTAGGAAAACTACAACAACAATATAGCCAAGGGGTCAGGAAAGATCTGCGTAGTAATATCTTTGAGGGTTATGAGCGAGACGAGATTACCTGTTGGGATTTTGGTGAGCTCAAGCAACAAATCACCTTAACAAAAAATGGTGTTCAGTTTTCGGCCTATCCGGCATTGGTTGATAAAGGTCAGAGTGTATCTATTCGATTATTTGAAAGTGCGGATCTCGCTGACCGCGAATCACGGCAGGGCTTATGCCGCCTCTTTAACCTAGAAAACCGCGACAAGATACGATATATCGAAAAGGAGTTTTCAAAGCAGCAACGCATCACCTTGCTCTATACCGCTATCGGCGATCCCGTAGATCTACTTAAATCCTATTGCACCGCTGTGATTAGTATTGCACTGTTTCAAAACCATGCGGACATACCGGCGAATGATAGTGAGTATGCAAGCTATACCAACGAGGCACGAAATAATCTGCTCCCCATCGCAACAGATGTCACCGCGATTATCGCAGAGGTATTGGAGCTACACCATCAGATACAAAAACGATTATCCGCAGCCATATCACCAGATATGCTCAACGCCATTTCAGATATCAAGCAGCAACTAAACCGACTTGTTTATGATGGCTTTTTGCAGGATATACACCACGTCTGGTTAAAAAGATTACCGCTCTATCTTAAGGCGATCCAACGACGACTAGAGAAGATTGGGCAATCACCACAGCGGGATCGACAGCATCAATTGGAGGTTAATCGTCTTGAAGAGCGCGTGTTCCCAAAATGGGATGCGGTTAAACATGATGAGGCGTGGATCAATGCTCGGTGGCTAATTGAGGAGCTACGACTCTCCTATTTCGCGCAGGAGCTAAAGACCATTCAACCCGTTTCAAGTAAACGGCTTGAGAAAGTGATAGCAGATCTTAAGCATTAATACCGTTACTAGGGCCTGTTGATCTTTCATCTTCGACACTGCCGGAGACGATTTTATCGTCCAATAAGGCAGAAGGAGTGCCGTTTGGTTATTCCAAATAAACGACTGATAAAGCTTCCGCTCCTGCTCACGCCCCTGACCTGCGTCCTGCAGGCCACGCCATTGGGCGGAAAAATCGTCCCGTCCCTTTGGGTTGCGCCTCAAAAAGCGTCACTTATGTCCTCGGATGGACGGTATGCTGGCGCGCCAGGAGGCAGCGCGCCAGTCTGCGTTACTTATCGCTCATTTGGAGCAACCAAATATCGCTCTTCGTGCCTTGCGCCCAAGGGCATTTCCGTTGGTCATTGACGCTTTTTGGTGTAGCAACAGTGGTGAATATGAAAGATCAACAGGCCCTAGCTTGACCATTACTGTTTTGGGAGCTAGTTAATTAGTTAAGGGTATAACGATGAGAATAGGCGATAGAGGCATGATTTCTACAAACAGACGTGATGGTTTTAGTTTGATTGAGATGATGATTTCCATCGCGATAATTGCAGTTTTGAGTTCGATATCACTCCCTTACTATTATGATTATGTCGCGCGGTCAAAGGTTTCAGAGCTACTTATTCAGGCTGGCTCCTATAAAACGGCCGTAGTTGAGTATTTCGCATCAAACAATGCGTTACCGGTACCGGACGATACGGATCCATCATTTCCGAAAACGATCTTAAACCCTTCTGAGTTCATTAGTCGCATCGAATTTCGGAATGTTCTCTCCCAATATCAGATACGCCTCTATCCTACGGCTGAGGTTCATGAGTCGATTGAGGAGGGCGTTCAGTTCCTGCTGTTTGAGGCGACAGTAAATGGTAATTCGGTCTCTTGGAGTTGTGGTGTTGATAGTGATCCGGCTCGTCAACTTAAGGCTTCAATTGTTCCATCGAACTGTAGAGATGGTGTGGTGATAGCAACTGATCCTCCACCAGAAGAGGATCCGCCACCGCAGGAAGATCCGCCACCTGTGAAAAAGGAAAAGAAAGAGAAAAAGGAGAAGAAAGAGAAAAAGAAGTAACAACTTCTCTATTCGACGTAAAGCACCTTCGTTACTCTGTTGATTCTTAGGTGTGTGAATCCGTAACTTGTGGGATCAGGGGCATCAATTGAGATGAACATATCCTCTTCAAAAGGGATTAGTGGATAAGCGCAGAATGGTTTGACGTGAGATTCATCAATTTTGTCGACACTCTTTAGCTTAAAAGCCATTTCATCCAGATTTAAAATACAGTATTGAGCCAATTCTGCGGGTGTCGCTGTTTCTGGATTAAACGGCTCTGGTGGGATCTCCCGCTGAGTATAGATAATTACCACTAATCCAACGAGGATTAACGCGATTAAGATCATTTGAGTTTTTGGGCTAAATAGTGATTTAGGCTGGCTTCGTTTCTGTTCAGCGCTATTTTTTTGTTCAACAACATCCTTATGGTACTGTTTTCCTGCACAGTTAATGCATACATGATCCGAATCATTTTCTTTGAGGTCGCACGCAGAACAGATCGGCTTGCGACAGATAGCGCACCTTGAAACGGCCTCAGTATCAGGATGGTATATACATTTCATTCCAGGGCTAAACAGTGTGTAGTGAACAATAGCTTTAGTTTAGATGATTGCTTGAGTAATGTAACGCATGAGTTTTGTACCTAAAGCGTTCATTAATCACCATTTTTTTACTCTGAGGAGTGATATTCAATAGCCAATAGTGCTATAAATGATTCTGTTGGATATAGAATCATATCAATACTTAACAAAAGAACCCGATAGATGATTTTCAATACAAAACAGGAAGAAAAGCAGATCATTCATTCGATTCCTTTACCGGCGATGAGTGATTATTCCGATGATGTCGTGGTTAAGACCGGTGAATCGATACATATCACTGATATCAATCAAAAGAAGATCTACGGTCGATTGCAAAACTACGCGCCAGAAACCGGTATTTTTGCGATTCAGCAAATAGAGAATTCTGATCTTGATACGATTGAGAACAAGAACATCAAGATGATTAGCTTTCCGCTTAACCGTAAATACCATAAAAGCAAGGAGAAGCCGCATACCGCTTCTCAAGGCTTTATGATGCCGGCAAAACTCCAGAAATTTACAGTTGAGTTTAATGATGGAGATGTACTTGAGGGTGAGACACGTGGCTTAAGGGTTGATATGAACGGGATCTTTCTTTTCCCAAGTCATGACACCGATTTTTATCATATTATTTATCTCAATCGAAGTATGGTTAAACGGTATAACATCGGGCCAAAACTTGGGGAGGTTCTTGTAGAGGACAGCGTTGTTACCGAAGAGGGTGTTCAGGAGGGGTTAGCTGTTCAGGCTGATGAACGGCAAAAGCCCATCGGTGAATATCTTCGCAGTCGAGCGGTGGTGACAGCGATGGATCTTGAAAGTGCGCTTGACCGTCAGAAATCATTTCCAAATATGAGACTCGGAGTCATCCTCACAAGTGAGAATCTGATTACCGATGAACAACTCAATCTCGCTTTAGAAGAGCAGAAGAAAAACAAGAAAAAACCATTGGGTGAAATATTAGTTGATAAGGGACTTGTGACACGTGACGAGATCCAGATCTCCTTGGCTAAAAAGATGGGAATTCCGTTTGTCGATGTCAATCTCTTCGATATCGATGAAGAAGCGCTTCGACTGGTCGATGAGAGTGTTGCTGAACAGTATAATGTACTACCGCTCTACCATTTTGATGGCAAACTTGCGGTTGCGTTAGAAAACCCGATGGACTCTCAGGTACTTGATGCAGTGCGTTTTCAATCAAACTGTATTGTTGAGCCCGTGATGGGAAATTCTGAAGAGATAGCGAAGGTTATTAGTGAATCCTATTCCCGTCTGAATATCATCGATATGGATGATGACTTTCTCGACGAAGATGAGTTTGAAGAGGAGCTTGATGAGTCAGCCGCTTCCGATAATGTCGTGGTCAAACTGGTCAACAAGATCATCCTTGATGCCTATAACAAAGGCGCCTCCGACATCCATATTGAGCCTTATCCCGGTCAAAAGATGACACAAGTCAGAATTCGCAGGGATGGGGTGCTTTCAAACCACGTTAAGATACCTGCATCATTGCGTACCGCTGTGGTAGCTCGAATTAAAATAATGGCGGGTATGAACATCTCTGAAAGAAGGCGTCCACAGGATGGCAAGATCAATTTCAGAAAATTCAGCCGTCATAAATTTGAGTTGCGGGTTGCAACTTTGCCAACAAGCGAACAGCTTGAAGATGTTGTTATCCGAATACTTGCAAGTGGCGAACCACTCTCGATTAGTGAGATGGGCTTTGATGAGTCGACCTACAAAAACCTGGATAGGTTGATCCATACACCTTATGGACTGTTTCTGACATGCGGACCTACCGGCTCAGGTAAGACAACAACACTGCACTCCATCCTTAAGGAGTTAAATACTGCGGAGCGAAAGATCTGGACTGTTGAGGATCCGATTGAAATAACACAACCCGGTCTGCGTCAACTACAGGTCGCCCCGAAGATTGATGTCACCTTCGCCAGTGCAATGCGGGCATTTTTACGTGCCGATCCAGATGTGATTATGGTTGGCGAAATGCGAGATGAAGAGACCATAAAGATTGCGATTGAGGCATCATTAACCGGACATATGGTCTTTTCAACTCTCCATACCAATAGTGCTCCTGAAAGTATTAATCGTCTTCTTGAAATGGGAATGGATCCCTTTAATTTTGGTGATGCGCTTGTAGGTGTGTTGGCGCAGCGACTTACACGACGATTGTGCAAGCATTGTAAAGAGCAATATACCGCCACTGAGGAGGAGGTTGATGAGCTTCTCGCGGAGTATTGCCAGGATATGATCTCTGTAGGAATGAGTGACGATGAGATCACCTCAATGAAACAACTGACACTAACGCGTTGGCGTGAGATTCAGGACAGTGACCAGAGCGGTCTGGAACTGTATAGGGCAAAGGGGTGTCGGGAGTGTGGTGATACCGGGTATGCAGGGCGACTCGGAATATACGAGCTTCTGGTCAATAGTGAAGCGCTAAACCATCTGATTATCACTAAAGGTTCAGTCACAGAGATTAAACGACAAGCGATTAAAGAGGGAATGTTGACCCTAAAGCAGGACGGCATCAATAAGGTGATCCAGGGGATCACCGATATCAGTCAAATCAGGCGGGTATGTAGTAGCTAAGATTGACAGGGAGTTTTTACTCCCCATTGACCATCAATGGTGTTTTGTCATTCTATCCAAATAACCCATCGCAACAGCGGAAATCACAAACGTCATATGAATGATGACATTCCACATCAACTTATCATTCGGAATGACCTGGGCATTCATAAATGCCCGTAGCAGGTGGATTGACGAGATTGCCACAATCGACGCAGCGATCTTTAACTTCAAAGAGCCGGCATCAAGTTTTCCCAACCAGTCGAGCTTGTGGTCACCATCATCAATATCGAGTCGGGAGACAAAGTTCTCATAGCCACTGAACATTACCATCACGATAAGACCGCCAACCATGGTTAGATCCACCATCGCTAAAAGCGTCAGCACAATATCCTTCTCATCGGTTGAAAGGATTATTGGTAGGATATGGAAAACCTCTTGAAAGAACTTAATGCCCAAGGCAACCAAACCAAGGCTGAGACCGAGGTAAACTGGGGCAAGAAGCCAACGGGTGGCATAAATGGTATTTTCTATAGCACGTTCAAGCATATCAATCAGTTCAGTTTGAAATAGAGGGGCACATTATAGTGACTTGAGTTGTCCGCGCAAATCGGGTGACAACATGTTGTGGCCTTTGAAAGGAAAATGGTGGCTGTATGAGTTGAAAAACAGCGATAATCTCCCCAATTCGAGCATAAACAGATTAATCGGAGAGCAGAGTGAACCCGGAATTTTGGCATCAACGATGGAAAACACGAGAAATCAGTTTTCATCAGCAGGAGATCAACCATCATCTAAAAAAACACTGGCATCGTCTCAATCTTAAGCCTCAGAGTAAGGTCTTTGTTCCGCTGTGTGGAAAGAGTTTGGATCTGCTATGGTTGCTCGGAGAGGGGCACTCGGTGGTCGGCGTTGAGTTGAGTTCAATTGCTGTTGAAGCCTTCTTCAATGAAAACGATCTGAATCCGACAGTTACAGAGACAGACCATTTTCATTTGTGGCAATGTGAAGAGCTAACCATCTACTGCGGCGATCTCTTTAATCTTCCACCGGAAGCACTTGCAGATGTTGATGCCCTGTTTGATCGTGCGTCACTGGTTGCTCTTCCACCCGAAATGCGTCGTCGTTATGTCGATTTTCTGATGACCCATCTTCATCCAAGTGCCGCCATACTGCTTGTGAGTATGGAGTATGATGAATCTGAACGCACTGGGCCGCCATTTAACGTGACTGAGGAAGAGGTCAGGGCATTGTATCGAAAGGCACATCAGGTTGAACGCCTGGAAACATTCGATCTGCTTGGTGCGAACCCCGAATTTAAAGCGCGAGGTCTGACTCGGTTTGATGAGAAGATCTACCAGATATCCCTGAAATAATGATCCTGATTCAATTCATTATCTTTTTGCTGATCTGGATCACCACCGGAAGTTTCTGGTTAGGCCTTTTTGCGTTGCTGTTAGTTCGATTCTTTATTGTTTTTTCAGAAGGGATTCAACGACTTACACCAAGGGATCTATGGGATGCTCTACTTAGCATCTCTGGAATTACGGCGCTAAAGAATCGATTTATGAAGTAAAGCTAAATCAAAAATCAAAACCAAAGGGTTTAGTAGCTTTGTAATCCAATGCGATCTCTCAAACGCTGATCAATCCCTGTACGTTGAAGTAGTTTGTAGATACGTGAACCACGTTTATCACCGAGTACCGCCTGAAGATGAGATTCCGGCTCAAAGTCGAGCGAGTCGAGCAGGTTTTTAATATATAGCCCGGTTTCAGTCTCGCCTTCAAGTGAGAGCGTGCGGTTGAAAAAGAGGGTATCGGGGTCTTCAGCGCGGGTGGCAAGCTTCCAGAACTCCTGTAAATTACCAGAAATCTTGACATGCCATGGTTGGCTGAAATGCTTTGGATTAGCGCGTTTGAACTGACGATCCTTAATCTGAAACAGAAGCTCAGTTCCGGTATCGGTGATGGCAATCGCAATGCGTTTGCCGTCAATCTCATCGAGTTGTTCGGTGATCCACTGGCCTTTTAAAGCATGATTAAACAGACGGGATAGCATCTCGCTATGAATCGAGTCGGGGAGAGTTTTTAAAAGGATATTAAGTGGTTTGTTTAACATGATTGTTCCCGTTACAGTCGTTTCCGTGAGGGGGGATCAATACCCCACAATGGCTCCAAGGTCAATGCTGAAACCTTGATTTTACATTGAATTCAGCTGGCTATGTCATCATGGTGCAACCTGTGGCAGAATCATGCACACCAGATATGATTTTGAATGAATAATGACAAATCATAATATAAAACAACAACTTAACATTACATAACACGATCTGAGATAAAGAAGCATAAGAGTCTATGAGTGCCAACTATACGGCGGAAGCAATTGAAGTCCTTAGCGGTCTGGAGCCGGTGCGAAAGCGGCCAGGCATGTATACCCAAACTGAACGTCCAAATCACCTGTGTCAGGAGGTTGTCGATAACTCGGTTGACGAGGCGATAGCCGGTTACTGCAAAAACATAGAGGTGATCCTGCATAAAGATCAATCGATCACCGTCAAAGATGACGGACGAGGTATGCCGGTTGATATCCACCCTAAAGAGAAGATCCCAGGTGTTGAGGTGATTCTGACCAAACTCCATGCCGGCGGTAAATTTTCGAACAAGAATTACCAGTTCTCTGGTGGACTCCACGGTGTCGGTGTCTCTGTTGTTAATGCGCTATCCAAACATCTTGAGGTCTGGGTTAGACGTGATGGCAAGGAGTACAACATCGCGTTTAAAGATGGCAAGAAGGTGGCTTCATTAGATGTGGTCGGTGAGGTAGGTAAACGAAACACAGGCACCACGATAAAGTTCTGGCCTGATCCCAAGTTTTTTGATTCGCCAAAATTTTCACTGTCGCGCTTAAAGCATAACCTGCGGGCAAAAGCGGTGTTATGTCCTGGGTTGACGGTAAAACTCAAAGATGAGGCAAGTGGGGAATCGCTTGAGTGGTTCTACGAGGATGGCCTTAAGGATTATCTGATCGATGAACTTGCAGATGTGACCCATATTCCAGAAGACCCATTCCTCGGAACAATGAAGGGCTCCACGGAAGCAGTCGATTGGGCGTTAGTTTGGTGTACCGAAAAGAGCGAAGCTGTCGCAGAGAGCTATGTCAATTTGGTGCCAACCACGCAAGGGGGTACTCATGTCAATGGATTACGCACCGGCCTGACTGAAGCAGTGCGTGAGTTCTGTGAATTCCGTAACCTTTTACCTCGTGGTGTAAAGCTCACTCCCGATGATGTCTGGGACAGGGTGAACTATATCCTGTCGGTGAAGATGGAAGACCCGCAATTCTCAGGACAGACCAAGGAGCGTCTTTCATCTCGTGAATGTGCACCGTTTGTATCTGGTGTTGTTAAGGATGCATTCTCATTATGGCTTAACCAGCACCACGATCTGGGTGAGATGATTGCCGAAATGGCCATCAATAATGCCAACACTCGATTACGTGCGGGTAAGAAGGTCGCACGTAAACGTGTAACGCAAGGTCCGGCATTACCTGGAAAGCTGGCGGATTGCTCAAGTGCAGAGCCGATGCGTGGAGAGCTTTTCCTCGTCGAGGGGGATTCAGCCGGCGGCTCGGCTAAACAGGCACGTGATCGGGAGTTTCAGGCGATTATGCCGCTTAGGGGTAAAATCCTGAATACATGGGAGGTTGATCCTTCTCAGGTTCTCGCATCACAGGAGGTGCACGATATCTCGATAGCTATCGGCGTTGACCCCGGATCCGATAATCTAAAAGGTCTTCGTTACGGCAAGATCTGTGTCCTCGCTGATGCTGATTCTGACGGACTACATATCGCAACACTGTTATGTGCCTTGTTTGTGCGCCATTTCAGACCATTAGTCAGCGCAGGACATGTTTACATCGCAATGCCGCCCCTATTTCGAATTGATATTGGTAAAGAGGTCTACTACGCCCTTGATGAGGCTGAGAAACAGGGCGTGATTGATCGTATTGAAGCCGAAGGTAAACGCGGGAAGATTCAAGTGACCCGATTTAAAGGTTTGGGTGAGATGAATCCCAAACAGTTGCGTGAAACAACGCTATCACCCGATACCAGACGACTTGTTCAACTCACGCTCGAACCTGGTGATAATACCCATCAAATGATGGATATGCTGTTGGCCAAGAAACGATCCGGTGATCGCAAGAAGTGGCTCGAAACGAAAGGCGACCTCGCTGAGGTTTAAGACCGGTAACGAACAAGACAATAAAAAATGAGTGAAAGCACAGAAATTATTTACGATGGTATTGAGCAACTTCCGGTAAAGGAGTTTACTGAGAAGGCTTATCTTGATTACTCGATGTACGTCATTATGGATCGAGCGTTACCGCATATCGGTGATGGAATGAAGCCGGTGCAACGACGTATTATCTATGCAATGTCTGAACTTGGGTTAAAAGCAGGCACTAAATACAAGAAATCTGCTCGCACTGTGGGTGATGTGTTGGGTAAATTCCATCCGCATGGTGACTCGGCCTGTTATGAAGCCATGGTGTTAATGGCACAGCCTTTTTCCTATCGTTATCCATTTGTTGATGGTCAAGGTAACTGGGGATCTCCTGATGATCCTAAATCCTTTGCTGCAATGCGATATACAGAGTCAAGACTTGCAAAGTATGCCGAGCTTTTATTATCTGAAGTTGGAAACGGAACGGTTGATTGGATCCCCAACTTTGATGGCACTCTAGATGAGCCTTCAGTTCTTCCTGCACGGGTTCCGAATATTCTGCTCAATGGAACGACCGGCATCGCTGTTGGAATGGCAACTGACATTCCTCCACACAATATGCGTGAGATTATCACTGCGGCTATTCGTCTTATCGACTCATCCAGAACCACGATTGAAGAGCTATGTGAACACGTCAAAGGGCCTGACTTTCCAACTGATGCTGAGATTATTACTCCTAAAGCCGATATTCTGAAGATCTATGAAACCGGTCATGGCTCAATTCGTATGCGCGCGAAGTGGGTAAAAGAGGATGGTGATATTGTTATTACCGCTATCCCACACCAGGTTTCGGGTGCAAAACTGCTTGAACAGATTGCCGCGCAGATGCAAGCAAAGAAGCTACCGATGGTGGAGGATCTGCGTGATGAGTCGGATCATGAAAACCCAACCCGGCTTGTGATCATTCCTCGTTCGAATCGAGTCGATATTGAACAGTTAATGAGCCATCTATTTGCAACCACAGATCTTGAGCGTTCATACCGAGTCAATATGAATGTGATTGGTCTTGATGGAAAACCTCAGGTTAAGAATCTAAAACAGATGTTGTATGAGTGGCTACGTTTCCGTATTCAAACGGTACGTCGTCGACTTGAGTATCGTCTGGAGAAGGTTAACCGTCGTTTACATCTATTGGATGGACTGTTGATCGCGTTCCTCAATATTGATGAAGTGATTCATATTGTCCGTACTGAAGATCAGCCCAAACCGGTTTTAATGGAGCGGTTTGCACTCTCCGAGGTTCAGGCGGACTTTATTTTAGATACTAAACTCCGTCAGTTAGCTCGTCTGGAAGAGATTAAGATTCGGGCAGAGCAGGAGGAGTTAGCAAATGAGAAGGAGGCGCTAGAACTGACACTAAGCTCTGAGCAGCGTCTGAAAACGATGATCAAAAAGGAGTTAACCTCCGATGCTGAAGAGTATGGGGATGATCGCCGCTCACCTATTGTTGAACGTAGTAGTGCACAAGCATTAAATGAGACGGAACTGGTTGGTGCCGAGGCGATCACAGTTGTGCTCTCTGAAAAGGGGTGGATCAGGGCAGGTAAAGGGCACGATATCGATCCTTTATCATTGAGTTATAAAGCTGGCGATGGATATAAGAGTCACGCATGTGGCAAAAGTAATCAGCTTGCTACCTTTTTTGATTCCACAGGAAGAGCCTATTCAATTCAAACGCATAACCTGCCATCAGCCAGAGGTCAGGGTGAACCATTATCGGGGCGCATCAATCCAATTGCTGGTGCCAGCTTTGAAGCGGTATTAATGGGTTTGGGGACGCAGGAGTATCTCTTCGCCTCTGATGCTGGCTACGGTTTTGTCGGAAAACTTGAAGATACTCAGACCAGAGCAAAGGCGGGTAAGGCGGTTATCAAACTGCCTTCCGGTTCAAAGGTGATAAAACCAGTCCCAATTACAAACTATGAAGAAGATCTGATTGCGGCGGTCTCTAATGAGGGTCGTCTGTTGATCTTCCCGATCAAGGATCTACCAAGACTTGCTCGCGGAAAGGGCAACAAGATTATTAACATTCCCTCAGCAAGAGTGAGTCTAAGAGAAGAGTATGTGATTGGGCTTGCGGTGATCTCAGAGGGGAGCCATTTGAAGATCTATGCCGGTAAGCGATATATCATTCTTAAGCACACTGATTTAGAACACTATTTTGGTGAACGTGGACGACGAGGGAGTAAATTACCGCGAGGTTTTCAGCGGGTCGATGCAATTGAGGTAACCGTTAAGGCCTCTTGAAGCGTGTTCATCGATCCCCATGTTTGGCGGTATCTATGAGCTCTTAACCCTTGATACGGAAATTTGATAATCCGGAGTTATTTTAATGAAACGAATCTTTCTTTTTGTTGTGACTAATCTGGCGGTAATCCTGGTTTTAAGTATTACGCTTAGAATTCTTGGTGTTGATCGAATCCTTGATGCACAAGGCAGTGGTCTTAACTTCAATGCCTTGCTTATCTTCTCTGCGGTATTTGGTTTTGGTGGAGCGATCATCTCACTCTTGATCTCAAAGTGGAGCGCAAAACGAATGACTGGGGCCCAGGTGATCACACAACCTTCAAACTCTACAGAGCAGTGGTTGTTGCAGACGGTATCCCGTCAGGCTGAGATGGCTGGTATCAAAATGCCGGAAGTTGCAATCTATCAGGCTCAGGAGATGAACGCCTTTGCAACCGGAGCAAGTCGAAATAATGCACTCGTTGCGGTGAGTTCAGGACTACTGAACACGATGACTCAGGATGAGGTCGAGGCAGTGTTGGCACATGAGATTAGCCATGTCGCTAATGGCGACATGATTACTCTTACCTTAATCCAGGGTGTCGTAAATACCTTTGTGATCTTCCTGTCACGAGTAATTGGCCACTTGGTTGATCGTGTGATCCTTAAGAATGAGCGGGGGCATGGTATCGGCTATTTTGTTTCTACAATTGTTGCCGAGATCGTTCTTGGTATTCTGGCATCGATTATCGTGAGCTATTTCTCGCGAAGCCGAGAGTTTAAAGCGGATGCTGGTGGTGCAAAGCTTGCAGGTAATAATAAAATGATTGCTGCTCTACAACGACTACAGGCTGGGATGGGACAACCGACACAACTGCCTGAGCAGATGGCTGCGTTTGGGATTAGTGGCGGAATGGCGCAAGGCTTTAAGAAACTATTTTTGAGTCATCCACCATTAGAGCAGCGGATTAATTCACTTCGTTCAAATGCATAAACTGAATCATTTTCGAACATTTATTAACTATAGGGGCGGCTCGTATGGCAAAAGCGAATAAATCAACAATGAAGTTAATTGGACTGGTGTTAATGGTTGTTGGTGTTGGACTAGCAGTCTGGGGTTATCAAATGTCAGGTTCAATCGGTTCAGGTATTAGTCAGGCGCTGACTGGATCGCCGACTGATAAGGTGATGATCACCTATATTTGTGCTGCGGTGTCATTTGTTGCGGGTCTGTTTGTTTTCAAGCGCTAAGCGCTACTCACTGAAATCGTAATCCATCTCAGGGCTAGGCTCCTGAAGAAAATAGCCATCGATATAGTCGATGCCGGTTGAATAGATCGCTGCAAGGGTATGCGGGTCTTCAACCCCGTGTGCAATGACCTGTCGGCGGCCTTCTGCTGCAATAGTTGTGATCTCTTTTACCTTGTCGAGCGTTCGTTGGTCACTGGCCAGTTTGCTGACAATCGATACATCCAGTTTTAGATATGTCGCATCGATATGCTTAAGGATGTTCTGGAAGTTGATTTCTGTGCCAAAATGATCGAGAGAAAGATTAATATGTAGCTTTTTAAGACCGGCACTGATCAGCTTTAATGACTTAAGGTTGTCGCGCGCGACCTCATCATGGATCTCAAATGTTAAAATCCCAGGTTGGAGCCTTGCCATGGTACAAATATCTTTAAGCCATGGTAAAAACTTTGCTGGCTCTTTAATGGTCGCATCAGATATTTTTACAAAGAATTTGGTTAAAGCACCTGAGCGACGTCTTTCTGTCAGTGATTTTATCGCATGTGCGATAACCCAACGATCCAGGGCTACCAGTAAGTTGGCATCTCGTGCTGAATCAACGAGCTCTGTTGTCGACATGAACTCACCATTTTCTTGCGGCATTCGCAATAATATTTGATAGGTTTCATGTGGGTCGTCTTTTAGACTGATAATGGGTTGATAGTAAAGCTGTAGTTTATTTCCCCGAATCGCTTCCTTTATCTCACGAGAGATAATAGAGACACGCTCCTCTTGCTGCATCTCCTCTTCTGATGGAATAAACACAACGACGCCGTTACCCGCTTCGTTTGCAACCTCACTATTGGCACGTTCAGCACGTGTAATGACTTCATGATAATCGGCAAGGGCATCATTAAAGAGGGAAACACCGATACTCAGTGTGGTGGTTGTCGACTCTTTACCGAGATCGATGATGATGTCTTCAGATTCGTGAACAAGTCGATTGGCAAACTCCTCGGCCTGTTGTTGATCACATCCATGAATGACCATGCCGAATTTTCCACCTTCAAATCGTGCGAGGAAGTCTTTCTCTCCGGCAATGTATTGTTGAAGATGTTTTGCAAACTCAACCAATAAAACATCACTGGCGTGTATACCCTGAGCTTCTCTAACATGTTTTAAGTTATCTGGCGTGATACAAAGGAACGCACCAAATACACCTTTTACTCCACATAATGGTTGTAGATTGTCGAAGAGGTAGCGGCGGTTATAGGTGTTTGTAAGCTGGTCAATCTTGCTCATGTCATCCAGCTTTTTCTCTAACTCCTCATTATTGGCTTGAACCTGGATAATGATCTGTGTGCAACGCTCTTGCTCGTAGCTAGCAGGGGAGAACTCCATGGTGATCTTGAAGCTTGTGCCATCGGTTTTTACACCTGTGACATCTTGAGTTGCTGTTGTAATTTTGCTTTTTGAATAACCACGTAAAAACTTCTTTAATGAGGCTTGGTCTTTTTTCTCAACCATACTCATTATCGGCATCCCTTCGATCTCATCCATGCTCTCATAGCCAAACATCTCAAGGTAGGCTTGATTGGCGTAGATATGCATACCTTCATGGACATAGGTGATCGCATCATGGGCACTATCAACAAGCATTTGTGCTCGATGGTTTGCCTCGCCCAGCATCGATTCGATGTTGTTCATGTGCTGACGTAAACGGCTGACTTCAACTTCACGGAGTAAGGTATGCACAGCATGTTGTGGGCGACTGAGACAGATCACATCCTTCGCACCGGCATCAAATAGCTTTCCTATGATCTCTGATTCTTCGTTATCACTAAAAATCACTAGTGGTACATCACTTTCACGTCTTTGAAGCAGCTCTAGGGTCTCAAAAGCTGAAAATTGAGGGTTGTCAGGCGTTGTAGCAATAAGATCCCAAACTGAGTTGCTGAGGGCTTCAATGAAATCCTCTTTATCTTCCACTCGCTCAGCAAGAACGGCATACCCGGCATTTCTCAAAAGACTTGAGATGGATTCAGTGTAATTAGATGAGTCGTCTACAACGATGAGACGTAGCTTTTCTGCCATTAACAGCAATACCTTTGATGGATTTTGTCAATTAGTATCATTTGCACGGATAAAAATGAAGCGGTCATAGCTCGAACTGCAATAAAATGTTCGGATGTTTACCTCATCAATGATTCGGTCACCCAAAAGTAGTAGTCTATCACCACCCTTGAACACATTAACAGGCGTTAGTAGTGTTTGAAATTCTTTTTTTACTTTTGTTTTTTGTAAAATGAGCGCTGGTTCTAGTTCAGAGCTCTTTTCTAGATTGTTTCGATTAAAGGCAATCAGTGGAATGGCCGATGCGGCAATAATCTCAACACCCATTTCGAGTTGCTTGTCTCCAATTCCTTCAATCCAGCGAATAGATGCGATGAGGCACTCAGAGCTGGTTTCATCGCTATTGATCGCGATTAATTCACCAACCTGTAAACGAGCGTTATTCAGGATTTTAGAGACTAATCGATATCCATTTGCACTGTGGTTAACGATATCCCATGACTGCCAATAGGAGCTTTTAAACGCAGTTGGCTTTATTTGTTGTTTGGCTCGATGTGGTTCAATCTTGTCGCTCTCTTTCCATGATTCACTTAGATGTTCTTTTGATAAGTAGTTTGGGTTGACAGCAGTATCTTTAAGACGTTTTCGAATCGTATTGATCTCAAAGCCGCTGATGGCAGAAACAACTTTATAGATGTTCGTGAATCCAGAAATGATCTTAATCTCGGGTCTGCTTTTCTCGGTTCTTCTCGGGAAGGCGCGTTTATGTTTATTTAACCAGCTATCATTGAGTTGCTTTAAAACCTTAGGTGAGAAACTGGAAACATATTTAAGTGAAGGGGTCTCTGAATTTTCTATATGAAGTAATGAGTCGTTTATTGCATCGACAAGATTCGTGGTTTTTAGCAATCTGAAGTTGCCATTATTAAGATCTTCTTTGCTGATCTTTTTTACCGATGAAGGGAAACCAGTGTTGAACCGGATCACTCTTACCGCAAGACCAGCATGTCCTTGTGAAAGTCGTTTGATCTCAATCTTGTCGCTCCAAACTTCGAGAACCTGAAATAGTTGTCTGATCTCTTTAATGTTTAGCCTTGAGGGGACTGCCTCGTTAAGGAGGTGACACTGAATATATAAAGCACTGATGGAACCTATTTTAACGAGTGATTGTTCATTATCAATCACTGGCATTTTGACCAGTTCACGCATCTCAGCACGGTGATAGAGTTGATGCATTTCATACCAGTTCTCTTTTTCTGGCTTGGTATAGTGCTGATAGGCATTGAGAAGCATATAACTGATATAACGCATCGTTCGGTGAATTACCTCAGCAATGACTTTTTCATCCTGGGCGTGCACGGGCAGCTTGAGAATATGGCGAAGACAGATCTTGTAGCCTCGCGCCATCTCTTTACACAGGCTGTTGTATGCAATCACCATCTGCTCTTCGGCATCGTTTAGAGGAAGACGTGATTCCAGTGTCTGTTTTGAGATGGCATTGAGCAGCTTAAATGTTGTTGGTCGAAGTAACTCCAGAAACTGTAACCGTTTCTTCCATTCGTAGTTGATACGGTTGGTGTCGTGGATATATTCATAGGAGAGGTGAAGCGCATCACCAAGGCTATTTGCAGGCAGTGCTTTTATAAACTGTTTAACGCTATGGGCAGAAATGTCTGGCGCATTTTTTATATTCTGCTGTTCTGGTATTGCTAAACCGTGTTGTCGAGTTCTTTTCTTTAGCATTCTATTTCTGACATTTAAAAAATCACTTCATTCCCAATCATAACGGGTCTTTTAGAATCAGCCCCTTTTAAATCCCGAACCACCTTTGGGATGAGATATCCGGGTAGTTTTTGTTGTAACTCCATCACAATCAAACGAACCTGATTACTATCAACCTCAAAATGAGCTGTTCCCTGTGCTCTGTCAAGTAAATGTAGATAGTAGGGTAGTACCTTTAGCTCAAACAGTCTGTGATATAGATCGGCTAAAAGCGTCGCAGAATCGTTCACACCCCTAAGTAGTACACTTTGATTGAGTAGCTGTGCCTTTGTTGAGGCAAGCCTTTTGAGTGCATTCGCGACTTTTTCGGTGATCTCATTCGGGTGATTACAGTGAACGACAATCACAACATTAAGTCGGATCTCATCAAGCCATGAAATAAACTCATCACTTATACATTGTGGATCAACGATTGCTGAGCGGGTATGAAAGCGTAAGGTCTTTAGATGGACAATCTGGTCAAGCGCTTCGACCATCGATTTGAGCTGCTCTAATCCAAGCGTCATTGGGTCTCCACCACTTAAGATGACCTCATTCAGTTCGGTATCGGCTTTGATGTATTCAAGCACTTCCTGCCACTGGGATTTGTGGAGTTGCTGCTCAGAGTAGGGAAAGTTACGCCGAAAGCAAAAGCGACAATGGATCGCACAGGCCTGGGTGGTAATAATCAATACCCGGTTACGGTACTTATGGATGATGCCATTGCCACGGCTCGCATCGATATCCCCAACGGGATCATTATTAAACCCCTCGACGTTTGATAACTCTTCAATGGTGGGAAGGATCTGTCGTAAAAGCGGATCATCAGGATCTGTCGGGTCGATCGCCTCCATATAGTGTGCTGGCGCTTTAAACGGAAAATGGCGATCAGCCTCTCGGCAGTGGTTTAGATCTACTTGCATCTGATTAAAATCTGAATAATCCAATAATTGGCCTTTTTTCATATCGATGTAACGGGGTATTATAGTCAGCTTGTTAATCTTCGAGCTATTTGATGAGGCG
The DNA here is from genome assembly GCA_050301795.1 of Thiohalomonadaceae bacterium. Classification (GTDB taxonomy): domain Bacteria; phylum Pseudomonadota; class Gammaproteobacteria; order Thiohalomonadales; family Thiohalomonadaceae; genus JBNKZU01. The sequence continues at coordinate 63,766 of JBNKZU010000014.1, read as the reverse complement.
TAAGGCGTTATGGCCAATTACAGTACTAATGAGTTTAAACGCGGATTAAAAATAATGATAGATGGCGATCCGTGTTCGATAATCGAAAACGAGTTTGTGAAGCCTGGAAAAGGTCAGGCATTCAACCGGGTGAAGATTCGTAATCTGAAAACCGGTCGCGTCGTCGAAAAAACCTTTAAATCGGGCGAGTCAGTTGAAGCGGCTGATGTAATGGATAGAGATATGCAGTATCTCTACAATGATGGAGAGCAGTGGCACTTTATGGATGAGTCGACATTTGAGCAACTCGCTGCCGATGCTGATGTGGTCGGTGAAGAGAAGAAATGGCTTAAAGAGCAGGATGTGATCACAGTAACCACTTGGAATGGTGCTCTAATCAGTGTAACGGCTCCCAATCATGTCGTCTTGACCGTAACCAATACCGACCCAGGAATACGCGGAGATACCGCAACTGGTGCAACCAAGCCTGCAACCGTTGAGACAGGTGCTGTTGTCATGGTGCCACTATTTGTTGATATTGGTGATCAACTTAAAATCGATACCCGTACTGGTGATTACATTTCTCGTGTACGTGACTAGCGCTTCATGGATAGCCTCAACTGGCAACCTGTTGCCACTAGAGAGACCTTAGTCGAAAGAGCCCGTATCCTAAATGCAATACGGGCTTTTTTTCACTCAAGAGGACTACTGGAGGTAGAGACGCCAATCCTCTCCACCGCGTCCATTCCTGATCCCCATATTGAGAGCTTTTATACGCGATCGACTGACGTTAAGCGATACCTTCAAACCTCTCCTGAGTTTGCGATGAAACGACTATTGGCCTCAGGATATGGCGCAATATTCCAGATCTGTAAGGTTTTTCGGCAAGGAGAGCGCGGCAAGCGGCATAATCCCGAATTTACAATGTTGGAGTGGTATCATCCTGGCTATTCCTACCAACAATTGATGCAGGAGCTTGATGCCCTTTTTCATGAGATCGTCAATCGCTATCAGCGTATTGGAACAACACAGTTTCTCAGTTATCAGCAGGCGTTTATAAACCATGTTTCAATTGATCCGCTCACAGCGTCGATTGAGGATCTTAAAGACGCAGCAACAAATCATGGAATCACGATCAGCTTGGATTTAAACCGGCACCAATGGCTCGATCTACTGATGACTCATCTTGTTGAACCGAATCTAGGCATGGGGCATGCGACCTTTATTACCGACTATCCTGCGGATCAAGCTGCACTCGCAAGAATAAACCCCGATAACCCTGATGTTGCTGAGCGGTTTGAGCTCTATTTTCAAGGGATTGAACTGGCAAACGGGTTTGGAGAACTTGTTGATGCGACTGAACAGAGAAGGCGTTTTAATGCAGAGAATGATCAGCGCAAGTCGTTAGGCTTAAACGAGATCCCACTGGATGAAAATCTGCTTAGTGCATTAAGTAGTGGCATGCCGGAGTCATCAGGTGTGGCAGTAGGCTTAGATCGTCTGATAATGGTCACATTGGGCAAAAAGAGTATCGATGAGGTGATGAGCTTCACCTACGATAATGCTTAATGCTTAGCGATTCGGCTACCCATCTTAACCTTCATCTCTGCGGTAAAGGATTCGTCCCAGCTTACCTTTGGGTTTGCGAATAATAGAATCACCGTGGAACCCATATTAAAGCGACCGATTTCATCACCTTTAGCAAATTCGATGGCCTCGTCAGAGGTGTAGTGCCATTGACGCACAACACGTCCAGCCGGAGGGGTCACCTCACCTGCCCATATCGTTTCGATACTGCCGACATTAACCGCACCAATTTTAGCCACAGCCATTAAACCCGCCGGAGTTTCGAAGATGGATACCACCCGCTCATTACGAGCAAACAGGCGAGGAATCGTTCGAGTTGTTGCCGGATTAACGCTAAAGAGTCGTCCAGGGACGTGTATCATCGCTTTAAGCGTCCCGTCAATCGGGATATGAATCCGATGATAGTCTTTCGGAGAGAGGTAGATGGTTGTGAATTGACCATTCTCGAATGCACTCGCTAACTCAGCATCTCCCCCCAGTAAATCAAATGCCGAATATGAATGCCCCTTTGCCTGAAATATTTCGCCATCTTTTATTGCACCGACCTGGCTTACACAACCGTCGACAGGTGAGCAGATCGCCTTTTTAGCCGAAACAATGGGTCGCGCATCCTGCTCAAGAGCACGTGTAAAGAAGGCGTTAAAGTGCTCGAATTGATCAACAGCTTTAATCTCTGCCTCACCGAGGTCAATTTTAAACAGTTGCATAAAGAGCCGAATAAACCTGTTCTTAAACCCGGGGTATCGAATTCGGGTCAGGGTATGGGTCAATCGGGAGATAAGGTGACCCGGCATCAGATATTGCGGGTAGGCTTTTAATTGGTCGCTAAGCATCGGCGTTATTATTCGATTCCAGTGATGGTGGTATGTATGTCGCATCGTATTGATGTCTTGATGCGGTGCATTATCTCACGCAGCCACCACTTTTCCACTATAAATGATTGATTAATTCGGAATAGGGGTTTATCTTATAGAGAACGAAAGGGGAACGTATATGACTAACATAGCCTACTTAATACCTAAACGTGATCGTCCAGTATGGGCGTTGGATTATGAACCACTCGATATTCAAGCCCAACCGATGGCAGAGATACCGCTACTTGGCTGGATCACTGCCGGTTTGCCGGTTGAAATCAATGAAGATCAACGCAGTGTGAGCATACCTGCAAATATGGTGCGAAAGAATAGCTATGCATTAAAGGTGCGTGGACATTCAATGATTGATGACAATATTGAGGATGGCGATATTGTTGTTATCGAAAAACGCGAAAGCGCAGAGAACGGGCAGTCGGTCGTTGCAATGATTAATGGCGAAAAGGTGACCTTAAAGCGCTTCTACATCGAAAAGGATGGTATTCGTCTGCAACCGGCGAATCCTGAGATGGAGCCGATCTATCTACGGAATGAGGAGGTTCAGATCCTGGGTATCGTCACCGGCGTTATTCGGATGAACGGGTAGGAAACAAATGACCAGTTTATTACTCAGTTTAGTTTGATGACGCGATCTCCCGAATTAGGTATTGGCGCCATTGTAGTTCGTGATGGTTCAATCCTGCTGGTTAAGCGCGGAAATGAACCATATCAAGGTGAGTGGTCTGTCCCGGGCGGCCGTGTTGAACGTGGAGAATCTCTGAAATCAGCCGTTAAACGTGAGGTCTTAGAAGAGACCGGTATATCCATCGCTGTTGGGGATCTATGCTACCACTTTGAATATATCGCTGAAGATGACTCATATCACTATATCGTTCTGGACTATTTTGGCTTCTATTTAGAGGGCGAGGTATCGGCCGGAGATGATGCGGATGATGCTCAGTGGATCTCACTAGATGATCTAAACCAGCTTCAACTCAATAAGAAAACCGATTCTGCGCTGAAAAGCTTAGGCATCATCCCCGATATAAAGGATCGATAGTGGCGAAGGATAAAACCCAATATTGTTGTAACAACTGTGGAGCCTCTTTTCCAAAGTGGGCAGGTCAGTGTGGTGAGTGTGGTGAATGGAATAGCCTCGAAAGGGTTGTTACTGCACCTGTTTCAGCTGCGCGTGAGCGTTTCGGCGGCTATGCAGGGGTTGCAGTTAATGACAAAGTACAGGATCTCAGTGAGATAACGGCTGATGATGTTAAACGCTATCCATTAGGTATTGGAGAGTTTGACCGTGTTCTCGGAGGGGGTATGGTTCCCGGATCGGTCGTGTTGATCGGGGGTGATCCTGGAATAGGAAAATCGACACTACTGCTTCAGACGCTATCTAAGATTGGCGGTAATAACTCAGTACTCTATATCAGTGGTGAAGAATCTCCCCAGCAGATTAGCCTCAGAGCACAACGCCTTACGCTCTCAACGCAAGGCATCCGTATTCTTGCAGAGACTCAGGTCGAACAGATTATTCAGCATGCAAATCAGGAGCGACCATCGGTGATGGTGGTTGACTCGATTCAGACGGTCTACTCCGATCAGATGCAATCAGCACCCGGTTCAGTTGCACAGGTCAGAGAGTGTAGTGCCCAGTTGGTGAGATTCTCAAAACGTAGTGGGATATCGCTATTCATTGTTGGGCATGTCACGAAGGACGGACAACTTGCCGGGCCGCGTGTATTGGAGCATATGGTCGATACAGTGCTCTATTTCGAAGGGGACAGTAGTAGTCGCTTTCGAGTTATTCGCGCCTTCAAGAACCGTTTTGGTGCTGTAAATGAATTGGGTGTGTTCGCGATGACTGATATGGGACTAAAAGAGGTGGTGAATCCATCCGCACTTTTTCTGTCAAATCGAAACGCACAAATTCCAGGGAGCTCAGTTATGGTGACGGTTGAGGGGAGTCGTCCACTGCTGGTTGAGGTTCAATCGCTAGTCGATGAGAGTCATTTGGGCAATCCACGTCGTGTCACGGTCGGGTTGGAGCAGAATCGACTCGCGATGTTGCTGGCTGTATTACATCGACATGGTGGGATCGCGACCTATGATCAAGATGTTTTTGTTAATGTCGTTGGTGGTGTTCGCGTTAGTGAAACAGCCGCAGACCTAGCACTTTTGACAGCGATCTATTCAAGTCTACGTAATAAGGTTCTCCCAAAGGAGATGATCGTTTTTGGCGAGGTGGGTTTGGCAGGTGAGATTCGACCCGTACCGAATGGCATGGAGCGCTTAAATGAAGCCGCAAAACATGGATTTAGTCGCGCAATAGTCCCCGCCGGGAATGTTCCTAAAAAGGGTGTTGCCAATATTGAAGTTACAGGGGTTGAGCGCCTTGCCGATCTATTTCAGGCGATCTAGTTCATTAAGCGATTGAAAAGAGAAGCTCAATCTTACCGATAACGATGATATCACCATGGTTAAGTTTATGTGATGACTCACCTATGGGTTCGCCGTTTAGGGTAGGGATATATATTCCCTCTAAATGAGAGATGAAATAACCCTCACCACGGTGTGCGATAACCTCCAACTGGACGCCCGCTTTGCCGATATTGGTAAGCTTGCGATGAAGGTTGATGGTTTTACCGAGATTAGGACCACTTAAGATCTGCAACCAAGCTTCATCCTGTTTTTTCTCATGTTTAAAGATCGATTCACTCTTCTGTTCAGAGGAGTCTTCTTCAGCCTCAAAAACAAAGGTGTGTTTGCCGATAACAAAGACATCACCATTGGAGAGTTGTGCTTCAATTGTCTCTTTTCCATCAATGAGCACTGGGTTCTCGGCGTGGATCACACGAAGGATTGGATGAGCTGTTTTACCAATAATAATGGCATGTTGAGGTTTTATCGCAAGACTATCGATAAAGATGTTGCAATCACGATCACTACCGATAACAGCTTCGTCATCAGTAAGTTGATGTATTTTTAATTGTTTATCCTTAAAGAGGACTTTTATTTGTGCCACGGTTTACTGATTTCAGTTACTTATTGGATCATTGTTAACGTAATCTCTAAAAAGCGCAATTAATTTGTTATGCGCTAAGCAATGAATCACATTTTTAGTTGAGCGCGAAAGATAGTGTCCTCAATCATGGCTGTACACTTGGATCGATTCGTACGGTTTTTATAGCACTGTTGGTGGTTTGAACAACCTCTACCGGGTGCTCTTCAAGTCTCAGGCTGGTTCCCGCATCGGGAATGGTTTCCATATATTCAAGGATCATTCCATTGAGTGTTTTAGGGCCATTGGTATCGAGCTTCCATTTAAACAATCTGTTGAGTTCTCGGATAGAGATTGCACCATCAATAAGGAAGGTTCCATCCTCCTGAGGATGAACCTCTTTGATGTTATCAGAAGGATCTGTCGTAAATTCACCAACGATCTCTTCGAGAATATCGTCGATTGTGGCAAGCCCCTGAATGTCGCCATACTCGTCAACTACAAGTCCAATACGTCGTTTATTACGCTGGAAGTTCATTAGCTGCGTATTGAGGGGTGTACCTTCAGGTATGTAATAAGGCTCTTTAACGATGTTTGGTATGCTCTCTTTTCCAAACTCTTTTTGTTGATATTGAGCAATATATTTTCGAATATGGAGAATACCGACCATATTATTGATATCGCCATGATAAACGGGCAAGCGAGTATGTTGCGCTGTATGGAGTTGAGCCTGAATAGTCGACCACTCATCATCAAGATTAATACCCATAATCTCGTTTCTGGGAACCATAATGTCGTCAACGGTTACCTTTTCGAGGTCAAAGATACTCAGGAGCATGGATTGATGTTTCTTACTAATACGCGAGCCAGCTTCATGAACGATAGTTCGTAACTCATCCTGACTCAGGCTATGGTGTGCCTGTTGTTCAGCAGAAAAGCCGAACAGTCGGATAATCCCGTTGGGGATGGTGTTGATTATCCAGACAAGGGGATAAAAGAGCTTCAAAAGTGGAGCCAGGATAAAGGTAGCGGGAAATGCAATCTTTTCTGGTTGCAATGCTGCTAGCGTTTTCGGCGTTATCTCTGCAAAGATTAAGATCACAATCGTCAGTAATAGAGTTGCAACCATTAATCCATTCTCACCAAGTAAACGGATGGCGATGATTGTTGCTATGGCAGATGCAAAGATATTTACAAAATTATTCCCAAGAAGAATGATCCCGATAAGTCGATCAGGTCTTTTGAGTAGCTTTGCAGCACGTATTGCGCCTTTATTATCGCTATTTTTTGACAAATGCTTCAGGCGGTAACGATTAAGACTAAGTAAGCCGGTTTCAGAGCCTGAGAAAAATGCAGATAAAAATATCAGAAGAATAAGTAATCCAAATAAGGTACTTATGTGTATGTCGTCTAACAAAAATAATTGACCCTGTAATATCAGATAGGCAGAAATTAGAATCTGCCTGACTCTTTATGTCAAGTTGGCATTCTACCGAGAATTAACTCCTGCACCATCTTGCTTCCAAAATAGGCCAGCATTAATACCAGGAATCCTGAGATCGTCCAGCGTACAGCTGTTTTGCCTCTCCAGCCAAAGCGCCAGCGTCCCCAGATCAAAATGGCGAAGACAACCCAGGCAGAGATCGATAACAGCGTTTTATGTATCAGGTGTTGTGCAACAATATTCTCAATATAGGTGGCACCGGAGAGTAAAGAGATACTGAGCAGGATATAGCCCAGCCCGATAATCTCGAACAGTAGAGACTCCATTGATTCAAGCGGGGGTAAAAACTGGATAAACCCTCTAAGCTTATGACTTCTCAGTTGGTGGTTCTGAATCGCCAGAAGCACAGCCTGAAACGCGGCGATAGAGAGCAATACATAAGAGAGGATCGAAATTGTGATATGAAACTCTAATCCAGCAGAAACCTGAACCGCTACTTCGGTTGGTGTGGATGACATTAGTTGTAAAATCAATACGATGACCGCAAAGGGCAGCGTTAATAGGCCAAGATTCTCAACAGGTCGCCAGATAGCGACAACAAGGACAATAAGATTGGTCAACCAGGCGGTTAGTGATAGAACCAGAAAAAATGAGAGGTTCAGGCCATTTGTGCCTGCCATCATTTCATATAGTGCCAACCCGTGAAGCGGGATTGCAACCAGACCCAGTACCTCTGCAATGATTTTAGTCTTGACGCGACTGCCGATACTGCTCTTGAGCCTGAGTAGCAGCGTCGTCGCAGCAGCAAAATAGAGAATAAGAGAGATTGAAATGAGTATCCGATCCATTAATAACCACCTGTTGAATTAGCCTAATATGATTACATACGAAGAGGCGGTATTGAAGATTTCTTTTGATAATCTGTGGTGAAATATAAAAAAATTGATACTTATGCTGAACATTTTACGCTTCTGTCTTGATGTTTCTTGCTCCGCAGTTTATTTTTATACCCTGAAATAAGATGAATCATGTCTTGCACAGGCCTCGCCTGTCGATGGCGGGGGACTAGATGGAAATAAGAGTATTAGGGTGTAGTGGGGGAATTGGTAAAGGACTCCGAACGACATCCTTTTTAATAGGAGAGAATATTCTTCTTGATGCTGGAAGCGGAGTTGGCGATCTCAGCATTGAAGAGATGGGAAAGATACAACATATCTTTTTAACACATTCTCACCTTGATCATGTTCACTGCATCCCTTTGCTGGTTGATAGTGTTTTTGATGCAATTAAACAGCCGATTACTGTTCATGCCCAGCAGACGACGATTGATGCGCTAAAAGAGCACATCTTTAACTGGGTCGTCTGGCCAGATTTTTCGACATTACCCCACCCGGATGCACCGGTGATCGCCTTTAAGCCTTTTAATCCGGAAGATACGATTCAGGTCGAAAACTTAAAGTTCAAATCGGTTGTTGTTGAACATACCGTTCCAACAGTGGCCTATATCGTGACAAACGGCGAGGGCGGAGTCTTTGCCTTTAGCGGTGACACCACAACCAATGACAATCTGTGGGCTCAATTAAACCAACTCGAGAGGCTTGATCTTCTGATTGTTGAGTCAGCGTTTTCTAATCGTGAAAAAGAGTTGTGCAAGATTTCAAAACACTACTGCCCAGAAACCCTTGCGGCTGATCTAAATAAACTTAAACACACGCCCGATCTATATCTGACCCATGCAAAGCCGGGGGAAGAGGCGCTTATTTTCAACGAGTGTATCGCTCTAATCAAAGGACGAAACGTAAACCAGCTCAAGGGCGGCGAAGTTTTTAAGCTCTAAACCTTTCTTTTAAGATCAGTCATCCATATAGTGAGCCATCTAAAAGTTTTCGGAACCCAAATAGTCCACCCCTATGTTTGATAATTTAACCCAACGATTAACCACCACATTTCGCTCGATTAGAGGATCTGGTCGACTGACCGAAAGCAATATTAAAGAGACGATGCGTGAAATCCGCATGGCCTTATTAGAAGCCGATGTTGCACTACCAGTTGTAAAAGCCTTTATTGAACGTGTAAAAGAGCGGGCAATCGGCAAGGATGTCACCGCAAGCCTTACTCCGGGGCAAGCCTTGGTAAAGGTCGTCCATGATGAACTGGTGAAACTGATGGGGAGTGAGAACGGTGAACTCAATCTCCGTGCTCAACCACCCGCCATAATATTAATGGCAGGTTTACAAGGTGCAGGAAAGACTACCAGTGTCGGAAAGCTGGCGCGGTTACTCAAAGAGCGCGAGAAACGATCTGTTATGGTTGTAAGTACAGACGTTTATCGTCCGGCAGCAATCAAACAGCTCGAAACGCTTGCAAACGAAGTGGGTGTTGTTTTCTTTCCGAGTGAGACCACACAAAAGCCAGAAGTGATCGCAAAACAGGCGATAGAACACGCCAAGAAGCAGCATCTCGACGTGGTATTAATCGATACCGCGGGTCGGCTTCACATTGATGATCAGATGATGGCTGAAATCCAGCAGATCCATTCGGCCGTTAATCCGGTAGAGACGCTATTTGTCGTCGATAGTATGACAGGACAGGATGCAGCCAATACCGCTAAAGCTTTTGATGATGCGCTTCCGCTAACAGGTGTAGTCCTTACCAAAACTGATGGTGATGCTCGTGGTGGAGCTGCTCTCTCAGTAAGGCATATCACCGGCAAACCGATTAAGTTTCTTGGTATTGGCGAAAAGAGTGATGCGTTAGAGCCATTTTATCCAGATCGTGTTGCATCACGAATTCTGGATATGGGCGATGTTGTCTCTCTTGTTGAGGAGGTTCAACGCACCGTTGATCACGAAAAAGCCGAAAAGATTGCCAAAAAATTTCAAAAAGGGAAGGGTTTCGACCTTGAGGATTTTCGCGATCAACTCCAACAATTACAAAGTATGGGTGGCATTACCAGCTTGATGGATAAGCTCCCGGGAATGGCGCAAGTTCCTGATGCCGCTAAGAAACAGGTTAATGAGAAGGAGTTTGGAAAGCTTGAGGCAATCATCAACTCCATGACTCCAGGCGAACGGAGACATCCTGATATTATAAAAGGTTCACGCAAACGTCGTATTGCAAATGGCTCGGGCACACAAATACAGGATGTTAATCGACTGTTGAAGCAGTTCACGCAGATGCAGAAGATGATGAAAAAGATGAAAGGGGGTGGAATGGCCAAGATGATGAGAGGGCTTAAAGGAAGACTGCCTCCGGGAATGCCGTTTTAAACTGTGCCTCATCTCGTTTTTAACCTTCGTAATGTGCCGGACGATGAAGGCATTGAGATCCGGCAACTCCTTGATGAGCATCACATCGACTATTATGAAACCAGCGCCGGTTTTTGGGGCATCTCGGTTGCGGGGATCTGGGTCAAAGATGACGATTCTGCACAAAGATGCAAACACCTCATTTCTGAATACCAACACAGACGTTATGAAAGTGTGAGCAAGCAATATCAAGAAGAGGTCAAAAGAGGAGAGCAACGTCGGCTAAGCGATCTGCTCCTTAAACATCCCATCAAATTCATTTCAATAATGATTGCGATTGTCATCATTCTCTACTTCTCAATTGCACCATATATTTTATTCATATAGCCATTATAATCAATAAGATAACAGCAATAGTTAAAGTGATTTATTTTTGTGGGGCGGTATGAACTGTTATTCCAGAATCAGTTTTTATAGAGATATAAAAGTTTTGAAATAATAATTGTTGAATATCCCTGTTAATTTACTAACGTATATAACGTAGCAATTATACCTATTCATGCAAGCAGAGTTCCGCTTACATAACTACTCAAATAATTAAGGGGAAAATAAATGAGTTATTGGGAATGGGATCCGAAGCTTAATACCGGGGTGGATGTGATTGATGGACAGCACCGTCGGATAGTAGAGTTTATCAATACACTTCATGACATCATCGAAACACATGAAGATGAGAAGGCCGGAGAGGTTCTTAATGACCTTGTTGAATACACATTGACCCACTTTGCTTTCGAAGAGGAGTTGATGATTCAGTCTGGATATCCACTTGAGCTTGGACACAAAGCCGAGCATGAGGAGTTTGTTCGACGGATTAATGATTATCAAGAGCGATATAATAGTGGTAACGATAGTGATGTTGCTAAAGAGCTGATGGCAGAGCTAAAGCACTGGCTGGCTAGCCATATCCGTTTTGAAGATCATGAGTATGTGGCGTTAGTTCAAAAAAAGTTTAATTCTGGGTGGGTAAAAAGCGCAGTAAATCGATTATTTGGCTAAACCAGCACCATTAAATGACCACCTTGATGAGGTCTATTGAGGTGGTCGTTTTTTTGATTCCATATCGAGATCCTTTTTTTTTATAAAACCACCAAAAAAAGATTAACTCTCCTGAGATAGGTGGGTATAATCGCCGACTTTATGCGAGAGTGGCGGAATTGGTAGACGCGCTGGATTTAGGTTCCAGTGGGGTAACCCGTGAGAGTTCGAGTCTCTCCTTTCGCACCATATTCTTATTTGAGAATGGTGTTAGTTCTCAATCTTTTTATCCTTTTTTAATACAATAGAAATCAGTTTTCGACGAGGAGTAACCATGCAGGTTTCAGTTGAATCGACCGGCAGTCTTGAGCGCCGCATGACCGTAGAAATTCCAGAAGAACGGATCGCTGGCGAAATGAATACTCGCCTGCAAAAGCTTGCCAAGAGTGTGAAGATTCAGGGTTTCCGCCCCGGTAAGGTACCATTGAATATCGTGAAGCGTACTTATGGATCGCAGGTACGTGATGAGATCATCGGCGAGCTAATTCAGTCGAGCTATTTTGAAGCGTTATCAAGCGAGAAATTAAGCCCAGCGGGATATCCTGAGATCGAAACGGCAGATACTGATAACCAGGGACTGACCTACACAGCAACCTTCGAGGTAATGCCGGAAGTCACATTGGCGAGTTTTGATGGCGTTAGCATTGAGAGCATTAGCGCAGATGTCAATGAAGAAGATGTCGATAAGATGTTGGAAACCATTCAAGAGCAGCGTGCAACATTTGCTGTTGTAGAACGGGCGGCTCAAGAAGGTGATCGCGTCAATATCAATTTTGAAGGCACGATTGATGGTGAGAGCTTCCAGGGCAATAGTGGCAGTAATGTTCCGGTTGTTCTCGGCAGTGGCCGAATGATTGATGGCTTTGAGTCTGGTGTGATCGGTGCCAAAGCAGATGATGAATTGACTCTGGATCTACAATTCCCAGAAGACTATGCGCATAAAGAGGTTGCAGGCAAGCCGGTTCAATTCAGCGTTAAGGTCAATAGTGTTGAAGAGAAGACCTTACCGGAGATTGATGAAGAATTTGTAAAAAGTCTCGGAATTGAAGAGGGTACCGTCGAAGCGCTACGCAAAGAAGTTAAAACAAACATGGAAAAAGAGGTTGAACAGCGCACAAAAGCCTCCATGAAAGAGAATGTGATGGAAAAGCTGGTTGAACTCAACCAGATCGATATTCCTCAAGCATTAATCGATAACGAAGCAAATGCACTACTCGAGCAGATGAAACAGCAGATGCATTCACCCCAGGGAAAAGGCATCGATCTTGATAAAAGTATGTTTGAAGAGCAGGCCAAGCGTAGGGTAACCCTTGGTTTAGTGATGTCTGAGATTATCAAACAGAATGATATTAAAGCGGATGCGGAAAAGGTTCGTGCCCATATTGATCAAATGGCTAATTCTTATGAAAAGCCCCAGGAAGTGATCGATTGGTACTATGGCGACAAGAAACGTCTTTCAGAAATAGAGTCTGTTGTATTGGAGCAAGAGGTTGTAGACTGGATCACAGGGCAGGTCAGTGTAACTGACACAAAAGTGAGTTTCTCAGAGGTGGTAGGTCACTCATAAGACTGGGTGAGCACCTGAACAAAGCAAAAGGGTTAACAACGTGACAATCGATCTAACATCAATGAGTCGTCAACCTGAAGTGGTCGATAGCGGACTTGTTCCAATTGTGGTTGAGCAGACCTCAAGAGGTGAGCGTTCATACGATATCTACTCACGACTATTGAAAGAGCGGGTGATCTTTATCGTCGGTCCTATTGAGGATCATATGGCTAACCTGATCGTCGCCCAACTTCTGTTTCTGGAGTCAGAAAATCCAGATAAAGATATCCATCTCTATATCAACTCTCCTGGTGGTTCTGTTAGTGCCGGATTGGCAATTTATGACACCATGCAGTTCATTAAACCAGACGTGAGCACGATGTGTGTCGGCATGGCAGCTAGCATGGGTGCTATACTTCTCGCAGGTGGTGCTGCTGGCAAACGATTTAGCCTCCATCATAGTCGAGTGATGATTCATCAACCCTTGGGTGGTTATCAGGGGCAGGCGTCTGATATTGAGATACACGCCAAAGAGATTCTAAAAATCCGTGAACAGCTTAATGCGATCCTTGCGAAGCATTCGGGACAGCCGATTGAACGAATTGAGCAGGATACTGAACGTGATAACTTCATGAGTGGTGCAACTGCTGTAGAATATGGCCTTATCGACAAGGTTCTTGATAGCAGAAGCCAAGAGGATGAGGCTTAAACCGGATATTTAACTCGAAAGTGTACTTGAAAAAGCGCTCAAATCAGTACATATATACTGAACATATCAATTCAGAGATTTATTATGAGTAACAAAACAAGCTCAGGTGACGATAATGGAAAGCTTCTCTACTGCTCATTCTGCGGTAAGAGTCAGCATGAAGTCCGTAAACTGATCGCAGGCCCGTCTGTATTTATATGTGATGAGTGTGTTGAACTTTGCAATGATATTATTCGCGAGGAGATTCAGGATGATGAGCCTTCCATTGCAAACAACAAATTGCCCAAACCAAAAGAGATCCACGACATCTTAAATGAGTATGTCATCGGTCAAGAGCGCGCAAAAAAAGTACTTTCAGTTGCGGTATACAATCACTATAAACGCCTTGAGGCTGATCGCGACAAGGACGATGTTGAGCTGTCAAAGAGTAATATTCTTCTTATCGGACCTACAGGGTCTGGTAAAACCCTGCTTGCAGAGACATTAGCACGCTTGCTTAATGTTCCATTTACCATTGCTGATGCCACCACACTCACAGAAGCCGGATATGTTGGTGAGGATGTTGAAAACATCATCCAGAAGTTGCTGCAAAAGTGTGATTACGATGTGGAAAAGGCGCAGACTGGTATTGTATATATCGATGAAATCGACAAGATCTCGCGTAAATCAGACAATCCATCAATCACCCGTGATGTCTCGGGCGAAGGTGTACAGCAGGCACTTCTTAAGCTGATTGAGGGGACAGTAGCATCAGTTCCTCCTCAAGGTGGTCGTAAGCATCCCCAGCAGGAGTTTCTACAGGTTAATACGGCCAACATCCTCTTTATCGTTGGCGGAGCCTTTTCAGGTCTTGAGCGAATTGTACGTGAGCGCTCAGAGAAGGGCGGCATAGGTTTCTCCGCAGAGGTTAAAGCAAAGGACGACAAAAAGAGTATCTCCTCAATTCTGCATGAGGTTGAGACTGAAGATTTAGTCCAGTATGGATTGATTCCTGAGTTTGTGGGACGACTTCCTGTCCATGCCTCACTTGAAGAGCTGGACGAAGATGCTCTGGTACAAATCTTAACCGAGCCAAAGAACTCATTAACCAAGCAGTATAAGAAGCTCTTTGATATGGAAGATGTTGAGCTGGAGTTCCGTAAAGATGCACTCAATGCGGTTGCACAAAAGGCAATGGAGCGGAAAACAGGTGCTCGTGGCCTCCGTTCGATTATGGAAGGGATACTGCTTGATGTGATGTATGAGCTTCCCTCGCAAAAGGATATAACCAAGGTTGTTATCGATGAAGGTGCTATTACCGGTGAATCAGAGCCTCTGATGATCTACGAATCATCCGAGAAGAAGACCGCTTCGTCGTCCGCAGACTGATTGCTTGTCATCTTCACTGGATCTACATCGAGACGTTTGAATCGTAATGGGACTGGATTCGAGTCCCTTTTTTTTAACCGAATAGATATAAGAGGTTGTTCATGACTGAACAGCATGGCTTGTCAGAAGTCACCGAGCAATTACATAAAGTTCCAGTATTACCATTGCGTGATGTCGTGGTCTATCCACATATGGTCATCCCGCTCTTTGTTGGGAGAGAGCGCTCTATCGCGGCGCTTGAAGCTGCCATGGATGATAATAAAGAGATTATGCTCGTCGCCCAGAAAAGTGCCGCTGATGACGAACCAAGTACTGACGATATTTATACTATCGGTACCATCTCGAATATATTGCAACTCTTGAAGCTACCCGATGGCACGGTAAAGGTTCTTGTTGAAGGGATTCGCCGCGCACGCATTAATAATTTCCTTCCGAATGATGGCTTTTTTGTTGCCCAGATCAGTAACCTTGATCAGGAGCAGATTGATGATCGTGAAGCTGAGGTTCTTTCACGCTCAATCCTTAATCAGTTTGAACAGTATGTAAAACTGAATAAAAAAGTCCCGCCAGAGGTCATGACATCACTCTCAGGTATTGATGACCCTTATCGATTGGTGGATACGATTGCGGCGCACATGTCGCTCAAGATCGACGAAAAACAGCGCATTCTTGAGATCGAAACACTACATCAGCGATTTGAAGAGCTACTCAACCTGATTGAATCAGAGCTGGATCTGCTTCAGGTCGAGAAACGGATCCGTGGACGGGTAAAACGTCAAATGGAGAAGAGCCAGCGAGAGTACTATCTCAATGAACAGATGAAGGCGATCCAGAAAGAGTTAGGGGAGATGGATGATGCACCTAACGAACTGGAGGAGTTGGAACAGAAGATTGAAAAGGTTGGTCTCAGCAAAGAGGCAAAGAAGAAGGCAAAGAGTGAGCTTAGCAAGCTGAAAATGATGTCTTCAATGTCTGCGGAGGCAACAGTAGTTCGCAACTATCTCGATACCATCATTGGATTACCCTGGAAGAAAAAGAGCAAGGTCAGAAGCGAATTGGCCGCTGCTGAAGAGATCCTTGAGGCCGATCACTATGGACTTGAGAAGGTTAAAGAGCGGATTCTTGAATATCTTGCTGTGCAACAGCGTGTCAAGAAGCTAAAGGGGCCGATACTCTGTCTTGTGGGTCCTCCAGGTGTTGGCAAGACCTCTTTGGGGCAATCGATTGCACGTGCGACTAATCGTAACTTTATTCGAATGGCGCTAGGCGGTGTACGTGATGAGTCAGAGATTCGTGGCCATCGTCGCACCTATATCGGATCGATGCCGGGCAAGATTCTACAAAATATGGCTAAGGTCGGTACTAAAAATCCTCTCTTCTTACTGGATGAGATCGATAAAATGGCATCGGACTTTCGTGGCGATCCGGCCTCAGCACTACTAGAGGTATTGGATCCCGAACAGAATCATACCTTCAATGATCACTACCTTGAGGTTGATTACGATCTTTCGGATGTGATGTTCATCGCAACCTCTAATTCAATGAATATCCCTGCGCCACTGCTTGATCGAATGGAGGTGATACGTCTCTCAGGTTATACCGAAGACGAGAAGCTCAATATCGCAAAGCGGTATCTTGTCAAAAAAGAGATGACGGCAAACGGCATTAAAGAGGATGAACTTGAGATTCAGGATGAAACGCTGATTTCGATCATTCGCTACTATACCCGCGAGGCAGGTGTCCGTAACCTTCAACGTGAGATTGCAAAGATTTGTCGTAAGGTTGTAAAAACCTTATCACTCAATAAGAGTGACCAATTGATCACGATCGAAGCGAAAAATATCGAGGAGTATCTTGGCGTAAAACGCTTCCGATATGGACTTGCTGAAGAGGACGATCAGGTTGGACAGGTCACAGGACTAGCATGGACCGAGGTTGGAGGTGAACTCTTAACCATTGAGACGGTAGTGGTTGATGGCAAAGGAAAAAATACCGTGACAGGCCAACTTGGTGATGTCATGAAAGAGTCGATACAGGCCGCGATCAGTGTCGTTAGAAGTCGTGCGAAATCACTGGGTATCGATACCGATTTTTATGAAAACAAGGATATCCACATCCATGTTCCCGAAGGCGCTATCCCGAAAGATGGACCGAGTGCAGGGATTGGAATGTGTACTGCGGTTGTCTCCGCGCTAACAAATATTCCTGTCAGGGCGGATGTCGCAATGACCGGAGAGATCACATTACGTGGAGAGGTCTTGCCAATTGGTGGATTAAAGGAGAAACTGTTGGCTGCTCATCGGGGGGGAATCAAAAAAGTCATCATTCCTGAAGAGAATCGTCGAAACCTTGAAGAGGTTCCAGATAACGTCAAAGAGAATCTGGAAATATGTCCTGTGAAATGGATCGATGAAGTCATTGCAATTGCATTGACTCAAAAACCTGAGTCATTAGAAACTCAGGAAAATTTAGAAGTGATCACTGCCGAGGGTAAAATAACCGATGATGGTGTGAAAAAGTCAAAGATTCATACACATTGATGTAATCTGGTGATTAATGTTGAAAAAGCAGTAGTCCTTTGTTGACAGTCATCAGAATCAGTTGGTATAAATCCACACCATATTTTTTCCGCGTCGCTAATCAGGATTGCGACATAATTTAATTGTTACTCGATAATAATCAAGGGGAGTCTCCGTGAATAAATCTGAATTAATTGATGCAGTAGCTACAAGTGCAGATATTTCAAAAGCGGCCGCAGGTCGTGCAATCGATGGTGTTGTTGCCGCAATCTCTGATGCACTTGCAAAGGGTGAACAGGTAAGCCTGATCGGCTTTGGTACATTCCTTGTTCGTGAGCGTGCAGCACGTTCAGGACGTAACCCACGTACTGGTGAAACCATTGAAATTAAAGCCGCAAAAACACCTGGTTTTAAGGCTGGCAAAGCCCTAAAGGATGCTGTAAACTAGCGCGCTTTCAAACGCAGGGTGCTTAGCTCAGCTGGGAGAGCATCGCCCTTACAAGGCGAGGGTCGCAGGTTCGATCCCTGCAGCACCCACCATGTTTGGAGCGGTAGTTCAGTTGGTTAGAATACCGGCCTGTCACGCCGGGGGTCGCGGGTTCGAGTCCCGTCCGCTCCGCCAAATTAAGAGAAGGCGCACTTTTGTAAAAGTGCGCCTTTTTTTATGTTCAGGATGAACGGTATGCTGCGAGCGCAGGGATGCGCAGGAGCAGCGAATGTTCAGGATGAACGGTATATCGTGATCACATGGCAAAGATTGTTCCTGACAATCTTATGCATTTCCTCCATCCCTTGAGGTCAGAGGTGAAAGAGCGATGAATGATCAGGATGAACAGGTCGAAAAAAATGCTCTGGCATGTTCGACAACTCCACCAGATGTGGTGGTCACATATATCGCGATCACAATTAATGTGATAATGCGGTGATTGTTTCCGTAAACCAAGAATTAGGATAGATAAAAAATGTTGCAGTTCATACGTGATCGAGCACAAGGTTGGATTGCTTGGGTAATCGTCGGCCTGATCATTATTCCATTTGCATTGTGGGGTGTTAATCAATATACAGGAGGCGGTAGTGAACCCGTTGCCGTCTCTGTTAATGATAGTGATATTACTCAACGTGAATTGCAAAACGCCTATTACCGTCAACTTCAACGCTTAAAGCAGATGTTTGGTGACAAGCTTCCACCCAATCTATTCTCTGAAGAAGCGCTCAAAAAACAGGTTCAGGAACAACTGATAGAAGAACGACTAGTCTATTCAGCCGCCGTCGATTCAAAGATGGGCGCTGGAGATAATCTGGTTATCGATACCATTCGTAGTGTTGATGCATTTAAAGAGGATGGAAAGTTCTCAAAAGAGGCCTATGAACGTGCACTAAGAATGCAAGGCATGATGCCTGGAGGATTTGAAGAGAAGCTCCGGCGTGACATTATGATTCAGCAATATCGACAGGGTGTCGAGGTGAGTGATTTTACGAGCAAGAATGAAAAGATCAGTGCTCAAAGATTAATCAATCAAACTAGAGACATGGGATTTGTAGTGGTTCCAGCAGCAAACTTTACAAAGAGTGTTTCGGTTAGTGATGAAGAGATCAAATCGTATTACGAACAAAACCAGAGTCGTTATATGCAGCCAGAGATGGTGAGTGTGAAATATATTGAACTCGATGGTGAAAAGCTTGCAAAAGCGATCGATGTCGATGACCAGCAGATCAAAGAGCGCTACGAATCACAGTTAATCAATTACCGCACACCAGAAGAACGCAACGCCAGACATATTCTTATTGAGGTGGGGGATGACGCCTCTGATGATGAGGTGAATACAGCGAAATCTAAAATTGAAACCATTCGTAATCAACTGATTGATGGTGCTGATTTTGCGGCGTTGGCTAAAAAGGAGTCAAACGATCCTGGCTCTGCTGCTGAAGGCGGCTCGCTTGGGTTCTTTGGTAAAGGTGTGATGGACAAAGCCTTTGAAGAGGCTGCATTTAACTTAAAAGTGGGAGAGTTAAGTCAGGTTGTTCGTAGCCAGTTTGGATTCCATCTTATTAAGCTGGATGAAGTTCGAGGTGGGACAACGAAAGGTTTTGATGAAGTAAAGGATGATATCAAAAAAGAGATCCAGAATGAGATCGCTGATCAGCGTCTTTATGATCTGGCTGATCGGCTTGCGAACAATACCTACGAACACCCTGAGTCATTAGAGGTTGCATCGACTGAGCTAAAACTACCAATAAAAATCTCTCCGCTGTTCTCAAGATCGGGTGGAACCTCAGGAATCACCAAAGAGCAGAAGCTTGTAGATTTTGCCTTTAGTGAGGAGGTGCTTAATAAAGGGAATAACAGTGAGGTCATAGAGCTCTCAAGTAAGCACATGGTGGTTATTCGTCTTAATGAACGTCAGCCAGAAAGAATTAAGCCATTGGAAGAGGTTAAGGGCGTCATTATGGCGTCGATACAACGTACCAAAGGTGAAGAGAAGGCTGGAGTAGTTGCTGACGAACTGCTGTCGAAGATAACAGCCGGCAACGATCCATCTAAAGCTGCAAAAGCCATCTCATTAGAGTGGAAAGATATGAGTGGTGTTAAGCGAACGGAGCAGGGTGTTGATCGTCAGATTATTAAAGCGCTATTTAAGATGCCTAAACCGGAATCAGGCGTAACCTATCGCTCAGAATCACTGCCGAGTGGTGACTATGTTGTGATTAAATTGTCTAAGGTGACTGATGGCACTGGTGAGGAAGAGGGAGCAAAAGAGAACTCTTATGCCAGAGCCTCACTAAATGCTGTGCTCGGTCAACTTCGAGAGCAATCAAGTATTGTTTACAAAAACAACTAAACAGAAATGAGATGCTAAAACTTAAACTCCACTGGCAAATACTAATTGCTTTAGGATTGGCTATTCCTGCTGGTTTGCTGAGTGGAGTTGACGGAACAGTTTTTGGTGTGTCGCTGGTGTCAGTATTTGCGTTTATTGGGAAGCTGTTTCTAAACGCGTTAAAAATGCTGATAGTGCCGTTAATTGTCTCATCGATTATTGTCGGAATTGCCGGAATAGGTTCTGGAGGATCGCTCGGTCGATTAGGAAGTAAAACGATCTTCTATTATATGATGACATCACTGCTTGCAATCCTGATTGGGTTGGCAGTGGTTAATATCATTGCTCCAGGCATTGATGAGTTAGGGCCAGTGAAGGATCGCATCGGTTTCACCAGCGATACTTCCAGCTTCGAATCAAAGGTTGCTGGAAAGGGGGCAGGTGATGTTGCCGAGATATTTATTCGGATGGTGCCGACAAATATCGTTGCGGCTGCTGCAAATGGACAGATGCTCGGACTGATCTTCTTTAGTCTGTTGTTTGGTTTTTTTATGACCAAGATCCAAGAGGAGTTTGCTGAAACTCAGTTTAACTTCTGGGAAGGGATCTTCGAGACCATGATGAAGATCACCAACTGGGTCATGCTCTTTGCGCCGATAGGTGTCTTTGCTCTGGTTGCAAAAGTGGTTGCCACAACAGGATTTGATGCCTTTGTGCCTCTGGCATGGTTCTTTGTCTCTGTAATGCTGGCTCTCCTGTTCCACATGTTTATTACAATGCCGTTGCTGTTGAGCGTGGTTGCGCGGGTTAATCCTATAAGACACTACAAAGCAATGGCACCAGCGTTACTTACCGCATTCTCTACTGCATCCTCTTCGGCAACCCTTCCGATGACTATGGAGTGTGTCGAGAAAGGGGCAGGTGTATCAAATCGCACCACAAGCTTCGTTCTGCCTTTGGGGGCGACAGTAAATATGGATGGTACGGCGCTGTATGAGTGTGTTGCCGCGATGTTTATCGCTCAGGCTTATGGTCTTGAGTTGAGCTTTGCTACGCAGTTTACAATCGTTCTGGTAGCACTACTCACATCAATTGGTGTGGCCGGTATTCCAGCAGCAAGTTTGGTAGCCATCTCAATTATCCTTGCAACAATTGGTCTGCCAGCAGAGGGCATTGGACTTATCCTTGCGGTTGATCGAATACTGGACATGTGTCGCACCTCGGTTAATGTCTTTAGTGATTCATGCGGTGCAGTGATTATTGCCAAGTCACAAGGGGAAGAGGGCGTTTTGCAGGAAGAGATCAAAGCCTAACCGTTATCACTCTGTGGCAATAGCGGGGGAATCGGACAATCAAATCGCGCACCTAACACCCGTATTAGCTCCGCCTCATTAATTGAAACGATACTATCAGACTGAATTGCAGCAATCGCGGCTTCAATGATCTTCCCTCGGAATCTGTGAGAAAGTGTCTCAATGTTTTTTAGTGCAGCCTCAAGTCGATTGAGAGAGAGCTTTTCCCGGTTTGGTTCCGGTTCGATATGATCGAGCGGGATCAGAGCCAGGGCATCAGAGAAAGACGCTTTAACCTTCTCTTCACTCTTTCCGTCACAACGAGATAAAAATGAGAGCAGATAGTGAATATCTTCTCGAATGCGTCTTTGTGAGCTCACTCTTTTTGCGGACTTTTGTTCAAGATTCTCTTCCAGATAGTATTTGACCAATGAGAGAACACAGTACTCAAACAGGGTTACTCGATTATCGGCAGAGATAACGACCTTTGTCTCCTTGATGAATTGAGTAATCTTCTCATAGCTACTCTCCTTGATAGCGGCGATGGCCAACTCAATGATAGGTAGCCATGTGGTTCTTTTGGTCGACTGGAGTAGATGATAGTAGGTTTCAACACGACGTTTGAGTTTGCCATAACGCTCTATCTTGATGGTTTTATCATTATTCGAAAGTGCAATAATCGCCAATACAATATCCATTGCACTATCAGCATTCCGTAACGCTTGGACAATCACCGGCGGGATCTCTTTAATCATGTGATGTGCGAACTCAATATGCTCATCATCAAGATGGCCGATAGAGTTAGAGAGAGTAGCCGCGGCAAAACCCATTGTACCGCCGACACTTTGGTAACCCGATTTTGGACGCGAAGCGAGATATTCATACAGTTCCTGATTCAGTGTTGGATCAAGCTGTTTGATACGATCTTCAATAGGGGGGTGAGTTAAAAACCATGAAAACTGAAAACGTATGCCAGTTTCAAAATACATATGGCTTAGCATCTCGGCCTGTGAATTATGAATGGTCGATGGATAGATACCGGCAATCTTCTTTAGTGCATTAGCAATACCGTTTGGGTTGCGTGTAAATTGAACCGCAGAGGCATCAGCCAGGTATTCGCGCTGACGAGAGATTGCAGCCTTGATCAGACGGCTGAAAAAGACACCAATATAGCCAACAATCATCAAACCCAGTCCTATAAAGAAAGCGCCACCACTATTTTTATTACGGGAGTGACGAGTACTAAAAAGCATACGACGTCC
This sequence comes from Thiohalomonadaceae bacterium, assembly GCA_050301795.1. Classification (GTDB taxonomy): domain Bacteria; phylum Pseudomonadota; class Gammaproteobacteria; order Thiohalomonadales; family Thiohalomonadaceae; genus JBNKZU01. Next base: position 41,043 of record JBNKZU010000014.1, on the reverse strand, counting down.
AATTAATGCCAGCAGATGGATTCCATGTAGCACCCCAATTAATCGAATATTTGTCGCCATATCCCCATTGAGGATATGACTGAACTCATGAGCAATAACTCCCTGAAGCTCATCTCGACTGAGGTTTTTAAGTGTACCTTCGGTCACGGCCACTGCCGAGTTACTACGTTTCGAACCGGCGGCAAACGCATTGATACCGCCTTCGTTATCAAGGATAAAGATCGCAGGTACAGGGAGTGAAGCCGCTATCGACATCTCATCAACGATATTCAGCAAACGTCGTTCCAAAGGTTGTGTGGTATCGCGCAACACACGACGTCCGCCCAGCGATTCAGCTATACCACTACCACCGTCACGAGAGAGCGTAAATATCTTGTAAAGACTGACGACAGCGACAAAGAGAGTGATCGATGCCGTAATATTGATAAAAAGATCCGGTTGCCACCAGACGAAGGCGTCGTTGATCCCTCGGGTCGAGGTAGTGCCCTGAAAGATGACAATCGCAACATAAAAGAGCGAGATAATCGCAAAGACAGCAATAAAAAAGAGCAGATGTAACCAGCGGCTATTACGATGGGCACGCTCTTGGGCAGCAAAAAAATCCATAACAGGATTTAGCTAAAACTGACCTTAACCGCTTTTTTAGCCTCTTTATCCTCTAACTCAAGTAGCTTAGCCTCAGTGAAGCTAAAGAAGTTTGCGATCACCAGATCTGGGAACGATTCCCGACGGGTATTATAGGTCATCACCGCATCGTTAAAGGCCTGACGTGCAAAGGCAACACGGTTCTCTGTTGATGAAAGCTCCTCCGATAACTGCATCATATTCTGATTCGCCTTCAAATCCGGGTAAGCCTCAGCTAACGCAAAGAACTTTCCAAGAGCACCCCCTAATATCGATTCAGCGCCCATCAATGATGCCATTGCAGCGCCATCTCCTGGGTCTTTGGATGCATTTTTCATTGCTGCTTGCGCCTGATTGCGAGCAGAGATCACCGCTTCCAATGTTTCGCGCTCATGTTTAAGGTAGCCCTTAGCAGTCTCAACGAGATTCGGGATCAGGTCATAGCGCCGCTGTAGCTGCACATCGATCTGGGAAAAGGCATTCTTAAACTTATTACGATCCGAGACCAGATTGTTATAGATCATGATCAGGTAGATAAAGATCGCGGCCATAATACCGAGAAAGATCATCAATCCTTCAGACATGGGTTGCTCCTCATACAATGGATAACACGATTAGCATAAATAATCGTGCCTAAAAGCGATAGCTCTAAAAGTGCTTTTTAAAAAAATACTTTTCGTCTATGGAGGTGAATTGTCATATCTGTTTGCCTGGGTATATACAGATTAAATTGACTTAATGATACATGCTTGAGTAAACCTCTGCGGAATACATCGACGACAAGTAAAATCCTCTTACAGATGAAATAAAAACCCGTTACCCAAAAAAACTTTATCCACACAAGAAAATATTTGCAGGAAATATCAATATATAAGAGGTAGTCTGGGTCTCTATAATAATAATGTCGATTAAAAGTCCTGAGCAATTTAGAGAGATAAACAAGGAATAATGGATTATTAAAAAGAGTAAGAGGACTAAGGATTCCTTAGTTACTCTATCGTGAACAGGAGCGTACTATGCGCAGCACTCTGGTGATACCTGTCAGAAGAGGCAGAAACCAGATTAAAAGCAGTTGGCAGACTGGCGCCGAATGACTGGGGTAATAATGCACAACTTGATAAAGATAAAGGATTAATACCTAACGAAGGCGGCACACTCTGGTTAGTAGAGTTAGTCGCACCTTTTCATACCGATGAAAACCAGCATAGAGAGAAGATGATTGCAGATCTGATGCAAACAGCATTAAAGGGACAGAAGTTTAAAACATTGCAATTTGATAAGAATACAGGTCTGCGGAATGAGGTGATATTAAATAAATGATTTTCAATGACAAATCTATTACTGATAAATTAATAAACAAATGCCTTGTTGTGATAATGGTTTTATATTCAACATCTTCTTTTTCAAGCGAAATATCAGAGGACATCAGTGAGTTAGAAAGAAAAATATCTATTAGAGCTAATCATGATCTAAAAACTTATGACGATGCATTTTATGCAATGAAGTATGACGTAAACAAAGATTACAAATGGAAGATTGATGAAAAATGTATATATAGGAATGGTGATTTAAATATTACAGCATCAATACTTTACGCAAATGTAACAGATGATGACTGGGGGTATTCTGGTATATTAAAATATGGATATTTGAGTATAGATTATAAAGGATTATTGAGTGAATATTATGGTTTCGAATATATCCCGAAAATGAAAAATGGAAATGATGGTTATATATGTGATGTCAATATGTATGAACATGTTTATGTTTATAATGCTGTTTCAAATGATAGTGGTGTTGGATACCAATATCTTATAAGTAAATCTGGTAAGTTAAGTGAAGAAGATAAATTTATTCATAATCTTAATCGAGATGGTTATTCTTATCATTCATATTATATATATAAGTCCTCGTTGTATTTATGGGGCTTATCTGTTTGTAGGAACGATGAGGATATAGTCTTTTGTAGTCAGGGTGATGCGCTCAAGGAAGATGTAAGAGACAGATTGTTTTCTAATAATGGTGGTGAGTTTAGGATATATAGAATAAAAGATTATAATAACATCGATATTATAAATGATGAAAATGATTATTATGCATGGCTTTCAGGGGTTGGTAAAAAAATTGTATGCAATAAAAATAATAGCTTCTATTTTGAGGCTTACAAAAACATTGTGTCATCTGTTTACTCAAAAATAGTAGATTTGAATTTATTGGAAAAGTTAAATCGTGCAATAACTGGTTGTGGGTATGAGTTGAGTGACATAAAAGAAATGTCACTGTTATATAAAGATTTGAGGTATTAAAGTATGGCAACAGATTGGAGTGCCTTAACAAAAAAACAGAGACAATTTGCCATTGTGGCATAGGGTCTGGCCTTACAATTGACATTGTGATAATGGGGTCTGGTCTTACAATTGACATTGCGCTGATTTGAACTACTTTGACTTAAAGAGGGTGATAGACAAAGAGATTGGAGGATGGCTCGCCCATTAAGAATAGAGTTTTCAGGCGCAAAGTATCACATTACTGCTCGCGGTAATTCCCAACAAGATATCTACTTGTCTGATGAAGACAGGGAGAGTTTTCTGAAGCTAATACATACAGCAACAGAGCGATACCATTGGTATTGTCACGTCTATTGCCTGATGTCAAACCACTACCACCTTCTGATAGAGACAGAACAACCAACACTCTCCAAGGGCATGAAATACATCAACGGCTCTTTCACGCAACAATTCAACAAGCGTCATAAGCGAGTTGGGCATGTATTTCAAGGTCGCAGTTTTAGATAGAAATTAGGTGCAACGAACAATAAGTGCCATTCTGCCAGAGAGCAATTGTTTCTAATATAGCTCTGGATTTATCCTGAAAGGTCATATCTACATCACCGGCATGGCCTGTATGTGGTAGCCGCTATCGACATAAAGCACATCACCAGTGATCCCTGATGCGAGGTCGGATGCCAGAAATGCGGTTGCATTTCCTACCTCATTAATCGTTACATTGCGTCGAAGTGGTGAGTTGCGCTCTCCATAGTCGATCATTTTGTTGAAATCGCTAATGCCTTTGGCGGCAGGGGTTTTAATTGGACCTGCCGATATGGCATTGACCCGTATCTCCCGTTTTCCAAGATCGGCAGCCATATAGCGGACATTGGCCTCAAGACTCGCTTTGGCCAGACCCATGACATTGTAGTTCGGAACTGCACGTACCGCTCCAAGGTAGCTCATGGTTATAAGTGATGCCCTAGGGCGTAACATTGGGAGTGCCGCCTTGGCAATGGCTGCAAAGCTGTAGGAACTGATGTCATGTGCGATGCGAAAGCCATCCCGGGTGATACGATCCAGATAATCTCCTCCAAGCTGATCCCCAGGTGAATAGGCAATAGAGTGAACAATAATGTCAAACTGTTGCCAATGTTGTTTAAGCTGGGTAAAAAGGTTGTCGATATCTTCATCCTTTGTGACATCGCAAGGGATCACAATATCAGAGCCAAGTGTCACGACCATCTCTTTGATACGTTTTTGTAGCTTTTGATCCTTTGCGGTAAAGGCCAGTTCGGCGCCTTCTCGTTCGAATGCAACAGCCGCACCCCATGCGATAGAGCGTTTGCTGGCAACGCCGATGATTAGCGCGCGTTTACCTTTAAGAAATCCCATTTTGCACTCCTGATTGATGTTTCGTACTATGCGTTGCTACAGTGTGATTATCATATCAACGGATAACAATAACTAGCCATCGGCAATGAAGAACAGTATGAATTTGATTACAGCTTTTACGGTTTCATTACTTTTAATTGCACCTTTCACTGCAAATGCAGATTTCGCACAAGCGATGGGCTATACGCCTAAATACAGTAAAGATTTCAGCCATTTCGACTATGTTAATCCAGAAGCGCCTAAGGGTGGTACGCTAACACTCTCAGGTTTTGGTAACTTTGATACGCTAAATCCCTATACTCTAAAGGGGATAGAGGCATCCGGTATCAGTGAATTGATGTTTGAAACCTTGATGACCTCAACTCTTGATGAACCCTACAGTCAATATGGTCTGTTGGCTGAGGAGTCAATCCTGGCAAAAGACAGGCTCTCTGTCACCTTCCGTCTGCGAGCAGAGGCACGCTTTAATAACGGCGCACCAGTGACCGCTGATGATGTGAAATTCTCATTTGATACGTTGATGAGTGACAAGGCTCACCCTCAATACCGCTTCTACTGGTCAGATATCAAACAAGCCGTCGTGATTGATGCACGCACTGTGCGCTTTGATTTTAATAAGGTGAACCCTGAGTTGCATATGATCGCAGGCCAGATTCCGATCTTCTCGCGTGAATGGGTGGGTGATACCCCTTTTGACAAGCTATCTTTAAAACCCCCGGTCTCTTCTGGCCCCTATATCATTAAAAAGTACGATCTCGGTAAGAACATCACCTTCGAACGGAATCCAGACTACTGGGCATCAGATCTTAATGTACGAAAAGGGATGTATAACTTTAATGAGATTGTTTTCAAATATTATCGTGACTTTACTGTCTCTCTGGAGGCATTTAAGGCCGGAGAGTTTGAGTTTAACCATGAATACAACTCAAAGAAGTGGGCGCGTGATTATGTGGGGGGTAACTTTAAGAATGGGAATATCATCAAAAAAGAGCTTCCACATCACAACAATGCCGGGATGCAAGGCTTTATCTTTAATTTAAGAAAACCACTATTTCAGGATAAGCGTGTGCGTAAGGCGATCAGCTATGCGCTAGATTTTAACTGGTCGAACCGCAAGCTGTTCTATAACCAGTATCAGCGCTGTGATAGTTACTTTAGCAATAGTGAGTTAGCCTCAACTGGTTTGCCCCAGGGTGATGAGCTAAAGCTGCTGGAGCCCTATCGTGATCAACTTGATGCCTCCCTCTTTACTCAACAGTGGCAGCCTCCATCCACAAAGCCGCCCTCATCATTGCGTCAAAACCTGCGTCTGGCCAAGGCACTATTAACAGAGGCAGGCTGGAGTTTAAAAGAGGACAGGTTAGTTAATGAAAAGGGTGAAGTTCTGCGCTTTGAGGTAATGCTTTCTCAAAAGGGTTTTGAACGAATTATGGCTCCTTTTGCGCGTAATCTTAAAAAGCTCGGTATTGAGGTGGATTATCGAACCATTGATGTTGCGCTCTACAAACGCCGCACCGATACCTACGACTTTGACATGGTTGTCGCTGGTTTCGGTCAGTCACAATCCCCCGGGAATGAGTTGATGGGTATGTTCCACTCATCCTCAGCGGATCAAGAGGGTAGTCGTAATCTCATGGGAATCAAACACCCTGTCGTTGATGCGATGATCGAAAAGGTGATCTATGCCGAGGATCGAAAAGCACTTGTGACAGCAGTCAGGGCGCTGGACAGGGTGTTACTTAATGAAGAGTATCTGGTACCACACTGGTATATAGGTAGTCACCGCATTGCCTATTGGGATCGGTTCGGAATGCCAAAGACAGTGCCACTCTATTACGATGCGGTGAGCTGGATGATTCGCACCTGGTGGAAAAAATAAGCAATGGCAGCCTATATTTTTAAACGACTACTACTGATGATTCCGACCCTGTTCGGGGTGATGCTTATTACCTTTGTCGTTACTCAATTTGTTCCTGGTGGTCCTGTAGAACAACTGGTGGCGCAACTGCAAGGACAGGCAATGCAAGGCGGTGAGGCGAGTAGTGGTCTTGAAGGGTTATATCGGGGTGCTAAAGGGCTGGATGAGGAGCGGCTTAATGAGCTGCGTGCGCTCTATGGCTTTGATAAACCTGCATGGCAGCGATTTTATGAGATGGTGGTGAACTACATCACCTTTGATCTGGGCGAAAGCCATTTTCAACAGCAGTCTGTGATGGCATTAATTATCTCCAAATTGCCTGTCTCGATCAGTTTAGGGGTTTGGACATTTTTAATTACCTACCTTAGCTGTATCCCCTTAGGAATCAAAAAGGCCGTATGTGATGGTTCAAACTTTGATGTGATTACCAGCACAATCATTCTGATCGGTTATGCCATTCCCGGTTTTGTCCTCGGCATTCTTCTGCTGGTGTTATTCGGTGGGGGCAGTTTTTGGGATATATTCCCGCTACGTGGTCTGGTTTCCGATAACTGGGAACAACTTCCCTGGTATCAGCAGATCCTGGATTATCTCTGGCACATGGTGTTGCCAATCACCGCATCGGTTGTTGGCAGCTTTGCAGTGATGACTATGCTGACTAAAAACAGCTTTATTGAAGAGATCCGCAAACAGTATGTATTAACTGCCAGAGCAAAAGGGTTAAGCGAATCAGCAGTGCTTTATAAGCATGTGTTTCGCAATGCAATCATACCTTTAATTACCGGATTTCCTGCGGCATTTATCGGGGCGTTTTTTACCGGCAGTCTATTGATTGAGACGATCTTTTCGCTTGATGGGCTTGGCCTATTATCTTATGAGTCGGTAATCAAACGTGACTATCCGGTTGTTTTGGGTTCACTCTATCTCTTTACCCTGCTTGGACTGTTTGCAAAACTGATCACCGATATCTGTTATGTGCTGGTTGATCCCAGGATACAGTTTGATTCATTGGATAATCGTTAATGGCCGTTACAGCATATCAACAGACCACCAGAGTGAGAGCCTGGCGACGGTTTAAACAGAACCGTCGCGGTTTTCATAGCTTGTGGATCTTTCTGGTTCTATTTGGTTTTAGCCTGTTTGCAGAGGTTCTCTCAAACGATACGCCATTAGTGATCAACTACAATGGTGAGTACTATTTCCCACTAATCAATACCTATCCTGAAACCGCCTTTGGTGGTGATTTTAATACTGAGGCCGATTATCTCGATCCCTTTATAAAACAGCAGTTCTCGGTGAATGGTAATTGGGCGATCTATCCTCTAAATCCATACAGCTACGATACGATTAACTACTTCTCTCAATCCCCCAATCCCGCAGCACCATCGGAAGATAATTTTCTGGGTACTGATGATCGCGGAAGAGATGTATTAGCACGTTTAATCTATGGATTTCGTATCTCGGTGATCTTTGCTCTGATATTAACGGTTGTTGGAACCATGCTTGGAATCATAGCCGGTTCACTTCAGGGTTACTTTGGTGGACGGGTTGATCTGATATCTCAACGCCTGATAGAGGTATGGAGTTCCATGCCAGAGCTATACCTCCTGATTATCTTTGCCTCTATATTTAATCCAAGTCTGCTGCTATTGATTATTCTGCTAAGTCTCTTTGGATGGATGGGTCTGGCAGACTATGTGCGGGCTGAATTTCTGCGTGGGCGTAATCTTGACTATGTGACTGCTGCTCGTGCGCTTGGTGTCTCTAATATCAATATTATGTGGCGTCATCTATTGCCCAATGCGATGACTCCTGTGATCACCTTCTTGCCGTTTCGCATTAGCGGGGCAATTCTTGCGTTAACCTCGCTCGATTTTCTTGGTTTGGGTGTTCCTCCATCTACACCTAGCCTGGGTGAGTTGTTGTCGCAGGGAAAAGAGAATATCGATGCCTGGTGGTTGTCCATGACGACCTTTGCGGTATTGGTTGGAACCTTGATGTTACTGATATTTATCGGTGAAGCACTTCGAGAGGCATTTGATACACGTCGTGGCTAGAGAAGATAACACCCTTATTGATGTTGATAACCTCAGCGTTGCCTTTGGTACCGGCGGCGAATTTGAGTCTGTGGTCAAAAACATCAGTTTCAGGATAAACAAAGGTCAAAAGCTTGCGCTTGTCGGTGAGTCCGGATCTGGAAAATCTGTAACCGCACTGTCACTGCTCAGATTGCATGATCCGGTCTATACCAACTATCCAAGTGGATCGATCCATTATCAGGGTCGTGATTTGCTGGCGCTTGATATCGATGAGATGCGTACAGTGCGTGGTCGGGATATTGCGATGATCTTTCAGGAGCCGATGACAGCTCTCAATCCGCTCTATCCGGTTGGAGTGCAGGTTATCGAGCCGTTACTTCTTCATGAAAACCTCAATCGAGATACCGCAAGGGCACGAGCAATTCAGTTACTGGGTAAGGTTGGTATACCAGATCCGGAGAAGCGCTTTAATGCCTATCCTCATATGCTCTCTGGTGGTCAACGCCAACGTGTGATGATTGCAATGGCTATTGCGTGTCGACCAAAGCTGCTTATTGCTGATGAGCCGACCACTGCGCTTGATGTTACGATTCAGAAGCAGATCCTTGAGCTGTTGGATCAGTTGCAGGCGGAGTTTGGTATGTCGGTACTTCTGATCTCACATGACCTTAATCTGGTTCGTCATTTTGCTGAGTATGTCTGCGTTATGGAGAAAGGTCTGATTGTAGAGCAGGGGGATATCTCAAACGTATTTCACCAGCCTCAACACCCATATACTCAAAAATTGTTAGCCAGTGAGCCGGAGGTGTTAATTGAAGAGGATAGTGTCGAAACGATTTCTCAACGTGAACCACTGTTTAAGGCTGAACAATTAACCTGCCATTTCCCAATAAAATCAGGATTTTTCCGTAAACAGATTGGTTTGATTAAGGCGGTAAACGGTGTTGATATCAAGCTTCATCCGGGAGAGACGGTAGGGATAGTCGGAGAGTCCGGTTCCGGTAAAACAACACTGGGAATGAGTCTGTTACGACTTCAGAAGAGTCAGGGGAAGATCACCTTTAAAACAGAGCGTATTGATCAACTCACAGAAAAGGGACTCAGACCTATCCGACGTCATTTTCAGATCGTGTTTCAGGATCCCTTCTCATCACTCTCTCCACGAATGAGTGTGGAGCAGATTATCTCTGAGGGTTTGGTGCTGCACTTTCCTGAGTTAAATCAGGCACAACGTCGTCAAAAGGTGATTGATGTCCTCAATGAGGTTGGCATGGATGAGAGTGTCATTCATCGCTATCCCCATGAGTTCTCTGGTGGACAGCGTCAACGTATCGCAATTGCACGTGCGTTGATACTTGAGCCGGAAGTCATTCTGCTTGATGAGCCAACCAGTGCGCTTGATATCTCGGTACAAAAACAGGTATTGGCGTTATTGCGTCAATTGCAGATAAAACACAACATGAGCTATCTCTTTATCTCTCATGACCTTAAGGTGATTCGTTCGATTGCTCATCGTGTAATCGTCATGCGTGATGGTGATGTCGTCGAGCATGGGATAACCAGCGATGTTTTTGAGAATCCTCAGCACGCTTATACCCGACAACTCCTTGAAGCATCACTGTTTAGTGAAGGTGAACCAGTTGAATAAAACAAAAATCGTGATTTATCACGCACAATGTCTTGATGGCTTTGGCTCGGCATTTGCGGTATGGCTCAAGCTTGGAGATCTTGATACTGAATATCATGCAGCCAAACATGGCGAGACACCACCAGATGTTGATAATCGCGAGGTTATCATTGTTGATTTTAGCTACAAGCGACAACAGTTGATTGAGATCTGTCAACGTGCATCAAGCGTTGTGATTATCGACCACCATATCTCAGCATTAAATGATTTAAAGGGGCTTGACGATCTACACAACAACCTGACCCTCATATTTGATATGGCTCATTCGGGTGCAGTGCTTACATGGCATTACTTTCATAATAGTGTACCTCCTCAATTATTGCTGGATATCGAGGATCGAGATCTATGGAACTTTAATCGTCCAGATAGTGAAGCGGTGAATGCCGCAATTGACTCCTATCCATTTGAGTTTGAGCAATGGAAACGCTGGATTGATAGCGACTTACGTGATGAGTTGATTAAAGAGGGCGAGGCCATCGTTCGTTACCGACGTCAGTTGATAGAGACCTATAAAAAACGGGCGGTTATCGGGAGTGTTGCCGGACATAAGGTTCCGGTGGTGAACTGCCCTTATTCAATTATCAGTGAGGTTCTAGGTGAGTTGTCCGTTGATTATTCCTTTGCTGCCGGTTATCAGGATGGCGAAACCAAGCGTAGCTGGTCTTTACGATCCAATGGTGACCGGGGTGCGGATGTTTCTGAGATAGCCCAGCGTTTTGGTGGTGGTGGTCATCGAAACGCAGCAGGATTTTCAACACCGATTGAGGATGATCACTACGAGATTATTCCTCAATGAGAGATTGTTCCATCTTTAACTCAACCGAGTCACTCTCATCTCAATTCGCTCAAGGATTAAATGCGATGCTCCAGGAAGAGGGCTTGGGTGTGTTGATTCTGGTCTACGCCAATGCGGTCATGAATCATGAGTTATACCATCAGCTTGAACCAGCCTTGAAACAGAGGTTTGATCATTATCAAACGCTCTATCACAAGCTGTTGTCGGAAGGTAGACGAAGCATTGATCCCGATGATGATCTCTTTGTGTTTTTAAAGATGGTGATTACCGGTCGAGACCGCATCAAACTTGTGGAGAGTAGAGATGAAAAAGGGTGGGAGCTTCAATTCAATCATATTCGCGGATTCAGACCTCCCCGTGGTGCAGATAAAGGAGTTAACGGTAATTATGCGCCATTTAATGAAAACGGTTTCCATTTTAATAAACCCTTTCTACGCAAAGAGACGCTTTGGCACGGAGTTTTAGCAGGAAGACAAGTTGATTTGCTCTACAACAAATTTCCCTTTGTTGAGAACCACTTGCTATTAGTTCCTGAACGCGAACGGAATGCACCACAGTTTCTGACCAAGATAGATCATAACTATATTTGGAATCTCTCAAGTGAGCTTGGTGAAAAGATTAAAGGTTGGGGTGTTGGTTTTAATGGCTATGGTGCTTATTCATCGATTAACCATCTCCACTTTCAGGCCTTTGCCAGAGAGAAGCCGCTCCCGATTGAAAATCCTCAATGGAGTCATAACGGTGGTGAACAGCCATATCCATTAGCGGTTTTAGTCTATAGCGATCCGGTTCTTGCGTGGGAGGCGATCGATTCACTTCATAATGATCAGCAATGTTACAGCCTGCTATATCGTAAAGACCGGCTCTATCTGATACCTCGTCGATGTCAAAGTGAATACAAGCATGAACAGTGGACATCAGGATATGCCTGGTATGAGGTTTGTGGTGGCGTCGTTACCTTTAACACCAATGACTACCTTGAACTTAAGAGCCAGGATATTCAGGCTGAATTTCAAAAGTTGGTTATCAACACCACAGAATAAACATCCCTGTTGTTGATGTGTTAAAAGCTATTTGCTGTTTGTCGCCATTGGTCGTAGCAATCGATGCCGCAGTAGTTGACCACATAATCGGTAGCTTCACTGCTTTTCGCCTCGGATAGAGGGATCTCATTCATGCAGAGTTCGCATTCAAGGTGTTCAGATTCACTATTTATCGTTTTATCAGCCATTGGACATACTCCTATAACGAATCGTTTTAACTGATATAGGGATAAAAGAGGAAAAACTAAAGGGGAGGGATTATATCTGGCCGGATTGGCGCTTTACGTCAACATACAGAACGATACGATCTCCTGGCTGAAGATATTTTCTGCCGTTGAGGCTTGAGTTCCATCGCTTAAGTTTAGAGATGGTGACCCCGAATTTTTGAGAGATTAAAGCCAGAGAGTCACCAGGACGCACGGTGTAACCAATCCTGCGATTGGTATTCTTTTCATAAGGATGTTTAAAGTTTGCCGGATTAATGGAGGTGGTTAACTCCTGAATTTCATCATCAACCTTCTTCCAGATCACCAGTTTGCTACCAGGGCGCAAGGTGTCCCGTGGTGCCATACCGTTCCAATTAGCGAGTTGTCCTACAGAGACGCGGTAGTGACGAGAGATATCCCACAGCGTATCACCCGCTGCAACAATATGATCGATGCGTGTACCGCTTCGAGGTGTGTTTTTGATCTTCTTAAGGCGTTGTGTGGAACTCATGGTGTAGCGGTGTAGCTTCTTGCGGGAAACCGGGATGATCAAGCGCTGGCCAATACGAATATCGTTACCACGAATGTTGTTCACTTTTTTGATTAAGGAAACTGTTGTGTGATGGTCTTCAGCAATTGTACCTAGCACTTCACCGCTTTTGACTTTATGTCGTTTCCAGGCAATGCGCTCAGATTTTGGATACTGTGCGAGATTGTCTTTAAAGACCTGAGCCTTCTCGATCGGAACCAGTAATTGATGAGGACCATTTGGATCGGTGGCCCAGCGGTTAAATGCTGGGTTGTAGCGATAGATATCATCCAGTGTGATTTCAGCAAGCTCTGCCGCAAGATCCATATCGATTTGAGAACCGATATCAACCGACGCAAGAACCGGCTCATTCTCAATGCTGCCTAGATCGATATTATAGTTATATGGCTCATCAATGATTCTTGAGATGGCAAGCAGCTTAGGTACATATCCTTCGGTTTCGCTTGGCAGATCAAGCGACCAGTAATCTGTTTTTCGACCCCGCTTTTTATTCTTTCTGATGGCTTTCATCACGGTTCCTTCACCGGAGTTATATGCCGCAAGTGCATGCATCCAGTCACCATCAAAGAGCTTGTTTAAGTAGGTTAAATAGTCGTAAGCAGCACGGGTCGACTCATAAACATCACGACGACCGTCATACCACCAACTCATCTTGAGCTTATAACGACGACCTGTTGCGGGGATAAATTGCCATAGACCTGCGGCACGACCATGAGAATAGGCAAAGGGCTGAAATGCACTTTCGACGATTGGTAGCAGCACAATCTCGGTAGGGATGCCCCGCGCCTCAGCCTCCTTGGTCATGTGATAGAGATAGGGACGCGCTCGGTCAACAACACGATCTATGTAGCCTTGATGACGGCTATACCACTCTATCTCTTGTTTGATTCGGTTATTAACCGTATGGTCGAGTTCAAAACTATCGCGGATCCTGTCCCAGAGATTATAGGGGCGAAGACAGATCTCGGATGGGGTGTATGTTTTTTCAGGGATAACAACTTCAGGTGGTGTGATTTCAGGGTTCTGAGATTCGGTAGCCGCAAGATTTGATTGGGCGTTGTCATCGGTGGCTACTTTGGTATTTATTGATTCCAGGGCACAGCCATTGAGCAACAACAGGATGAAAACACCTGAGAGTATTAAGGCCAGTTTTTTATTCTTTTTCAGTAGCATATCGAACAATTCTAAGTAGTACTATTCAAATATTCAAATAAGTTGTTCATATATCAGGTGTTTAAAATGTTTTCTGTCGCGGTATTGTATCGCTAATAGAGGTCATAAAAACAGCGATTCCGTGTCAAATCTGCGTTTTATTACAGAATTCACCCCTGTTTTTAACAGATTGGATTAATGGCTAGTCCAATTCATCTTTCCAATCTCGCACAGTTGCAAAGACCTCGACCTCTGATTTCAGCACTCTACCGGCATATTGCTCTGCATTCTGTTTTAGCGTTGGATGGTTGTAACGTAGAAAAGGGTTAACCTTTTTCTCCAATGCAATGGATGTCGGCACAGTATCCTCTTTGTGCTCACATAACACTTCAACCTGTTGCAGACGCGCTTTGATCGCCTGATTATCGGGTTCAGCCGTTATCGCAAACAGCAGGTTGTCGTGAGTGTATTCGTGGGCGCAGTAGACCAAGGTCTCATCTGGTAGTGATCTGATCTTCTCAAGCGACTCATACATCTGTTGATAGGTGCCCTCAAAGATTCGACCACAACCACTGCTAAACAAGGTGTCACCACAAAAGAGTGTATCGTGGCCGTAAAAGCCGATATGTCCTCGCGTATGCCCTGGAAAACCAAGTACATTAAAACTCAGCCCATTGCTGAGCTTAATCTCATCACCATCATTTACTAGGTGGCTCACTGCTGTAATTGACTCCTCTTTCGGTCCATAAACCTTGCAGCCATATTTCTCTACCAATGCGCCAATACCTCCGGTATGGTCTCTATGGTGATGTGTGATCAGAATCTCATCGACAGTCAGGTTGTTTTGCTGAGAAAACTGAATAACTGGCTCTGCCTGACCCGGGTCAACGACCGCAATTGATGTTGAGTGCGAATTGTGAATAACCCATATAAAATTATCGTTAAAGGCGTGCAGCGGAGTCACTGATATCATGGATCAACCTCATTATTACGTTATAGAGCATGTTCTATACAGATGTTAAAACAACTGCAACAGTTAATCGCGAAAAAGTGTCCGCCACCAAACCCGAATCGATGGGATAACTCCCCGCTTGCAACCTATATTCGGGAGGAGGAGCAGTCACTCCTTGAAACAGTTGTTACCGATCTGTTTGGCTATCATTTATTGCAAATCGGCAGTGGATACGGACTTAGCGGTGTTGAGAAATCGCGGATCTCAAATCGAGTTCTGCTATTACAAAAAGATGAAAACTTCAGATCCGAACGAGCCTCAATTGTCCGAGTTGAGAATGATGCTCTTCCGATTGCCAGTGACTCGGTTGATGTTGTTATTCTCCCGCACACTCTGGAGCTTGAGAATGAACCCTATCAGCTTCTAAGAGAGGTTGATCGGATTCTAATTGCTGAAGGTCATTTGGTCATTGTCGGGCATGATCCACTTAGTCTGTGGGGATTGCGTAAACTGTTCAGGGTTTGCCGAAACAGTTATCCGTGGGATCGTCAATACTTCAGCCGTCGTCGGGTTCGTGACTGGATGGGGCTACTCGGTTTTGATACGGAGAAAGTGATTCCATTTCTCTATCTGCCACCGATACAACGGTTGGTATCGTTCGCATTTGCGCGGAAATTTGATAGGGTGTGCCAACAATTTATGCCTGCTCTTGGTGGTGGGTATCTGTATATTGCTAAAAAGCGAGTCTCAACCCTGACACCCATTCGACCACAGTGGCGGTTTAAGCGCCATTTTGTCGATGTTGGGCTTTCAGAATCGACAAGCCGAAGAGAGAGAATGTGAATTTAAACAGCGATGTTGTAGAGATCTATACCGATGGTGCTTGTCGGGGAAATCCTGGTCCTGGTGGTTGGGGAGTGGTATTACGATACAAGGGCAAAGAGAAAGAGCTTTATGGCGGCGAGGCGGAGACTACAAATAATCGCATGGAGCTTACGGCAGCCATTAAAGGGCTTGAAACGCTTTCGCGTGAGTGTGATGTGATCCTGACGACTGATTCACGATATGTAATGGACGGTATCACCAAATGGCTGGTGAACTGGAAAAAGCGCGGCTGGAAAACTGCGGACAAAAAACCGGTAAAAAACGCAGAATTATGGCAAGCTTTAGAAGCCGTAAATAACAAACACCGAGTAAAGTGGGAGTGGGTTAAGGGACATGCCGGACACCCGGAAAATGAACGTGCCGACCAACTCGCTAACCGTGGTATCGACGAGTTGTAACAACAAATGACAGAATCAGTTCGACAGATCATATTAGATACTGAAACCACTGGCCTTGAGCCAAAGGCCGGGCATCGCATCATTGAGATCGGCTGTGTCGAGATGATCGATCGCCGCCTGACCGGAAATAACTATCACATCTACCTTCAGCCAGACCGTACGATTGATGAAGGCGCAATCGAGGTTCACGGCATTACCAACGAATTTCTTGCAGATAAGCCGCGCTTCTCCGATATCGTTGATGAGTTTATCGACTACATCAATGGTGCAGAGCTTGTCATTCATAATGCGCCATTCGATGTTGGCTTCATTAATGCCGAATTTGAAAAGGTTAGTCCAAGGTATGGCAGTGTCGATAAATACTGTTCCGTCACCGATACCTTACAGATGGCGAGAAAGCTGCACCCTGGCCAGAAGAATAATCTTGATGCCCTGTGTGGTCGCTATGGTGTGAACAATCAGCATCGTGAGCTTCACGGTGCATTGCTTGATGCCGAGATTCTTGCCGATGTCTATCTGGCAATGACCGGAGGGCAACGGGACTTGTCGCTTCATAGCAATGAATCCGGTGGGGATGTGGCAGATAGCACTATCAGAAGAATCAGTGAAAATAGACCCCCGCTTGTGGTGATAAGTGCCGAAGGGGAAGAGTTGACGCAACACGAGTCCATTTTGAAAAACATCGATAAGGTCAGCGGCGGAGGTTGTGTCTGGTTGAAACAGACATAACTGAAAATAGATAAATACTGGACACTCCTTGAAAGATTTCTCATCCGTCTCTGAAATTCTGGGTTCCGACGGCCCGTTTTCACCACATATTCCAGGATTCAAATCCCGCAAAGAGCAGCAGGAGTTAGCCGAGGCGATCGAAGCGGCACTTGCTAACAACGGCACGTTGATTGCCGAGGCCGGAACCGGAACAGGGAAAACATTCTCATATCTGGTTCCAGCGATGCTCTCAGGTGGACGTGTAATTATCTCTACTGGCACGAAAAATCTTCAGGATCAGTTGTTTCAAAAGGATATTCCGATCGTTCGTATGGTGTTAAATGTCCCGATTGAGGTTGCGCTATTAAAAGGTCGGGCAAACTATCTCTGTATCCATCGTATGAATCTGACACTCAATGAGGGGCGTTTCCATACCCGTCATCAAGCGGCAGATATGCAGGAGATCCGTAAATGGTCTGGCCGTACTTTAAGCGGTGATATTGCTGAGTGCGATCAGGTTCCAGAATTTTCACCGTTATGGCCTCAAGTCACCTCTACCGGTGATAATTGTCTCGGTGGCGAGTGCGAACACTACAGTAGCTGCTTCATCAATAAGGCACGACGCAAGGCACAAGAGAGTGAGATTCTGGTCATCAACCACCATCTCTTTTTTGCGGATATGGCACTAAGGGAGAGCGGTGTTACCGAGCTAATTCCTGGAGCCAATAGCTTTATCTTTGATGAAGCACACCAGTTGGCGGATGTGGCCTCAAACTTCTTTGGCACCTCCGTTACTGGAAATCAATTAATCGAGCTGGGACGAGATACCGTTGCCGAGGATCTAAAGGAAGCAGGAGATGATCGTCGTTTGCACCTATGTGCCGATAAGCTCGAAAAATCGGTAAAAGATCTGCGGCTTGCGCTTGGTGATCAGCTTCAGCGTGCTTCATGGTCGGCGATTAGTGATCTCGGCCGTGTTGAGAAGGCGATTGAAGAGGTTGCACTTCAATTAACGACACTGCGGGATTATCTGGAGCCACAGGCAGAGCGGGGAAAGGGGCTGGCCTCTTGCTATAGCCGCGCGTGTGGACTCTCTGAACAGTTTAAGTATGTCACCACTACACCACCATCGGATCACATCCACTGGTTTGAGACGCATAAAAAGAGCTTTAGCCTTAATATCACACCGATTGATATCGCCTCACTGTTTAAAAGTCAGCTTGATGAGTTGCCTCCCAGCGGATGGGTCTTTACCTCGGCAACGCTTGCGGTTCGAGAGGATTTCAGCCATTTCAGCAATCAGTTAGGTTTAAGTGACATCGCGCAAACCTGTCGATGGCAGAGTCCATTTGACTTCTCAAAACAGGCGCTACTCTATGTTCCGCCAGAGATGCCAGAGCCATCGGCTCCTGGTTATACCCGTGCTGTCATTGACGCGGCAATACCGGTAATTAAGGCGAGCAATGGCGGCGCCTTTATTCTCTTTACCAGTCATCGGGCATTGAGAGAAGGTGCCGAAATCCTAGAGGATCGTCTGGAATACCCGATTCTGATACAGGGTGACGAACCACGTTCAAGGTTGCTGGAGCGATTTCGTGAGTTGGGAAACGCGGTACTTCTGGGAACAGGTAGCTTTTGGGAGGGGGTTGATGTCCGTGGCGAAGCGCTTTCGTGCGTGGTGATCGATAAACTGCCCTTTGCATCACCCGGAGATCCGATCATGCAGGCACGAATCGACTTAATGCGCCAACAGGGGAAAAATCCGTTTATGGAGTTTCAGTTGCCTCAGGCAGTTTTAACGCTGAAACAGGGTGTTGGGAGATTGATCCGTGATGTGACTGACTATGGTGTATTAATGCTGTGTGATCCGCGACTCGGTAGTAAAGGCTACGGCCGCACCTTTATCGAAAGCCTGCCGCAGATGACAAAGACCAGACAATTGGAGGTAGTCGAGCGGTTCTATCAACACCATCGGGCAAAGTAGAGGATTTATCAATTCTTTTCCGATTTCCCATAGCACTGATTTGATGAGGTTGTTACAATTCGCACCTTCTTTGAGTAAGGAGTCGGGGTCGTATAACGACTCCGACACCTGAATATAAAGAGCGGTTCGATGGTCGCCTACATCGGTCCCCTCGCGGCGATAGGTTGTGAACCCCGTCAGGCCCGGAAGGGAGCAGCGGCAGCAGCGGACTCGGGCGCCGAGGTGTGGCTGGTGTGGGCAGCCTCCATCGAAAAAATAAACCGTATTTCTCGCAAAGGCGCTGTTATATGAGCGCAACTAAAAAAAGTAAAATACTCTGCGAGAGTGATTTATCGGAGTCAAATTCATACCAATGAGTTACGAAGTCCTTGCAAGACGTTGGCGTCCACGCAACTTTTCAGAGGTTGTCGGGCAGGGACATGTGCTTCGCGCACTGATTAATGCACTTGATAATGATCGACTCCATCACGCTTTTTTGTTTACCGGAACCCGTGGTGTCGGTAAAACCACCCTGGCTCGCATCCTTGCCAAATCAATCAACTGTGATACTGGGATTAGCTCAACCCCCTGTGGAGAATGTGCAACCTGCAAAGAGATTGATGAGGGGCGATTTGCCGATCTGATCGAGGTTGACGCCGCATCACGCACCAAGGTTGAAGATACCCGTGAACTGTTAGAGAACGTGCAATATGCACCGACACGTGGGCGCTTTAAGGTCTACCTGATTGACGAAGTTCACATGCTCTCAAACCACAGCTTTAATGCGCTGTTAAAGACGCTGGAAGAGCCACCACCACATGTGAAATTTCTGCTGGCAACGACAGATCCTCAAAAACTGCCGGTCACAATCCTATCACGCTGCCTGCAATTCAATCTCAAACGCATTACCAATGAAGAGATCGAATCTCAACTGAATAAGATTCTTGAGACTGATTCGGTTAACGCTGATGCTGATGCGATTGAAGAGATAGCCGAGGCTGCTGATGGCAGTATGCGCGATGCCTTAAGTCTGCTGGATCAGGCGATATCCTATGGTGCAGGGGAGCTTAAAAGTGCCGAAGTGCGTGATATGCTCGGTACGATTGATCGCCAACGTATTCTTAAATTGATCGAAAAGCTTACCGAGGCAGACAGTCGTGGATTGATGACAGAGGTCGATAGTCTTGCCTCGATGACACCTGACTTTACGTCGTTATTACATGAGCTTAACAGCCGTTTTCAGCAGATCGCACTCCTGCAACAGATCCCGGATGCTGCTGGTCCTCGTGTCAGTGAACGTGATCAGCTACTCCAATTTGCACAGCAGTTATCGCCCGAAGATGTTCAGCTCTACTATCAGATTGGACTCGCTGGAGTCCGGGATATGCCCTATGTCCCGGATAGTCGTACCGGCTTTGAGATGGTACTGCTGCGTATGCTGGCCTTCAAACCAGCGGGCAGTGGCGTAAAAAAAAAGTTAGTTGAGCCATTAAACGCCGATAAAATTGCTTCAGTCAGGGCTTCACTTGAGACAAAGCCAGAAGTTGATCGCAATAATGCTCCCTCAACTCCAACTGTTGAGGCCAAAAAAGAACCCGCTAGAGCACCTGACCGTTCAGAAATCAGGGACACTATTCCAGTAGATACTGAGATCATAACCGGTGATGAAGATGATGGGATGCCGCCGACAGAGTGGGGTGGCTATGAGGATGAATTTTTACCCGTTCGCCAAAGCCGTACCATCTCAGAATCAAAACAGTCTGCCTCTCAATCTCCGCTAGAGAACGATGACGAACTATCAGCACTGGTAAGTGATGATGTCATTACCATTGATGGCAAGCCTGAGGATTGGCATGAATGGGTCAGCCATCTCAAGATCAGCATGATGACAAGACAGTTGGCCGATCATTGTGTGATCTCCTCAATTGATGGACATCACATTAAACTGCTGCTTGATCCCAATTACACACATTTGAATAAACCCAACTGGTTAAGCAACCTAGAGAATGCGCTCTCTGAATATTTAAAAGGGAGTATTCGTCTTGAGATTCAGCACGCAGCAGAGGATCAAAAGACACACACGCCTGCACGTAAGCGTCAGAAGCAGCAGCAAGAGCGACAACAAAGTGCGATTGAGTCTATACACAACGATCCCTTTGTGCAGGAGATGATCGAGACCTTTGACGCAGTGGTGATTGATGAGACAATTACCCCACGTTGAGATAACCATTAATGAATGAAAAGAGGTATTAGATGAAAGGTGGAATTGGCAACCTGATGAAACAGGCGCAGAAGATGCAGGAGCAGATGCAGAAAGCACAACAGGAGATCGCAAACCTAGAGGTCACCGGAAAATCGGGTGGCGGTTTGGTTTCTGTTGTGATGAATGGTCGTCACGATGTTAAACGTGTATCGATTGATGACAGCTTAATGGAAGACGATAAAGATATGCTTGAAGATCTCATTGCTGCTGCGGTAAATGATGCGGTTCGTCAAATTGAGGAGACCTCATCAAATCGTATGGGCGATCTCACCAGTGGTTTGAACCTCCCTCCCGGAATGAAGCTCCCTTTTTAGTATGTCAGAATCACCACGCATAGAGCGCCTGATCAGGGCGCTTCGCTGCTTGCCTGGAGTTGGGCCAAAGTCAGCTCAGCGAGTTGCCTATTATCTTCTGGAGCGTGATCGTGAAGGGGCTTTAGAGCTATCCGGCGCATTGGAAGATGCAGTAAAGAGTGTGGGGCATTGCCAATGCTGTCGTACACTTTCGGATACCGAGATCTGCACAACCTGTGCCGATCAAAAACGAGAACAACAGCTACTCTGTATTGTAGAGTCACCGGCTGATGTTAAGGCAATAGAGACAGCTACAGGCTATCGTGGACTCTACTTTGTGTTAATGGGGCATCTCTCTCCATTGGATGGTGTTGGTCCTGAAGAGATTGGCTTGGATCAACTGGAAACACGTCTATCTGAAGGTGTGGTTGAAGAAGTGATCATCGCAACCAATCCTACCGTCGAAGGTGAAGCTACAGCACACTATATCAGCGAGATCGTCAAATCAAAGGGAATACAGATTAGTCGCATTGCACATGGTATCCCGATGGGGGGAGAACTTGAGTATATCGACGGGACAACCCTTTCCCATGCGTTTCATGGTCGAGTGAGAGTCTAAACCCACAGATCTGTAAAGCTTAGTTATACATCCATTCGGTGTTATTTTACGTTCCCTGTACAGATTTCAGTTGCGATCTTCTGATAATTCTCTAGTCGGTTATGGTCGATCTCATTATCCTTGACGGCATCTAATAACGCACAATCAGGTTCATTAATATGTAGGCAGTTTCTAAATCGACAGTGACCAAGATATTGTCGGAACTCTCTGAATCCTAGGAGTAACTGGTTTCGATCCATCGACCATATTCTGAACTCGCGCACTCCTGGTGAATCGATAATGGCGCCAGAAGGTTTGAGGTGATAGAGGCGACTGGTGCTGGTGGTGTGTTGTCCCAGACCTGATTTTTCGGATAGCGGTGTAGTGGTTATGGTTGTGTCGCCAATCAACTGTTTGACCATCGACGATTTACCCACGCCGGACTGACCCACAAATACGCTGGTCTTCTCTTGTAGTTGCAGCTTTAAGGTTTCAATCGTATCGTGATCATGGATTGAGGTTTTAATAATGCGATAATCAAGATCGCTATAGCGTTGTACCAGTTCTTGAAATTCGTGATGTTGCTCTGTGCCAATTTGATCGACTTTGTTTAAAACAATCACCGCATCAATGCCTGTCAATGCAGCGGCAGCAAGGTACTGATCAATTAACAGGGCGCTATAGTTTGGTGCTGGCGCAAATACAATCAGGATTTGATCGATATTGGCCGCAACGGGTTTCAGGTTTCCTCGATCATCTGGTTTGACTAATGCGCTACGTCGCTCAGTGACTGCGGTAATAACGCCTAATCCTTGTTGAGAGGCTTGCCAAATGACCTTATCACCAACAACAATGTGCGGAAGATTCGACCGAATCAGACAACGACTTCGAGTGCCATCCTCAATCTCTATCTCTGCCTCGCTACCAAAGTTACTGATCACATATCCGTAGTGAATCTCATCATCAAGGTTGATGTCGTCGATCTGATGATTAAGTCGAGATGCCTTTGCCTCGGCGCGTTTTTGACGCTCTTCCTGAATCTTTTCAATACGCCATTGCTGGCGACGTGTCAGGTTTCTTTTACTCATCCGTGCCTTCCGGTATGACTATTTGATATGGTAGTACTCCTGGTTGAGATAATTGCTGACACTTTTAATCTCATCATCAAACCATTGTGCACCAACCATGTTGGAGCAGAAGGCGACCTGACCCTCTAGCCGTTTGATATCGTTTACCTTTCGATTGGGACGGGTGTATATAGCAGCACCATCACCACCAAAACGGTTGGCATGACACTGTACACAACTTTCTTGATGTAAAGCTTTACCTTTTGCCACATCAGCGGTTACTGGAAATGAGGCAACACTCATTAATGCGATAACTATAATCGATCGAATCATTACACTCTCCTTTATGTGGCCAGTTGTTGAAGATGGGAAATCCGAATCGGTGCAGGTGGATGTGAGTCATGGAATGCAGAGTAGAGCTCATCTGGTGTGAGTGTGCTTGCGTTCTCTTCATACATCTTAACCAGAGCATCCACGAGATAACGGCTATCAATCTTTTCAGCGGCAAAGGCGTCGGCCTCAAACTCATGTTTTCGGCTTCCCATTGCCAGGATGGGTTGAATAAAGAAGGTCAGAAGTGGAAACACTAATAAAAACAGCATTAAAGCCATATAGTTTGATGGAGTGCTAACACCAAGAGAGTGGTAGAACCACTGCTCCTGTGCCAATACGCCAAGCAAACCAAGCGCAAGTAGCGTAATTACCGCAGAGAGCAGGATCTGTTTTGGTACATGTTTCAGGCGGAAATGACCGAGTTCATGGGCAAGTACCGCTTCCACTTCATCATGGCTTAAACCCTCTAGCAGTGTGTCAAAAAAGACGATACGTTTATTCGCGCCAATACCAGAGAAGTAAGCATTTCCATGAGCAGAGCGCTTGGAACCATCCATAACAAATACACCGTTGGACTTAAATCCGCATCGATCCAGTAGTGATTCAATACGTGAAACGAGCGTAGTGTCCTCAAGCGGTTTGAATTTATTAAACAACGGTGCAATAAAAGCGGGGTAGGCCCATAGCATCAATAGTGAAAAGCCCATCCATACCCCCCAAACATAGATCCACCACTGTGGGCCGCTCTCATTCATTAACCACAGAATTAATGCAATCAAAGGTAGGCCGATTATGATGAATAGCAAGAGAGATTTAAGCATGTCGCCAATGAGCGTTTTAATCGTCATTCGGTTAAAGCCGAACTTCTCTTCAACATGGAAAATACGGTAGAGCGCAAACGGGAGATCGAGCAGTGAAGAGATCACCGAAAAGAGCATAATCAATACCACACCCTGCCATAGTGTTGAGAGCGCAAAGGTATCTAAACCACGATCCAGCATCTCCAATCCACCCCCAACCGTCCAAAATAGAAGTAACCCTGCGCTATAAAACATCTCAAGATTACTTACCCCAATCTTGGTCGAGGTGTAATCAGCCGCTTTTTGGTGGGCTTCAAGCGAGATCTGCTCCTTAAACGCGACCGGAACCTCTGCGCGATGGTTTTGTACCGACCTGCGTTGTCGCAGATTAAGATAGAGCTGTGCAGCAGTGACAATCGTGACCAGTGCGATAAATAGTTCAGTTATTGTGTCCATATCAATCTTTGTTGTGTCATGAATGCGGCAGGGTAGCGACTCATCCTGGGTAGTGCAATACTCTAAAGGCTTCAATGTATAGAAATACGGGCTATCATTGCAGATAACAACCGACAATAACAATATCGAAGGAAGCGCTTTGAAAAACGCAAACAATCTAATCTGGATCGATCTTGAGATGACCGGGCTTGATCCCATTAACGATCACATTATCGAGATCGCCACTATTATCACCGACAGCGATTTAAACATCCTTGAAGAGGGTCCGACCATCGCCATTCACCAGGCAAACTCAATTATGAATGGTATGGACGACTGGAACCGTAAACATCATGGTGAATCGGGTTTGATACAGCGTGTGAGTGAGAGTATTCATCATGAACAGGATGCTGAGGCTGAGACGATTGAATTCCTTTTTAAGCATGTCAATGCCGGCGACTCCCCGATGTGTGGTAACTCCATCTGTCAGGATAGACGCTTTCTTGCGAACTGGATGCCGGAGCTTGAGGCGTTTTTCCACTACCGAAATCTTGATGTCAGTTCAGTGAAGGAGATGGTAAGGCGTTGGTATCCCGATGTGGCAAAAGGTTTGGTTAAAAAGGGGAGCCATCAAGCGATGGATGACATTCGGGAGTCGATAGAGGAGTTAAAATACTATCGCGAACATATCTTTAAATAGCCTCAGTAAACTAGGGTCAATCTGGTCGTCAAATCTCAAATTCAGGAATATCGTCCCATGCCATCTGATAGTACTCGGTGGTATAACGCGAAACCTTAAGTGTCTCAGACCAATGATCGGTGGGTAAGCCCGCTTTTTGTTTAAGATGACTCCAGAAAAGCTCAACGGTGGGTAATTGCTCCCAGACACTCGGCAGGAAGGTTCCACGGTGTCCACCATCCTGAAGGATTAAGCCATCTATCCCCACTCTGATTTGTGAGATGAGATCGGACTCATCACTGAATCTCATCTCGACCGACGGGGTTAATATCGATAACGAAAGTGCGAGTTCCTGCTCCAGTTCATGTCGTTGTAGTGCAGGAAAGCGTGGATCAGAAAAGGCAGAAGCCATCGCATTGTTTGCAACATCAATATAAAGCGCGCGATAGGGTGTCAAACTCCCAATGCAGCCTCTTAACCGGCCAGATTTATTTAGCGTGACAAATACTGCGCCATTATGACCTAATTGTGGGTCGCTTGGTTTGGGCAGGTTAATCGATTTTTGTCCGTTAAGATGCTCACTGATCGCCTTTTTCGCAATCGAGAGGAGTTGTTGAAATTGTGCTTCGCTATAGATCACCGCTAACCTCATTTAGTCAAAAAGATAAGCGCCATAGCCAACCACCCGTGTCTTATCACCAGCAGTGTCACCGGAGTTACGATAATCGATGAGGGTCGGGTGTAAATGGTGCTGTGAGGCCGATCGAAGAAGTCCTTTAATGGGATTTCGACCACAGGCATCACCATACTCAAGCTTCTGGTACTCAAAGTGTAGGATCGCATTGGACGTTTTTTGATCCCGACTGACAGCAGCCTCATACGCAAGGTAATGGCTGAGATCGGAGCTGATCACAAACAGGGTCTCATCTCCTCCCCAGAGCGCTTCGATGATCTCTGAAACCTCTGCACTTGAACTCTCACCGACCACAAGTGGAATCAGGGTGAACTCATCCAGCGTCTTTTGAAGAAAAGGGAGTTGTACCTCAAGGCTATGCTCCTGAAGATGTGCAGAATCGTTCCGAAGAATGAGGTTCTGCTTCTCCAACTCCTTAAGTGCCTCCATATCGACCGGGATATGCCCTAGCGGGGTTTTGAAAACATCGGCACGACAGTAAGCGACACCACGAAATCCGATGCGATGTGATGGCCCCATCACAACAACACGAGAGTATTGATCCCTAAATTGGTCGATTGTGACAAACACTGAAGCGGCAATAGCTCCTGAGTAGATATAGCCTGCATGAGGTGATATCACCGCTTTGGGAGGCTTTTGAGAGCGTCTGTTTTTTGCAAGATCCAAAAACTGATCGATCATTGTCGAGAGTTGACTCGCATTCGCCGGGTAGAAGGATCCCGCCACTACTGGTTCGCGGAGAATGTGATTTTGCCGATTCATGATGACAATACCTCCTGATACTATCGTAACCAAAAGGATAGAATATTTTCCAGGTTACAAAAGCAGATAAGGAATATAAGGTTACCGTATGCAACCGGCAAATACACAAAGTATTGTAAAGACCCTGTTCTGGCATACGCTGCCAGACGGGCGGGTTCAGTGCGATCTCTGCCCGAGGTTTTGTCAATTAAAGCCACGTCAACGCGGACTCTGCTTTGTCCGAGCGAATATTGATGGTGAATTGATGATGACCTCCTATGGTCGTTCGAGTGGATTTTGTATCGATCCGATAGAGAAAAAGCCGCTCAATCACTTCTATCCAGGATCTGCTGTACTCTCATTTGGAACCGCTGGATGTAACCTCTCATGCAAGTTCTGCCAGAATTGGGATATCAGTAAATCGCGCCAGATGGATACGCTCGCTTCAAACGCATCACCACAGATGATTGCTGATGCAGCAGCGCTACATCACTGTAAATCGGTGGCCTATACCTATAACGATCCGGTGATCTTCCATGAATATGCCATTGATGTTGCTCAGGCATGTCGTGAAAAAGGGGTTAAATCTGTTGCCGTGACCGCAGGATATATCTGTGAAGAGCCGCGCGAAGACTTTTTTAAGGTGATGGATGCGGCCAATGTTGATCTGAAGTCGTTTAATGAGAGGTTTTATCATCAATTAACCGGCGCACACCTTGAGCCAGTTTTGGAGACTCTGAAATATCTTAAGCACGAAACCGATGTCTGGATTGAGCTGACGACCCTGCTGATCCCAGGACAAAACGACTCCGAGAAGGAGATTGAGGAGATGACGCAGTGGGTTGTCTCTGAACTGGGAAACGATGTACCCATGCACTTCACCGCATTTCACCCCGATTTTAAGATGAAGGATATTCCTCGTACCCCGTTTGCAACCCTAGTTCGTGCACGCGAGATTGCCATAAACAATGGGGTGCGATACGCCTACACTGGCAATGTTCACGATAAAGCCGGGGAGAGCACCTATTGCCACGGTTGTGGTGAGATTCTAATCGGCCGTGACTGGTATAACCTCAGTGACTGGAATTTGAATCAGCAGGGTAACTGCATTCACTGTGACACCCCTCTGGCGGGAGTGTTCGAACCCAAACCGGGACTGTGGGGTAATAAGCGGTTACCGATCCATTTCTAGGCTGAAAAATGATTGATTCATTAGGTCTAATATCAGTCATCAATCAAATAAATAACTTTAACTAAGAAGCTTAACCGTATGTATATAAAGGATTATATGATTTAATGTTGTGCTTGGTATGGGCTGTTCTATACCAATAGGTCTTGTACGATCGGGGCGCTATTATCACTTCTTTATCTGACAGATGCGGCTATAATGTGCCATCTTTTGTAAGCGCAAGATTGTTTTCCTATGAGTCAAACCGTTCGAATTGGGATTGTTACCGTCTCTGATCGCGCCAGTCGTGGCGAATATCAGGACCTCGGTGGCCCCGCGATCCATGATCAACTCGGTCAAATTCTGGTAACCCCATGGGAGCCTGTCGCCAGAATCGTTCCTGATGAACAGGATCAGGTTGAAACGGTGTTGCGTGAACTGTGTGATAAGCACAACTGCTGCCTGGTGGTAACCACGGGCGGTACAGGTCCTGCCAAACGTGATATCACTCCAGAGGCAACAGAGGCGGTCTGCGACAAGATACTAGACGGATTTGGCGAACAGATGCGAAATGTATCGCTGAAGTATGTTCCAACTGCAATATTGTCACGTCAGATAGCCGGGATTCGAGGAAATAGCCTCATCATCAACCTGCCGGGTAAACCATCAGCGATCTCCGATTGTTTGCAGGCAGTTTTTCCGGCAGTGCCATACTGTATTGATCTCATTGAAGGCCCATATCTGGAGACCGACGAATCAGTTCTGAAAGCGTTTCGCCCCAAACATGCAAAGAGACCTGCCAATGCTTAAATCGCCTCGCTCAGAACTGACAACAATTCGTGACTATATCCGCTGGGGAATGAGTCGTTTTAATGAGGCTGGAATCTATTTTGGGCATGGTACAACCAATGCGCTTGATGAAGCTGCCTATCTGGTGCTCCACACCCTTAACCTGCCACCACAGGTGGGAGAGGGATATCTCGATTGTGTGATAACAACTGAGGAGCGTGATGCGGTTGTAGCGGTTATTCATCAGCGTATCGAGAAGCGCATTCCAGCGCCTTATATCACTCATGAAGCCTGGTTCTGTGGTGTACCATTTTATGTCGATGAGCGGGTATTGATCCCGCGCTCACCGATTGCAGAGTTGATTGAATCCCAGTATTCACAGGTCATTGATCCAAAACAGGTGAAGAGTGTTCTTGATCTCTGTTGTGGTAATGGTTGTATCGGTATTGCCACAGCGCTGAATATGCCGGATGTTTTGGTTGAGTGTTGTGATCTCTCAACCGATGCTCTTGAAGTCGCGGCCTATAACATCGACATGCACGGTGTTGGGGATAGCGTTTCGTTATTTGAGTCAGATCTTTTTAATGCGCTTGAGGGTATACGTTACGACATCATCGTAAGCAATCCACCCTACGTTGATCTTGAGGATATGGAAACCCTGCCACCGGAGTATATGCACGAACCTCGATTTGCGCTTGAGTCGGGCGATGACGGCCTGGATGCGACACGCACCATATTGCGAGAGGCAGCATCACATCTAAACCCTGGTGGAGTATTGATTGTTGAGGTTGGTAATAGTCGATACCATCTTGAGACCCAATACCCTGATATTCCCTTCCAGTGGCTCGAATTTGAGAGGGGTGGAGAGGGCGTGTTTCTGTTAACCTATGAGCAATTGACTGAGTTTAAAGACAGGTTTTGATTGAACTGGCTTTAAAACAGGATCTCTTTTTTCAGAATAATTTAAAGACCGGGTTATACCCTGTAGTGGAGTTTGTAGTTTATGTATCCAAATCATCCCAAAACTGCTGAAGATTATGTGCGTTTGGTTGATCAGGCGATTATTGAGATTGAGGAATTTATCTCCTGTCTTGAGTTTGATATGGACGATCCTG
The DNA here is from genome assembly GCA_050301795.1 of Thiohalomonadaceae bacterium. Taxonomy (GTDB): domain Bacteria; phylum Pseudomonadota; class Gammaproteobacteria; order Thiohalomonadales; family Thiohalomonadaceae; genus JBNKZU01. The sequence continues at coordinate 11,485 of JBNKZU010000014.1, read as the reverse complement.
GTGAACAGATCGCCGTACTTGATCCGCTGATAAAGAATCTTCACGATATCCGTCAGTCAATGGCCGATGGTAGTTATGAGTTTGAGAACAAGGATCTCCCGTTTATGGAGGTGGCTAATAAACTGACCACTCAGCTACCTTTTTCACAGCTTCTTGCTGTGATTAACGAAACCCATCGTCAGGGTTTAAATATTGAGGCCAATGCCAGCTAATGAATAATCAGACCATTGTCTTTGACGAGGCACTAATTAAAAAATATGAGAAGAGCGGGCCGCGCTACACCTCATATCCGACCGCAGTTCAGTTTCATGACCAATTCGGGGAAGCAGATTACAAAAAATGGGCTGAAAAAAGTAATAATGGCAATCCGCCGTTATCGCTCTATTTCCATATTCCGTTTTGCGATACCGTCTGTTTCTACTGTGGTTGTAACAAGGTTGTCACCAAGGATCGCACCAAAACCTCACCCTATCTTGAGCGGGTCTACAAAGAGCTGGAGATGCAATCTCAGCTATTTGGCTCTGATCGAATCGTGGATCAACTTCACTGGGGCGGTGGTACACCCACCTTTATCTCTCACGATGAGATGCGAGGTCTGATGGCCAAAACTCGTGAGTGTTTTAAACTGCATGACGATGATGAGGGTGAATACTCGATAGAGATAGACCCGCGAGAGGTTCAGCACGATACCATCGCGCTTTTACGCGAGCTTGGATTTAACCGGATGTCGCTTGGGGTTCAGGATTTTAATGAACAGGTTCAGATTGCGGTCAATCGTATCCAGCCTAAAGAGATCACGCTGTCAACACTGGAGGCAGCCAAGCGTGAAGGCTTTAAATCGGTCAGTATCGATCTGATTTATGGCCTGCCGTTCCAAAGCACTGAGTCGTTTAGTCGCACACTGGATGGTATTATTGAGCTATCTCCTGATCGACTCTCAGTCTTTAACTACGCCCATTTGCCGGAGCTGTTTAAACCGCAACGCCGGATTAACGAGGCTGACCTCCCGGTTCCTCAAGAGAAGCTTGAAATACTGCAAATGACGATTGAACGTCTGACCTCTGCCGGTTATGTCTACATCGGGATGGATCACTTTGCCAAACCCGATGATGAGCTCGCAGTGGCACAACGTAGTGGTACGCTGTATCGTAATTTTCAGGGCTATTCGACCCACGCCGAATGTGATCTTATCGGTATTGGTAGTACCTCTATCGGTCAGGTAGGTGACTGTTATGCTCAAAACCTTAAAGAGCTTGATCACTATTACGAGGCGATTGACAGTGGTCATCTTCCGGTTTTCCGCGGTGTGGAGCTGGATGAGGATGATAAATTGCGTCGTGAGGTGATAACACAGCTTATTTGCCACTTTACTTTAGAGAAGGCTGCGATTGAGACAGCATGGAACATCAACTTTAATGATTACTTTGCCACAGAGCTAGATGAACTGGCAGAGATAGAGAAGGATGGTCTGTTGAAATTGTCGGATCAAAGCATCGACGTTCAGCCAACGGGCAAGTTGTTGATTCGGAATATTTGTATGGTGTTTGACAAATACCTGCGTCAAAAGAAGAATCAACGCTTCTCTAAAGTGATCTAAATAATCGGAGCAGATAACCACAATGTCAGGAAACAGTTTTGGCAAACTATTTACCGTTACCACCTTTGGTGAAAGTCACGGCCCCTCATTGGGTTGCATTGTTGATGGTTGTCCTCCGGGTATAGCGTTATCTGAAGCGGATCTGCAAGGCGATCTTGATCGTCGTCGTCCTGGTACATCTCGTCATACGACACAACGTCGAGAAGCAGATCAGGTCAAAATACTATCTGGTGTGTTTGAGGGTAAAACCACCGGAACACCTATTGGTCTGCTCATCGAAAACACTGATCAGCGCTCGAAAGATTACAGCAATATTATGGATCGCTTCCGTCCGGGACATGCCGATTACACCTACCATCAAAAGTATGGTTTTCGTGATTATCGTGGTGGTGGTCGTTCCTCGGCACGCGAAACCGCAATGCGGGTTGCCGCAGGAGGTGTTGCTAAAAAGTTTCTGGCATCCCAAGGCATAAAGATCCGTGGATGTCTCTCTCAGTTGGGTTCAATAAAGCTTGAGGTAAAGGATTGGGCTTATGTTAATCAAAGCGATTTCTTCTCTCCCGACCCGTCCAAAGAGCAGGAACTGGCTGAATATATGGATGCATTACGCAAGGAGGGTAACTCCATAGGTGCCAAGGTGACAGTGGTTGCCTCAGGCATGCCTGTAGGCCTCGGTGAGCCAATCTTTGATCGACTGGATGCCGATATCGCCCATGCCTTGATGAGTATCAATGCGGTGAAGGGTGTTGAGATTGGCGCAGGTTTCGCCTCAGTCGAGCAAAAGGGCACAGAACATCGTGACATCATGACTCCCGACGGTTTTTTATCGAATCATGCCGGTGGGATTTTAGGTGGGATCTCCTCTGGTCAGGATATTGTGGCATCGATTGCGATGAAGCCTACCTCAAGCCTTCATATTCCATGCAACAGCATTGATGTCGATGGGAATGTTGTCGAGGTTGTGACCAACGGACGTCACGATCCCTGTGTGGGAATTCGGGCAACACCGATTGCCGAGGCGATGTTAGCGATAGTATTAATGGATCATCTACTACGTCATCGTGCTCAGAATGCGGGTGTTAAGACAAATACACCAATTATTCCTGCCGGTGTAAATTAAACTTAGATCTGACTCCGACACTTTTCGTAAGAGTTACAGCCATGCCTTACTGGCGCTTATCCACATTCTACTTCTTTTACTTTGCAAGCCTTGGCATTGTTATCCCTTATTGGGCGCTATATCTGAAATCCCTTGATTTTTCTCCATTGGAGATTGGTGAGTTAATGGCGCTGTTAATGGCGACCAAGATCATCTCACCCAACATCTGGGGCTGGATTGCCGACCATACCGGCAAGCGGATGCAGGTGGTCAGATTGGGGTCGTTACTGGCGCTGATATCCTTTGTGGGTGTTTTCTTTAGTCAAAGCTATTTCTCGATTGCTTTGGTCATGCTGCTCTATAGCTTTTTCTGGAATGCTACACTGCCACAGTTTGAGGCGATCACCTTTAACTATTTAAACCACGATACACATCGCTACAGCATGATCCGTTTGTGGGGTTCTGTCGGGTTTATCGTTGCGGCGGTGCTACTCGGGCCGCTGCTTGAAATCTATTCAGTAACCATTGTGCCGCAAATGGCGCTCGTTGCGTTTGTTGCGATTGTGATCGCCAGTTGGGTTGTGCCTTCCTGTAATGAAGCGGTACATCATCACGAACACACCCCAATTATGCAGGTGTTAAAACGACCCGAAGTCATAGCACTGTTTGTCGTCTGCATTCTTATTCAGGCAAGCCATGGACCCTATTACGCCTTTTATACGTTATACATGGAGGCGCACAACTATAGTCGTTCGACAATTGGTCAACTATGGGCCTTAGGGGTCTTTGTGGAGGTTTGTGCGTTTTTGATAATGCATCGAATGATTAAATCCTTCGGTCTCTATGCACTATTAATCACTACCTTGGTATTAACAGCCTTGCGCTGGCTGCTGATTGCTCTATTTCCTGAGCAATTTATGACCATGCTATTTGCTCAGAGCCTTCACGCAGTAAGTTTTGGTGTATACCATGCCGTTTCCATTACATTTATCCACCATATCTTTAAGGGCAAGTTGCAGGGTAGGGGGCAGGCTCTCTACAGTAGCCTGAGCTTTGGGTTTGGAGGCGCAATCGGAAGCTATGTTGCCGGAGTAATGTGGGATACTATTAATCCAATGAGTGCATACCTTATGTCCTCAATACTATGCGTGCTCGCGCTAATCATAAGCCCAATATGGTTAAAACGACTATCGGAGCGGGTCTATCCTAACTTTTTGAAGGAGTAAAAAAGTATGAAATCACAAACTCTAATCCATTCAGCACTCGTTACCTGTCTAACAATCATCACATTAACCCTGTCCACAGTCGTGGATGCTCGTGAGCTTGTTACGAATTTCGTCTATGTTGGGTGTAACCGAGTCGGGTTTGGTGTAAAGAATCCAGCACCAAGTACAGCGAATGTTGCACAGCTTAAGCAGACCTTTAAAGATATTGCCGCACTTCCAGTTAAACCGGATTATTTCTTCTTTGTTGGCGATCTTGTTTTGGGAATGGAAGGGGATGGCGGTAAAACACTCACTCGTGAACTTGATGCCTGGAAGCAGCTCTACGACGAGAGTGAGTTTGCTGATAGTGGCATTGAACTGATCCCAATTCCCGGTAATCACGAGGCCGATGCATCTACTGAGGTTAGTCCTGGGGAGTATGTCGAATATCCGGACGCGGCCAATCTTGCAGCATGGGTCGCCTGGACAAAGGCAAACAACTTTATTAAAGCCAGTAATGGACCATCAGGGAGCGAGGCGATTAAACGCGATCTGCTTGCAGAAGATAATAATCAAACCCAAACCTACTCCTTTGATGATTCAAGTACCGGCACTCACTATGTGTTATTGAATACAGATTCGTTATCAACGGTTTCAAATCCTCTACTTCCAGAGAAAACAGTTGCAAGCTGGACTCCCTATCATTGGGTGAGACAAGATTTTGCAAAGGCCTCTCATGATCCGAAGATCAATCGTATCGTCGTACTGGCTCATAAACCATTGGTGCTGGCAAACCCTGGTCCACATGATATTGTCTACAACAAAACACCCTATAGATTAAGCGATTCACTTCTCAAGCTATTCGGTGATACTCCAAAGTTTGCAGGTTATTTTGTCGCACATTCTCATGAGTGGTTATATCGAGATAAACTGGGTCCAAAACAGAATGTTACCCAGGTTATTGCGGGTAATGGCGGCAGCGAACTCAATAGTGCCTGGAGTCCTGAAGGCGGTGCATACTTTGGATTTACCGTGGTCAATTTCTACGACGATGACACTGTCGGGGTTGTCTCATACGCAAGACCTGCACCAACCCCTTATAATTCAACGCTACCCCAACCATCTGCAATACCATCAAAGGAGATCTTTTTTGATGTGAACAGTGGCGGCTAAACAACGCTTTTCCATCAAACGATCAGGATTAATCGTGTTGCTATTGTTGGTGGTTCACTGTTTTTAAGTGGTTATCCTTTAAAACAACTATCCATATAGATCACTTGGATCAAATCGATACTTGTGCTTTTTCTGTTGCGGGAACCTTAGGATGACCTCAGCCATCGTTATCAGGGTTTTGAGATCTTCGGCCGGTAGTGCCTTTTCATTCAGTGGTAACGCTTTTAATAGTTGATGTTGATGATAGATCTTAAAGTAGTTCTCTGTTGTTAATAGTGGCGATGACAGTTTAAACGCTTCATTAAGAAAGTGGTGCGCTCCATTGAGACGCTTGCTGATTAACAGTTGTCCATATACCAGATTGATTAACGCGTTAAATCGGCGTTGATGCTGGTTCTGCTGTAACAGGGTTTCAATCTCAGGTTTGATATCAGCATCTAACCAGAAGTGTGCTATCAACAGTTGTAACTGACAAATGCGACAACCGATACCCCTACGATAGCGTATTTGCTGATGTTGATTGAGTCGAGCAATGTTCTGTTGAGCTTCTTTAATGCTTTGCGGATTGGCATACCATTTTGTGAGTAGACTCTGACTCATTGTTTTGGGATTTGGTGTAGTAGTTGTTGCAATGCCCGGGCAGCATTCGACAAGGTGTAGTGTCGGTTCCAACACACTCCCAGTGTCCGTTTGATATTAAATCCTGACAACGAAAAAGGTTTAAGCATCTTCGGTTCAGATTTCGCCATCGATAGTGGTAACACGCTCCAACCCATACCGACGCTTACTAACATCTTAATGGTCTCAAGATAGTTCACTGCAATAATCTCATTTGGTGCGATACCCAGTTTATCAAAATGGCGATCAATCAACTGTCGTGTGTAGGTATTCGGAGCAGGGAGGATCGCAGGATGGTTGTTTAATCGCTCCGCTACTATTTCGGGTTCATCATATAGCGGGTGTTCGTGACCAACGACGATTGATAGTGGATCATCCCAAATCGCCTCGATCTTAAGGTTTTCGATTGTTTTGGTAGGTAGGGTGATGACTCCAATCTCCAGCTCTCCTCGGTCGATTTGTGTACAGACCTCTTCTGAATCCATAAATTTGAGGTCGAGCTTTACCTCAGGGTAACGCCTGATGAACTCACGAAGCACATCGGGCAGACGATGCAGACCGATATGGTGACTGGTGCCCACACGCAGATGACCACCAATTGACTCGGAGAGGTTTTCAATCGCGCGTTTGCCATCGTCATACTCATAGAGGATCTTGCGGGCGCGGCTTAGAAAGGCCTCACCCGCCTCGGTCAGGCGAACATTGCGACCACGACGATCGAAGAGGGGGCTTTTAAGCTCTGCTTCCAGTGACTGAATACGCTTGCTGATGGCCGACTGGGTCAGATAGAGCTGCTCAGCCGCCTCGGAGAAGGAGCCGGTTTCGCTGACAATGACAAATGCTTTGAGTGTGGTGATGTCCATAAGCACAGTTTAACTATTCCAAATAAGAATACAACTTAAGAAAAATAAGAATTTCAGTAATCCGTAAAACAGGGCTAGAATCGTACCTCATTGCTACTTCCATTTTTAATGAAGTAGGAATAGCAAAAAAATGCAGGTCATTGCGAGGCGCGAAGCGACGTGGCAATCCATGATTGATTTAATAACAACTGGATTGCTTCACTCCGTTCGCAATGACAGAACTTTTTAGTTAAACGGACATTATCTGAGTTGAGAGTAAAGAATATGGCTGGAAAAACACTTTACGATAAATTGTGGGATGCGCATGTAGTTCGAACCGAAGAAGACGGCACAGCGCTACTCTATATTGACCGTCATTTAGTACATGAGGTGACCTCGCCACAGGCCTTTGAGGGGCTGCGTCTGGCTGGCCGTCAACCGTGGCGCAAAGAGTGCGTGGTTGCAACACCCGATCATAACGTACCTACGACCGGGCAGATTGGCGGTATTGCCGGAATCGAAGATGAGGTTGCTCGTACTCAGGTTGAGACCTTACATAATAATGTCACTGAATTTGGTTTAACCTATTTTCCGATGAACGATATTCGCCAGGGTATTGTGCATGTAGTGGGGCCTGAAGAGGGCGCGACACTACCTGGAATGACTGTGGTTTGTGGTGATTCTCATACCTCGACTCACGGCGCATTTGGTGCCTTAGCACATGGCATTGGCACCTCTGAGGTCGAACATGTGTTGGCGACTCAGTGTTTAGTGCAGAAGAAGATGAAGAATATGCGTGTCACCATTAAAGGTCACGTAAACCCCGGTGTGACAGCAAAGGATATTGTGCTTGCCGTTATTGGCGAGATTGGTACCGCTGGCGGCACGGCACATGCGCTGGAGTTTGCTGGTGAAGCGATTATGGATCTGTCGATTGAAGGGCGTATGACGGTCTGCAATATGGCAATCGAAGCTGGTGCCCGCGCAGGATTAGTTGCTGTGGATGAAAAGACAGTAGAGTATTTTTACAACAAACCATTTTCTCCGAAAGGTGAAATGTGGGATCAGGCGGTTTCAGCCTGGTTTGATCTACATAGCGATGATGATGCGGTCTTTGATCGTGAAGTGATCATTGACGCAGCTAAGATTGAACCGCAGGTGACATGGGGCACCTCACCCGAGATGGTTGTCGGTGTTAGCGCGTCTGTACCCAACCCGGATGATGAATCCGATACCGTAAAAGCGGGTGGAATGCGCCGAGCACTGGAGTATATGGGGCTTGAGGCCAATACCCCGATAGATGAGATCAAGATAGATAAGGTCTTTATCGGCTCCTGCACTAACGCTCGTATTGAGGATCTACGGGCGGCAGCCGAGATAGCCAAAGGGCGTAAGGTTGCGGCCAATGTGAAACAGGCGTTGATTGTTCCCGGTTCCGGTCTGGTAAAAAAGCAGGCAGAGGATGAGGGTTTGGATCAGGTCTTTATCGAAGCCGGATTTGAGTGGCGCGAGCCGGGGTGTTCAATGTGTCTGGCGATGAATGCTGATCGCTTAGAGCCGGGAGAGCGCTGTGCATCAACCTCAAACCGCAACTTTGAGGGACGTCAGGGGAATGGTGGGCGAACCCATTTAGTGAGTCCGGCAATGGCTGCGGCAGCGGCAGTTTGTGGTCATTTCACCGATGTTAGAAAATTAGGAGTTTAATCATGGACAAGTTTGAGACGATTACAGCTATCGTTGCATCAATGGATCGCTCCAATGTGGATACCGATGCAATTATTCCGAAACAGTTCTTAAAATCGATCAAACGTAGCGGTTTTGGCCCCAATGCGTTTGATGAATGGCGTTATCTCGACCATGGTGAGCCGGGTATGGATAACACAAAACGCCCCTTGAATCCCGATTTTGAGCTTAATCAGCCACGTTTTCAGGGAGCACGTATTCTGTTAACCCGAAAAAACTTCGGCTGTGGCTCATCTCGTGAACATGCTCCGTGGGCGCTGGAGGATTACGGCTTTAAGGTGATAATCGCGCCAAGCTTTGCCGATATCTTCTTCAATAACTGCTTTAAAAACGGCATCTTGCCAATCGTATTGTCAGAGGAAGAGGTGGATCAGCTATTCAAGGCTGTAGATGCTGAGGAGGGCTACCAGCTTACAGTGAATCTTGAAAATCAGACCATAACAACACCAATAGGCAAAGTGATCGAGTTTGAGGTTGACGCATTCCGTAAGCATTGTCTGATTAATGGACTGGATGATATCGGTCTGACCTTGCAGCATGTAGATGATATTCGAGCCTATGAAGAGAAGCGTGCAAAAGAAGCACCTTGGTTGTTTTAAAAAAGCCGTTAAGGCACTGAAATTGTAAGAAGAGGGTGATGCCCCGATTTCTTGAATTTTTTAGTGCCATCGTGGTGAAAAAACTATGTATTTTAAGGGTAGGAACGCTATTATTGCGCGTCCGCCGCCAGTTCAAAAAAGAGATAGAGAATGACACATAAAATTGCAGTACTTCCGGGTGATGGAATCGGTCAAGAGATTGTTGCTGAGGCAGTTAAGGTACTTAACGCGCTGCGTGATAACTTTGGACTTTCAGTAGAACTGGAGGATGGTCTTATCGGTGGCACAGCCTATGATGCAACCGGCACACCACTTCCTGAAGCGACACTAAACCTTGCCAAGGCCTCCGATTCAATTCTGCTTGGTGCCGTTGGTGGTTACAAGTGGGAATCGCTGGATATTTCTGTTCGCCCTGAGAAAGGGTTGCTTGGTCTACGCTCAGAGTTGGAGTTGTTTGCGAATCTGCGTCCGGCCATCCTCTATCCGCAACTTGCCAGTGCCTCTACGCTTAATCCTGAGGTGGTATCGGGGCTGGATATTATGATTGTTCGTGAGCTAACCGGTGGCATCTACTTTGGTCAGCCCCGTGGTGTGCGTACCCTCGAAAATGGCGAAAAAGAGGGGTTCAACACCCTAGTTTATAAAGAGTCAGAGATAAGCCGAATCGGTAAGGTCGCGTTTGATATCGCGATGAAGCGCGGCAAGCGCGTTACCTCGGTTGATAAAGCGAATGTTTTAGAGTGTACCGAACTATGGCGTGAGGTGATGATCAAGGAGGCAAAAGCCTATCCTGAGATCGCACTGTCGCACATGTATGTCGATAATGCAGCAATGCAACTTGTTCGCGCTCCTAAACAGTTTGATGTGATGGTAACCACCAATATGTTTGGTGATATCTTGTCCGATTGTGCTGCGATGTTAACCGGCTCGATCGGAATGCTGCCATCAGCTTCACTTGATGCAAACAGTAAAGGGATGTACGAACCGATCCATGGCTCTGCACCAGATATCGCTGGTCAGGATATTGCGAACCCATTAGCGACCATCCTGAGCGTTGCAATGATGCTTCGCTACTCTTTAAATGAGCCAGAGATGGCTGATCGCATTGAAGCCGCAGTAAATCGTGTACTGGATCAAGGCTACCGTACTGCCGATATCTATACCGACGGAATGACGAAAGTCGGTACATCCACAATGGGTGATGCCGTTGTTTCTGCACTAAATAGTTAATACATATCAATTAGATAACACATTAAATTAAAGAGGTTTATCATGAAAAGGGTTGGTTTGATCGGTTGGCGTGGCATGGTTGGTTCTGTGCTGATGCAGCGTATGCGCGAAGCGAATGACTTTGAGCATTTTGATCCGATCTTTTTCACCACATCACAGGCAGGTCAGGAAGGCCCGAGTATTGGTAAAGAGGTTCCGGTATTAAAAAGTGCACACGATATTGATGAGCTAAAGGCGATGGACATTATTGTCACCTGCCAAGGGGGCGATTACACCAAAGCAATCTATCCGCAGCTTCGTAATGCAGGGTGGGATGGCTACTGGATTGATGCGGCATCAAGCCTGCGGATGGTCGATGAATCGATCATTGTGCTGGATCCGGTAAACAAAGCTGTAATTGAAAAAGGCATCAGTGATGGAGTGAAGACCTTTGTCGGTGGGAACTGTACGGTTAGTTTGATGCTCATGGCGATAGGTGGTCTTTTTGATAAGGGACTTGTTGAGTGGATCACACCAATGACCTATCAGGCGGCATCTGGTGCAGGTGCGAGAAATATGCGTGAGTTGATCCAGCAAATGGGTGCGGTTCACGATGAGGTTGCTTCACTCATCGAAGATCCCGCCTCTGCGATATTGGAGATCGACCGCAAGGTGACCAGTTTCATCCGCTCAGACGATTATCCAACAAATGAGTGGCCGGTTCCTCTCGCTGCATCGCTCATTCCATGGATCGACGTGCCCCTTGAGTCGGGACAATCCAAAGAGGAGTGGAAGGCTCAGGTCGAGACCAATAAGATTCTGGGGCGTTCAGATAATCCTGTTCCTATTGATGGTTTATGTGTTCGTGTTGGTTCGATGCGTTGCCACAGCCAGGCTTTGACAATCAAAATGACCAAAGATGTTCCTATCGATGAGATCCATGACATCATCGCCCAACACAATGATTGGGTAAAAGTGGTTCCAAACGACAGAGAGCTAACAATGGCTGAGCTGACCCCAGCAGCGGTTACAGGTACATTAACCGTTCCTGTCGGACGAATGCGTAAGTTGTCGATGGGCAACGATTATCTCTCTGCCTTTACAGTTGGTGACCAACTGTTGTGGGGGGCGGCAGAGCCTTTACGACGTATGTTGAGGATCTTAATCGACTGAATCTGGCGGGTGGATGTAAACCTGCAATTCATAAGCAACTTTTCACAGAATCAACCGCAAAAAGCGGTTGATTTTGTCTGTCTGGATGAAAAGTCCATAAAAGTAAAGGTTTTGTAGTTTTACTCGTATTTGCATCTATCAATATGATTTAGGCCACAATCTATGAGATGAAGGTGAACTTTTGTCGCATTTATTAAAAAAAATGTCATATTTATAGAGAAGTTAGT
>JBNKZU010000013.1:0-131552 GCA_050301795.1 Thiohalomonadaceae bacterium | reverse complement strand
TCACTGCCGCACAGGCAGCTTAGAAATGAGCATGGGCGCGGGGTCAGTCAGTTTTAGTGTTCACTGCCGCACAGGCAGCTTAGAAATGATACATTGTGATTAAAAACTCGCCGGTGTTGTTCACTGCCGCACAGGCAGCTTAGAAATTGCGGTCTGGAGTGCGGTTGCATCATCGAACGTTCACTGCCGCACAGGCAGCTTAGAAATGAACCCTTCCGCTCTGCTCCAGGTTTCAGCCGTTCACTGCCGCACAGGCAGCTTAGAAAAAGAGAAGCTCAGCAGTATTTGGCAAGATTGTGTTCACTGCCGCACAGGCAGCTTAGAAATGTCAGGGTTTGATAAACAAAGTCTATTGAGTGTTCACTGCCGCACAGGCAGCTTAGAAATAGTGTTAAAAGTTTCGTGGTTAGCAATTAAAGTTCACTGCCGCACAGGCAGCTTAGAAAATGATAAACCTTGCCACGCGGCAGGTTTGTGAGTTCACTGCCGCACAGGCAGCTTAGAAAATACGCAATGGCCGCAATACCCTCTGGCACCCGTTCACTGCCGCACAGGCAGCTTAGAAAGTATTAGTAATGTGCGTATTGCTGCGGATAAAGTTCACTGCCGCACAGGCAGCTTAGAAAGTTATACAGGCTCATCGATGTTGCAGCCTACCGTTCACTGCCGCACAGGCAGCTTAGAAAACCGGCTGCTGAACCCAGCACTCCGAGAATTGGTTCACTGCCGCACAGGCAGCTTAGAAATATAAAATATGAACCGCCACCAATCATAATAAGTTCACTGCCGTACAGGCAGCTTAGAAAGGTACTTCGTAAATTCGACCTTCGTTCTCATTGTTCACTGCCGTACAGGCAGCTTAGAAACTGCCGAACCTTGATTTGAAGCCGAAGGCGAAGTTCACTGCCGTACAGGCAGCTTAGAAATCTATCAATCCCTATTGAAATAACTGCCCACGGTTCACTGCCGCTCAGGCAGCTTAGAAAAGCCGAGTAGAATCCTGTTATCTGCATCCACAGTTCACTGCCGCACAGGCACCTTAGAAAACCACTTCCAGTGTGTCGGAATTCCCGACACAGTTCACTGCCGCACAGGCAGCTTAGTAAACCGTGATAGATTCTGAATGAGTTAGTTGCACCCACTGCCAAACTGGTCGTTTTTAAGCTCCTAACACAGGGTAAAAAAAAGCCCGTTCATTTGAACGGGCTTTTGAGTTTTTGGTGCCGAGAAGAGGACTTGAACCTCCACGGGGTTGCCCCCACTAGCACCTGAAGCTAGCGTGTCTACCAATTTCACCATCTCGGCATAGGGGGCGAACTTTACCGATAGCCTTGGTTCTTGTCAATCTCCTAAAGCGCTGTTTTTGGTGTGATTTCCCAGTTGGTTTTTAGGTATTGAATGACGCTTTTTTTATCGCCTTGGTAGGTGATGCGTTTGCGGTTTTTTTCGATCTGGTAGTTGTACATCGGGTCGTAGTAGTCGACCAGCAGGGTGCGTATCCAGTCTTTGTGTTGTTCAGTCGCGCCGTTTTTGCGTTGTTGTGCTATCGCTTGAGTTAATGTTTCGCGGATCTGCTGGTGTCGCTCGCCACCGAGGCGCTTTTTGATTTTATCTAATGAGTTCAGCAGGTAGTCTGACCATTTATTAAACCCATCTTCGACGCCATAGAGTGCTGTATGCTCTGCGAGTGCATCGTGGATATATTCCTGGTGGGTGATTTCAATCCGCTCTGTTTCAGGAACATCCAGCACAATTAACGGGGAGGCTTTCATCTGCTTGTGAAATGATTCCGGCACAGAGCGTGAGCCGATACTGCGTCCTTCATCCTCTAGCAGGATGGGTTGTTTCATTTGATGCAGGTGTTTGATGAGTTCTATGGTTAGTTGGTTTTCAAAATTGGTTTGATTCGGTTGAGCTAATACCCGTGGCCCGAAGGCGGAACCACGATGGTTTGCCAATTTCTCCAAATCGATCGTCGCTTCAAAGTGTTGTAAAAAACGGGTTTTACCACAGCCTGTTCGTCCGCCGATGATGACCATCGGCAGTGTTGGTGCCAGTCGCTCCATTTCGTTAATCAGGTATCGACGAAAGGCTTTGTAGCCACCTTTTAAGCGAGGGTAGAGAATTCCGCTCTGTTCATAGAGCCATTGTTGGCTGATCTTGCTTCGCATTCCGCCACGCCAACAGTAGAGCACTCCTTCCGGGTGTGCTTTGGCAAATGCCTGCCACTTTGAAATTCGCTCTGTTTTGACTGCACCTGTGACCAGTTCATGCCCAAGTTCGATGGCCTTGTCCTGTCCTTGCTCTGCATATTCGATGCCGATGTTGTGGCGCTCTTCATCATTGATCAGTGGATGGTTTTCAGCGGTGGGAAGGGTTCCTTTTGCAAATTCACTGGGTGCGCGCACGTCGATGAATGGCGTTTGTTCAACGATGAGTTTGTGGAAGTTGTCGATCTGTGGGTATTCCATCGTTTTATCAGCGGATCTCAATAAATGGGCCGCTGGTATGCTCGATCAGTTCACCAATCGGGTTGAGGTTAAACCCATGAGATTGTGTGATTTTGAGGAACGCCTCTTCACCTTCAGGTGTGACTGCGATTAATAGACCACCTGAGGTTTGGGGATCGCACAGGATCTGCATTTGTGCTGTTGTCATTGTTCCTAGCTTGTGACCGTAGCTGTCGAAGTTACGCTGTGCACCACCGGGGGAGCAGCCTAAATCACGATAGGCCTCAACATGTTCAAGTTTGGGTACGGCATCGTAGTTGATGATTGCGCCAACACGACTACCTTCGCAGATTTCGGCCAGGTGTCCCATTAGTCCAAATCCGGTGACATCTGTCATGGCCTTAATGCTTTCGTGTCGACTTAATATCGCCCCAATGCTGTTAAGCTGGCACATCGTATCGGGTGCCAGGCGCTCATGTTCCGGTTTTAGCAGCTTTTTCTTTTGTGCGGTGGTCAGTATTCCGATCCCGATAGGTTTGGTGAGGTAGAGCTTGCAGCCTGGTGTTGCGGTGTTGTTGCGCTTAAGGAATCTATTCTCAGCAATTCCGGTGACTGCTAGGCCAAAGATTGGCTCCGGTGCGTCTATCGAGTGACCACCTGCCAGTGGAATGCCTGCATCTCCACATGCCTTTCGTCCGCCATCGATCACTCTTGCGGCGACATCGAGTCCGAGTTTGTCGAGCGGCCAGCCGAAGATGGCAATCGCCATTAATGGGTCGCCACCCATTGCGTAGATATCACTGATCGCATTGGTTGCAGCAATGCGACCAAACTCGAATGGATCATCAACGATTGGCATAAAGAAGTCCGTTGTTGATATCACACTGCGACCATCTCCAATATCAAATGCGGCGGCGTCGTCTTTGGTGTCGTTACCAACAAGTAGTCTTGGGTTGGGTGCAAACTGTAATTCGCTCTTTAGGATCTCTTCGAGTTTCCCTGGTGCTATCTTGCAGCCGCAGCCTGCACCGTGACTATATTCGGTCATTTTTATGTCAGTGGTCATTGATGGATCATCTTCTGGTTTTATGTGTGACAAAATCGAGAAAGAAGCTGGCCTTATGGTGCAACTCTTTGTACTCATCGTTCGCTTTAGAGTCGGTGATAATACCACCTCCGGCATGAAAGTAGAGGCTGTTGTGATGACGGTAGGCACTTCGAATCGCAATATTGGTGTCCATATTGCCGTGGTAGTCGATATATCCAATAGAACCACAATAGAGTGACCGCGCTACTGGCTCCAGTTCGTTGATGATCTCCATTGCCCTAATTTTAGGTGCACCGGTGATCGACCCTCCGGGGAAGGCGTCGCCAAGTAGATCTAACGCGCTGCAACACTCCTTTAGCTCTCCTACAATGGTGCTGACCAGATGGTGTACATTTTGATAGCTCTCCACTGCAAACAGTTTGGGTACATGCACGCTGCCGGTTTTACAGCTTTTGCTGATATCGTTCCGTAGCAGATCGACAATCATCAGGTTTTCTGCACGATCCTTTGCGCTGTTTAGCAGTGAATGGCGTAGCTGTTCATCCTCTGTCACCGTATTTCCGCGAGGGCGAGTCCCTTTGATCGGCTTTGTCTCAACATGCCCCTCGGTGACTTGTAAGAATCGCTCTGGTGAAAAAGAGAGTACCTCACCACCAGGAATATTCAGATAGGCGGAGAAGGGCGCTGGATTGATTTGACGGATAGCGTTGTAGATCCCCCAACTGGCACCGCTGACTTCGATTTTAAAGCGTTGTGTCAGATTGACCTGATAGCAGTCGCCCTCTCGAAGATACGCTTGTATACGGTTAAAGGCGTGTTGGTATTTCTCTTCGCTAAAACTGCTTTCAAGAGCGCTGGTGATTTGATATTCAGGGATGACAGAATGATTCGGGATCTGTTCGATCTCGTCAATTAACGTGTTCCAGTTCATCGCCGTTTCAGGATAGCGACAAGAGGATACGAGTGTTGTGGTCTGTTGTTGATGGTCGGTGATGATCGCCCAGTCGTAGATCCCGACCGCCATGTCAGCCATTGGCCGGTCTTTAATTGTTAACTGGGGTAGCTGTTCGTGATGTTGAATTTCATAGCCGAAATAGCCAACAGCGCCTCCGGTAAACGGATAATCGGTGGCTTGTGTTTGTTTGGTGATTTGCAGCGCATCGCCAAGGAGTTTAAGGGGCGGCGCAGATGTGGACTCTTTTCCGTTTGCGCTTCTTATGGTGGTGGTTCCAGCTTTTGTGTGTAGCGAGATCACCGGACGAGCAACAATAATATCAAAGCGACCCGACTCATTTTCACTGTAACCACCGCTATCCAGTAGCATCGACCACTGCTCGCCCGCAAAATGGGAGTAGAGTCTTAGTGGATCTTTATCGTAGGTCAGAGAGTGTTGTTTGATCATCATGTGCTTTTGAAACCCACACTATTATGCCTCAGATTATAATGTGCATTCCATGATGAACTCGATTTAATCATCCCAGAGTTGAGCTTTGATGATTGGTTGTCTGATCGTTTAAAAAGGCGAAACAGGTTTTTATGAATGGCTGTGAGGGAGATTAAATAAATTTGGTCGGGGCGAGAGGATTCGAACCTCCGACCCCCACAACCCCATTGTGGTGCGCTACCAGGCTGCGCTACGCCCCGATGTCTGCTTGTGCAAACGAGGCGCAATCATACACTAGTGTTTTGGTTTCGACAAAGCGGAGTTTATGAGAAGAGCACTTTTGTAGGGATCGAAAGTGCGATCAGTGTTTGTCCCAGGTAGTAGGTTGATAAAATCATAGGTTGTGCCAACGGCAGTGGGCGTACAAACCGATTTAAACCAAGAATAGCGTCCGAAAGGGCAAAGAAGATCACCCCTGCAAGCATCACTGTCGCGCTTGCACTTTCATTGACCACGGCGTGTCCTGCGGTTTGCCATAGGAGTAGAAATACGACGGTCATATAGATCATCACCGGAAAAAAGAGATTTCCGGTTCGTGGCAGCAAGATCCACATCAACAGCGCGGCAAAGATTAAAACCGGTATTGCGGTGTATGAGTAGAGATGCCATCCACTCTGCATGACTGACGCGATTAAGTAGAGTATATGTGTGCCTAAAAATGAACCGATACCATGAATAAAGAATCGTTCCGGGAGCATCAGCAGGATATCGCCGGCAAGACTGAGCGTAAGCCCCCATGCAATAGTGGTTTGATATGGGGTGATAACCTCAAAGCGATCACTAAAACATAACGCAATAATTAAAAGTGTTGTAAGCGGTTTAAAGATGTAGAAGAGCCTACGGTTTAAATCGTAAGCGAAGATTGTCACCATTGCGCTGATAATGATGAAGATTATGATGATGTCATCCATAGTGGTTAAAACTACCCTAAATGAGAGACATATTCATCTTTTGATGTTTCTGTTAGTCTCTATGCCTGTTTAATCTGCCCCTTCATTTGGTTTATGTATCGATTAGTCATTACGCTGTTGTTAGCCCTTTTTTCCATTCGCGCATTTTCGTGCGGCATAAAAACGGAGACGTTAAACTCATATTGGGATTTAACCTCAATGACCGAGAAACAGTCGTTTCTGGAAGCGCTAAGCTGTAATAAAAACAGGCTCTATTATCCAAAAGTTCTGGAACCAAGGGTTTATAAGATAGTTTTGGATGCCATTGAACAAGGCGTTGCTGCTGATACCGTTAAACAGACGATAAAGCAGTTTAGCTGTCTCTATTGGATGAGGGACGACGATGACTATTCCAAGATTAAGGACGTGATCGGAGCGGATAGATTCGACACGGTTTGTAATACGGAATTACTGAGCAAATACATGGTTGTTCGTGCAAAAAGTGGTGCTGTGTTGCGGTCAGGCCCCAAAACAAGCGCAAAACGGATCGGTGTATTACCGGACGGAACTCGTGTTTTGGTGTTTTTGCTGATCGGTCAATGGCGCAAGGATTGGGTCTATATTGATAGTGCGCTTGGTGATGGCTTTGTCTATCAGCCGCTGTTAGAGCAGTATTGATTGCAGGGGTTATGAAAGGGCGTGTTTCTTCATGCGATATAAGAAGGTATCACGAGTTAGTCCAAGGAGTTTAGCCGCCTGAGAGCGGTTACCATCCGCCCGCGCCAGAGCCTGAGTGATCATTTCGCGCTCAAGTGTCTCAAAGTGAATTCCATCTTCAGGGAGCTTAAACTCGGACAGCAGTGAATGGTCGCTCTCTTTTTCTGGTAGTTCTAATGGAAGGTTATCGGTATCGATCACCTGACCGTTAAACAGAATGGTTGAGCGTTCACAAAAGTTGCGTAGTTCTCGTACATTGCCAGGCCAGTGCCAGTGCTCCATCTTTTTTAGTGCAGCTTTAGTTACACTTGGTGCCTCCATTGCATATCTTTGTGCAAATTCTTGAAAGAACGCCTTAACCATGATGGGAATATCGCTATGACGATGGCGTAGTGGTGGCAGTTCTAGCGGAACAATATTCAAACGATAATAGAGATCGGCGCGGAAGTTTCCTGCTTTGACCTCTTGATGTAGATCGCGATTCGTTGCGGCCACTACACGCACATTCGACTTTTTAGGGTGAGCTTCCCCCACCGCCTGCACATCACCTGTTTCGAGGAATCGAAGCAGCTTTGCCTGAATTGAAAACGGAAGCTCGCCAATCTCATCCAGAAACAGCGTGCCGCCCGATGCAGCCATGATACGACCGATGTTATTTTCAGTCGCATCAGTAAATGCCCCCTTTTTATGCCCGAATAGTTCTGACTCAACCAGTGTCTCAGGTAGGGCAGAGCAGTTAATCGCGATAAATGGACCACTACTGCGATGACTCTCCTGATGAATGGTTTGGGCGAGCAGCTCTTTACCTGTACCACTCTCACCGAGTACCAATACGGTAACGTCTGTCGCCGCAACCATTTTGGCTGAGCGTAAAAGGGATTGTATTTCAGGAGATTGACCGATGAACATATTGCTTCGTGATTATAATTTAGTGGCGCAATTATAAAGGGGAGTTGGGCAAAGTGCTAACGATGAGTGATCATATTTGAATATTTGTGTCAGATTACGGGCTATCACAACCCTGATGCCTGTAGTATCATTCGCGCCCATCTTATCCTTTTGAAAATCAACACAATGTTAGAAATTAATCCAATCCTTACCAAAATTAGTGATATGCAGGAGCGCACTGATGCGCTGAGGGGGTATCTTTGACTATGAGGTTAAAAAGGAGCGCCTGATTGAGGTTAATCGAGAGCTAGAAGACCCGAATATTTGGAATAATCAGGAACGTGCCCAAGCGTTAGGTCGTGAACGCGCAGCATTAGAGCTGGTTGTGAATACCATCACCAATATGGATGATAATCTCACCGATGCCGCAGAGCTGGTCGAGATGGCTGCAGAGGAGGACGATGCCGATACCGTTCATTCAGTTGAGTCAGATCTATCGAAACTGGAATCACAACTCGCGACCTTAGAATTTCGCCGCATGTTCTCCGGGCAGATGGATGCAAACAATGCCTATCTTGATATTCAAGCTGGCTCGGGCGGTACCGAGGCACAGGATTGGGCCAACATGTTATTACGCATGTATCTGCGTTGGGGTGAGCGTGAAGGATTCAAAACCGAGTTAATGGAGGTTTCTGATGGCGACGTGGCAGGGATCAAGAGTGCCACCATTCGTTACGAGGGCGAGTTCGCCTTTGGATGGCTCAGAACCGAGATTGGGGTTCATCGTCTGGTTCGTAAATCACCGTTTGATTCGGGAAACCGTCGTCACACCTCATTTGCATCGGTATTCGTCTCTCCTGAGATTGATGACTCTATCGATATTGAGATCAATCCGGCGGATCTTCGAATTGATGTCTATCGTGCCTCTGGTGCGGGTGGACAGCATGTCAATAAAACCGAATCAGCCGTGAGGATCACCCATAATCCAACAGGTATTGTTGTGCAGTGCCAGAATGATCGTTCACAGCACAAAAACAAGGATCAGGCGATGAAGCAACTTAAGGCCAAGCTTTATGAGTTGGAGATTCAGAAACGATCCGCCGACCAACAGGTTCTTGAGGATAACAAAGCGGATATTGGATGGGGATCGCAGATACGCTCCTATGTTCTGGATCAATCAAGAATTAAGGATCTGCGTACCGGCGTAGAAACCGGAAATACCCAAGCCGTACTTGATGGCGATTTGAATCAATTTATAGAAGCCAGCCTGAAAAGTGGCTTATAACAGAAGGGGTCGGAGTCACACTATCATGATACTCATCTGTTTTGTGAAAGCGTGGTATTTAAGATATAACTCCGTACTATCTTTTCAGGGTGACTCCGACCCCGAAAAAGCACAACTAAAGATTTAAAACAATTGGAACAGATATGAGTGACCAAAACGAAACGATCACTATAGAAGATGAAAACAAACTCATTGCCGAGCGTCGAGGTAAATTAAAACAGATGCGTAATGCCGGCATTGCGTTTCCAAATGATTTCCGTCGCGATGCGCTTGCCGCAGATCTACACCAACAGTGTCATGAGATGAGCAAAGAGGCGCTTGAAGAGGCCAATATTCGAGTCGCGATTGCTGGTCGTATGATGGCAAAACGCATTATGGGAAAGGCAAGTTTCGCTCAGTTAAAGGATATGTCTGGCACAATGCAGGTCTATGTTGCAAGAGATCTGCTACCTGAAGGTGTCTATAACGAACAGTTTAAAAAGTGGGATATCGGAGACATTCTTGGTGCAGAGGGCGTGATGTTCCGCACTGGCAAAGGGGAGCTGTCTGTTAAGGTGGATAGTATTCGCCTGTTAACCAAATCTCTTCGACCACTGCCTGAGAAATTCCATGGTCTGACCGATCAGGAGACCAAATATCGCCAACGATATGTTGATCTGATCATCAACGACGATACGCGTAACGTATTTAAGATTCGCACAAAAATAATCCAACAGATCCGCAGCTTTATGACCCGCCGGGATTTTCTTGAAGTGGAAACGCCGATGATGCAGCCGATCCCTGGTGGTGCGGCAGCGCGTCCATTTATCACCCACCATAATGCGCTTGATATGGAGCTGTTTCTGCGTATTGCACCAGAGCTTTATTTAAAACGTCTGGTTGTCGGTGGCTTTGAGCGTGTATTTGAGATTAACCGTAATTTCCGTAACGAGGGATTGTCAACTCGCCATAACCCCGAGTTTACGATGATCGAGTTCTATCAAGCCTACGCCGATTACAACGATTTAATGGATCTCACCGAAGAGATGATGCGCGAGATAGCAACCGAGGTGATGGGTACAACCACGATTACCTATCAAGGTGAGACTTATGATTTTGGTAAGCCGTTTGCACGCTACACAATAAAAGAGGCCATCCTTCACTATAACGAAGATATCAGTGCCGAAGAGCTTGAAGACCATGACCAAGCTGTTGCGATCGCGAAACGACTTGGGGTCGATGTTCGAGAGACATGGGGTATTGGTAAAGTGCAGTTAGAGATCTTTGAAAGCACAGTTGAACATCAACTTAAGGATCCAACCTTTATTACCGCCTACCCGACAGAGGTGTCACCTCTTGCCAGACGTAACGATCTGGATCCAAGCGTCACCGATCGATTTGAGTTCTTTATCGGTGGCCGCGAACTGGCAAACGGGTTCTCGGAGTTGAATGATGCCGAGGATCAGGCCGAGCGCTTCAATCGTCAGGTGGCTGAGAAGGATGCCGGCGATCATGAGGCAATGCACTACGATGGAGACTACATAACGGCACTTGAGTATGGCTTGCCGCCAACCGCCGGAGAGGGTATTGGTATTGATCGCTTGGTGATGCTATTTACCGATGCGCCATCGATCCGTGATGTGTTGTTGTTCCCTCACATGCGACCACAAAGCTAAATTTCTAATCTGGTGTCCTGGTGTCGGAGTCGCCAAATTATAAGAATATAGTTACTTTACGTTACTTCTTTTTTTCTTATTGCCTAGTTTAGCGACTCCGACACCTTTCCCGCCCATAGCTCAGGTGTCAGAGTCGCTTAACTCAAACTAAGAAAGTGCCTAGTGATATTGGCTTTACTCATGTTTTTCTAGTCGGGCGACTCCGACACCACCAATAACCGGTGTCAGATTCACCCAGCCTGAAAGAATTGAGAGCCTTAAAGTCACCATACACTTTCCATTATCGGGTTAAGTGAGTCTGACACCTTTCCCGC
The DNA here is from genome assembly GCA_050301795.1 of Thiohalomonadaceae bacterium. Taxonomy (GTDB): domain Bacteria; phylum Pseudomonadota; class Gammaproteobacteria; order Thiohalomonadales; family Thiohalomonadaceae; genus JBNKZU01. Next base: position 120,861 of record JBNKZU010000013.1, on the reverse strand, counting down.
CCATAGCTCATGTGTCAGAGTCGCTTAACTCAAATTTAGAAAGTGCCTAGTGATATTGGTTTTACTCATGTTTTTCTAGTTGGGCGACTCCGACACCTTCAAAAGTCCAAGTTGGTCTACTCCGAAACCGTCTGCTAACATTATATAAACTTTAGCTAAAGGAGTAGCCATGCCAAGAATGCCTCGAATCTTTATTCGAAACCAACCACAACATGTTGTTGTTCGAGGGCATAACAGAGATCCGGTTTTTGCTCATCATGATGATTTCAGGACTTTTTACCGCTATCTACGTGAAGCTTCATCAAAACATACCTTGTCTATTCATGCATGGGTGCTGATGCATAATCATATTCACTTGCTTGTAACTCCAGCTATATCAGATTCATTACCCAAAACAATGCAGTCAGTTGGGAGACGTTATTCCCAATACTTTAATCGTCGTTATCACCGTAGTGGCTCATTATGGGAGGGGCGTTACAAAACAGGTTTTGTCGATACCGAAAGTTATCTACTAACATGCTACCGATATATTGAAATGAATCCTGTTAGAGCAGGCATTGCTATGAATCCCGAAGACTACCCGTATTCGAGTTATCACGCCAATGCATTGGGTAAGCATGATGCATTGATAACACCTCATTCTGTTTATGAGGAATATATTAATTCTGGACGAACTGCATATATTGATCTCTTTATGCATGAAATGAGCAGAAAAGAGTTAATTGATATTCGCAGAGGTACTGAAAAGGGCTTGGGTATTGGTAAGACTGAGTTTTTGTTGAAGTTGGCTAAATTAAACTCGGGTGTCGAGTCACTAAGGTGTCAGAGTCGCTTAACTCAAACTTAGAAAGTGCCTAGTGATATTGACTTTACTCATGTTTTTCTAGCCGGGCGACTCCGACACCTTCTCAGTTCTCTTTTTCCAAACTATAAGGTAGTTCTTCAATCGCTAACACAGTACCATTAATTGAGACATCGCCAGCCTCTACTGAGGTGTTCTCAATTACGGCCAACATCGCATAACCACCATTCGGTGATGGTGCCACGGTCACGACCTTGCCAGCACCCTGACCACTGGTGGAGGTGGGTGAGTCGATCGCATCACCTACTTTTGGAGCAACATCAGCATCATAATGACAGCGGTACATGTGGCGCTTGAGTATTCCAAGATGCTGCATTCTCGCAACCACCTCTTGCCCGGTATAACACCCCTTTTTAAAACTAACCCCGTTGATCATCTGCATGTTTGCCATTTGTGGTACAAACGCTTCTACTGTCGCTGTGGTGACATTTGGAATGCCCGCGACGATATCAAGGTAGTCCCAACAGGGTTTACCCACGGGTGTTGCCTGCGCTTTTAATCGGTTCCAGATTGACTCGGCTTGATCGATGAAAACCATAGCTTCGTATCGTGTGTCAGAGAGGCTTAATAATGCCCCTGATTCAGCCTGAGCCACACCATCGTTTTGATCGGCCGGTGTGGTCATGGTGGTGGCAATAGCTTGGGCATCAGCACCAGCAATACCGATTAATGCATATTCATCGGTGACCTCTTCGATAGTAACCTTGGACATTAATACAAACATCTTAAGTCGTTTTAAAGCGGCATCGGTGAGCTCATCAGGCAGTAACAGGTAATAGGCATCGTCACGACTGAAGAGTCGAGCAATAAACAGCATTCGACCTTTAGGGCTACAATGGGCGCTAAGCTGATGGTGTTCTGCATCGATATTACGAATATCGTTGGTTAATTGGCCTTGGAGAAAGAGCGATGCATCTTCACCACCCACCTTGATGATTCGAGTATGCGTCAGTGCGGTGATCACAGTTGCGCCGATGGTTGATTGTAATTCACTACGGGAGTCACCGAAATCGGTAATGCTGCTCTCAGCGAAACGTGCACCTTGGGTGGTTAAAAATTGTTGCCATGACTGGTTCATCGAATTTATCCATTGTTTTCATCAGATGACTCATAGAATAATGGTTGTTGCAGTAATCTCAATGTAAAGATCCAAAAAACCGAGTATGGAACAGGTATTCAATGGTAATGGAGCAATACAACTCTACTCAATCTCATGATTTTTTAGCGTTTAATCGTTCTAAACGCTTTGTTTTCATCATTTGGGGATATCACCTGATTCTGATAGGAACTTTTTTGAGTGTTCATTGGTCAATCGCACTGCAAACAGTTTTTACGGTGGTGACATTATGGTCACTGGTGTCACTGTTGCGAAATCGACAGGAGCTAAATGGCGAGTTATCGGGGTTAATTATCGGTGAGAAACAAGAATGGGTACGGGTTACATACGGGCAGCATCAAACTATTGAAATCATCGCTGCGACCCTTATCTCACCTGCGCTGACGATTATTCGTTATCGTGATGAAAATGATCAGACTCAATCATTATTGATTTTTGGTGATGCACTATCGACACAAGCTCACCGCCAGCTCAGATTAGCATTAAAACAATTAGACGGGATTAGTAGTTGAACACGCCCTGAAAAGGCTTGAGAATTAGAGATTACTAATAATGATGATGAATCAAAACTAAAGAGGAGTTAGATAAAAGTGGTTAAAGAGTCGTTTCTGGAATTACGACGTTATGTAAGAACTCAGATCATCGGTCAACAACATCTGGTTGATCGTCTGTTAATTGCATTACTCGCAGATGGTCATCTTCTGGTAGAGGGTGCGCCCGGTCTTGCTAAAACCAGAGCGATCAAAACACTCGGTGATGGTATCGAAGGTGATTTTCACCGTATTCAGTTTACTCCGGATCTGCTTCCGGCTGATCTAACCGGAACCGAGGTCTTCAGGCCACAAGAGGGAAGCTTTACTTTTCAACAAGGGCCTCTGTTTCATAACCTTGTTCTGGCCGATGAGATTAACCGTGCTCCGGCAAAGGTTCAATCGGCACTGCTAGAGGCGATGGCTGAACGCCAAATTACGGTAGGCTCAGTGACCTATCCTTTACCAAAACTCTTTTTGGTCATGGCGACTCAAAACCCACTGGAGCAGGAGGGAACCTATCCCCTACCTGAGGCGCAGTTGGATCGCTTTTTGATGCACGTCAATATCGATTACCCGGATTACGACTCCGAACGACTGATTCTGGAGCTGGCTCGTAAAGAGGCGCGCTCAGATTTTAAATCTGTTGCAGAGTCAATACCTGAGCTTTCACAGGAGATTGTCTTTAAGGCGCGTGACGAGGTGCTGGATATCTATATTGCTCCAAATCTTGAGGAGTATCTGATTCAATTGGTGATGGCAACTCGGAATCCGGCAGCCTATGGGGATGATCTTGCTAGCTGGATTCAGTATGGTGCCAGTCCCCGCGCGATTCAGGCGTTAGATCGCTGTGCCAAGTCCTATGCGTGGCTATGTGGTCGTGATTATGTCTCTCCTGATGATATTCAATTGATGGCCTTTGATGTGATGCGCCATCGAATCATTCTTACCTATGAGGCTGAGGCCGAAGGCGTCTCACCGGACTACTTTATCAACGAATTGATTAATCGAATCGCGGTTCCATGAGTTTAATCACACGCCTGTTTTCATCGTTTAAAGGTGAATCACGCGTGATCCCGGAAATCGGGGAGCGTGATCAAACCGTTCCTGCTGATGGTGATGGGCTGGTGTCGATCTCATTAAGGTCATTGATCGGTTTAAATGGGCTGGCACAACAGTTGGCGACTCAAAAACCGAAACGGTTATCGCAACGTACCGGACAATATATCTCTAGCTTTAAAGGCCGTGGAATGGAGTTTTCCGAAGCTCGTCCCTATATTCCCGGCGACGATATCCGTACCATCGACTGGCGGGTTACTGCGCGTACAGGTAAAACACACACTAAACTCTTTCGTGAGGAGCGAGAACTGGCGATCCATATCGCGGTAGACCTTAATCGTTCAATGCACTTTGCAACTCGTGGTGCCTTTAAGTCAGTGATCGCCTCTCAAATGGCTGCAATTCTGGCATGGCAGGCACAAAAACGTGGAGATCGACTCGGTGGAATGGTTTTTTCAGAGGTTGAGCATCTCGAATCACGTCCTCAAACCGGTCGCCACGCTGTACTCCATCTCTTCAACCAACTGGTGAGTCACTCCGCGTGGCAGCAATCCTCCCAATCAAATCATCAAAACGGTGATAACGCCAGCTATCAACACATGCTGCAACGTCTGCAACGGGTAACCCATCCTGGCGCACATATCACCATCATTAGCGATTTTCAGGGGTTTGGTGAATCTGAAGAGCAGATTATCGGTTTGCTGTCGCGTCATTGTGAGATCCAACTCATTATGATTCACGATCCTTTTGAACGGTCACTCCCGGAGGATGAGCAGATCACCGTATCTCATATTGATGATGTGGTTCATATCGATACCTCAATGCGTCGGGTTCTTGAGGCCTATCAGCAGCGGTTTGCACAACGATATGAAGCGTTGAGAGAGTGGTGTAAGCGTTACCGGATTCAACTGGTGAGCTGCTCGACTGATGATGATCCTGCGATGGTATTGCAAGAGGCATCACTCAAAAGGGTGTCACATGGATAAGACGTTGCAACTACGTGATATTCATCTTCCTGACGGGGTTAGTTGGTGGCCGCCTGCACTTGGATGGTGGTTACTACTGTTGCTGTTGGTGGTGTTGCTCTCTACGATCTATCTTGTTCGTCTCTGGTGGGGGCGTGGGGCACTACTACGATCTGTTAAAAGGGAGTTTGAACACGTTAGAAGTCACTACAGGGATAGTGCAGACCACCATCAGGCTGTAACTGAAACTTCGGTGTTATTACGCCGAATTATCCTGGCCTACCACCCGCGAGAATCGAGTGCATCTCTAACTGGTGAGGCCTGGCTTGGGCTTTTGAATCAGTACCTTGATGACGAGCCCTTTAACTCTGAGCTAGGGCGCTCACTCCTGGAAGCACCGTATCAGCGTCAGTCGTTTGTGGATGTTGAAGGGCTGTTTGATCTCGTAAAACGTCTGATCGAAAAGCTCCCAAAAAAGGGGGGAGTTCGATGAGTTTGGAACTGCTCTGGCCCTACGCCTTCTTGCTGTTGCCACTGCCTTGGTTGAGTTATCGCTATCTTCCACCGCTAAAACAACAACAGACCGCCGCACTGAAAGTGCCATCACTATTGCCATTTTCAGGGATCGGTAGTGGTTATCAGCAAACTAAACGCCATTTTTTTATGACGACTCTGGCGGTGATTGCATGGGTGTTTGTGGTGATTGCAGCATCACGACCGCAATGGTTAGGTGAGCCGATTGAGATTCCTGTTTCCGGTCGTGATTTAATGATGGCCGTGGATCTGTCAGGAAGTATGCAGGTTGCTGATTTTCAGCGTAATGGCAAGACGATGGATCGCTTAGAGGCAACCAAACTGATTGCGAGTGACTTTATCGAACAGCGTATTGGTGATCGTATCGGTTTGATTCTTTTTGGAACAAAGGCCTATATCCAGGCTCCATTGACCTTTGATCGCAAAACCGTCTCTGTTTTACTCGGAGAATCGGTGATAGGCCTTGCCGGAGAGGCTACCGCCATTGGCGATGCGATTGGCCTGGCTGTCAAACGAATGAAGGACTCTGCAACGGATGATGATCAACCCAAGCCGGTATTAATCCTGTTAACCGATGGTGCAAATACCGCAGGTGATGTTGATCCGATACAGGCAGCAGAGTTGGCAGCCTCAGAGGCGCTTAAGATCTATACCATCGGCATCGGTGCGGATGAGATGCTGGTGCAATCCCTCTTTGGAAGACAGCGCATTAATCCCTCAAAGGATCTGGATGAAAAAACATTAAAACAGATCGCCCAAATAACCAATGGCCGTTATTTCCGTGCACGTAATCTGCAAGAGCTTGAAGAGATCTATGCGCTCTTGGATGAACTAGAACCCGTTGTTAAGGACTCTTATGTGTTTAGACCCGTCACAGAGCTTTTCTGGTGGCCTCTTTGCGCTGCTTTTGTGTTGGGTCTGTTGATGCTTATCACCACCTGGGGGAGGGATCGCTTTGTTCGCTGATTTTCACTTTATCCGCCCTGAGTGGTTGTTGATGCTTATTCCACTGGCTATTGCGATTTGGCTCTTTGGTCAAACGCAGCGCAAAGGCGGGTATTGGCATCATTTTTGTGATGAGGCGTTAATACCGTTTGTGGTTAGTGGGCATCAATATCGTGGCGGTAGAGATTATAGTCGCATCTTGTTGAGTGTTATTGGATTGCTCACCGTTATTGCTATCGCCGGGCCTGCATGGGAGCGAAAACAGATGCCGCTATTTCGCGACACCTCGGCGCTGGTGGTGTTGTTTGATCTCTCCAAATCGATGGATGCACAAGACCTGCGACCAAGTCGCCTGGTAAGAGCGAGACTTAAACTGCACGATTTGCTTAAGCAACGAAAAAGCGGACAAACAGCGTTAATTGTCTATGCGGCTCAACCGTATGTTGTGACCCCACTTACTGACGATACCGCAACGATTGCTGCGATGTTAGGAACGCTTTCGACCGAAATGATGCCAACACAGGGGAGCCGACCAGATCTTGCGATTGAAAAAGGTGTGTCGTTGCTGAACCAGGCAGGAATGAGTCATGGACAGATTTTATTGATTAGTGATGGCATTCACCGATCAGATGTCGGCATGATTAACCATGAAATTTCAAAACTAAAACAGCAGGGGCACTTATTGTCAGTCATTGCAGTAGGGACAACAGATGGTGCACCGATCCCGATGGCTGATGGTGGATTTCTTAAAGATAACCAAGGGTCGATTGTGGTTGCAAAGCTTGATGAGGATCTGTTGAAGCAGATCGCATCATCAGGTGGAGGAGTCTATAGCCCGATGCAGATCGATAATAGTGATATTAAGGCATTACAGCAGATAGACGCCTTTTTACAGGATGGATCACAGGACGATGAATCGATGCAACAGGGAGAACAGTGGCAGGATATGGGGCCATGGCTACTGATATTTATTGTGCCCTTAACCGTGTTGATGTTTAGACAGGGTTTTCTGTTGATAACTATCGTGCTGTTGATCCCGTTGCCTCAAAAAGCAGAGGCCTTTGAGTGGTCACAACTATGGAAAAACAGTGATCAGCGCGGACAGGAATTGATGCAGCAAGAGGATTATGAAGGCGCCGCAAACACCTTTAAAGACGAGCGCTGGCAGGCGATGGCTCAGTTTCGAAATAAGAATTATCAAAAAGCGTTGGAGCTGCTAGAGCCGTTAAGCGGTATTGACGATGAGTATAATCGCGGTAACAGCTACGCGATGATGGGCGATTATCAAAATGCAATCAAAAGCTATGAGCGAGTGTTAAAGCTAAACCCAAAACATGAAGATGCGGCCTATAACCTTGAGCAGCTAAAGAGCTTAATGGAACAACAAAAGAGTGATTCAACTCAAGCCCAGGATCAGGACTCTCAAGAGCAAAACACACAGCAGGGTCAAACTGATCAGGGTGAGCAGGGACAGCAGAGCGAATCATCACAAATGAATCAAAGCGAAGCACAGCAACAACAAGGGAGTGAGGCTCAACAACAGGAGGGTTCTTCGTCCTCAGAGACACAACAGATGAGTGAGAGCGATCAGCAAGGAGAGCAAGAGGATAATCAAACAGCGTTCAAAAATCAGGATGAGGATAGCGATCATTCTGACCAAGAGCAAAACGTGGTACAAAAAGGTGATAACAATGACCAAGAACAACCCGATAGCTCAAATACATTTAATGAAGAACAACCAGAAACTGAATCACAGCAGGCGATGCAGCAGTGGCTTCGTCGGATCCCTGATGATCCGGGTGGTCTGCTAAAACGTAAGTTTAAATATCAATATCAACGTCAGTATCAAAATAGTCGTGAGGAGAGTCAGGCGTGGTAACCATCTTACGCACAATCGTCATTTCGGTTTTTTTATCGATGGGGCTGTTATCGACGACATCGTATGCCGCATTGGTTGATGTCACCGCAGATCGTACCGAGGTCTCTATGGATGAGTCGTTCACATTAACCTTTGAGAGCAAGGAGGATGTTGATGATGATCCCGACTTTTCAGTGCTTGAGCGTGATTTTCAGATCTTGTCGCAGTCGCAGCAATCGAGTGTTCAGATTGTTAATGGGCGTATGGATAAGAAGAAGAGCTGGATCGTCACTCTAATGCCAAAGCGGGCTGGAAAGCTTATCGTCCCTCCGGTCTCGTTCGGAGACGATAACAGCCAACTGATCAAGATTGTGGTCAATGAGCAATCGTCGGCTCCGAATGGAAGTAGCAGTGAGGATATGTTTCTTGAGGTTTCGGTCGATAACGAGTCGCCTTACGTTCAAGCGCAGATTCTCTATCGTGTGAAGCTCTATCGAGCGATCAATACAAGCAATGCCTCCTTAACAGAGCCAACAGTCTCTTCAAATAAGGCGATTGTGACCCGACTTGGTGAAGACGTTCAATATAACAAATACCATAGTGGTCGTAATTATCAGGTGGTTGAGAGACGTTATGCCATCTTTCCTCAGCAAAGTGGTGAGATGACCATCGATCCGTTGCTGTTTGAGGCAGATATCCAGACTGGTGGTCGCTATGGGCTTCAATTATTCAATCCCGGAATGAATCGCAAGCGTGTTCGTTCAGATTCGATTACCGTGAATGTCTTACCGATCCCTCCGAACCATTCCGGCGAATGGCTTCCAACTACTCAGTTAAATATCGAGGCAAAATGGCCAGATGCCTCACCAGATTTTCGTGTCGGGGAGCCAGTTACACGAACCATTATCGTACAGGCTGAACGGTTGACAGCAGCTCAGATCCCGGAAATTAAAATGAACCTTCCCCCAACGCTTAAACAGTATCCGGATCAGCCGCAGTTGAATGATAATCAGGGTGAAATCGGAATTCTTGGTGAGCGGATTGAGAAGATAGCAATCATCCCGACAACACCAGGAAAGATCACACTGCCACAAGTGGAGATGAAGTGGTGGGATATAACACAAAAACAAGAACGCACAGCAATCATCCCCGCCAGTGTGATTAATGTATTACCTGCATTGGGCAGCAATAAAAACAGCACGGTAACGCCGCCGACGCTTCCTGCAGATGCAGCACTACCGGCTCAGCAACAATCACAAACATCGAATGCAACACGGCCACAGGGTTGGCTGGATATCGATAACTACTGGATCTGGACAACGGTACTCTTTGCCTTGATGTGGTTGATCACCAGCGTGAAGCTATTGCGCCAGAGATCAGATCATCACACCTCCCAAGAGGTAACAAGTGAGGTTCAGCTCAATCGAAGTGATGCCGAGAAAGCGGTAAAAGAAGCATGTGAACAGAGCGATGCGGTAAAAGCACGAGAGGCGATCATTGAATGGGGCGGTGTCGTCTGGAGTCATCATCCGCCGATGACACTACAAGAGATTATTGAGCGTGTACCTCAAAGCTTTGCTGATGAGCTTAATCTTCTGAATCGTTCGCTCTACAGCGCCGGATCTCACCGTTGGGTTGGCGATAGCCTTTGGCGCATGGTTAAAGGCTATCGGGTTAAAGCGTCAGGTTCATCCTTGGAGAGTGAGCTTCCTTCGCTATACCAATAGTTTAGAGCAGGTGTTTACCATCAAAGAGATCTGCCTCAAGTGAAAAGGTGTCAACATCCTCAACACACCCAAGGTTGACTCTGAAGTGTCCGGGTTGTCTTGCTGTTTCATGAAAGGTATAGATACCGCACTCTTTACAGAAGTAGTGTTTAGCGGTTTTTAGTCCAAACTGATAAAGAGCTAACGATCCCTCTTTTGCTTCGATCTTAATCTGCTCAGGAGGCATCGCCATCGGAGACATCATTGCCCCTTTGCGAGAACAGATTGAGCAGTTACAACGAACCCCTCTGGTGATCTCGTCGCTGTCAAACGAAAACTTGATTGCACCGCAATGACAACTGCCGGTATATGATTTAGCCATGGTTCACCTCACGTGCTTTAATGGACTTCGTCCAAGTATGGTTGAAGATGATCAGTAGATAAAGTTTTCAGGGGTCAGGATGGTGTCTTGTGGAGGCTTAAGCTCGTCAACTTCCGGGTAATCCAGGGTATAGTGCAGTCCGCGACTCTCTTTTCGTGCCATTGCTGAGCGGATAATCAGATCCGCAACCTCGACTAAATTTCGCAGTTCAATCAGGTCATTACTCACTCGGAAATTGCCGTAATACTCTTCAATCTCAGCCTTGAGCAGATCGACACGACGCTTGGCGCGCTGAAGACGTTTGTTCGTACGAACGATACCAACATAGTCCCACATAAAGCGGCGTAGCTCCTCCCAATTGTGAGACACCACGACCTCTTCATCCGAGTTGGTAACACGACTCTCATCCCATGGTGGAAGATTGAGGGGAGGAGGACTCTGTTCCAGTTTAGCGCGGATAGCACGTGATGCCGAAAGGGCGAAAACGACACACTCAAGCAATGAGTTGCTCGCCATACGATTTGCCCCATGAAGTCCTGTGAATGCGACTTCACCAATGGCATAGAGATTCTGAATATCGGTTTCACCTTTGGTATTGGTCATCACGCCACCGCAGGTGTAGTGGGCAGCGGGCACCACCGGGATAGGGTCTTTGGTGATATCAATACCGTACTTCAAACAGTTTTGATAAACCGTCGGAAAATGTGATTTGATAAACTCCGCTGGTTTGTGGCTAATGTCGAGATAGACACAGTCTGCACCAAGACGCTTCATCTCATGGTCAATCGCACGAGCAACGATGTCTCGTGGTGCTAACTCTCCGCGTGGATCGAATTGATCCATAAAGCGCTTACCATTACGGAGCTTTAGGAGCCCACCTTCACCGCGTATCGCTTCGGTGATTAAAAATGTTCTGGCCTCCGGGTGGTACAGGCAGGTGGGATGAAACTGATTGAACTCCATATTGGCAACACGACAACCGGCACGCCACGCCATTGCGATACCATCTCCGGTAGAGATATCAGGGTTGCTGGTGTATAGGTAGACCTTGCTTGCACCACCTGTAGCGAGGATGACAAAACGTGCTGAGATCGCTTTAACCTGATTGCTGTTTCGATCAAGATAATAACAACCATGAATCCTTCGTTCACCGTCAAGCTTTAGGCGGTCTGAGGTAATGAGATCGACTGCAATCGCATTTTCAAACAGTGTAATGTTTTCATGCTTTATCGCATGATTCAGAAGCGTATCCTCTATCGCTTTTCCCGTCGCATCTGTTGCGTGCAGAATACGACGGTGGCTGTGTCCTCCCTCTCGGGTTAGGTGGTATTCATCGCCCTCTTTTGAGAAGGGGACACCTTGTTCAATCAAGGTATTGATTGCGTCTGGTCCCATAGAGGTTGTGAAATTGACAACCTTGCTATTACATAAGCCAGCCCCAGCATTGATGGTGTCTTCATTATGAGAGGAGATAGAGTCAGACTGGCTTGTTACCGCTGCAATTCCTCCTTGTGCGTAGAATGTGCTGCCTTCGTGGAGTTTACCCTTAGACAATACAGTGACCTTGGCGGTTTGTGCGAGATCAAGTGCCAGTGACAAACCTGCGGCACCACTGCCGATAATCAGAATGTCTGTATTATGCTGTTTACTCATTCAGGGTCTCATTTCAATGGTAGGGTAGTGCTCTTTTGTGAGAAAATGCAGGCCGATATAAACACTGCTCTTGTGCCGGATTCTGTCATAAAACAGCGCCGTGCGCGATATTTTACAACTAGCGTGAACTCTTTCAGGCATAACGGGTCATAACTGTAGTTTAATCAATTGAATATGAATAAAAATAGTGGGGGAGACGCCCGAATGGGCGAGGCAGAGATTGACCTTGTACTGGTGCAAAAGGTTCAGCGTGGGGATAAAGCAGCTTTTGACCTGTTGGTTAAAAAGTATCAACAACGAATCATTCAAGTTGTTATGCAGTATCTGCGTGATCGTGCTGATGCAATGGATGTGGCTCAGGAGGCATTTATTAAGGCCTATCGAGCACTCCCTAACTTCCGTGGCGACAGCGCCTTTTATACGTGGCTCTATCGTATTGCGATCAATACGGCCAAGAATCACATCACAGCTAAAAACGCACGGCCACCTCGAAGTGATATTGATGCAGATGAGGCCTCAGCGATCGGTATGGATCCACGACTTAAAAATACCGATACCCCTGAAGAGCTCATTCATAGGGATCAGTTAAAGGCGTTGATATTTAAAACGATTGAACAGATGCAAGATGATTTACGCACCGCAATTACATTACGGGAGATAGAGGGCATGAGTTACGAAGAGATCGCTACCACTGTTGAAATACCAATCGGTACTGTTCGATCCCGTATCTTTCGTGCCAGAGAGATTATCGAGAATACTATTCGGCCGCTTTTAGAAGGAGAGTCGATATGAGCAATAAGGTTGTTACATTCAGTGGACACAACACAATGAGTGACAAAGAGCGAATCTCAGCCTTTATGGATGGCGAGCTTTCCAGGCATGAGCATGATGAGCTTCTAACGCAAACCATCAGCAACGATGAACTACAATCCTCATGGCAGTTAAACCACCTCATTCGAGATGCGATGCAGAACCATCTTCCAGAACAATTTGAGTATCCGTTATCGACACGTGTTGCCGCTGAGATCGACAAAGAACCCACTATTCTTGCACCCGCAAATATTAGACACCGCTGGATGCAGCCAGTGATCGGGATTGCCGTTGCCGCATCGGTCGCGTCAATCGCGCTTCTAGGTCTCTATACAAATCAGGCAGAACAGGGTGCGACACCTGTTTTGGCACAAAAACAGATAATGACGCAAAAACAGATGAATGTTGCACAGCAGCAGTCAAAACCTGAAGAGTACGATACCTATCTTGCAAATCATGCAGAGTTCTCGACCGGAAATCGTATGCAGAGCTTTATGCCTTATGCGCGTGTTGTTGGGTATGAGCAGAACAAGTAACCGATTCGATAATCCAAACATGAGGCGTAACAAATTCTCCCTGTTCCTCGTTTTTTTGTTGTGTCATGCCCCGTTAATGGCACAGGACGAGAAGACCATAAAACAGATCCACCACTATCTGGAACAGATGTCGACGCCGGTTCCTAATCTCAATTTTGAAGGTAATTTCGTTTATCGCGTCGGTGAGCAGCTTCAAGGTGTTAGAGTAGTTCACGGCTTTACTAAAAACGGGGTCATAGAACGGATGATGACCCTTAACGGCCCTCATCGGGAGATTATTCGTGATAATGGTGTAGTTAAGTGCCAACTTAAAGAGGACACCGCATTTATGGTGCAGCAGGCTGAATATGCCACACCATTTAAACTCGATAGCCCTGAAAAGATAGCGTTGCTTGAAAAGCTCTATGAACTCGATCTTGGTGGTCGAGATCGGGTTGCTGGCCTGAATGTGCAACGGATTAATGTGATCCCCAAGGATCGCTATCGCTTTGGATATCGTCTATGGATTGCCGATGAAAATAACCACATGCTACTACGCTCAGAAATGGTGGACGAACAAGGTAAACCGTTAGAGCAGGTAATGTTTACTTCGCTCAAGTTTCTCGATCAACCTCCTGAGTCGCTGCTTGCGGTTGCCGATATTGGTGACAATGTTGCCTATATTAATAAGAAGAGCCGGAAAACGTCGCTGGATAGCAATTATCAGACACGCTGGGTGATCAATGAGATCCCGCCCGGTTATCAGCGTGAACTGGCACGTGGAGTCATGATGCCTGAGAAACAGAAGATGATCGAACACCAACTCTATAGCGATGGTTTTTCATCGGTTTCAGTCTTTTTTGAGCCGAGCGATCAACAAAGCCGCATAACCCAGGATGAGATCAAACGTATCGGTCCGGTGACTTTCGTCTCCAAAAACTATGATGGTTTTCATGTCACTGTCGTTGGAGAGGTTCCGCGTATGACCGCCAATCTGATTGCAGATTCCGTTTCGTTTGTTGGAGATCAATAAGATGTTGGAAGAGCGGGGAATCGTCACCGAGGTGACAGGAAAATTCGCTTATGTCGAGACCGCTTTAAAGAGCAGTTGTTCCCACTGCTCAGCCTCTTCGTGTGGTACCGGGGCGCTTGCCAGCCATTTCTCCAAACGCTCTACCCGGATTAAAGTTGAAAACAGCCATAATGCACAAAAGGGCGATAGTGTCGTGATCGGCATTGATGAGAGCAGTATGATGAATGCGTCACTACTGGTCTATATGCTGCCATTACTTCTGTTATTTGTCGGTGGTTATCTTGGTGAGTTAGGCACAAATCATTCAACCATTGGTGAGTGGTCCTCAATAATCGGTGGCGTCTTCGGACTGGTCATTGGGCTGTTTTGGGCAAGAAGGATCGGCCAATCCTCCATGCATGATAGCAAGCTACAAGCGGTGATGATTCGTTGTGACCATGCACCGATTCAGACCATTTCGTTTAACCGTACAACGCCAACTCAGCAGTAATTTCAAAAAGAGAGATAAGAATATGAGATTGAATCAAAGAGTAATGACAGCCGGGTCTCTGCTCCTGTTATTTTTCTTTTCGAGCCAGGTATCTGCTCGCTCAGGCCTGCCCGATTTTACTGATCTTGTCGAAAAGACCAGCCCCGCAGTGGTCAATATCAGTACCAGACAGAGTGTTCAAGGCCAACACCGGCTTCCGTTCCGTTTCCAGGTTCCGGAAGAGCTGGAGAACACCCCGTGGAATGATCTGTTTAAACGCTTTTTTGAGCAAAACCCGGATCAAAACGGTGGCAGCGATGCCCCTGAAGAGAAGGCGCAATCGCTCGGATCAGGATTCATCATCGACTCTGACGGCCATATTCTGACCAATAATCATGTGGTTGAGGGTGCTGATGAGATCATCGTGCGCCTAAGTGACCGCCGTGAGTTAATGGCCGAGGTGGTTGGACAGGATAAAAAGAGTGATATCGCACTGTTGAAGGTGGAGGCGACCAATCTGCCGGTTGTGAAGCTCGGTAGTAGCAAACAGCTCAAAGTAGGTGAATGGGTGATGGCGATCGGTTCACCTTTTGGTTTTGACCATTCTGTTTCGGCCGGTATCGTCAGTGCAGTTGGTCGAAGTCTGCCATCAGAAAACTATGTTCCATTCATTCAGACTGATGTGGCAATCAATCCTGGTAACTCCGGTGGTCCACTATTTAACCTTGATGGCGAGGTTGTTGGAATTAACTCCCAAATCTATAGCCGCACAGGTGGCTTTATGGGGCTCTCCTTTGCGATCCCTGTAGATGTCGCTCTTGATGTGGTGAAGCAACTTAAGGATCACGGCTTTGTATCGCGTGGATGGCTTGGTGTGATGATTCAGGATGTTACCCGTGAATTGGCAGAATCCTTTGGTATGAAAACGCCAAAAGGTGCTTTAGTGGCACAGGTTCTTGAGGATTCACCCGCTGGAAAAGCCGGTATTGAGGTCGGCGATATCATTACCGAGTATGAGGGGCATGAGATCTACAGCTCATCTGAGTTGCCGCCACTTGTAGGTCGTACCTCTATCGGCAATAAGGCCAAGCTTAAGATTGTTCGTGATGGAAAGGTTAAGAACATCAGCATTACGATTGGCGAATTACCCTCGGATAGTGAGTTGGATAAGGCGTCACCAAAATCGACACCACAACAGAGTGAGACCGAAAAGCTGGGCATGGTGATCGGTGAGATCAGCAAGGAGCAGCGTAAACAACTAAGTCTTGACGATGGCGGTGTTCTTGTTAAAGAAGTGACCGGTAATCCGGCACGCGCCGCAGGTGTTCAGCGAGGTGATGTGATATCGCGCCTTAACAACAATAAGGTTGGAAATGTAAACGATTTTTACACTATTGTTGATGGGCTGCCCAAGGGACGCTCAGTACCGCTTCTGGTTACACGCAACGGTAGTCCTCGTTTTCTGGCATTACGAATTGCTGAATGAGTTGATGAAACGGGTGCATCTGTATCAACGCAGTGGCTGCTCCTTATGTGAAGCCGTTGCGAGTGAACTTGATGCTATGCACTCTCAACATCAATTTGAGGTAATTACCCGGGATGTTGATAGTGACGAGGAGTGGTACCAAAAATACAACCTTCTGGTACCCGTGATCACCGATGCTGATGAGAATGAACTCTGCCACTACTTTTTGGATTCAGAAGTCGTGGCAGAATATTTCTCCTCACCCTGATTTTTCTGTAGAATCCGTCGACTGAACGCAGGGTCAACCATAATGACACTGCACTTTTTTCGTAATCTGACTTAAAGCGAAACTGACGACCTGTGGCCGACCTTAAAAATATTCGAAATTTCTCCATTATTGCCCATATAGATCACGGTAAATCGACGATCTCAGATCGGTTTATCCAGCATTGTGGTGGACTCACTGATCGTGAGATGTCACAGCAGGTGCTCGATTCAATGGATCTTGAACGTGAGCGAGGCATTACCATCAAAGCGCAGAGTGTTTCACTGGATTATAAGGCTAGGGATGGAGAGGTTTACCAGCTCAACTTTATCGATACACCGGGACATGTTGATTTCTCTTATGAGGTTTCACGTTCTCTTGCCGCATGTGAAGGGGCTCTGTTGGTTGTTGATGCCTCTCAAGGTGTTGAGGCGCAAACGGTGGCAAATTGCTACACCGCGATTGATCAGGATCTTGAAGTGCTTCCTGTACTGAACAAGATTGATCTTCCCGCGGCTGATCCGGATCGGGTCATTGCCGAGATCGAAGAGATTATTGGCATTGGCGCCAGAGATGCAGTTAAGGTCAGTGCAAAGACCGGGATTGGTATTGAAGATCTTCTGGAACAACTGGTTCTGCGTATCCCCGCACCACAAGGCGATAGGGATGGTAAGCTTCAAGCACTGATTATCGACTCCTGGTTCGATAACTACCTTGGCGTGGTTTCGTTAGTCCGTGTTATGAATGGAACCCTGCGCGCCAAACAGAAGATTACAGTGATGTCGACCGGGCGAAGTCATCAGGTTGATCGTGTCGGTATCTTTTCACCTAAGATGACCGATCTTGGCGTACTTCAGGCGGGTGAAGTTGGGTACGTGATTGCTGGAATTAAGGAGATCGATGGTGCGCCGGTAGGGGATACCTTAACACACAGTGATAAACCGGCAGAAACGGCGCTACCCGGATTTAAACCGGCACAGCCGCAAGTATTTGCCGGTCTATTCCCGATTAGTAGTGATGATTACGAAAACCTTCGGGAGGCACTCTCTAAACTCAAATTGAATGATGCCTCACTGTTTTATGAGCCAGAAACCTCCCAGGCGCTTGGTTTTGGTTTTCGTTGCGGATTTCTGGGTATGCTCCATATGGAGATCATTCAGGAGCGGTTAGAGCGTGAATATGATCTGGATCTCATCACCACTGCTCCAACAGTGGTCTATGAGGTTCTTACCACCAAGGGTGAAACCATTATGGTGGATAACCCGGCCAAGCTTCCGCCGGTTAACTATATTGATGCGATCCATGAGCCGATCATTACCGCCAATATCTTGGTGCCAAAAGATTATGTCGGCAACGTGATTGGGTTATGTATTGAGAAACGCGGTGTCCAGAAGAATATGCAGTATGTCGGTAATCAGGTCTCCATTGCTTATGAGCTACCGATGAATGAGGTGGTTCTGGATTTCTTTGATCGTCTAAAGTCGGTGAGCCGGGGTTTTGCATCACTTGATTACCACTTTAACCGTTTTGAAGCGGCTAATCTGGTTAAACTCGATATGTTGATCAATGGCGAAATTGTCGATGCGTTAGCGGTGATTGTTCATCGAGATCAGGCGCAGTATCGTGGACGTGAATTGACCGAAAAGATGAAAGAGCTGATTCCAAGACAGATGTTTGATGTTGCGATTCAAGCGGCGATCGGCGCGCAAATTATTGCCAGAACCAATGTTAAGGCATTACGCAAGAATGTTACTGCAAAGTGTTATGGTGGCGATGTTTCCCGAAAGCGCAAGCTGCTTGAGAAACAAAAAGCTGGTAAAAAACGAATGAAGCAGGTCGGTTCGGTTGAGATCCCGCAAGAGGCATTCTTTGCCGTACTCCACGTAGGGAAGAAATAGATGAGTTTTGATTTTCCAACTTTTTTGGTGTTATTCACCTTCGCAACAGGCATTGTCTGGGCAGTTGATGCCGCACTGTTCGCACCCAAGCGCCGCTCAAAAGCGATAGAGGGTTTGGGCTCTGAAGCAGAAGCTGATCCTGAGACGATTAATAAGATTCTTGAAGATCAGGAACCCTATGTTGTCGAGCTATCACGTTCATTCTTTCCGATTGTGTTAGCCGTACTGGTTGTGCGTTCATTTATCGTTGAGCCGTTTCGTATTCCTTCTGGGTCAATGATGCCATCGTTACTGGTGGGTGACTTTATTTTGGTGAATAAATTTGCTTATGGAATCAGATTGCCCGCGATCAATACCAAGGTGATCGAGATCGATAAGCCCAAACGTGGTGATGTCATTGTCTTTAGATATCCTGAGGATCCACGTATCGATTTTATTAAACGTGTTGTCGGAGAGCCTGGTGATACCATTGCTTATCGCAATAAGGTGTTATACGTTAATGGCAAGAGGGCAATCCAGTCTGAAATCGGACGCTATTTGGGTACCGGCGGCGGTTCAATGATGACTGGTGCAATTCATCTCAACGAGGATCTGGCTGGGGTTAAACACGATGTTCTGGTGATGCCTTCTCGCCCGGTTCTTGATTTTGAGTTTACGGTGCCACCGGATGAATACTTTGTTATGGGTGACAATCGGGACAATAGTCGTGATAGTCGTTTTTGGGGAACTGTTCCTGATGAAAACCTGATTGGAAAGGCTTTCATGATATGGATGAACTGGGATAGTGAAAGTGACCATTTGATCTCTTGGAGTCGTATCGGAAATGACATTAACTAAAAACCTCAATATTAAACAACAAAAAGGTATTGGCCTTTTTACGTTGCTATTTTTTATCCTTGTGGTGCTTTACTTTAGCGCGGTTGTGATAAAAACAGGGCCGGTCTATCTTGATAACATGAGTGTTAAACAGTCGTTGCAGGATTTGGCCAACAGTGACACTCAGAAACTTCTTAGCGCGATGGATGTTAGAGAAAACCTGCAAAAACGCTTTGAAATCAACGATGTCAAATATGCTGCTTTACAGGATATTAGCGTGGTAAAGAGTTCACTCTGGTATGACGTTTCGGTTCAATATGAGACACGTATCCCCTTTATCTTTAATGTTTCGATTCTACTTAGCTTTGATGACAAAGTTGAGGTTCCGATACGTTGAATAATGTTCCGCTCGATCGACTATGTAAAACATTGGGCTACACGTTCAACAATATCGATCTCCTGAATACCGCTTTAACTCATCGCAGCGTTGGAAAAACGAATTATGAGCGCCTAGAGTTTCTAGGCGATTCAATTCTGAGTTTTGTCATTTCCGATCGACTCTATCACCAATTTCCTAAGATCGATGAGGGACGACTCAGTCGTTTGCGCGCAACGTTGGTGAAAGGCGAGCATCTTGCAAAAATGGCACGGGAGCTAGATCTTGGTGATTATCTTATCCTCGGCCCTGGCGAACTGAAAAGCGGTGGCTATCGACGTGATTCGATTTTGGCTGATGTGTTTGAAGCCATACTGGGGGCTATCTTTCTTGATTCAAACATCAATACAGTTCAGGAGTTAATCGAACGGCTCTTCAAACAGGCGTTAAATGAGTTAGACCTTGAGAGCGCCACCAAAGATCCAAAAACACGCCTGCAGGAGTATATGCAGTCACGTCGATTGCCATTGCCTCAATACGAGGTTATCGACACCACGGGCGAAGCCCACAGTCAGACCTTTACTGTCAGTTGCAAGGTGTCAATTCTTGATGGCACATATCAGGCCAATGGTCGTAGTCGTCGTAAGGCAGAACAAAAGGTCGCCGATATTATTCTTAAAGAGATTAAACGTGGTTAAATCTAATGACCCCTTTCGTTGTGGCCTGATCGCAATCGTTGGTCGTCCAAATGTAGGCAAATCAACCTTAATGAACTACCTGCTTGGACAAAAGATCAGCATTACATCACGTAAACCACAAACAACCCGTCATCGTATTCTTGGTATTAAAACCACTGAACAAGCGCAAACCATCTATGTTGATACTCCAGGTATTCATCTTGATGCAAAAAAGGCGATGAATAAGTATATGAATCGTGCGGCAACAACCAGCCTTGCTGATGTGGATCTAATCCTGTTTGTGGTTGAAGCGCGAGAGTGGAACGATGAGGATGAATACGTTGTTAATCGTTTAAAGAATGAAAAAGCACCTGTGCTACTGGTCATCAATAAAATCGATACACTCAGGTCACGAGAAGACCTGCTACCGCTAATGCAAAAACTGTCACAAAAAATGAACTTCAAAGAGGTTCTGCCGGTTTCTGCGATCAAAGGTGACAGTGTTGCTCAGTTGGAGCAGACCTTGATTGGTTATCTACCCGAGCAGGCGATGATCTTCCCTGAAGATTACATTACCGACAGGAGTGAGCGATTTCTTGCTGCGGAGATGGTGCGTGAAAAATTGATGCGCTCAATGGGTAAAGAGCTGCCGTATGCAGTTACGGTTGAAATTGAGCAATTTAAAAATGATAACGGCATGTTACACATCAATGCACTCATCTGGGTTGAGCGCCAGAGCCAAAAGAAGATAGTGATCGGCAAAGGCGGGAGTAAGCTAAAAGAGATTGGGAAACAGTCACGGCTCGACATGGAACGGCTTTTTGGCCAGAAGGTATTTTTGGAGCTTTGGGTTAAGGTTAAAGAGGGCTGGTCCGATAATGAACGTATCCTGAGTAGTCTCGGGTATAGAGATGGGGATTGAACAGCAACAGTTTCACCGCTGTTATCTTTTGCATCGTCGGAGCTTTCGGGAAACCAGCCTGCTGCTTGAGATATTCAGCGAAGAGTATGGGCGTATTGGCGCAATCGCTCGTGGTGCTAAAAGTGCTCGTGGAGGGATGACAGCAACACTGCAACCTTTTCAACTTCTGGATATCAGTTGGGGTGGTTATGGTGAGCTTAAAAAGGTTTTTAAGGCTGAATTGGTTGAAGGCGGGCGGCCGTTACAAGGTGAGATGTTAATTGCCGGGTTTTATCTTAACGAGCTAATGATGCATCTACTCCATCGGGATGATCCTCATTCTGAGTTATTCCAAATCTATCACACTACCATTAAACAGCTCTCGGAAGGTTGCGAGGATCTTGAATGGACACTCAGACAGTATGAAAAGCAGCTTATGGAGACGATTGGCTATGGTCTGCTATTGACCCATGAGGCAGAGCATGGCGAAATAGTCACCTCAGATCAGCGCTACTGTTATCTGCTTGAGCAAGGGCCAGTAAAGATGAAATCCCATTGTGTTGGGATTGAAATCAGCGGTAAAACACTGCTTCATCTTGATAGTGGTGAGTTACCTGATGACACGGTTAGAAAAGAGTCGAAAAAGCTAATGAGATATTTAATCGCATCTCAAACCGGAAATAAGACCCTCAATAGTCGTAAGCTTTTTAGTCACAAACGACAATAGATATTAAGAGAACACAATGAGTATAAGAGATAGAATTCTGTTGGGTGTCAATATCGACCACGTAGCAACACTTCGTCAGGCACGTGGTACTCGCTACCCGGATCCGGTAGAAGCGGCATTGGCTGCTGAGCGTGGTGGTGCTGACGGCATCACGATCCATCTTCGGGAGGATCGTCGTCATATACAGGAGCGCGATCTTCGTATTCTTTCAGAGGTTGTTCAGACGCGTATCAACCTTGAGATGGCGGTTACGGATGAGATGTTATCGATTGCCGAACAGTTTAAGCCGAGTGATTGTTGTCTGGTGCCGGAAAAACGCGAAGAGCTCACGACAGAGGGTGGATTGGATGTTGTCTCTCAAAAAGAGCGTATCGCCGAAGCATGCGAGCGACTAGCCGCCGCAGGAATACGGGTCTCACTCTTTATTGATGCTGATCCGGATCAGATCGAGGCAGCACATCAGTGCAATGCGCCTGTAATCGAGATCCACACAGGACATTTTGCCGATGCAAAGAGTGAGCGCGAAAGAACTTTAGAACTCGGAAGGATTATCAGTGCGGTGCAGCGGGGCGATGAACTTGGGCTTCAAGTGAATGCAGGCCATGGCCTGAATTATCACAATACTGTGATGATTGCCGCGATACCTCAAATTGTTGAGCTCAATATTGGTCATGCGATTATTGCGCGTGCGCTTTTTGAAGGAATGGAGAGTGCTGTATCGACAATGAAGCAGATCATGGTTGGTGCCAGATCGTGATCCACGGTATTGGTACTGATATTGTCGCTATCGCTCGCATGGAAAAGATGTGCGAGAGAGATGACGATAAATTTGCCAAACGTATCCTTGCCGATAGTGAATTTGAACAGTATCAGCACAGTCATCAGAAGGCCTCGTTTCTCGCAAAACGGTATGCCGCAAAAGAGGCGGCGGCTAAAGCGATGGGAACCGGGTTTAGAGATGGACTTTCACTACGGCATATCTATGTCACCAATAATGCTTTGGGCAAGCCGCAATTACACTTTTCCGAACGTGCTGCTGAATTATGCCAAACCATGGCGATAGGTGAAGCGTATCTTTCATTGTCTGATGAAGATGAGTTTGCGATTGCCTTTGTCACACTACTATCAAAACGATAACAAGTTACGAATAAAACACTATGCTTGAATATATTTTCTTTAATGAACAGATCGCAGATGAATTCATCGCAGTTGTTAACCAATACGATATCGAGAATCGACTGGTAGTCGAGGATGGTATGGTTACCGTAGAGGTGTCGGAAGATATTACGGATGATGTCGCAAATAATATCGATCAACACTATGAAAAACTGTTACAACGCAATGGCGAACTAATGGAGCAGGGTGAAGACGCACTGGAGAAGAATGTGGCAGCAGTTCAGGTTGCGTTGGCAGATGGTTCGCCCTGTACAATTCGTATCGAGCCGGAACTAATGTCTCGCCTGTTATCTGCGCTCTCCATGGAAGAGGTGCGAGATCTGGCTCAGGTTATCGCTAAAGGTGTAGAACGACGCGATAATAGTCCGCTATGTCATGTGCTTGATGACTAGATTTTGGTTGTAATCAATCATGACTTCCGTGTCATTGATTTGATGTAGCATTTAAATAACTAGTCAGACTCTTTAAGATCTTTTAATTCTTCCAGAGCGATAGTTTCGGATTGTTCATTAAAGCTATAGCTGTGAATTAAACCTTTACCCTTGGATGTCATCGAGGGATCTAACTTGAAATAGTGTGTTTTCCCCGCTTTCAGATTGACATCGAAGTACCGATCATCATGTGACCATTGAAAGAAATTACCTGTGAGTCCTATAACGTGCTCACCACTGGCTAATTTGTAGGTTACATAGCCACCATTGACCAATTTTCCTACCTCTTCACGATCAATAGAGATGGTTGGAAAAATACCACTTTGAACAAATGTAAATGGACGATATATATAGATTCTTGACTCATTATCAGAAGGCTTTTCCATTACGGTAAAAGGTCTACCAGAAGCGCATGCGCTAATAAATATTGTAAAGACGATAACAATAAGTTTTTTCATAATATTTTCCTTCTATCCAATAGATGGTTTGTTTTTGTGGTTATTAAAAAAGTGTCAGATTGAGAAAATTAAACCAGACATTGCACTCGAAGTGAAGCAATGATGTGACGCAGTTTGAATACTTAAGCTATCTGACTTTAATAAGTGAGAACAGCATTCGATAAAACGCAATAGAACGATTTGGGCGTTACATCAAGCCTTGAATTGACTATAGTTGTTGTCATGGCAGATAAAAATATCATTGAATACTGGAATAATAATTCATGACAATACATCGATATGTCGTAATCGGTACAGGCTTTGCGGCAATTACGGCGATTAAATCGCTAAGGGCTTTGGATGATAATGCGCAAATAACGGTTATCGGAAGAAGAGCAGAGTTTGTCTATCTACCGAGTCTGATCTGGATACCATCAGGACTACGAGAGCCACACGATATCAAGGTTTCACTGGATCTCTATTTTGACCGTAATGAGGTCAACTTTCATGAAGGCGAGGTTACCGGCTTAGGTAATGGTGGACGACTGGTTGAAACGACCAATGGAGAGGTTGAAAACGATGGACTCATTATCGCATCGGGTGGGCAGTTTATTAAAAAGCTCCCCGGTATTGAGCACGCCATTACGCCTTGTGAAGGTGTTGATGCCGCAATGCAGATCCGAAGACGAATTCGTGAGATGTCAAACGGTTCAATTGCGGTTGGTTTTGCCGGTAACCCAAAAGAGCCGACAGCGATGCGCGGTGGTCCGATGTTCGAATTCCTGTTTGGAATCGACACCTTTTTACGACAGCAGGGCAAGCGTGATCAAATCGAACTCACCTTCTTTAGTCCTGCACCTGAACCAGGAAAACGTCTTGGACCCAAGGCGATGCAAGGGCTACTGAATAAGATGGCTCAACAAGGTATCGCTACCCACCTCGGTCATAAGTTAATCCGATTTGAGTCTAACAAGGTTGTTACCGAGGGTGGTGAGTTTGATGCTGATCTCATCCTGTTTATGCCGGGAATGACAGGTAATCAGTGGTTTGATAATAGCGAGCTACCACGTTCTGAGGGTGGCTTGGTTAAAGCGGACGAACACTGCAAGGTGGTCGGGTTTGAGCATCTCTATGTCGCCGGTGATTCAGGAAGCTTTCTTGGACCAGACTGGTTACCTAAACAGGCTCACATGGCAGATTTTCAAGCCGAAGCAGCAGCAAAAAATCTGGTTGAATCTTTAAACGGTGGTAAAGCTGAGCACACCTTTAAGGTTGAACTGATTTGTATTGTTGATAGCGGTCATCGTGGGATGCTGGTTGTTCGTACCCTTAAGCGGTCATTCGTATTGCCGTCCTCAATAGTGTGGCACTGGATAAAACGGATCTTTGAACGGTGGTATCTAAGACGTTTTAGATAACACTCATGATCAATACCCTGCCATATTTAGAAGTAATCCCTTTCCCCGCGATCAAAAGAGATGCACTGACAACCTTACAGGTTAATCTCGGGTATCGTTGTAATCTTCAGTGTAATCACTGTCATGTAAATGCTGGTCCGAATCGTAAAGAGATAATGAACCAGAAAACGATTGATGACGTTAAGCAGTTTATTCAGCGCAGCCAGGTCAAAACTCTCGATCTCACAGGTGGCGCACCTGAAATGAATCCACATTTTCGTGATCTGGTGATGTTTGCGCGGCACAAAGGTATCCATGTGATTGATCGCTGTAATTTAGCGATACTTGATGAACAGAGAGACCTTGCTCAATTTCTTTCAGACTATCAAGTTGAGGTGGTTGCATCGATGCCGTGTTACCTCGAAGAGAATGTTGATGCACAGCGAGGTAAGGGCGCTTATGAATTGAGTATTAAGGGACTACATCAATTAAATGCTGTCGGTTATGCACAGGATGAAGATAGAGTGTTAAGTCTTGTTTATAACCCTACAGGTGCATCGTTACCCCCATCACAAATAGGGCTGGAGCAGGATTATAAAAAAGAGCTGTCACAGAGATATCGGATATCATTTAATCGGTTGCTTACGATCACCAATATGCCAATCAATCGTTTTGGTAGCACTTTAGTCTCAAAAGAAGAGTTTGATGCGTATATGAAGCTGCTCCAGGAGTCATATCAAAAAAGTAATCTAAATACGGTGATGTGTAAAACGCTGGTGAGCGTTGATTGGCAAGGCTATCTCTACGATTGTGACTTTAACCAGATGCTGGATCTTCCAATTAAGGATCAATCGCGTCGGCTTCATATTCGTGATCTTGATGACACTACGGTCATTGGTCGGGAGATTACGGTCAAAGGTCACTGCTATGGTTGTACCGCTGGGCAGGGAAGTAGTTGTGGCGGTGCTTTAAGTTGAGACTAGGGTCTGTCGAGCTTTCATCTTCGACACTGCCGGAGACGATTTTATTGTCCAATAAGGCAGAAGGAGTGTAATTTGGTTATTCCAAATAAACGACTGATAAAGCTTCCGCTCCTGCTCACGCCCCTGACCTGCGTCCTGCAGGCCACGCCATTGGGCGCAAAAATCGTCCCGTCCCTTTGGGTTGCGCCTCAAAAAGCGTCACTCTGCGTTACTTATCGCTCATTTGGAGCAACCAAATATCGCTCTTCGTGCCTTGATTGACGCTTTTTGGTGCAGCAACAGTGGTGAATATGAAAGATCAACAGGCCCTAGAAATAAGATTATCCTTTAGGCCGATTGATTATCCTCACCCCGCAGGGTAGTGATTAATGGTATATTTCGTCTCATTCAGTAATATTACAGGCTTAATTCTTTCCCTCACTATTAGTTATGGCTTTAAGCGATTACATCAACACCTTCGGACAACATTTGCTCAACAAATATGGTGAGCGGATACATAAACTGTCGATAAACGCAGGATTCACCTGTCCCAATCGGGATGGCACCAAAGGTCGGGGAGGCTGCACATTCTGCAATAACACCTCATTTAATCCTCATGCACATCAACCGCAATCGATTCAATCTCAGATTGATGCCGGTCGGAATGTATTGGCAAAACGTACCGGAGCACAACGCTTTCTTGCCTATTTCCAGGCCTATACCAACACCTATGATGATCCGGCGCATCTAAAACAGCTCTATGATGAAGCGCTAAGCCAATCCGGTGTCATAGGGCTGGCGATTGGAACTCGTCCCGATTGTGTTCCTGCCAGGGTGCTCGACCTGTTAGCCGAATATCGTGATCAGGGCTATGAGGTCTGGCTGGAGCTGGGATTACAATCTGCCTTTGATCACACCTTAGAGAAGGTTAATCGTGGTCACACCATTAGTGAGTATCGAGCGGCGGTTGAGGCGGTGAAATCGAGAGATCTCTCGCTATGTACACATCTCATTGTTGGATTGCCGGGGGAGGAGCGTGTTCATAATCTAATGAGTTTAGAGCGTGTTCTTGAGTTGGGTACAGATGGTCTTAAATTGCATCCGCTTCATGTGGTCAAAGGAACGATGCTCGCTAACAGTTGGCGTAAAGATGAGTACACGCCGTGGTCACTCTCAGAGTATGTCTCAACAGTAGCAGATATGGTCGAACAGACTCCGCAGGAGATTATCTATCATCGTGTTACCGGAACGGCATCACCATCCATCCTGTTAGCTCCACAGTGGTGTCAATACAAATGGAAGGTACTCAATGCGATTGAGAAGGAGATGGAGCGACGCGGTAGTCGACAAGGGAGCGGGTTGGCACAACACAAACAAATAATTAGCAAAATCGTCACATAGATGACTTTATGAGGTGTTCTTAATGCAAAAGGTGGATCTTGTTTGTCCCGCCGGTGGGTTTCCTGCGCTACGTGCAGCAGTAGATCATGGTGCAGATGCAGTATATATCGGCTTTAGGGATTCAACGAATGCTCGAAATTTCCCCGGTTTAAATTTTGATGATCGTACTGCCGCTAAAGCTGTGGCGTATGCACATCAACACGGTAGCAAGGTGTTACTGGCTCTCAATACCTATCCACAACCACAGTCATGGCCGCAATGGGTTAGCGCAATCGATCGGGCTGCAAGCCTGGGGATCGATGCGGTCATCCTGGCCGATTATGGATTGATGCAGTATGCGACGGAGCGATATCCCGATCTTCGTCTGCATCTGTCTGTCCAAGGTTCAGCAACCAGTGCTGAGGCCATTGAGTTTTACAGAAAGAATTTTAATATCCAGCGAGTCGTTCTTCCAAGGGTACTTTCGCTTTCACAGGTTGAGCGAGTGATTAAAGGTACCGATGTCGAGGTAGAGGTTTTTGCCTTTGGAAGTCTTTGTGTCATGGTTGAGGGACGCTGCTATCTCTCATCATTTGCCACCGGAGAATCACCAAATACCAGCGGTGCCTGTTCACCGGCAAAATCAGTGACATGGTCTGAAACAGCCCTGGGACGCGAGGTGCGGTTAAATGGAGTGTTGATCGATCGCTTCGATAGCGGACAAAGTGCTGGCTATCCGGTGCTATGTAAAGGGCGATTTAATGTGAATGGCAAAACGGATTATGCCATTGAAGAGCCAACCAGCTTGAGTGTGCTTGATATTCTTCCACGTCTTATTGAGATCGGTGTTTCTGCGATAAAGATCGAAGGTCGGCAACGTAGTCCTGCTTATGTCGGGCAGGTGACTAAGGTGATGCGTGCTGCTCTCGATAGTGCCTATGCCAATCCATCGGCCTATACCCCTCAAGCAGAGTGGGTTAGTCAACTTGGTCGTATGGCTGAGGGAACCACTCATACACTTGGCGCGCTTGAGCGCCAATGGCAATAGGAGGAGGCTAAATTGACAAAGCTTGCACTCGGGCCTCTTCTCTATTTATGGAACCGTGATGATCTCTTTGAGTTCTATCAAAAAGCGGCACAATGGCCGGTAGATATAATCTATCTTGGTGAGGTTGTCTGTTCAAAACGCAGAGCGGTTAAAACAGAAGACTATTTAGAGATTGCCGCACTTCTCACCGCGGCAGGTAAAGAAGTGGTGCTCTCCACACTTGCATTGGTTGAGGCGGAGTCTGAACTCAATACCATGAAGCGGATCTGTGATAATGCAGACTATGCCATTGAAGCGAATGATATGGCCGCAGTCAGTGCAATGAATGGCAGAGCCTTTGTCGCCGGGCCTCATCTGAACTGCTATAACACGCATAGCATGGAGGTGTTGAAATCTGCTGGAGCAGTCCGATGTGTTATGCCGGTCGAGTTATCACAACAGACACTCGCCGATCTTATCCAAAGTAAGCCGGACGGTCTTCAAACCGAGGTGTTTGCTTATGGACGCTTGCCGCTTGCCTTCTCTGCACGCTGTTTTACAGCACGAAACCTCGGTCTGCCAAAGGATGATTGCCAGATTAGATGTGGTGATTATCGCGACGGTATGATGGTGAATTCACAGGATAATACCCCTTTCCTGGTCTTTAACGGAATTCAGACACAATCCGCTGCAATTGTTAATCTCCTAGATCAGGTACCCACAATGAAGGCGATGGGTGTTGATGTTATTCGTATCTCTCCTCACTCTCTTGGTATGGAGCAGGTGGTTAACGCCTTTGAACAAATGCTCAATCATGATGGTGGTGATGAACTATTAAAAGAGATACAGAAATTCTCGGGAAGTGCCGGGTTTTGTAACGGTTACTGGTTTGGAGAGGCTGGCAAGGATTGGCGATAAGCAGAAGGAGTGCCGTTTGGTTATTCCAAATAAACGACTGATAAAGCTTCCGCTCCTGCTCACGCCCCTGACCTGCGTCCTGCAGGCCATGCCATTGGGCGGAAAAATCGTCCCGTCCCTTTGGGTTGCGCCCCAAAATGCGTCACCCTGTGTTACTTATCGCTCATTTGGAGCAACCAAATATCGCTCTTCGTGCCTTGGTTGACGCATTTTGATGCTGCAACAGTGGTGAATATGAAAGATCAACAGACCCTAGGAGACAGTGGTGAAACTGGATTGACCCTCCTTGGTCAATACATTAGTCTCATACTCGAAAATAGAGACCATTCTGAGAATACTACTCACCCCCTGGGGCACCAGTAAATTGAACCAATAGATCCTCATCGGTAACAATGGTCTGACATGCAAGACGGAAGGTTGGAGGGATATCCTTTACCTCGGCACGCTCTTGCTCATGTTTAGAGAGCTTGCCGATAGACTTTAATACACTTTTCTCTTTATCCGTCAGCATTACACCTTTTACACGCTCGCCATCAAGGTGGGTGATTTTTACCAGGCACGATCCACACTGCCCATCCTGGCACTCAAACGGGATCTTTATGTTGTTCGCTTTAGCGACGCCCAATAAGGTATCGCGCTTTCCTGCAACCGCATATACCTTTTTGTTTTTGCTCATTATTGGAGAAGAAAAATAGATTGTAGCCATGATGTACTCCTTAGTTAAAAAAATTTTTAACTACAGAGCAATAACAGTGCCAGAACTAAGTTGTTGAATTGATTAAATTAAATTGATTCTAGGTTGTCACGAATACAACAAACGGATGTTTTTGAGACAAAACAAACAACGAGAGAGGCTGTTGGTAACGAGGATAGATCAATAGTGCACGAGTTGTTCTGATCATGGCAACGGTAGAATCACGCTGAATGTTGCGCCTTTGCCATCACCTTCACTCTCGGCAACCAATCGACCTTTTTGACTGATAATATAATTAGCACTCGTGTGAAGCCCAATACCGGTTCCTTCGCTCTTGCTTGTATAGCCAAAGTTAAATAGCTTATCTTTTGATTCAACACCGAAACCGCACCCAGTATCTCTGATAGATACCTTGACCTTCTCTTTGCGATCCTCATGAATCACTTCTGTCGTTATCTCAAGTATCCGGTTTTGATCTGGCGTTAATTCCATCGCTTCTCTGGCATTTTTTATCAGATTTAACATGACCTGAAGGATCTGATCCTTCTCTAAAAATATTTCGGGAATATCTCCCAGATGCGTAATAATCTGAATATTATATTTAAGCAGACTATCCTCCATCATATTTAGGGTATCGGTAATCACCGCATTAATATCGATATTGTCCTTGATTCCCGTCATTTTTATATACTTTGACTGAAGACGAAGTATTCCCTCAATATGCTCAACTCGCTCATTGATTCTAAGTAGTTGTTCATCAACCAACGCATACTCATTATCAATACTCTCAGGGATTAACTCTACAATCTGACTTAGTCGTTGTTTATCTGAATAATCACTCTGTTCGATAATCTCTTTAATCGGCTGTAACGCAACTTCAAGACGATGTCTCAAATGACTTTCATGTATAGTTTTGTAACTCACTTGTGCCGATGTTTTTAAAGGTGTCATTGCATTCCCAATATTGTGCATCACCCCTTGAGCAATCTCGGCCATCCCTGCCTCTTTTGCATGAATCAGCAACTCTGCTTGAGCCTCCTCTAATGCGCGTGTTCGATCAGCCACCATTTTCTCTAACGAACGATTATATTCAGCAAGCTCTTCCCTGGATTGATAAAGTGAAGATGTCATTTTATTAAATGACTTTGCAAACATACTGAATTCTGAGCAGACAAGGTGTTCATCCTCAATGTGATAAGTCAGATCACCATTTGCAACACGAACCGCACCACTGCTTAGCTTTTCAACTGCATTTGCAAACAGTCGCGTAAGGAGTGATGCAACAAAGAATCCTGCGATAAAAACCATGATTCCAATCGAGAAGAAGTAGATACGAAGCTGGCGAGATTGCACATCCCAGTTTATTTCAGCTTCTTTAATACTATCATTTAATGATTCGAGGCTAATCCCACATAGGACTCCACCCCATCGTTCTGAACCAAGATAAAGAGGTGTGACTACACCTAGATGGTATTCATCATCAGCTTTAATTAGTGATACAGGTTGTATACCATTTATTTCCGATGTAGCTGGTGAATTCTTAATTATCTCAAGTGCTTTTAAATCGAATGGTGATTCGACAACAGAACCAAGTGCATCCTGATCACTATGAATCATAATATTGCCATCCATATCCATTACAGAGCAGTACTCTATATCATCATCCTTGGTTACAACCTGAAGTATGATATTGGACAGAAATGTAAAATCAAATCCAGCCAATGCCTGTTCTGCACTTAAGGCAATACTCCGTGATAATGAGATACCTCTGTTTTCAAGCGACAACCTGAGCGTTGACAAAGTTTGAGTAAGCTGCGACTCATGGTTTTCTGCAGCCTTGTTAATGAATAGTACTGTAACCGAGGGAAAAAGAAGTCCAAGTAAAATCAGATTCATTAGAATCAGATAGCTTCGAATCGATAGTTTTCGCTTTACCATTTAAACCTCGGTTAATCGTTAAAGGCTATCCTTGCAATTATATCAACCAAACTCATCATGACATTAATCATGTTCAGTATCAGGTTTATTGGATCATAGATCAAAACATTTCTATATTTGCACCTCTAATGAAGTACTTAGACAATCGGAACTTCATCTAGTGAATAGTGTTACTTTATGAATGAGTGGTGTCATAGGCTTATTCAAAATTAAGGAGAGTCTGAATATGTGAACCACCGTTCCATCACATCCGGTAATCGCGGTATTACACAAGTCATTAATTAAAAATCTGAATTGCTTCACTTCGTATGCAATGATGGTTATTAACGACTGAATCAGACGCTCCACATAATAAATATTACAAAAACAAGAGGGGTAATTCTTATGGGTAAAACATTAACACAGGCAGATCTATTATTAGATTATCTTGAAAGAAGTGGTGTTGAATATGTTTTTGGGATTCCTGGAGGTGCAATTGAACCACTGTACAATGCCTTGGCTCGACGTAGACACAATAAAAGGTATCCTGTTGCCGTTGTCTCTCGTCACGAAGCAGGCGCGGCCTACATGGCTGATGGCTATGCAAGAGAATCAGGCAGGATTGGTGCCTGTTGTTCAACAACAGGTCCTGGGGCAATTAATCTTTTAACAGGTATTGCAAATGCCTATACCGACAACACACCTGTTATCGCCATAACACCGCAAACTGCGCTGCCAAAATTCGGCCGAAAAGGGTTACAAGAGTCATCGTGTGATGCCATTAGCATTCCTGGCATGTTTTCGCACTGCACAAGATATAACAGCATGGTGTCACATGTTGAACAACTTGAGGGAAAGATCTATTCATCACTCATCAGAGCCAGACAACATCCACAAGGACCTGTTCATTTAAGCATTCCGATGGATATTCTATCTGCACCACTTAGCGATTGTGCTGAACATTTCTCAATTGATCGTGCAACAAATACTCCAAGAATCGTAGATACTCACTCTCTTGAGGAGCATTTTGATGAAATCTTAAATGCAAAAAGTATCGTATTACTTCTTGGCGCTGGTGCATATCAAGCTAAAGAGGTCATTCTGGCCTTTGCTGAAACAGTCAATGCCAAGATCATCACTACACCAGAAGGTAAACGCTGCGCGGGCATTAACCATCCACAATATCAAGGAGTGTTCGGGTTCGCTGGACATAAAAAGGCAAGGGAAGCACTTCTTGATGAGCATGTCGATATGGTCATTGCCATAGGAACTCGATTAAGTGAGCTTGAAACCGGCGGCTGGGATTACGAGGCTCTGTTAAATAGCAGACTTGTTCATATTGATGAGAATGCCGATAACTTTCTTCAATCACCTATGGCGCGAATTCATATCTATGGTGATATTGAAACCATCTTCTCTTCACTAGTTCCCCAATCTCAACTTAGATTTAGCACCAAAAAAGAGCCTGCCCATTCAGCTAAAACAGAGACAATAACTCCTGATAAAGATCATTTTGTTAAATCTCTCGTTAACGATCCTGATGCCTGCTTTTCCGATGCCGTACCCATAAAACCACAACGACTGATGTGGGAGTTATCACACCGCTTTCCAACAGATACCCGTTTTACAATCGATACCGGCAACAGTTGGGCATGGGCAACACACTATCTTCATCTTACTAAATGCGATAACTATCATGTGGGTATGAGCTTTGGCAGTATGGGTTGGGGAATTGGTGCAGCGATTGGTATCGCCTTTGCAAATAGAGACACCCCTGTAGTCGCTATTACAGGCGATGGTAGTTATCTTATGAGCGGACAAGAAATTACCGTTGCTCTTGAACATAACCTAACCGTAATCATTGTGATCCTTAATGATTCTGCCCTCGGGATGATCAAACATGGCCAGCGGCTAGGTGGAGCTGAAGAGATTGGATATCAGTTACCTGAAGTTGATTATGCGATGATGGCTCGCTCAATGGGCATACAAGGCTATAACCTCCGCTCACCTCAAGATATAGCACAACTCGATTTTGATACGATCTGTAACCATAAAGGGCCAACACTGCTTAATGTCTATATTGACCCTGAAGAGGTGCCACCGATGGGAGTTAGATCAAAAACCCTTAGAAACGTATCTGAGCAAGGCTCCCTGTCATTTAAAGAGTAGCCTTCGGTATTGTGACTATATGGATTTTTTATTTATCTGGAGAGTATTCGCTTAACTGATTGTTTAACGGTTTCACCGGGAGTAATGCCATATTTTGCACCAGCGATTTTGTTACAAGCTGAAATGATACCATGTTGATAAATATCATCAGCCTCACCGATACGCGCACTATCTGCCGAGACGGAGGCTGATGCGATCCCCTGTTGTTCGAGAATATCCAAACAACTGATGCCAGCATTCTCCTTACCCATTCCGGCATCATGAAAGATCAGCGCAGCCAAAGGGTAATTTCGACAATGCTCTGCGGCTGCCTTTCCACCATGTGATCCAGTAATCACAATATCACCAGCGTTTGCTTCTGTCAGAAATGATACCGAGTCCATTGCAACAACCCGTTTATCGTTAATCTCTTCAAGGATGATCTGTTGAGGTAGTGGAATCGGTAGTGGTCGATAATCCTTTCCGACATATTCGATATCATCATCGGTTAATGGCAGAAACTTACCCGGCTGTTGTTCGTAGGCTTCAACGATATTTGCACCCATGCCAATCGAAAAAACCAGCATGTAGAACATAGAAACCTGCAGTGGTGAAAATGCCATATCCATTAAAAGTGCTGTTACCAAACCACCGCTATTTAGATAGATATCACGATGTTTAATCTGTTGAATGGTTTTTTCAACTTCAAAAGCGAGCTTTAAATAATCACCCTGATCCTGCCCAGTCTCTTTAGCGACCTTAAGTAGAGGTGGATTACGTTCATCACTCCCTCTGGCCAAGACCCGTCCATATCCATGGATGATCTTCTGTTGCTTAAAGGTCTCACGCACAACATCTTCAACTGATTGACCTGACTCAATCGCCTGTTTTGCTTTTTGAAAAAAAGTGGCGGCATGGTAGGAGGCGCCAGACCCAATCATCTCCCCTTCATTCGTTAGGATTCCGCTACTAAGGCAGGCCGCAGGAGAGCTTTTTACAGTCGCGCCAAGCCGAGGCGAACGGAAAATCCAGAATCTAGGGTCAGTAAGTGCGGTATTAATCGAAATTGCGTTAAGTAATCTATCCTGCTGTCGATCAGGCATCCGTCCAGTTAATGCCAACACCCATCCCTGAATAAATGAGATCTTTCCGGTCATTTGACCAATCATATTGTAGCCATGAAGAACCATCTCGCTGCGAAACCCTGCGGCTAGGCCACCCTTTTCTGTCAGAATTTTTTCTCGGAAGGTTTGCCACTGTTCAGCATCAGGATAGACAGCTTCGTTATCAGGATAGAGATGATCGTTCCAGACTTTACTCATCGCATCACTCTTTGATCTCAGGGTAGGCATATGCCTCTGGTTCCAGTTGACGATCACGAACACCAGAATACTCCGGCGCATCATAAAACGGATAGTCGTTCCAATTGCCTTTTAACTGCTCCAGGGCGTGTGCAATTAACCCGGGTGTTGCAGCAATCAGAAACAGTCCATGCCCCTCTTCTACTGAGAATTCGAGATCAAGCATCATTGCAGCAAATAGTCCTGTTAAAGTCAGTGATGGTTGCTTTGGTATCTGAGATAGTTGCTCATCGAGCTTCAGAGCATAGAGGGTGTATCTACCTTGATGATTGTGTGATTGAAGCACGCGATAGATATCATTAACACGAAAATCTTTTTTGCCATACGGCAGGTCATACCCAGGAAGATCAGGGTATTGTTTAATCAGATCGTTCGCTTTTAGATTATCCTCAACAGCTGCTTTTAACATCGACATTGATGCTTCAATCGCCAGTGCGCCATCGTATCGTCCTTGAAGTACACTTAAACCTGAAAGCAGTGTGTTTCCTACGGTTGTTTTGGTTACAGCTGTTGTCATTGCCGCCTGGGTTGCCCAGTGTTTGGGGCCTGGATTGATAACAGCACTCATAGCAATATTTAGAAGATCGATCTGCGATCGATTTGGTAGCTCTCCTTTGATTAACAGATAACAGAGTTCAGACCAACTATATCTTCCGGCAAGTGCTCCGAAATAATCGTAGCCATGACATAGTGAGCGCGGCTGACCATTATCGGCAATTTCATCCTTCCAAATCGTAGTTTTTATTCGTTCCGTAACCGGACGGCTTGTATTGTCTGCGGACATTAGTTTAGACGGTAACTTAAATCCAACATCAGCACTCTACCTGCGGCAGGATAGTCACCACTAATCGTATTTGCTGGTGCTGGATAGGTATATTGTTTATCTAAAAGATTGTAAATACCTGCACGGATCTCCATATTTTTTATCGGATTCAACAGTGTCAGGCTACTATTCACAACCGTATAACCTTCATGGTCTGTTCGGGTATCGGCCGCATTCCGTGGTCTTGGACCAACATATTGAACATGGACATTTCCCTTATAATTGCTACTCCAGAGATTAACGCCCGCATCTGCGCCAACACCCGGGACATCAGCCACAGCATCACCAGTACTATCATCCACTGGATTCTGACGGTAGAAATCGGCATAAAACTCAGAGTTACTAAAGTGGTACTGCATCTCAAACTCGACACCTGTTACCGTGGTATCACCCACATTCACAAACTGTGGCGGTGAGAGCGTTTCATCAAGCTCAATGCGGTTACTGAACTTATTACGATACAAAACAGTATTTGTTTCCAGCCCCCTAAACGGTCTATAACCGATACTGATTTCATAGGTCTTCATCTCTTCTGCCACAAGCGCTGTATTACCTATCGCAGCAGGATTGTTAATAGAGAGCTGTTCTTCAAAGTTTGGGGCACGAAATGCTGTTCCATAGAGCAGCTTTAGATCCATGTTGTCAGATTTATTCCAGACGATACCCAGGCGTGGATTAAAGACTTTACCAATGTCATTGAAATCGTCCGTTCTTCCACCAACCGTTAGCCTGGTTTTATCTGTAATCTGCCATTCATCCTGAATAAAGAGTGCCAATGTTCTGCGTGAGGCATTTTGGTTCCAATTACCTGTTGCCGTTACATTTTGATATGAAGCTAGAGGAGCATATGTCTGTGGAACAAAGTTGGCATAATGGGTTACATCATGCTGATTATCATACTGCCAGGTGATCCCCGAGGTTAGCATGTTGCTTTCACTTAACTGATAGTTTGTACCAAGCTCTATGCCATATTTATCGTTACGCCAGTGTGGAGTCCCAAGCATATAACCAGTGGTATAAGCGGCATTGGGCATTATCTGCCAGTTAAAGGTGAAATCCATAAAGTCGACATAGGTTTTGAGATTGACTTCCCACTGCTCCGATAACGATTTTGTCCAATTCAAATCAATATAAAAGGCATCTGTTTCAATCAGTGAATCACTAAGTGCTTTTCCCACACCAATATAGGCACCATTTCTACGATGGAAGTAGTGAGAATTGATAACAAAACCATTCCAACCGACCTTTAGCGCTGCATCCAGACTTTTTGCCCAGTCATCGGTATTACCGGAATTAGAAAAGGCATCTGAAGGTACGTATGACTGGTGTCCATCTGTTTTATTCCAAGCGACGGATGCCAGCAGATCAACATCATCATATCTTTTTCCGTGGACAACGCTGGCGCGTTGAGTATTAAACGAGCCAGCACTAACGTGAGCCACTGTACCATTGGTCTCCCATCCGGTTTTTGTGACCACATTGATGATCCCGCTAAATGCATTAGCACCATAGAGCGCTGAACCGGGGCCACGGATCACCTCAATACGCTCTACACTGTCCAGTGAAAGCGTCTCGTATATCCAAGCTGCATCACCAAATAGCGCTCCTGATATTTCATGTCCATCAATTAACAGCTTCACCTTGCTGTTACGGGCATTAACCAATCCCCGCACTTCGATTTCATACAGCGAATAGAAGTTCTGACCAACATTAATTCCAGGAATATGTTGTAAAACATCTATCAGATTACGCGCACCCATAATCTGGATATCCTCTGCGGTAAAGACCGATGCGATAGCTGGCGCATCCTTTACCTGCATCAGGTGTTTAGTTGCGGTGAGTAACTCTCTGTCAGTGCGATAGAAATCCTCTTCCTGTACACCCGTACCAAAAAGTGACTCAAACGCATTCTCAATCGCCCACTCCTTGGCAAAAGCTGGTTGCATAACCAAAGGAAATGATAAGAATGCAACCATTTGATAAAACTTAGATAGAGGAAACTGTCTATTTGCCTTTCTAAAAGTCATTTAGATCACCTTATTCAATTACTTCAGTAGCGATGTCCAGAGCTGACTGACTTATCGTTAGACCTATTTTCCTTGCTGTTTTGATATTAACTAAAATCTCATTTGCGATAGGAGGCATCGCTCCAAATGTCTCAGGATTTTTACCATTTAATATACTTCTGGCAAGCCCTGCCGCTTGTAATCCAATATTCTTCGGATCAGGCGAGACAGATAACATAAGACCTAGCCGCGCCGCATTTTCAGACTGTCCAATACAGATGATCTGATACTGGATACAGTATCGATTCATCCACGCCATGTTCTCTACGGTGTAGGTCACTGGGTCATTCAAAATCCAGAAAGCATCAACACGACGTGACAACTGCCTAAATGCCCCCTGGAGTTCATTGGGTTCTGAAATCTCTTGAGTGAGTAATTCATAACCAAGATCTTTGGCGACCTCTTTAGCATCATCTATGATTTGTTTTGACTGCTTCTTGCTATAGATCACACCAATACGTTTTATGTTAGGAGCAAACAGAGCCAAGCTGGTGAACTGATTCCCGGGCGCTGTTTCTGATGCAATACCTGTCACATTCGTCTGCCCTGATAGCAGATTATATTTTGACCAGTTCAGTACCATCGCAAAAACCACAGGAATATCCTGTTGTTCTCTGGTCCAAAACTTTGCAACAAATGCGGCTTTGGCTCCCAATGCCAGGATCAACCGTGGTTTTGCATCAAATAAGCGCATCTTGAGATCTGGGTCTTTGCGAATATCGCCTTGAAGATTAAATCGAACGATAGGAGTCTCAACAGACGACTCAAAAAGATCTGCCGTATCTTCATACGCCCTGACTGAGTCACTTAACAGAATAGCAATAGGCTGCTCTCCACCAACAGCTACACTTGAAAATAAGAGCCATCCAGTAAATAAAAGGGATAAGAATCTATTCATCGACACTCACCCACTTATTAAACTGAAGCTTAGATGCCAAACCATATCCATCATCTCCTTGGTCATTTAGCATAATGTTCCTTAAACGATTAATCTCAGATTGATCAGCAACACCATCGATATAACAAAGAACCGGCAAATTAATCGCGTTTGATTTTGCGGTTACTTTAATATGCTTTGTTAAACGATTATTAATGGTTTTAATCTTATCCAGCGTCGATTCGGCAACAATGGCGGCATCGACCTGCTTTAGCGCCACTGCAAATAGTGCATCAGCGTCTTTGCTGGTATAGATAATCTGCATACCGGAAAGGGAATTTAAAACATCCTCAGGCAGAAAGTCTCTTAGTGTGGCATCCTGTCCACCGCCCCTAGCAGTCATCGCCAGCGTATGTTCCTTTATTGCACCGACGGAAAGATCGTTCTCCTTGCGAATGACCAGGAATTTTTGATAACTATCCTTACCCTTCTGTATTGGTTTTAAGATCGGTACAAGCCCAAGACTCTCTCTATTTTGCTGATAATACCAATATGGCACGAACAGAAATGCTGGCTTTTTGGTTTTCACCTCTTTTTCAAAATCACTCAAATGGAGAAAGGGTTGGAACCGAAT
Organism: Thiohalomonadaceae bacterium; assembly: GCA_050301795.1. Classification (GTDB taxonomy): domain Bacteria; phylum Pseudomonadota; class Gammaproteobacteria; order Thiohalomonadales; family Thiohalomonadaceae; genus JBNKZU01. The sequence goes on along the minus strand of JBNKZU010000013.1, from coordinate 81,050 downwards.
ACTATATTTCTCTTTTCTAAAAAAGATATCTGCATCTCTTTTCAGACGTGAAAGATTGTTGTGGTAGGAATCAGGATAAAAAAAGTACAGCTCAGACTGAACCGAGGCAATTCCAAAAGATGGTGTTGTTAACATCAAAACCATCAGGATTGAAGAGAATAGAACCATGATTGAGCGTAACGCAGACATCGAAAAACAACCACTATAATTAGCGGCCAATATCCTTAGTCCAGATTTGGGAGCTATACATTTCTTGTTATTATTTTCAGTCAATTAGTTCTCTTATTCAGGCGTTGCCGCACAAGAGTGCACAATGGAGTTATACTTAAATACAATCAGTAATGTGTCAACTTTTTCTTCAGACGCATTTGGATGATTTTCTTAAAAATCAATAGCCTATTGATACAAAAATAGTTCAGGAACGACGTGGAAGTGTGATTTTGAAGGATGAGCCAATACCCAACTCTGAATTAACTTCAATCAATCCATGATGCTGTTGGTTAATAATGAAATAGGCCAGTGAAAGCCCTAAGCCAGTTCCAGAACCGATCTCTTTAGTCGTAAAAAACGGATCAAAGATTCGTTTTACTGTTTCACTATCGATTCCAACGCCATTATCACCAATCTCTATATAGAGGTTATTTAGATCAAAAGTAGTGTCCACGGTAATAATGGGGGTACGCTCATCACCACAGTCAACCATCGCTTGTGCAGCATTTTTAATAAGATTTAGAAAAACCTGCTCCATCTTGGTTCTATCGATCGTAATAACCGGAAGATCCTCGGCATAGTTACGTTCAACTTTAATGTCAGCAAATCGATAACGCTTCTTTAGCTCATAATCACTTTTGGATAACTCTAACGCTTCATCGATCAACTCATTGATCTGTATTGGTCTTGGTGATGTTGATTGATGACTAAAACTCAACATGCTTTTAACAATTTTTGAGGTTCTCCCTCCACTATCACGAATACTGCTTAAAAGCTTAAAAACTTCTCGCTCCTGTAAATAGCAATTAAGTCGCTCCAGGTTAAGGCCGCAGTTTTTCGCAACATCAATATTTTTGGGGTTATGATGATCAAGCCGTTGTTCAATAACCTGAGCGCTTTGCAGAATGCTGCCTAACGGTGTGTTGATCTCATGAGCCATACCAGCGGCCAGTCCGCCCACTGTTAACATTTTATCGGACTGAATCATGATCTCTTCAAGGCGAGCACGTTCGGTAATGTCGTCGATGCGAATAACGGCACCCTTGCGATCATCCGAGATTAATGGGTAGACATATACCTCATACTGCCTCTCCTCACCGCCATTGAAACTGATCACCAGTTTATTAAGGTGTTGAACCTGATGTGTTTGCAACGCTTTATTTGTGATCTCTTCGAGTGACGGTAATTCAGGGATTAATTCCTGAATATTCTGACCAAGTGCCTCTGACTCACTCCTGCCGATTGTCTTCCCGGCAACATGATTCCAATGAACAATGGTGTTTTCGTAGGAGACTCCAATCACAATCGACTGAATAGAGTTAATAATGCTATCTAAATAGTTACGGGTATGTTGGAGTTCATTCAGCAGCGATTCAATATGTTTATGTTGCCTTCGCTGCTCATCTGCCAAGCCCCATTTGGTAGTGAGTTGTAGTGCGATTTGGCCAAGCTCATCGGCATCAAATGGTTTTCGTAGATAGAGTAACTTGTCGGGCTGAGCGATCTTTTCAACCATCTCTCGACGTGAGACATCAGCAAAGGCAGTGACAATGACGATCTCGATATCACGATTAATCTCACGGATCGCGATCGAGGTATCCACACCATTCCACCCAGGAGGCATACGCACATCAATAAAGGCCACCGCAAATGGAGTGCCGTTTTCATCCGCTTCCTTTACTTTTTCAAAACCTTCCTGCCCTTGTCTTGCAAAGGTTAATTCATAATCTGCACTAAACGCGGAATGTCTCTCTTCTTCCGCCACCAATAATGACTCAAGCGTATTCACTGCACTCTCGGTATCACCCTTATTATTGAGTACAGCCTGATAAGACTCCCAGATAGCCTGATCGTCATCAATGATGAGAATACGATTATTAACGGCCATGATCAGCACCCTTGCCGTTAACTAACAGTTGTTCAAATTCGGATGCACCAACTGCCTTGCTAAAGAGAAATCCTTGATAGCTGGTGCAACCTAACTCAGCTAACCGTTGAAGTGTCTCCTGATCTTCAACACCCTCAGCAATAACATCCATATTTAAGTGTCTTCCCATTGAGATGATTGTTTCAACAATCGCGGCATCGTTTTTATCACTGATAATGTCACAGACAAAACTTTGGTCGATCTTTAACTGATCAAGCGGAAGTCGTTTTAAATAGCTCAATGAAGAGTAACCGGTACCAAAATCATCAATCGAAAAGATAATGCCTGCCGCTTTGAGCTGATTCATCTTTCCGATAATCTCTTCAATATTTTCAATCAGATTGTTTTCAGTAATCTCAAATTTGATAAATCCATGAGGAATCGAGAAGGATCGCATTTGCTCAATAACTTGGTCGACAAAATCGGGCTGACGAAATTGGGTTGTGCTGATATTAATAGCGACACCTCTAAACGCCCCGTCGCTATCCATCTTCAACCATTTTTGAGTCTGAGCAAAAACCTCCTCCAAAACCCACTCACCAATGGCAAGAATCATTCCGGTATCTTCTGCAACCGAAATAAATTGTGAAGGTTTTACATAACCTCGTACAGGATGCTGCCAACGGATCAGTGCCTCAGCGCCAATAATTGTATTATCAACAATACTCACCTGTGGCTGATAGTTGACATGAAACTGTTGATTCCTGATTGCAATACGCAGATCTTTCTCAAGTGAAAGCATTGTATCAGCGGCCTCTTGCATTTCAGGATGATAAAAACGCGACTGATTACCACCGTCGGCTTTTGCTTTATACATCGCAGCATCTGCATGTTTCAGAAGGTCAACCGCTGACTCACTATTATCTTCAAACACACTGATGCCAATACTACACGTCAGATAGTAATCGTGACCTTCAAGCACATACGATTGACGAAGTGTTGATAGAATATTCTCAGCGATCTCCTGAATGTCACCAAGAATACGGGTTAACTCTTTTTTATTTTCAGTCAGCAGAATAACAAACTCATCTCCGCCAGAACGTGCAATAAAATCATCTTTCCTAACCAGTGATTTCAAACGCACCGCGACCTGTTTGAGCAGTGAATCGCCAATATCATGACCAAGAGAATCGTTGAGATATTTAAAGCGATCAAGGTCAATAAACAGTAGGATTCCCGTCCAGTTATTTCGCTCTAATGCAAAAAGCGTCTGTTCGAGACGATCCATCAGCAGTTCTCTATTAGCCAACCCTGTTAAAATGTCATGGAAGGCAAGAAACTGGATCTGACGCTCATTCTCATACTTTTTAATACTCATGTGCAGAATATCGGTGATCCGATAAAAGAAGTTGGTGATTAACACCTCTTTTTCGTCAATATCTTTTTTTAAAAACAGCACATAAACTGCAAAGATCTTTTCACCATGAATAACAGGAATTCCGAGAAAGGGCTGATCATAATAGCGGGAGAAAAAAGGCTCTGATGAGAGCGAGGCCAGCTTTTCTTCAAGTCGGCTAACAAACGACGCCGTTTTATAAAGCTCAGACTTTTCGTTTATTGTTGTTGCTGTGATTTCCCAATTTTTATGATTGCCTATACCCTCAAACTGATAAAGAATGCCTTCTTCAACACCATGCCACGGCAACAGCTTTTCGGTCAAAATAGTTAGCGCCTTATTCAGAAACTTCGACTGATTACTGATTTGTAGTGCTAACTGTAGCAGCTCTCCAAGCACCCTCTCCTCTACTCTGGAACGGAGTATTTTCTCCTGCTTTTTCTGCATCTCCAGATTTGCCAACTCAAGATCATGTGTGCGAACTTTTACTTCATCTTCAAGCTGTTGTTGATAATGGCGTTTATTCTCAATAAGCTCTGAACGCTCCAGCACTTTATCAATGGAATACTTGAGAACCGAAAGATCCTCGATCGGCTTAAAGATATAGTCCCAAGCTCCTCTTCTGAGTGCTTCGGCAACATCGTGAATTACCCCGGCACCAGAGATAATAATTATTGGTAAGTCAGGTACATTCTCAGAAACCCATTGCAGAACATCCAGTCCTGTCATTTCGGGCATATGAAGATCAATTAATACCAAATCCGGTTTGATATCGAGAATCTTTTGGATGCCAATACGGCCATTTTCAGCTTCTTCGATCTGAAAGTCATAATCTTCCAGAAAGAAACGAATGCTGTCTCTGAAAAGACTTTCATCATCTACAACTAAAATTGTAGTGCTCATCGTAAGGATAGATCCTTGCCTGCTGATTATTGTAAAGGTGTAACAAGCCCATAGACTGCAAGTGCAATACAATAGTTATAAACAGCTATCAAAGCAACTAATGGCTATAGAAACACTGAGTTTGTGTGATCAAGGTTGTGATTATTTGAATTTTTTTTTGTTGCTACTCTTATCGATAACCATTTATCTCTATTTTATAACTGGCAAAATGAAATCCTCAGACGCACAAGGATCTTGAGCATACTTTTTTGCTCCAAATCACCATTTCCAACGTAGTGGTCAGGGAGTTCACACTAAACGGCTCAGTAATAAGAATCGTCAGTACTTATAGCGGGAGTACACATTGAACCGAAAAGTATTTACCATCACCAATCGTCTCTTTAACCGCTCCCTGATAAAGCTGGCGACCATTAAATGCGTATCCTGCGGTTATCTTTATCAGTGATAGATCCAGTGTTGCAAAGAGTGAGTTGTAGTGTACCTCGAATGTCTCGTCTCCTTTGGTATCAGCAAGCGTAAATTCACCAATGCTATCGTTTTTAATACCAATTGATATCCCTGCGAAGTCACCATGTTCAGACTTTTCATGAAAAAACCTGTAACCAAGATTCAGTTCGTAGATGACATCACGACTGTCCCTAAACTGATCAATCCTAATATCACCCGTCATACGAAGCTGCTTATCAGGAAATAGAGTGAAACTGAAATTTGGTGAGGTGAGAAACTCAAACTTTGAGTTCAGATGCTCTGATTCATAGTTAATACGTACTAAGGGAACAGGAATGATAGGCCAGGTTTTACCACCAGAAGTTTCAATGTCAAAGTCGCCAACGGCAACGCCACCACCTAAGACAACTGACATATTCTCAGTACGAGAAATTTCATAACCTATCGCGGTACCAATTTGATAGGTGCTTAGTCCTCCGCTCACAGGTTGATCAGACTCACTTCTAAATATACCAATATAGTGGTAGTCATCCTTTTTACCGTCAACAAGCATATCTATGGATTTGAATTGATTGGGATAACCATACTTCAAAGGTGCATCCATATCATGCTGAGTGAAGATTCCAACAAATGATAGATCTTCTTTTTCGTACACCACCCCTAAACTGGATGATCTAATACTCTGTGAATCAAGGCTCACACTATCTTGTTGAAATAGTCCTGCAATCTGGACATTCTGTTCTGTTGAATTAACAGGTGTAACCGCAAAGAGTGAAGAGCAAAACAGCAAGATCCCCATACTTATGAATAACCGATTATTCATGCCTGCTCTCCTGCTGCAACTGAGTTTGTGGATAATGATGAGTGTGCTGTAGCTTGATCCTGAAAACCCTTATTAAAGAAAAAGTCGCGTTCTACATATAACAAGTAGGCGGTTATTACGCACAGGATGGCTGTTTGGATGATCTTGCTATCTGGATGGGTTGCAAAGATTTCATTAAAGAGATTTGCAAATAGATGCAGGATAATGGTTACTAGGATGTTTCTATCTGTTTTGTAATAGAGCCAGTTCATCAGTAAAACAAAAGGAAACATGCTGACCAGGAAGTTAATGCCATGTAACACCCCCTCCACCACCAGGTTACTATGGTAATAACCCTGTATTGATGCCAGCGGTAGATGCCAGAGTGCCCAGATCACTGCAAATATGATTGAGCTGTAAAACAGGCTGTATTTTTGACGTAAACAGTCTGTACCATAGGAGTGCCATGCCAGCTCCTCCAGAACTGGAGCTATAACAAGAATTAACCAAACAGGAAGTACTGATGATGTAAAGGTTGGTTCTCCTGAAATGATGAACTGACTTGAGTCATAACCAAACAATAGGGAAATAGCCATTGCCAGTAAAATACTCGCGGGCATGATCAGGATGGAGATGATCAGATATTTGCGATTGGAAGCGTTAAAGTTAAAGAAACGGCTTTTAACATCTGCTATTAATATCTTCTCTTTACGAATGTAATAGCCAGCCACTAGTAGAGGGCCAGCTAAGCCTGTAAGACCCAGCACACTGATAAGAAGTCCATAATTTTCCACATCAGGTTGATGGCTAAGGTATGAGGCAAACAGCCAGAGAGTCCACGGGATAAGAGTGCTAAAAAAGTAAAATCCAACAGGATGGCGGTAGTTATTAATCATTTTCTTTCTCCAACTAATTTAAATAAAAATGTTTTAGAAGACCAAATGTTTTAGTCGACCCAAAGATTAGTTGGAGTTTTTAACTTTGTCAATAATATTTTAGTTGACTAAAATATTTAAGCGTATTTAAATGGTTCCATGAATTTATATATTACGGCTTCTACGAATGACAACATTTGGTAAACGGGATCTCAACAAAGCCCAAACACGACTGGATATTCTTGGTGCTGTTTATAGCCTCACTAGTGAGGTGAATTTCAGGGCTCTGAAAGTCAAGTCAATTGCGGATGAAATCAATATTACAGAAATGACCTTTTTTAACTATTTTAAGAAAAAGGAGGATATCCTGAGGTATATGATGGGGCTGTGGGGATTGGATCTTATGGTATTACAGCACCAGGCTCCTCTGAGTGGCGAAGCGGCAATCCGAAGAATTTTTCAGCAAACGGCCGAACACGTAAAGAAACATCCTGGTTTATTAGTGAGCTTTGTCTCTTATCTGGTAACCGCAGAAATTGATCCTAATGCTGATAACATTGAAGCGGCAGATCGGTATTTGCTCTACCCCGATTTACCAGAGCTGTATGAACAAAGAATCCGTAGCGGTAATGAGATGTTGCTACAGCATCTCCATGAAATGAATCCCTCAACCGACCATACAAAAACCCTCTTTCACTTGGCATCCTGTTTTTATGGGGATGTATTAGTTGCACACACAGCCAACCTTGATATTGAAATGCTCTATACAAATAGTCTTGATCTGATACTTCCAACCGTCTAAAAAACATCTGGAATCGATGCCCCGCCAGAGTAATAAAGTATCCACAATAAATTTATTTCAGAGATACCCGCAAGTGCGGGTATCTCCAGTTTGGGTTACTTAGTTGTTGCGATAACACCGATAATGTCACTTTCAGGTGTTAATTGTGAGCCTGTAAGGTCTCCAGCCATCACCACAACCTTGAAGTCAGCCTCGTTGAGTTCAGACTCAATCATCTGTGGTGTGAAGTGTTGAAACCAGTTGTAGACTTGCCAGGTCTCATGAGGCTCCACAATCACATATCGATCCAGAGCAAGTCCCTGATTTTCATAAATAAATGATTTCTGGATACCGACATATTCACCTGATGCCCAGAAACCACCCATTAATCTGTCCTCAATCAGGGTAACTTCTGTTCTGTTTTTCAGAAGTCCCATGCCAGCAACATCTATCATAATGTGTCCTCCAGGGTTAAGCATGGATCGCATCCTCGATAGCAGTATTTGCCTTTGCTCTGGTGAGAGCACACACAGGTCGGTATAGATCAGGGTGATGACATCAAACCCTGTGGGGAGTTTGTCTGCTAGGTAATCAGCCTTAAGATAACGGATGGAAGGGTTTTGCTGTTTTGCGTAATTCAAGGAGTGTTGCGAGAAATCTATCCCGGTCACACTCGCGCCCATTTGGGCAAAACGCTCAGCGTAAAGACCGGGACCGCAACCTAAATCACATAGATTTTTACCGGACAAATCCAGTTGTCCATTAATCCAGTGTGTAATCTGATCGATAACCTCAAATCTACGTGAGGCGAGGTCTGTTTCCTGATTAAGGTGAAAATCCAGCATCTGTTGAGATAGATGTGGTCTTGTCCATAACTCCTTTGCGGTATAGCGAGCAAAAGGCTCAGGACGAAGTGAAATGTCATGAATAAAATCAAACATAATAATAATCCTTAGTAAGCTTATTAGCTTTTAAATATAAAATTGGGTTTTGGATTAGTGCGGGCATAGATAGGCGCCATATCACTTCATTTGTTGAAGCTGATTTATGGCGTTGCCGCACAGATGTTGATTAGGTATTCATAATGCGCGTGATTGTACCATTTAGTTTGAATCTGGCAACGGTTAGTCGAGACAGCAAGCGTATACGGCTACTTGGGAGCTCAGAAACCTGCAATGACTCTAATTTTGTAGTTGTCTCAAATAATTACAGGGACGCTCTTTTACATCAGCATTGGACATAAAATACTGCTGCATGAATTGCTCAAAATAGCGTACTGAAGATTCTCCCCTCGTAATCCTGCTCATCACAGAGACGAAAGAATGTGTTTTGGTTGTTCCTTTTATGGATTGCCGAGCGATGATTTGTGATTGATGAATAGAGATATGGCGCGCCCGGCAGGACTCGAACCTGCTACCCTCGGCTTAGAAGGCCGATGCTCTATCCAGATGAGCTACGGGCGCAAAGTGGCAGGTTGATGATAAAATTGGTCGGGGTAGAGAGATTCGAACTCCCGACCCACTGCTCCCAAAGCAGTTGCGCTACCAGGCTGCGCTATACCCCGAATTGAATCTGTAACATCAATATTTCAGAAGGTGGCGATAATACGCATCCTGTTTCTGATGGTCAACATACAAACACTATTTTTTTAAAATATCAGGGCGTTCTTACGTTATCCCTTGGCTCTTTTTATTCCACATGCGAAAATGCCTACCTTCGTACTATTGATGAAATCTATCCCCAGTCATGAACGCTCAAATAATTGATGGTAAGGCAATCGCAATCCAGACTCGGAATGCGGTTAAACAACGAGTTGATCAACGCATAGCAAACAATCAGCGTATTCCTGCGCTTGCCGTTGTGCTTGTTGGGAGCGATCCTGCCTCTGAGGTTTATGTCAAAAGTAAGCGGAAAGCCTGTGAAGAGACAGGAATTCAGTCCCTCGCCTACGATCTTGACACATCAACAACTCAGGATGAACTGGATGCACTAATCGATACCTTAAACGCTGATGATACTGTTGATGGCATTCTGGTGCAGTTTCCCCTGCCCGCCCACCTGGATTCTGAAAGGGTAATTGAGCGTATTGCTGTCGAGAAGGATGTCGATGGTTTTCACCCTTTTAGTATTGGTCGTCTCGCAATAAGAATGCCTGTTTTACGCTCATGTACTCCACGTGGCGTAATGACTCTACTTGAAAGCCTTGATACCGATATTCGGGGGATGGATGCTGTTGTCGTCGGCGCATCAAATCATGTTGGTCGACCTATGGCTCTTGAACTGCTACTTGCCGGATGCACGGTTACAACCTGCCATCGCTTTACCAAAGATACCTCTGCGCATGTAAGACGAGCTGATCTGGTTGTGGTTGCTGCCGGAAAACCAGGATTGGTTAAAGGTGACTGGATTAAACCTGGCGCGATCGTTATTGATATTGGCATCCACCGCAATGAACATGGAAAGCTGGTGGGTGATGTTGAGTTTGATGCCGCCGCCGAACGCGCAAGCTGGATCACACCGGTTCCTGGTGGTGTTGGCCCGATGACCGTTGCCACACTGATGCAAAATACTGTAGACGCGGCTGATCATCGAGATAATATCACTACCGTTTAGTCTTAAATCCATCATTGATTGAAATATCCACGTTGTTTCCTTCGTGTAGTCATTTGTAGGATTTGTCCTACACAGCAATCAGCATTTCCCCCATATTTTTAAACGACACTTATCGTTAGAGTAGTCTCTAATAAAGGGGATATACGGAAAACGCGGGAAACAGCTACAGGGATTGAGCAATATAGCAAGGAAAATGGACTAATATCAGCTTCCTTACTTGGTGCTAAAGCTGACATGGAATAGTCGGTTTAGCACGCAATTTTTTAGCGCCGTTTATCACTCATTCCAATCTCAAATATCTTTGCCTTCATTAACTCTATCCCTGAATTGATATCCTCATCATGTGTGATCATGATTTCAGGGCAATAACTCACCTCCAAAAAGTCTGAAAGCACCTCATCATTATCGTCAAAATGGGTCACTCGCCATACCGCTGGCACTGAAGTGGAGTAGATTCGAGAGATCCCAAGATGTTCAACTTCTGCATGGATCTCCCCCTCACCAAGGATCTCCCAAAGCTTGAGCAACTCATCTGTACTGAGTGGTAGCTGGAGTAGATCGATATGGCTCGGCTCTTCTTGTTGTTTTAACTCTTTTACCATCTCGACCAGTTGTTGAAGAATCATCGATATCTTTTCACGACTTCCGAGTAGTAACATTTCGGTTTGTTTATTCATTTAGGATTCTTGTTGATTTTTTACGACTCAGCTTCTCCCAAAGATACCCTGCTGGAGTCACAACTCCAGTTTGAACATAACTCAACACATTGTGGTTTTTCAGGACCCACTCCATCTTATTTGCAAGCCCGGCGAGTCCACAAAAAAGCAGTTCATCTCCATGGTTGAGTTCCAGGTCATCTTCAGGCTCCAGTATGACCTCCCCGTCTCGACTTTTCCAAAGCAGTGCGATTGCAGCGATCTGCTGCTGATGATCCAGATTATCTGTGAGTAGATGTTTTAGTTTTACACGCTGACCCAACTCCAATTTATCCGTTATTGCAGGTGTCGATTCAGTATCGATTTTAATCGACCATAACTCAGGTACAACTTCGCCAATAAATGCAGCAAGGCGGCTAATCAACTGGTTTGACCAATCATTCCCCATTGCTCTGGATTTTTCAAAAAAGATACCCGTCAGTGGGTTTGTGAGATAGGTGAAGATATCATTTGCAACAATATCACTACGGTGCATCACCATATCCAGAAGCGCCGCATTATAGATCTCTTGATTATTATGGTGGTTCTGTCTTGCAACCATGAAGAGATCCGGACTCAGTTGTGCAGCCGTCATTACGATGGAGAGGTTGTTGGCATCGTTATCAGTTCCGGCCACAATCCCAACAGCTTCCTTGATGTTAGCCTTTAACAGGGTTGATGCCTCTGTACCACGTCCTTCAATACAGAACCCTTTGCATCCTGTCTGTTCCGGCTTGGCCTCTATCAGGTTAGTGCTGATTCCCTCATCAAGTAGATTCTTATAGACTGCTTTGCCGAAACGACCGTAGCCGCATAATATCCATAACCCATGTGGTGGATAGACTGGCTCAGGAAGTGGCTCATTCGGTACTGCGTTCAGCCACTCTGTCAGTAGATAGTTTCCGGGTGAATGTAGTGCCAATGCAAAGTGATTCGCAAAAATATCGTAGGGATTGAGGATATGGTCAGTACCAAATGATGCCATGTTTGCCTCTGTTTCGTGCGATTCCGCACGACAAACCACCTTGGCACCTGGGTTAAGCAGCTTTGATGTAATTGCGACCTTTAAATTAACATCATCATCATCGGTGATAGCAACAACACCTTTACAATTCCGGTTAAGAAGCCCCGCCTCTTTTAGAATGATCGTTGATTGGGCATCAGCGCATATTGAGGGAATATCCATCTCTTTTGGCTCAACCTCAAGCTCGTTGATCCTGTTACGGTCAATATCAATAACAACACTGCGAATATTTCGTTGTATTAATGCCCGTACCAGTTGAGTGCCGGTGTCACCATAACCACAGATAATATAAAACGGCTCTCCGATCTGACTAACTGTTTTTGTGAAATTATTTTCGGTGACGACCTGCTTAAACTTCGGGTCTTGTATCAAGGTCAGTATCTTACCGATGCCATATAGCCATGCGACCACCGTAGTGTATATAGAGATGATGGCCCACATTCTCTGGGCATCTGTAAACGGATAAGGGATTTCACCAAAACCGATGGTCGTTGCCATATAGCTAACAAAATAGAACGCATGGAAAAAGCTCATGCGTTCAGGTTCACCCTGGTCATTCATTCCCGGAATAAGCACAAAGCCAAGAATTGAGATGGCATAGGCAACAATCAATACGATCAACGGCGACCGCATTTTTCTCAGGATAAGAAAGATGACCTGATTCATAAGCGCGTTAGCGACGGATATTGCTGGTTTCGATAATTAGCAGAATAACTGAAACGATATTGGCAAGTAGTGCACCACCAGATAGTGAAACAACACTACTGACAACTACCGGATCGACTGGTGTCAGTGCAATATTAGTGGCATAGCCCCATACCACCGCAGCAGCAATAAGTTGTAAATCAGCAACTAGACTTGTGGCTAAAAGCAGTGCCCCCATTTGAGTACGATCACCAAACTTTAATACAGTGGCAATCAGATTTATCACAATCGCGGCAAATAATTCATAGACATTGTGATGAGTCGGATTTCCTATTTCGCCAATAAAAAAGCCGAAATTCAACGTCAATGCCAGAATAATAAAGAATCCAAAGACTACCTTTTCAAGGTTCATAACTACTCCCCAATAATTTACTAACCTTATCCTCTATACATCATACTATGGTTTATCTCTCATCGTCAGGATGAAGTTCCTATAAGTCTGAATGTCCAATCATGAATTGAGTCTCGGGGCCTTACCCCTTACAATTCCGACCACTTGTAACCGATGCCCTCTTAAACAAATGAACAGATCAGACTCTCCCTATATTTTTGATACCGATCATCAACACTTTGAGGAACTGGTGATCAACGCTTCTTACAAACAGCCAATTATGGTTGATTTCTGGGCTGATTGGTGTAGCCCATGTTTGATGATTGCCCCGGTGTTGGCAAAGGTGATTCCTGAATATCACGGGGATCTACTTCTGGCGAAAGTTGATGCTGACGAGAATATGAAGCTATGCGGACATTACAAACTGCGTGGGTTTCCAACAATCATGCTATTTAAAGATGGGAAAGAGGTCGGTCGGTTTGCAGGAGCAAAGCCTGCCCACGAAGTTCGGAAGTTTATCGACCAGTGCTTGTCTGATTAATGAGCGAAAGCTGCTCGGCCTGTTTGAAATTGGCCTTATCAGTAGGCTCTTCATCTACCGGAACTGCGGGGCTGACATATTTAACCTCTCGGCTTGGCACACTCCCAAAGTGCACCAAAACCATTCCAGAAAAGTACTTATCCCGATAGATCTCAACCCGATATAGATTTCCGGCTCTATCTAATGAGAAGCGCTGACGGATCTTCTCTTTATTAATCACAACACCCGATTCATTTCGAATGTTTGGATCCTTCCAACCAATCACATTAATACGATAACCTTCCTCAGCATTGACAATAAACTCCTTATCCACATGCACAATATTCCCAAGTTTGACCTGATGATCCTTCCCATCTATCGTCATATTGATTGAACTGATTGAGGACTCATATGGAAAATAATCTGGACGTAAAGAGGTGATGCTGTTGTTACCGTATCTGACCTTGATGCGATTATTGTTTTTAGTCACCGCCACTAAAGGATTGTTGGATCGATATTCAATCTCAGCATCTTGCTCAAGTGGAACATAGTTGATAGTTCGGCGTGCATTATCGATAACGTAGTTGAGCTTCTCATCAAACAGCGCTAGTTGAAGATTACTGGTAATTGCCGCTTGAATTGAAGGGGGTGTTAGCTTAAATGTGCGTTCAAACTCAACACCAAGCTTGGTCATATAGGACTCAAGTGCAGTCAGGTGATAATAGACTCGTTCACCCTTATTCAACGATTTACTCGCCTCAAGTCCGACGGCGGGCTTACCTTGATTGATCGCATAAAAGGTAAGGGTTTTTGACATCTCAACATCGCCATCTTTAGTGTGCGTGTTTTTTAAATGAAAACGATGCTCTTTCGTCAGCAGTTTTTTGTTCACTTCAGCGACAATATCGCGTGAATAGCGACCAATCTCTTTATATTTAGGCGAATCAACCCGCTCTTGATCGATAATAATACACTGCCCCCACCGATTTGGACTGTGGAGAGAGTCCTCTTTCTGTTCCCGATAGAAGCCGCTACCATCATGAAGATTGAAAACAAAATCGACTTTAGGATCTCTAATCAATGATTTAACCCGCTCAACGGCCTGATAGTCGGGATCACCCTTTTGCATTTGGGCAAACTTTCGATTCATATCACCGTTGATCCCACGAGAACGGTTGATGATACTTTCAAAATTGAGGTTAGGAACAACCCATACCGTTCCTTTTTTGATCTTGTAATCGGTCACAAGAAGTGAAGCTGCATGGAAGCCGCCAGGCTCATCACCCTGGATGCCACCAACAACCAGAATCGTCGGTCCCTCAACCCCCGAATCCAGCTTATGAATGGTAAATTCAAGCCTTGCACTTAGGCTGTTGCTGGCCAGGAGGAGAAGAAATGTCAGTAGTAATCTCATCAGATTATTAAACTATAATCCGCCCTGTTTTCCTACGATTTATTGCTGTTTCGAGGTAGAAATCGTTGATGATTCAGGTGTTGATTCGCTTTTCGTATAGGGTCATAACAGAATACTTCTAGCATCATGGCAGAACATCGGCAAATATATATCGGTTATGTGACAGCGATTCGACATGCTCGTCCGTTGATTTAACCGTTTATCAATCATTTGTATGATCTAAAGAGGATAATAATATGAAACTAATTCTGCTCGGTGCGCCAGGCGCTGGTAAGGGAACTGTAGCTAAGCTACTAACTGCGATTGATGGATCTGTCCAGATCTCAACCGGCGACATCTTGCGTGCAGCGGTGAAAGATGGAACTGAGTTGGGTAAAAAGGCTCAGGCTTATATGAATGCTGGTGATCTGGTTCCAGATGATCTGATTATGGGCATCATGGGTGAGCGTCTGCTTGAAGATGATTGCAAAAAAGGCTTCCTGCTCGATGGCTTTCCTCGCACCATTCCTCAGGCTGAGCAACTCAAAGAGATGCTGGTCAAACTGGGTATTGAACTTGATATGGCAGTTGAGATAGATGTTCCTCGTGAAGTGATTCTGGATCGTTTGACTACTCGTCGTACCTGTACCGAATGTGGCGCTATCTACAATGTCAAGAGTAACCCGACATCGGTCGAAGGCAAGTGTGACAAATGTGGCGGCCCTGTTGTCCAACGAGACGATGAGACTGAGGAAGCCATCTCAAACCGTCTGGACGTTTACAATGAGAAGACCGCTCCATTAGTCGATTTCTATAAAAACGAAGGCATGTTGCTGAGTGTTAACGCAACTTCAAGTGAAGCGGTAATTGAGGCGATTCAGGCAAAACTTGCCAGCTAATCATGCTAATGCTTGATACCAAAAAGCCTCTCAAATGAGAGGCTTTTTTCGTTAAAGGGACTACTTTCGCTTACGCTTCTTATCTTTCTGTTTAATGTGCTTAACCATCCGCTTTTTACTACGGATCTGCCTGTCGGTTAGTGTGTTCTTTTTATCGGCATAAGGATTTTCACCACCTTTAAACTCAACTCGAAGCGGTGTACCGATCAGGTTCAACTTATCGACAAAAGCATTCTCAAGATAGCGCCGGTAGCTTACAGGCACCTTGTCCGTTCGATTGCCGTGGATCACAACAATCGGAGGGTTCTTGCCCCCCTGATGGGCATAACGTAGCTTAATGCGACGACCTGAAACCAATGGAGGCTGATGTGCATAGATGAAACTCTCCAGCATCTGTGTCAGCATCGGCGTTGGAAGTTGTTTCATCGCAGAGTTGTAGGCCTGTTTGATCGACTTGTAGAGTATTCCAACCCCTGTGCCATGTAACGCAGAGATAAAATGGATCTTTGCAAACTTGATAAACGAAAGCTTAAGCATCAACTCATGTTTGACCCGCTCTTTGCGATCCGCATCAAGACCGTCCCACTTATTGATCAAAACCACCAATGAGCGACCACTATCCAATACAAACCCTAGAATATGTGCATCCTGCTCACTGATCCCTTCGTGAGCATCAAGCACCATCAAAACCACATTCGCATCTTCAATCGCCTGTAGTGTTTTGATGACACTAAACTTCTCCACACTCTCTTTAACTCGTGCCCGACGACGTACTCCAGCGGTATCAATCAGTGTGTATTTGGTTCCATCGCGTTCAAATGGAATGTAGATACTATCTCGTGTTGTGCCGGGCATATCAAATACCACAACCCGCTCTTCACCCATAAACCGATTAACGAGGGTCGATTTACCAACATTCGGACGGCCAACAATTGCAACCTTAATCGAATCATCGATTTCTTCCTCATCGGAATCCGGCTCAGGAAACTGCGCCAGAACATCATCGATAAGACTCTTGACGCCACGGTTGTGTACTGCGGCGATAGGATAGGGTTCACCAAGACCAAGCTGATAGAAATCGGCACTTGCAAGATCGATATCAACACCATCGCTTTTATTCATTACAACGATGGCATTTCTTCCGGTCTGTCGAAGATGTTTTGAGATTGCCAGATCGGCTGCTGTCACACCGCTCTTGGCATCAACCATAAATAGAACTGCATCTGACTCTTCAATCGCTAGTATCGATTGTGATGCCATCTCCTTATCAATACCGTTTTCATCGCCACTTAAACCGCCGGTATCAATAACAAGATAGGGGTGTTCACCCACAACACCTTCACCATATTGGCGATCACGCGTTAATCCCTCAAAATCTGCAACAATCGCGTCACGACTACGTGTCAGAGCATTAAATAGCGTTGATTTACCAACATTCGGTCTACCAACAAGTGCAATTACAGGTCTCATCGAGTTGTTACAGTCTCTGGTTGTGTTACAGAAAAGGCGTGAAGAATGCCCCGCTGGTCAAGCGCAACCACACGATTTTTTGCCGAAATTGTCGAGGCCAGAATTGCACGTGACTCCTCAAAATTTTCGGTAAAACCGTAAAACTCATCCTTAACGGGAAAATAGTCGAACCAACGCTGGAGTGTTGTCGAGGCAAGTGTCTTGCCTTCAACAGGATCGATCCATACCAAAGAGCTATCGTTGCCTCTGAGAACAAGGTGTTTGCCAATCAGATCAACCCCATTGAATTCAGTACCCTCAAAATCGGTCTGTTTCCAAAAGGTAGCACCCGTTTTTTCATCAAGTGACCAGAGCGTGCCTGATTCGTCAGCAACAACCAGATGGCCTTGATAGATAAGAATATCGCTATTGAGATCGATATCTCTACGCCAGATAAGTTGGCCAGTCTCTGCGGTAATCGCCGTTAGCCCCTGACGATGTGCTGCAACAAACAATATGCCATTTGATTCCACTATTGGGGCATCAATATCGATCATTCTATCCAACTCGCTACGCCCCTTTGCCGATGCAACCACACTCTCCCAATAGAGCTTTCCGGTTTTAAGATCGAGCGCAATCACCTGCCCTGTTGGAGTGCCGATAAATACTGCACCATAAGCAATCAGCGGTATTGATTCACCTCTAAGCGTTAGCAAAGGGATCTGCCACTGGTAATTCCATATCTGTTTTCCGCTTGCAGCATCAAAGGCGTATAACTTTCCATCAACAGTTCGTACAACTGCAATCCCATTTTCGATAACAGGTGTAGTAATAATTTCACTACTCACGTCACTTTGCCAAAGGAGATCGCCATTTTCACGGTCAATCGCAATGAGCTGAGCATCACCACCAAACAGTAGTGAATTATTGTATATTGCCGCACCGGTATTAAGCGCCAGCTTGAGATCTCGGGTTGATATTAGCTCGCCATCATCCAAAGAAATTTTATAAATCTCACCACCAACCGAACTCACCAGAACTGAATCATCGACAAGTACCGGCGTCATCCGCAAAAGCTGCCCCTGGACACTTGGTAACTCGACTACCCATTCAGGCTCTACAGTTAACGCTGAATTATCGATATCGGTTTGTTTGGAGCCTGTTGAGGCACAAGCACTTAAGATGAGCACTGAAGCCAGTGTTACAAGATATTTCACTGTGCAGAGGCCTCGGCTAAATCATCAATCTTCATTTGAACCATATTTTTACGCTCTGGTAGCGACTCATATCCCCCGAGTGCTTTGTTATAGGCATCTCGTGCTTTACTCTGGTCGCCTTTACGAAGATAGATATCACCCTCTAATTCATTGGCCAGAGCGCTAAACGATCCGGCTTTAATCCCTGATAAGGTTGAAAGCGCCTCATCAAGACGATCCTGCGCCATCATAACGCGAGCGAGGCGGACTGTAGCCAGTTGAGTATGTGCCTCGTCTGCATGTTTAGAAAGCACCCATTTTAAATGAGCCTCGGCAGCAGGAAGATCATCATGCTCCACCGCACCTTTAGCAAGCATCAGTGAAGTGAGAATCGCATAATGAGTATCTGAAAAATCAGCAACAATCGTGCGCCCTATCTCCTGAGCCTTAGACCAGTCGTTATCGTAGGTAGTGACCATCTCCTGATAGAGTGATGATGCATACTCAATCTTGCTTTTTTGATTTGCCATCCACTGCTGAACACCAACAACCGTCATCAATCCGATCGCAATTAATAGTAAGGTCTGTTTACCGTTTTTATCCCACCAGCGTTTAATCGCCTCTACCTGTTCTTCTTCTGACTGATAGATTTCCACTTAATACTCCTCGTCTTCTACTATTTAACTAGCAGTTTTAATTTTAAAATTGTCTCTTCCAGTGACAGGCTTTGCTGCTCACTAGCATCTCTTAACGGTTTATATCCAAACCGTTTATTATTAATCTCATCATCACCAACAATCAGCGCCACAGCAGCGCCGCTTTTATCGGCCTTTTTAAACTGACTTTTAAAGCTGCCACCACCACTATTGGTAATCATACGCAACTGTGGGATCTGGTCTCGTATTCTTTCGGCTAGTGCAAGCCCATGTTCAGACGCATTATCCCCGACAAGCACCAAATAGGCATGAGGGTTATTCTCATCAACCTCAACGCCAATCTCGCTCATTAGCGCAATCAATCGTTCTAATCCCATTGCAAAGCCGACTGCCGGCGTCTCTCTACCACCAAGCTGTGTGACTAACCCATCAAATCTGCCACCAGCACAAACCGTCCCCTGTGCACCGAGTTTATCAGTAACCCACTCAAAGACAGTTTTACTGTAATAATCGAGTCCCCGAACCAAACAGGGGTTAATTTGATAATAGATGCCAACCTCATCTAGCATTGAACAGAGCTGTTGAAAATGGGTTTTGGATTCGTCGTCAAGATAATCGCTTAATAGTGGTGCAGTAGCAATCAACGCTGCCATTTCTGGGTTCTTGCTATCAAGAATACGCATCGGATTGGTATAGAGACGACGCTTGCTATCTTCATCCAGCTTGTCGATATGTTGTTCAAGATAGGCCACCAGTTTTTCACGATAGATCGCACGTGAATCTGGGGTTCCAAGCGAGTTAATCTGAAGCGTTACAACACCATCAAGCCCTAGCATCTTCCATAGTCTTGCGGTGATCATAATCTGCTCGGCATCAACATCGGGACCTTCTAAGCCAAAAGCCTCAACCCCAATTTGGTAAAACTGTCGATAGCGTCCTTTTTGTGGACGCTCATGCCTAAACATTGGCCCCCGATACCACAGCCGTTGAGTTTGATTGTGCAACATGCCATTCTCAATCGCGGCACGAACACAACCAGCAGTTCCCTCTGGGCGTAATGTCAGGCTGTCGCCATTACGATCGTCAAAGGTATACATCTCTTTTTCAACGATATCCGTCACTTCGCCAATCGAGCGTTTAAATAGATCAGTCTTTTCAACGATTGGCATTCGAATCTCGCCATAACCGTATGACGATACCAGCGAACGCACACTATCCTCGACCTTATGCCAATAAGGCATATCCTGTGGCAGGATATCGTTCATACCTCGAATAGCCTGAATTGTTTTTGACAAAACTTATGCTCCGTTTTCTTCTTTTTGTGATCGTTGTTTTAGGCGCAGACGTATCTCGCGCTCTAACTCATCAACCAACTCTTCATTATTCAATTTGCGTTCCGTTTTTCCACCGACATACAGCAGATTCGGTTGGCCACCAGTCAATCCGACTTCGACCTCTTTCGCTTCGCCAGGTCCGTTGACGACACAACCAATGACTGCAACGTCAATCGGCTCAATCACATCTTCAAGACGATCCTCCAACGCATTGACCGTTGAGATCACATCAAAGTTCTGTCGTGAACACGATGGACAGGCGATGAGATTGATCCCTTTGCTACGAAGATGCAGACTCTTAAGAATATCAAAGCCCACCTTAATCTCTTCGACCGGATCAGCCGCCAACGAGACACGGATAGTATCCCCGATCCCCTCGGCCAGAAGCATTCCTAAACCGACCGCAGACTTTACCGTGCCTGAACGTAGCCCTCCGGCTTCAGTAATCCCAAGATGAAGCGGCTGTTCAATCTGGTGTGCAAGTTTACGATAAGCTTCGATGGTCATAAATACATCGGATGCTTTTAGGCTGATTTTAAAATTCTCAAAATTCATCCGATCCAGTATATCGATATGACGTAGCGCTGATTCCACCATTGCATCAGCCGTCGGCTCGCCATATTTTTGCTGCAAATCTTTTTCAAGCGAGCCGGCGTTAACACCAATACGGATGGGTACGCCTTTATCACGCGCCGAGTCAATCACCGCGCGAATTCTCTCCTCTTTACCAATGTTTCCCGGATTTATCCGCAGACAATCAACGCCAAGTTCCAAGACTCGTAGTGCGATTTTGTGATCAAAATGGATATCACTTACCAACGGAATATCGACCTGTGATCGTATCTTCGCAAAGGCCTCAGCCGCATCAAGACTCGGCACCGAGATCCGCACAATATCTGCACCAGCTCGCTGCAACGCACGTACCTGATTTAGTGTGGCTTCAACATTACAGGTCTCGGTATTGGTCATGCTCTGTACCGATATTGGTGCATCACCACCAACGGCAACATGACCAACCATAATCTGACGCGACTTTCGTCGCTTGATCGGGGAGGTGTTAAACATTAGTTGTTGTTCAGGATCCGATTACTATTTTCATTACCGACCTTAAAGCGGGCAACATCTGCCCGACCAAGTTGTCGGTTGTAGTAGGGTTCACTATTGATCGATACATTGACACCCGAAGCGTAGCCCAAGAAGACTGAAAACGGCGCTTCACCCTTAAGCGATAACTCGCGCCCCTCTTTGATTAATCCAAACACCAACCGACGTTTTTGAGCATCAAACACTTCAGTCCAACTATCGGCACTATAGGTCAGTGTCAACACCGATTGAGGGGTATCATCCGTTAGAGATGAAAGCAATGGCTCTGTCTCTGATCCGGTTTCCGAATCAAGATCCTCGCCCTCAATCTGCTCAACCTGTGAGGTTAAAACGGGTGGCGGAGGAGAGATAACAATCGTCGGTGATTTTGGGCTTGTGATCGTATCGGTGTTTTGATTCTCTGGTAGTGATAGCTGCTGTTTATCGATATTGCCGAAGGGAGGTAACTGTTGGCGATCCTGTTGTAAAACCTCATTGGAAGTAGTGTTTGAACCATCATCAGCTTTTTGAGAAACCCACCACAAAGCAAGCAAAACCAACACAGAAATAATGATGAGATAGGTCACTATCCGAACAGGTAGATCACTACTACTACTTTCAGGGGGGCCTGCAAGGCTCGCTTTCACCTCAGGAATATGTGATTCTGGCTCTAAACGCTCAAGATGGAGATGCGATTCAGGAATACCAACCCGACGCGCATAGGATTTAATGTAGCCCAGCACAAATGTCATCGGTGGTAATTGTGATGGATAATACTCCTCAAGCGCAGTAAGTATTTGTGTATTTAGCCGAGTTTCTACTGATAGTTCGTTAATACTCAACCCAAGCTTTTCACGCCCTGCCCGGAGCTTCTCACCGATCTCTTTTAAAACCGGTGATTCTTCACTCATATTTTCTTCTATTTCAATCTCGTCTGACATCTATATATCGAGCTTCTGATATTCGCTCGCCTCGTTAGATTGCGGATATTTACTAACTAACTCATCACCAAATTTCTTTGCTGCTGATTTGTCCCCTAAAATATTCTCAACACGACATGCAAGCCATAAACTCTCAGCATTGTGTTCTGTAATTAGTTTCAGCCGTTGTAGATAGGCTCTTGAAGAGAGCCATTTGCTGTTTTCGAAACTAATTCTTGCCATCGCCAACAATGTCCCTGGTAGCTTCTCATTATGTTTTAAGGCTTCTCTGAAATAAGATTCTGCCTTCTCATAATCTTTTTGTTGTTCCATACACAATCCGAGGTTTTCATAAACCTGTGCTCTTTCACTATAGAGTGGATTATCAAGCACTTTTGAAAACAACTCTTCGGCGTCATCTATCCGCCCTTGGCTACATAAAAAGACACCGTAGTTGTTATAAAGTGAAGAATCATTATCACTATTATCGATAGCAAGTTGGTAATGTTTGTCAGCTTTATCAATTTGATTTAATCGGCGATATAACTCTGCCAGATAGTGATGTGCATCAACGGAATCCTCGTCAAAACTTAATGACTTGGTTAATTTTTGCATCGCCAACTCATAGTTTCCTGCGACCATATAACGCAGACCCAACTCAGCATTGATCTCAGCGGCTTTTATAGGATTTGATGGACGCTGATTAGATGTAGTGCTACTACATCCACTAACAAAAAGCATAACAATTAAAGCAATCAGATAACGCGAGATCACAAGGCGACCCTCTCTATTTGTTGTTCTATCTGTTTGGTGCGACGAGTTCTATCATTCACCTTACCAACCAATTGTCCACAGGCAGCATCAATATCGTCACCGCGGGTTTTTCTGGTAACCGTAATAATCCCGCCTTGCATCAAAACATCCCGAAAAGCGTTAATCCGCTGAAGTGATGGGGGTTGATAATCACTCCCGGGAAAAGGATTGAAAGGGATGATATTAATCTTTGATGGAACATTCCTTAGCAGTCTTAACAGTGTTTTAGCTTCTTCAATGGAGTCGTTTACATCCTTAATCATTGTATATTCAATCGTAATACGGTTGTGCGAACGTCCTTGAGCATAGCGACGACAGGCATCAAGCAACATCTTGATAGGATATTTTTTATTAAGTGGAACCAGCTCATCGCGCAGTTTGTCATTAGTTGCATGTAGTGACACCGCCAAACATACATCCACTTTTTGGCGCAGCTCATCTATCGCGGGAACAACGCCTGCGGTACTTACCGTTAAACGGCGTTTTGAGATCGCAAAAGCAAAATCATCCATCATCATATTGAGAGCAGGGATTAAAGCATCCATATTCAATAGCGGCTCCCCCATACCCATCATGACAACATTTGTAATCTTTTTATGATCACCGGTCATCGGCAGACCAAGTGTTCTGGCTGCAACAACGACTTGACCAATAATCTCTGCGGTAGTGAGGTTACGATTAAATCCCTGCCTTGCTGTGGAGCAGAAACTGCATGCTAATGTGCATCCGACCTGAGATGAGACACAAAGTGTCCCTTTGCCATTCTCTGGTGTCGGAATAAACACTGTTTCAACACTGTTATGCTCATCCAGTTGTAATACCCATTTACGGGTGCCATCTGTTGAGGGTTGTTCAATCACGACACTAGGCAATTGGACGGTGGCGATCTCGCCGAGTTTAGTGCGTAGCGCTTTACTGAGATTGGTCATCTCGTCGAAATCATCTACACCCAACTGATAGATCCACTTCATAATCTGGGTGGCGCGAAAAGGCTTCTCCCCTATCTGCTCAAAGAACAGCTCAAGCGCTTTTCGATCAAGATTAAGGAGATTGATTTTTTCCACCGTCGTAGTTGCCACGTTAATGTCTATTTAGGACCACGATTTATCGAGTACGTGGACAAATGCCGTCATCACCAAAGAAGAAGGCGACCTCGGTAGCGGCAGTTTCAGGCCCGTCTGAGCCGTGAACAGCATTCTCGTCTATTGATTCTGCAAAATCGGCACGAATGGTTCCTGGTGCAGCCTCTTTTGGATTGGTCGCCCCCATCACTTCGCGGTTCTTGGCGATAGCATCTTCACCTTCAAGAACCTGAACCATAACCGGACCGGAGGTCATAAAGTCAATAAGATCACCATAGAACGGACGCTCTTTGTGAACCGCATAGAACTCACCTGCCTGTTCACGAGAAAGGTGCATCATACGTGCTGCGACGATCTGTAAGCCAGCCTTCTCGAATCGGTTATAGATCTCTCCAATTACGTTTTTGGCAACTGCATCTGGCTTGATGATTGAAATGGTACGTTGTGTTGACATTATTGCTCCGGAAATTTAGATAACTTGTTGGAAAAAAAGGTAAATTTAATTTGACCGTGCATTATACGTTGAGCGATTCGCCCATACTAGCTCAAGGCACTGTTTTTTGAAGTGTTTTGCTTTTTTTTGCTAAAACCGGAGATTAATACTCCGCTATTGAGGAGATCTCGCTTATTTCTACCGCCAAACATAAAAAAATCCCGGTTGAGGGATTTGATTGACTTCATTGATGGGTTGGATTTACTCGTGTTCCTCGATCCATAGCATCTGGATTGCCTCCAGAATCTTCTCATTGGATCGTTCTGGATCATCGTCAAAATCCTCCAAGTCACAGATCCATTGATGTAGATCGGTGAACCTTACATATTGTGGGTCGATATCTGGATGCGACTCTTCGAGCTCAATCGCTATATCATTGACATCACTCCAGTGTAATCCCATTGTTTACTCCTTAGTGCTGCTCAGAAACCATATTGATGGTGTATTTAGGTAGTTCGACCACCAAGTCCTCATCCCCGATCACCGCTTGGCATGAGAGCCGTGATTCAGGCTCAAGACCCCAGGCCTTATCGAGCATATCCTCTTCCAGATCATCGGCTTCATTTAGAGAATCAAACCCTTCACGTACTACAACATGACAGGTTGTACAGGCACACGATTTTTCACAGGCGTGTTCAATCTCAATACCGTTCGCGAGCGCTGCATCACAGATCGTTTCGCCAGGCTCGGCCTCAAATGCGATACCTTCAGGACACAACTCCTCATGGGGCAATATGATAATTTGTGGCATTAGAATCTCCGGATATGCCTTATCTCAGTTTAGATAGAACTACTCAAATGTATCAACCTGTTTACCAGAAAGCGCCTGCTGGATACTTGCATTCATACGCCGGGCAGCAAACTCGGTCGATTCCCGATTTAATGTACTAAGTGTATCTTTAACCAAATGCCAATCGCTCTGACTTTTTGCGGCCTCGACATTTGCAATCGCCTGATTAATCTTCTGGCGCTCATCGGTGGAAAGAAGCGTATCACCATCGGCCTGGAGTGCGACCATTAAGGCCTCGATCACACGATCAGCCTCCACCAATTGCTCACGCAGGTTCCGCGCATCCATATCCTCTCTTGCGTGATCCATTGAATCCTGAATCATGGTGACAATTTCATCGTCACTCAATCCATAAGAGGGTTTTACCTGAACACTACTTTCAATACCGCTGGTCTGTTCACGCGCAGTTACAGATAAAAGACCATCGGCATCGACCTGAAATGTCACCCGTATTCTTGCAGCGCCGGCAGCCATCGGAGGAATCCCATGGAGTTCAAATCGTGCTAGTGAGCGATTATCACTCACCAACTCGCGCTCACCCTGGAGCACATGAACCATCATTGCGGTTTGACCATCTTTATAGGTGGTAAATTCTTGTGCTCTGGCAACCGGGATTGTGGTGTTTCTTGGAATAATCTTTTCGGTTAATCCCCCCATCATCTCCAAACCCAGAGAGAGTGGAATCACATCAAGGAGTAACATCTCATCATCTGGCTTGTTGCCGACCAGAACATCTGCCTGACGTGCAGCACCAATCGCAACAACACGATCCGGATCGATATCAACCTTGGGTTCCTGCTTATAGAACTCACCAACAAGCTCTCGAACACGAGGCATACGGGTCGAGCCACCGACCATAACCACTTCATCAATCCCATCAAGTTCGACACCTGCGTCACGAAGCGCACGCTTGCACGGAATCAGACTCTTACGAATCAGCGGATCGACCAGCTTATTAAACTGCTCTCGATCCAGTTTCCCTAACCACTGCTTGCCTTCACCAAGCTCGATTGAGATAGGCACTTCTTCAACATCGCTCAACTCCTCTTTGGCCTGGCGGGCACGGCAGGTGATCCGACGTAGTTGCATATGATCGGCATCATCCTTAATGCCCGCCTCTTTCATGATCCACATTGCGATGGTGCGATCAAAATCGTCACCACCGAGGGCAGAATCACCTGCGGTAGATAACACCTCAAACACACCACGATTTAATCGCAGAATTGAGATATCAAAGGTTCCTCCACCAAGGTCATAAACAGCGATCACTCCATCCGATTTTTCATCTAGACCATAGGCTACCGCTGCGGCGGTTGGCTCACTCAAAAGCCTAAGAACATTGAGACCAGCAATCTTTGCGGCATCCTTGGTCGCCTGACGCTGCGCATCATCGAAGTAGGCAGGGACTGTAATCACTGCACCAGTGAGTTCACCGCCGAGCGTCTCTTCGGCGCGATCACGTAGTGCCTTTAATACCTCTGCGGAGACCTCAACCGGACTATAATCACCCGCCACAGTATGAAACTTTGGCATTCCCTGCTCGGTATCAACAAACTCATACGGAAGGCGATTTCCCAACAGTTTGACATCATCAATCCCGCGACCGAGATATCGTTTTGATGAAACAATGGTATTGAGGGGATCAATCGTCGCTGAAACCTGCGCCTGAAGACCGACCAACTTAGTGCCATCTTCAATATAGCGCACCACGGATGGTAACAGGTGCTCGCCATCCTGATCAGGCAGCGTCTCAGCAACACCATTACGTACAGAGGCAACCAGTGAATTGGTTGTTCCAAGATCGATACCAACAGCTAATCGATGTTGATGTGGTGCAGCCGTTTGTCCCGGCTCACTTATTTGAAGCAGTGCCATGATTAATTAAAAGTCCTTCGGGGCTTTATAATTCGTGGATCAGATTATCTTCCAGGCTTTCGGTTTCACTTAGAAGTTTCTGTAAAAATTGTAATTTTAATACCAGGGTTCTGGCGTGATTCATTGCATCGTCATTATCCTGTTCAAAACAGGCGCGTAATGCCTCAATCAGATCTCGGTTTTGGCTTTCGAGCTGATCCTGAATCGTGGTCAGTTCACCATAGGGGTCTTCCTGGGTCGAAATATTCTCGATTGTTTCACGAAGATCCAGCATCTTTGAGAGAAATTCTGTATCGAGTTGTACCGAATGATCCTCAACATCTATTCCTTGGAGTTTCAATAGATATTTTGCTCGTTCGAGCGGAGATTTAAGGATCGTAAAGGCCTCATTGATCTGAGAAGCCTGTTGAATCGACTCAAGTCGTTGTTGATCCGGACTATTTGAAAACTTATCAGGATGAACCTCACTCTGAAGCTCACGATAACGAAGCGAGATCTCCTCCTGATTCACATCAAACTGAACCGGAAGCTGGAATGTCTCAAAGTGGTTTTTTCCCATTTGCATCAAAGGTTATTCCTGCTCTTAAACAGTGAAGCTCTCACCACAACCACAGGCATCTTTGACATTGGGGTTGTTGAACTTAAAACCCTCATTCAACCCCTCTTTAGTAAAGTCGACCTCAGTACCATCCAGATAGACTATACTCTTCGGGTCAATGATCACCTTCACCCCGTGGCTCTCGAAGACCTGGTCTTCCTCACCAAGTTCATCTGCAAATTCAATTACATAGGCCATGCCAGAACAACCGGAGGTTTTGACACCAAGCCGTAGCCCTAATCCCTTCCCACGATTTTCAAGAAACGCCTTTACACGTGAAGCGGCGGTCTCTGTCAATGTAATTGCCATTGTTATTTTCCTGCCTCTTTCTTCGATTTCAGATCCGTAATCGCGGCTTTAATGGCATCCTCGGCAAGCACAGAGCAGTGAATCTTAACGGGAGGAAGCGCCAATTCATCAGCGATCTCACTATTTTTGATCATCTGTGCTTCATCAAGAGTTTTACCCTTGACCCACTCGGTCACCAATGAGCTTGATGCGATCGCAGAGCCACAACCATAGGTCTTGAAACAGGCATCTTCAATGACCCCTTCATCATTAACCTTTATTTGAAGACGCATCACATCACCACAAGCGGGTGCACCAACCATACCGGTACCAACTGTGGTGTCTTCTTTATCAAAACTGCCAACATTACGTGGATTTTCGTAATGATCGATTACCTTGTCACTGTATGCCATTTTAGTTACCTCATTCTGTGGAGCATCCTGCTCAATCTACCCCACGGGGGCGGGATTTTAGCCTAATGTGCCGCCCACTGCACGGAAGAGATATCAATCCCCTCTTTGTACATTTCCCATAAGGGTGAAAGATCGCGTAGTTTTGCAATCTTCTGATGGATTAATTCAACTGCATGGTCGATATCCTCTTCACGAGTGAATCGACCTATACTAAATCTAATCGAGCTATGCGCCAATTCATCACTTCGTCCGATAGCACGTAATACATACGATGGTTCAAGACTTGCCGAGGTGCAGGCCGAACCAGATGAGACCGCAAGATCCGACAGAGCCATCATTAACGACTCTCCTTCAACAAAGTTGAAGCTGACATTGATATTGTGAGGAACGCGGTGTTCAAGATCCCCATTGATATAGACCTCTTCAATATCCTTAACCCCATCCAGAAGGCGATTGCGGAGTGCAAGAATGCGGACATTCTCCTCCTCCATCTCCTCTGCGGCGATCCTGAAGGCCTCGCCCATTCCAACGATTTGATGTGTTGCCAGTGTTCCAGAACGCATTCCACGTTCATGACCACCACCGTGCATCTGAGCCTCAAGACGGACTCGAGGCTTGCGACGGACATAGAGGGCACCAATGCCTTTAGGACCATAGATCTTATGCGCAGAGAGCGACAAGAGATCAACCTTCATCTCATCGACATTAATCTTTACCTTACCAGCGCTCTGTGCAGCATCAACATGGAATAAAATCTTTTTACTGCGACAAAGCTCACCAATCGCTTGAATGTCCTGAATCACTCCAATCTCATTATTCACATGCATGATTGAGACCAGAATGGTGTCATCACGCATCGCTGCTTCCAGTTTAGCCAAGTCGATTAGGCCATTCTCTTCCGGATCAAGGTAGGTCACCTCGTATCCGTATTTCTCAAGGTGGCGACAGGTGTCCAGAACCGCCTTATGCTCTGTTTTTGAGGTAATAATGTGCTTACCTTTTTTGTGATAGAACTGGGCAACACCTTTAATAGCGAGGTTATCCGACTCTGTTGCGCCCGATGTCCAGACAATCTCACGTGGATCAGCGCCGATTAAATCAGCCACATGATTTCGAGCCTCATCTATCGCTTTTTCTGCATCCCAACCATATTGGTGTGAACGCGATGCGGCATTACCAAACAACTCATCGCTATAGGTCAGATAGCTGCACATCTTTTCGGCAACACGCGGATCAACCGGTGTTGTTGCTGAATAGTCGAGATATATCGGTTTACTCATCGATTACTCCAGTACCTAGGTACTTAAACTGATTACCAGGCAAGCACATCCATCTTTTGGAACTGCTTGACCTGCTTCTTAATTGCATTTACTACGGTTTCAACATCATTTATGCGATTGGTTCGTCCAAAACTAACTCTTACCGCACCAGTTGCCAGATCGGTGTCAATTCCCATTGCCGCAAGAACCTTTGATGGCTCTTTATGGTGGCTACCACAAGCAGATCCACTTGAAACAGCGATCCCCTGTTTATCGAGCGCCATGACTAATGTCTGACCTTCTAACCCTGGTATTGAGAACATTGAGGTATTTGGCACTCTTTCAACCCCATAACTGAAGAAGATCACCTCAGGAACCTCTTTTTTCAGGGTTTTCTCAAATTGATCTCGAAGATGAGAAAAATGGTTCTGATCATTTTTCAATTGATCGTGTGCAAGCCTTGCCGCTTCACCAAAACCAACAATTGCAGGAATATTCTCCGTGCCGCTACGCACTCCCCTCTCTTGACCGCCTCCGCTTAGAGTCGGATTAAGCTCAACCCCTTTTTTTACGATCAGCGCCCCAATGCCTTTGGGACCATACAGTTTATGCGCCGATAGGCTCATCATCTCCAAACCTGACGCACTAAAATGGAGCGCCATTTTACCTGCCATTTGTACTGCATCGCTATGTAGAGCCGCCCCATATTGTTGACATATATCATGGATAGTCGAGATTTGCTGGATTACGCCACTCTCGTTGTTGGCCCACATCACCGAGACGAGTTTAACCCCGTTCTTGAGGATCGCAGGCAATTCATCCACCAAGACTACACCCTGCTCATTAACAGGAAGCTTAAAAACATCAACGCCTTGACGCTGTAATTGCTCGACCGGAGAGGTAACGGATGGATGCTCTATCGCTGATAGCGCGATCGCATTGACGTTATAACCCTTTATCGCAAGATTATTTGCCTCTGTCCCACCACTGGTAAAGATCACCTGATCAGGATGCGCTCCAACAAACTCGGCAACATATTCACGCGCCTGCGACAGTGCATGTTTCGCCTCTCGCCCAATAGAGTAGAGGCTTGATGGGTTACCGAATTGAGAATGGAGATAGGGAAGCATTGCTTCTACGACCTGCTCTGCAACAGGCGTAGTCGCATTATGATCCAGATAGAGGAGCGTCACTTACGAAACAGCGGAAGATTCCTGTTCCTTGCTGCAGTTGTATTGCCCGCTCATCTCCTGACGTGCAATGACACGCTTAACCCCTTCACGGTTAAGAAGCGCATCAAGATCAATACCGCTGAGGAATTCATAGATCTGATCGCTAAGATCACACCACAGATCATGTGTTAGGCAAGGTGAGTTATCCTGGCAGTTACCGTTCCCTTCACAACGACGAGCATCGACCTTCTCGTCCACTGCTGTAATAACATCCGCAATACAGATTTCAGAAGCCTCACGACTTAAGCGATAACCACCACCTGGACCGCGAGAACTGTCCACTAGACCGTTTTTGCGTAGGCGAGAAAAGAGCTGTTCCAAATAGGAGAGTGAGATCCCCTGACGTTTTGAAATATCAGCTAAAGTGATTGGTCCATCGTTACAGTGAATCGCCAAATCGAGCATTGCTGTTACCGCATAACGACCTTTAGTTGTGAGTCTCATTGCTATCTCCAGAATTACCTAATATAATGTAAGGGTATTCTACATAGCGCACCAAATTAGTCAACTATATTTTACACCTCACGCAGGCGCTCTCCTTCGAGATCTTCATCCTCTCCAGAGTGGATTTCACATGATTTCATATCGGGGATATTAGCATCATCAATCTCGGCTCCCATCGCCTTAATTGCGCTGCACATTTCAACCATTTTGTTATCCATGGCATGGATATGATCCAACATACAGTTAATCGCATGGGCAACCGGATCTGGCATATCTGACGTAGTTCCATAGGCATCAAAACCGATTTTCTCAGCAATCTCCTGCCGTTTTTCGTTTTGTTCATCGGTTGGACGTTGAACAATACGCCCAGGCACCCCAACAACAGAGGTCGAAGGTGGAACACATTTAACAATTACAGCATTCGATCCAACCCTGGAACCTTCACCAACAATTATCGGCCCTAACACCTTGGCACCCGCTCCGATGACTACATTATTCTCTAATGTCGGGTGACGTTTCCCCTTCTGCCAACTGGTTCCACCAAGGGTAACACCATGATAGATGGTGCAATCATCACCGATAATCGCAGTTTCTCCGATAACAACGCCCATCCCGTGGTCAATAAAAAAACGACGACCAATAATCGCACCCGGGTGGATTTCGATGCCAGTTAACCATCGGGCTATGGTTGAAATCCAGCGCGCAAGCCATTTAAGACCCAGTTTCCACAGCCCGTGGGACATACGATGAAATAGCAACGCATGAAGACCTGGATAGGTCGTCAATACCTCAAGGATATTTCTTGCAGCGGGATCACGCTCAAAAATGCATTGAATATCTTCTTTAAAATGTTTAAACATATCTTCTCCGTGGATCTATCGGGAATGATGGCGGCTCTTAAATTGCTGGGCGGCTGAAAGCACGCCACGCAGTATATTCACTTCCACCTGTTCAAGCTCAACCCGATTAAAAAGTCGGCGTAGTCGACGCATCAACTGACGGGGATTGTCAGGGTTTAGAAATTCAAGATCAATCAGGGTTTGCTCAAGATGAGCATAAAAACGCTCAACATCCTCAACCGGCGCCAAATCATCGTGCTCAGTCATAGAGTCTTGCGTATCAAGTTGCCGTGCGACAAAAAGCTCGTAGGCAACAATCTGTACCGCTGCCGCAAGATTGAGCGAGCTGAATTCGGTGTTGGTCGGAATCGTCATAAGATAGTTGCAGTGTTCAAGCTCTTCATTGGTTAATCCTGAGTTCTCACGACCAAAAACGAGGGCAATGGTCTGCGTGGTTGAACGCTGTTGTACCAGTTCAGCACACGCTCTGGGTGAGATTTGAGGCCATTGAAGTGTTCTGAGCCGGGCGCTGGCACCAATGACCAGATGCGCTCCTGATAGCGCCTCTTCTAATGATGAATGAAGGGTTGCTGACTCCAGAATATCATCTGCACCCGAAGCCCGCGCTGATGCCGCATCATCAGGAAATCGAGCTGGATTAACCAACGCAAGACGGGATAGGGACATATTTTTCATCGCGCGAGCAACAGCCCCTATATTACCTGGATGAGAGGTCTCAACCAGAACGATAAGTATTTGTGGCGATTTCAATAGTTATTCCCATTTATGTGAGTCACTCATTTCACATCATATTATCAAAAGCTGATGCTATTTTTTTATATAAATGTTGTTACAATACGCGCTCCTTGGCTTAGCCAAGCGTAACACCGCTACCAGAACCATTAACTTTGCTTTTGCAGATCTCTCAGGTAGCACTGCTTTTTTATAATTCGGAGGCTACAAACTACTATGCACCCAATGCTTAACATTGCTGTGTCTGCTGCTCGTCGGGCTGGAAATATCATTGTCCGCTCACTTGATCACCTTGATAGCCTCGCTGTTACAACCAAATCACAAAACGACTTTGTCAGTGATGTCGATAGACATGCTGAGCAAGAGATCGTGAATACCATCAAAAAAGCGTATCCAAATCACTCTATCCTTGCTGAAGAGAGCGGCATGATTGAGGGGAATGAATATCAATGGATTATCGACCCTCTTGATGGAACCACCAACTTTCTACACGGGTTTCCACAATTTGCGGTTTCGATTGCGATGATGCGAAATGGCATACTTGAGATTGGTCTGGTCTATGATCCGGTCAGCCAGGATCTTTTCACTGCTGAAAAAGGCGGTGGTGCTCAACTCAATGGGAGACGTATTAGGGTCTCTAACCGTAAAGGGCTTGAGGGCGCATTACTCGGAACCGGATTTCCATTTAAACAGCAGCAGCATCTTGATGTCTATTTAGAGACCTTTAAAGCACTGTTCCCAGACACTGCGGGCATCCGACGTCCTGGCTCTGCCGCACTGGATTTAGCCTATGTTGCCGCAGGACGCCTTGACGGCTTCTGGGAGATCGGATTGAATCAATGGGATATCGCTGCCGGTGCCCTTTTAGTCAAAGAGGCTGGTGGTTCAATCACTGATTTTGGTGATGGTGATTCATTCCTGGAGACCGGCAATGTTATTGCCGGGAATCTTCGTGTACGTGATGCGATCTACACAAGAATTCACTCGCTACTACCGGCTGAATTATCGCGCTGAGAAAACCGCGATTAGATCTGTCATTACAGTGGATGGATTAAGGTCGTGTCATTGTGATGGCTGTGTAACCTTGTTACATATTTTAATGTCGAATATTTTTGATAATTCATTCGATTAATGACGCTAGAATCGCAATCACGTACAATACCTTAGCGTTTTTATTTGTGAAATGAACATCATACTGAGAATTAACCTCGAGGAACTCTCTCTCCCATGACCGAATTTGCTCTTATTCTTATCAGTACGGTCTTGGTAAACAATTTTGTTCTGGTTAAATTTCTTGGCCTCTGCCCGTTTATGGGAGTATCACGCAAGCTTGAAACCTCTTTGGGAATGGGGCTTGCCACCACCTTTGTTCTCACACTCTCGTCTATCTGTAGTTACCTTGTGAACGAATACATGCTGGTACCCCTTGGCATAGAGTACCTGCGGACTATTGCGTTTATTTTAGTGATTGCTGTTGTGGTTCAGTTTACCGAGATGGTGGTACACAAAACCAGTCCGATGCTCTATCAGGTGTTGGGGATCTTTCTGCCGCTAATCACCACCAACTGCGCAGTGCTCGGGGTTGCATTATTAAACACTCAAAACCAATTTGGTTTTATGCAGTCGGCTGTTTACGGTTTTGGTGCCGCAGTTGGATTCTCTCTGGTGATGGTTCTATTTGCTGCGATGCGTGAGCGAATTCATGTTGGTGATGTCCCTGCACCATTTAAAGGAGTGGCAATCGCTCTGATTACCGCCGGGCTGATGTCGATGGCATTTATGGGCTTTTCAGGGCTTGTAAAAGGGTAATCATGATTGCAATTATCTCATTAACCCTGCTCGCATTAGCGTTTGGACTGCTTTTAGGTTATGCCGCAGTACGCTTTAAGGTTGAGAGCGATCCAATCGTTGAGAAGATCGATGCCGTTCTCCCGCAAACCCAGTGTGGCCAATGTGGATTCGCGGGTTGTCGCCCTTATGCAGAGGCGATATCCAATGGCGAAGCTGATATCAATCGCTGCCCTCCCGGTGGTGAGGCGACGATTCTGGCAATGGCCGATCTTTTAGGTGTTGAACCAAAGCCACTAGACCCTGAAGCAGGTGAGGTTAAAGAGCCTCATGTTGCATTGATTGATGAAAACACCTGCATCGGTTGTACCCTCTGTATTCAAGCTTGCCCGGTAGATGCCATTCTGGGTGCGGCAAAACACATGCACACCATTATTCAAAAAGAGTGTACCGGATGCGAACTCTGTATTGAGCCGTGTCCTGTAGACTGCATTTCAATGATTCCGGTGAAAAAAGGTCTGGAGCAGTGGAAGTGGCCCTACCCGATCATTACGGAGCAACCCTCATGACACGCAAGCTCTATACGTTTCATGGGGGAATTCATCTTGATGATAAGAAATCACTCTCGAACCAGAGTGCGATCAAAAAAGCGCCTATCGCCTCAAAACTGGTGATACCACTTCAACAAAATATCGGGCAACCATCGGTTGCTTGTGTAGCTGTTGGCGACAAAGTACATAAAGGTGATGTCATCGCACATGCTGGCGGCATTATCAGTGTACCGTTACATGCGCCAACCTCTGGCACTATTACCGCGATTGATGAGTTTCCAATTGTTCACCCTTCAGGTAAAAACGGCCCCGCCATTATGATCACCCCTGATGGCGAAGATCATTGGTGTGAGCTAAATCCTGTTGAAAACTATCTCGATCTCGAGCCACGTCAACTAAGGGATATTATTCATGATGCTGGTATTGTCGGGCTTGGTGGAGCAGGTTTTCCTGCCTATTTTAAGCTTAACCCGGGCGCTAAAGGCGAGATCGACACGTTAATCATCAACGGGGCGGAGTGTGAGCCATTTATCACCTGCGATGACCGACTAATGCGTGAACGCGCTGAGGAGATCATCCGTGGTGCCTTGATCATGAAACATGCCGTTCATGCTAGTCACTGTGTTGTCGGCATTGAGGATAATAAGCCTGAAGCCTATCAATCGATGGTTGCCGCAGCGAGCCAATTCACTGAAAAGGTAGAGGTTGTCTCTATTCCAACGATCTACCCAACTGGTGGTGAGAAACAGCTCATTCAAGTACTCACTGGTCGGGAGGTTCCTTCAAAAGGTATCCCGCTTGATGTCAATGTCATTTGTCAAAATGTTGCAACAGCAGCAGCGATCTATCAGGCCATTATCCACGGCAAACCTCTCATCAGCCGTATCATCACCGTCAGTGGCGATCGCGCAAAGGCACCTCAAAACTTTGAGGTACTAATCGGCACCCAAATTTCTGAACTCATCGATCTGGTTGGTGGGGCAACGGTCGATCAAGCTCAAGTCATTGTCGGAGGTCCAATGATGGGGGTTCCGGTTGAAGACTGCTCAGCTCCTGTGGTTAAAACCACAAGCGCAATCCTGTTACAGGATCGGATGAAACAGACTATCCATACCCCATGTATCCGCTGTGGTGAGTGCGCCAATGTCTGCCCGATCAAACTACTACCACAGCAGTTGTACTGGCATGCCAGAGCGAGAGATTTTGATACGATTCAGGACTTCAATCTTTTTGACTGTATTGAGTGTGGATGTTGTAGCTACGTCTGCCCTTCTCAGATCCCGCTAGTACACTACTATCGTTTTGCCAAAACCGAAATCTGGACTCAGGAGCGAGAGAAACGAGCCTCTGATCAGGCTCGCAGACGTCATGATTTCAAACAGATGCGTAAAGAGCGCGAAAAAGCTGAGAAAGCAGCCAAAGCAAAGGCGAAGAAAGAGGCGCTTGCTGCAAAGAAATCTGATAAGTCCAACGACTCAAAACAAGCCGCAATAAAAGCCGCGATGGAAAGAGCAAAAGCAAGAAAAGCGGCGGTATCAGGAAATGAATCAAAACCTGTAGTTGATGATGATAAGCAAGAAAAGATAAGACAAGCGCTCGAACGTGCAAAAGCCAAAAAGGCATTAAAAGAAGACTCCACAAATAAAGAGAGCTCCATTGACGACGACAAGCAGGCAAAGATCAAAGCCGCAGTTGAGCGTTCAAAGGCGAAAAAGGCCGCAAAAGCGGCCGCATCAGGGGACGGTTCGATCCCTGCTGATGAACACCATCAGGAGATTAAGGAAGCAGTCGAACGAGCAAAAGCAAAGAAAGCTGCTACAACCAGCCACAAGATGGATGAAGATAAACAGGCGGCTATTAAAGCCGCAATCGAGCGTTCAAAAGCAAAGAAGGCTGAGGCTGCGAAACGTAAAGCTGAAGCAGACAACGGGAGTGAAGAGTAAAGCGTATGACCTCATCAATAATCAGCTCTCCACATAGCCACAGTTCTGCCTCGTTAGACCAGCTAATGCGAAAAGTGGTATTGGCATTAGTCCCTGCGATAGCGGTACATACCTGGATGTTTGGCTGGGGCGTGTTAACAAATCAGCTATATATGATCATTACGGTGCTACTCTCTGAAGCGTGTGTACTCTATCTAAGAAAGCGCCCTATCCTTACGACACTCAACGATGGCAGTGCACTCGTCACTGGAATATTGCTTGCCTTCTCACTCCCGCCAGCCTCCCCGGTATGGTTAGTTATGGTTGGTGGAGTCACTGCGATTGTGATCGCAAAACATCTTTATGGTGGTTTAGGTTTTAATCCGTTTAATCCGGCAATGGTTGGTTATGTTGTGGTGTTAATCTCATTCCCTGCGGAAATGACGCAATGGCTGACCCCGCTAAGTATCACCAACGAAAGTCTGAACCTTCTACAAATCGTGAATTACACCCTTACAGGGACTCTGCCATCAGGGGTAATTCCTGACACTTTAACCTCAGCCACCCCGCTGGATCACATCAAAACAGGTCTGGGTCTGGGTCACTCAATTAGTGAGATGCGGCAGAGCGGCGCTGTTTTTGGTTATCTCTCTGGTCACGGCTGGGAGATAACGAACCTCTTTATTCTGTTAGGTGGATTATGGATGATCTTTAAAGGCGTTATTCGCTGGCATGTTCCTGTTGCGATGCTGTTAACCCTCACACTGTTATCATCGCTGTTTCATTTGATAAATCCTGAGCGATATGTCGATCCGCTATTCCACCTTTTCAGTGGAGGCGCAATGCTTGGTGCCTTCTTTATTGCGACCGATCCTGTAACCTGTGCAACCAGTGTTAAAGGCCGCTTACTTTTTGGTTTTGGTGTTGGTTTGATTATCTTCATTATCCGTACCTGGGGCGGCTATCCTGATGCCAACGCCTTTGCGGTGCTATTGATGAATATGGCTGCCCCTACAATCGATTACTACACAAGGCCAACCATATTAGGCCAGCGGGGTGATCGCTAATGCTGCTTAGGAATATGCTCATTGGTTCCGGCCTGCTTGGTCTATTTGCCATCATTGGTGTTGGCTTGGTGACTCTTACCTACGTTACGACAAAGCCGCTAATTACCGAGAATGAGCGTCAGGCACTGCTATCAAATCTACACACGCTCGTGCCACCAACCATCCATAACAATGCGATAGAAGAGGATGTTATCTATATCATCGATCCTCTTCTTGGTTCTCCTAATCCTGTAGCTGTCTACCGTGCACGTTTAGACAAACAACCTGTTGCAGTTATCATCTCCTCAATAGCTCCTGATGGTTATAGTGGAAATATCAAGTTGTTAGTTGGAATTAAACATAACGGCACCATAAGCGGCGTCAGGGTAATCAATCATAAAGAGACACCAGGCTTGGGTGATGCCATTGAAGCTGATCGCTCTGACTGGATCTTTGGCTTTAATGATAAATCACTCACCTCGCCCAAGTTAGAAGATTGGGCGGTTAAAAAGGATGGCGGCATATTTGATTCCTTTACAGGCGCTACGATCACTCCCCGTGCTGTAGTTAAGGCTGTGCGTAACACGCTAACCTATTTCCGTGACCATCGTGAAATGCTTTTTAAGGCATCCTCAAATCCGGAGCAGAACAATGGCTGATACCAATTACAAAAAGATATCGATGGATGGCCTCTGGCACAACAATGTCGCTTTAGTACAAGTGCTTGGATTATGTCCACTTCTGGCGGTAACCTCGACAGCGATTAACGGACTAGGTTTAGGGATTGCCACATTGCTAGTATTAATCGGCTCTAACATTACCGTGTCGCTTATTCGCAACCTTGTACGTCCTGAGATACGGATCCCTGCATTTGTGCTTGTGATCGCCTCTTTTGTCACAGCTATTGAGCTGGCAATGAGCGCATGGTTTTATGAGTTGTATAAAGTTCTTGGTATCTTCATTCCGTTGATTGTGACCAACTGTGCGATCCTTGGTCGTGCCGAGGCATTTGCTTCTCGCAATAGTGTTCGCGCCTCTGTTGTTGATGCACTGATGATGGGAATCGGGTTTACTATCGTACTTGTGCTATTAGGCGCAATGCGCGAAGTTATTGGCTTAGGGACACTATTTGCGAAAGCTGATCTGATGTTCGGTGAAGCAGCAAAGTGGATGACCATAGTAATTATTGATAATTTTGGAGGCTTCCTGCTGGCTGTTCTGCCTCCTGGCGCATTTATTGGCCTTGGTCTACTGATAGCACTTAAGAATGTGATTGATGAAAAATCAAGACGTCATTCTAAAGATGCTTTATCAACACACCCCATACCAAAATAAAAAAACTGTAATCCACCCATTATTAGAACCTTTTACGGTATTCAAATTCGACCATTGTTTGAGTATATATTTTATATGATTCTTCGCAGTATTTAGCGATTATTGAATTTTCATTATCATAATTGAGTGAATGTTCCAAAGATGTTCTGAGTAATCCAGCAGGCAGATGATTGTTGTAAGTACTTGATACTCTAAGGACTGTTTTCATATTCAACACTTCATTAACAACCATACCCACTTCAGGGATAAAAGAGAAACCGTGCCAGCTGTTTGCAGTGTAGTTGTAAGCTATACCGGCCAAGGTAAAAAGAAAAATATCTTTTCCTACACTCCATGAGATTCCTGCTTTCCCTTCCATATTTACTGATAAATATCGATTCAGAGATTTATCATAGGTCGGAAAGAGACCTACTCTCAAACCTCCAGATAATCCACCTGTATATTTTGACCAAGGAACTAATGACAACGAATTGTACAGCGTCATCCGACTCAGATTAATAGTGTTTGTCTGTTTATTAAATGATATTTCCATGCCACCAAGTTCCAATTCACTTTCGGAAAAATATTCTCTATTGCTATCTGAAATACGGTGTGATGCTGGTAAAAAATGCACATTTAGATAGCCATTATCTTTTACTGTGCTGTAACTAATACCATACTGTGAATCACCTGAAGTGTTTGCGGGATTCTTATAAGATGAAAGGTCAATATAGTATTTATCTTTAAGAGTTTTACTCGACTCTGCTACATCACCCAATATATCTTCTGCAACATCATTAGGCATATCTCCATTCAATGCTAACTGCTTAACCTGAGATTCAATATATTCAAGTCTTAAGAATTCCTCATAAGAAGAATTATCATTCATTATTGGTTTTTTATTATCTGACAATTTATCGAATATTGGTTCAATATCCTTCTCTCCGAGAGAGTCCTTTAACATTCTGATACGCCAAGAATTTGATGGTATTAATTCAGCCTTTGAAATCATTTGGTTAGAAATTGCTTCTTTTACAACATCCTTTGGGGTAACCCATTTTTGTTCAGTTGAAAGGATGTCTGGTTCTGCAAGCGACAACAAATAATGAATAACCGTTGCACAGTTATAATCTATAAACAAATATTTACTTTTAACGTCTTTTAGTTCCCATATATGAAGATATATCAAGTATCTTTTTTCATCTGATATATCCAATATATATTCCCAAATATTGCGCCCTTCTTTATATAAATACTCGTTAATTTGTGATCGATATGGGCGTAATGAGAAAAAGCCTTTCATACCAGTTAAAGTACTTTGCACCAGTAACTTGGGAATATTATATGAATTGATAACTGTAAAATATGAAACAGCATGTTCAACATATTTACCTTTTTTGTTAATTCCAGCCAATTTTAGAAAGGTGTGTCCCATCATGCTAGATGGTTGATTTACATTCTCTGAAGCAAAAACAAGACTTATTTGTTCTGCTGGAGCATTATTGAAGTAGTGGTTCAATTCCGTGCATTGTGGCTTTGGAAAGGATTCATCACCAAGATTTAGTCGTTTTTTTAGCCAATACAACCTAGCAGGAAATTTACAAATCGGATGAGAGTCACCTAATGATTGATCCTGATAGAATGATTGAATAGTTTTAATGAGCTCATTTCTCAATGAAAAACCTGATCTATTGCTCAGGAGAAAATCACTATCACTAATATTTGGCTCAGAATCAGTAACATGTAACAATGAATACCAGGTAGGCTCAAGATATATATTAGACTTTTCAGCTAACTCAACTATGTACTCTGGTGAATGTGCTGATACATTTAAAGATAAAAATAGTAATAAAAAAAAGGAAGCATATTGCTTCCTTTTTATCGCTTTTAAACAAAGCATATTGAATTAATTACAGGTGATTTCAACAGTATCCTGATATTTCCACATTTTCTCAGTATTATAATCGGTCGTTGAGCCAAAGGCACCACCAGAAAGAATATTAACCCAGAAAACCGAATCTACGCTTTTTGTTAAAAGGGTTTCCTTATTACAACCAGCATCCGCGACTTCAAGCACCTTATCCTGCCCTGAGCGCTTTACCGAAACAATACTTGGCACAACAACTGACTGACCATCAATTACTGCGGTTACGCTTTTACCATTCGAGGTTCTAACGTCAATCTTCTGTGTTTCTTCGTTCAGTATTGTTGCACAACCCGTCATAAACAAAACGCCTACAACAAATCCTAAATGAGCAATTTTTTTAATCATTATTTTTTCCTTTTCCATTATTAATAACTAAATCTAACTGAGTAGTCAGATGGAATTATTCTAAACATGCCAAGGTCTTTGTCAATGAAAATAAGAGGTAAACAGGTATTCGATATCGCTTATTTTGACTCTATTTTTTCCCATGAATCACGCAGTGTAACAGTACGATTCCAGACAACCTTATTACCATGATCGTGACTATCTAATGTGAAGTAGCCCTCACGCTCAAACTGATATTGCACACCATTTCCTGCATCTGTAAGAGATGGTTCGAGATAACACTTGTCAAGAATGACCAGTGATTTAGGGTTCAGCAGATCTGTATATTCACGCATTTCATTTTTAGCATCAGGCATAGGAACCATAAACAGTCGATCATAAAGTCTGACCTGGGCTTCAACAGCATATTTTGCAGAGACCCAATGAATAACGCCTTTTACCTTTCGTCCATCACCCGGATTTTTCCCCAGGGTTTCAGGATCGTAACTGCACTTCAGTTCAATAATCTCGCCACTGTCATCTTTCACCACTTCATCACAACGGATCACATAGCTGTTGCGTAATCGCACTTCACCACCAGTTACCAGACGCTTGAACTTCTTGTTGGGTTTAATCTCCATGAAGTCATCCCGATCGATATAAACTTCACGTGTCATCGGAAGTGTCCGACACCCCATCTCTTCATTCTGTGGATGGTTAGGGGCTGAAAGCTCCTCTTCTATCTCTTCAGGGTAGTTGGTGATCGTTACCTTCAGGGGATTGAGTACAGCCATACGTCGTGGTGCATTTTCATTCAGATCATCACGTAGGGTGTTTTCAAGTAACTCCATCTCGACCAGATTGTCGGACTTGGTAACCCCAATGCGATCACAAAATGTTCTTACCGATGATGGCGTATATCCACGGCGACGAAGTCCGGCAATTGTTGGCATCCGGGGATCATCCCAGCCATCGACATGCCGGTTAGCAACCAGTTGCGTTAACTTGCGTTTGCTTAATACCGTATATTGAAGATTGAGACGTGAGAATTCGATCTGTTGCGGATGGCATGCGATAGAAATGTTGTCCAGCACCCAATCATAGAGTGGACGATGATCTTCAAACTCCAGTGTACACAGTGAATGGGTTATTCCTTCCAGCGCATCAGAAATGGGATGCGTGAAATCATACATTGGGTAGAGACACCATTCAGATCCGGTTTGATGATGAATAACGCCATGACGGATTCGGTAGAGTGTCGGATCACGCATATTCATATTTGGGGATGCCATATCAATCTTTGCGCGTAAAACCTTGCTCCCATCCTCAAAAACGCCATCCCGCATCTGCTTGAAGAGGTCAAGGTTCTCTTCAACGCTTCTCTCACGATAAGGGCTGTTTGTGCCAGACTCTTTCAAGGTGCCGCGACTTGCTCGCATCTGTTCTGCATTGAGATCACAAACGTAGGCTTTTCCCTTTTCAATTAACTCAACAGCAAACAGATAGAGCTGTTCAAAGTAATCTGAGGCATAGAAGGTTTTGTCACCCCACTCAAATCCAAGCCAGCGAACATCGTCCTCTATCGAATTCACAAACTCCTGATTCTCTTTATCAGGGTTGGTGTCGTCGAAGCGTAGATTGCATTTGCCATTGTAATCACGAGCTATACCAAAATTCAGACATATTGATTTGGCATGGCCGATATGAAGATACCCATTTGGCTCTGGTGGAAATCGGGTATAAACCTTTCCATCATTCTTGCCACTCGCCAGATCAGCATCAATGATCTGACGGATGAAATTCTTGGAGGTTGTAGTTTCGTTACTCATTTATCAATTCAACTCTCATTTGCTACTATGATTGAATAAAATCAATCGCCTGGTCAATGCGACGTAGTGTCGACTCTCGGCCAACCAGATAGAGCGTTAAATCAAGGTCTGGTGATGGTGCGCCTCCGGTTATTGCAACACGTAGTGGCATTGCGACCTTGCCAAAGCCAACATCAAGAATCTCGACAACCTGTTTAACCACATCATGAATCGCTTCACGTTGCCAGTTGCACTGTGCAAGGAGTTCTTTTGCCTTTTGTAATGGCTCAAGAGCGCCCTCTTTTAAACTCTTTTTGGCCGCTTTTTCATCATAGCTCTCAAAATCCTGATAGTAGAATCGACTAATGTCAGCCAACTCAATCAAGGTATGTGCTCGTTCGCGCTGTGCAGCAACCACTTCAACAAGATCCGGCCCCTGAGTCGGATCGATACCATGCTTACCAAGATGAACACTTACCAGATGTGCGATATGTTTTTCATCACTATTTTTGATGTAATGGTGATTTAACCATAACAGCTTTTCAGTATTAAAACTTGATGCTGCCTTGTTAACATCCTCAATATCGAAAAGCTGAATCATCTCCTCAATGGTAAATATCTCTTGATCCTCATGTGACCAACCAAGACGAACCAAATAGTTTAACAATGCCTCAGGAAGAAATCCGTCTTCATAATATTGCATCACACTCACCGCACCATGACGCTTGGAGAGTCTGGCACCATCAT
This sequence comes from Thiohalomonadaceae bacterium, assembly GCA_050301795.1. Classification (GTDB taxonomy): domain Bacteria; phylum Pseudomonadota; class Gammaproteobacteria; order Thiohalomonadales; family Thiohalomonadaceae; genus JBNKZU01. The sequence continues at coordinate 36,645 of JBNKZU010000013.1, read as the reverse complement.
CACCGAGAATCATCGGTAGATGAGCATAACGTGGTGACTCTTTGCCCATCGCTTTGAGCATATTGATCTGACGCGGCGTGTTATTAAGATGATCATCTCCACGAATCACATGAGTAATTCCCATATCATCATCATCAACGACGACAGTAAGATTATATGTCGGTGAACCATCGGTACGTTTAATGATGAGATCGTCAAGCTCACTATTATGGAATACCACTTTTCCACGAACCATATCATCAACCACAACCACACCATCGGCTGGATTCTTGAAACGAATAACATGCGGTTCTTCCGCACTGATCTGTTGATGACGGCATCGGCCATCATAACGAGGCTTCTCTTTACGCTTCATCTGATCTTCGCGTAGCTGATCCAGTCGCTCCCGAGAACAGTTGCAGCGATAGGCCAGCCCTTTATCCATCAGTTGCTGGATCACCTCTTCGTATCGATCAAAACGGTCGGTTTGGTAAAATGGCCCTTCATCATACTCAAGTCCAAGCCAAGTCATTCCTTCAAGGATTGCGTTTACCGACTCTTTGGTCGAACGCTCAAGGTCGGTATCTTCAATTCGCAGGACAAACTGTCCACCATGTTTGCGAGCATAGAGCCACGAAAAAAGAGCAGTTCTGGCACCACCCACATGAAGGTAACCTGTTGGACTAGGCGCAAATCGAGTCTTTATCGTCATTCAACATTTCCACTAATAAAACCATATAACAAGGCCGCAGATTATACCTGTGAAATGCGATTTCAGATACGCAACCCATGGGTGAATTGTGGTGATCTCACCTGTTTTTTTTGCTGCTTTGGTCATATTCAATACAAAATCACTCCATTTTTATATAAAAGCGGTTTAAACCGCTAAATAACTGCAAAACGTCTTTGATATATTTATGGATTTCAGGCAATATGCACCGCTTAATTTAGGGCTGATGTAGCCCTCCTTAATGAACAAGAGACTTAATCTGAATGGCAAAAGAAGAAGGCATTGAAATGGAAGGAACGGTCGTTGAGACTCTTCCCAATACCACCTTCCGTGTAGAGCTTGAAAATGGTCATGTAGTCACAGCACACATCTCAGGCAAGATGCGTAAGCACTACATTCGCATACTCACTGGTGACAAGGTTACCGTGCAAATGACACCATACGATCTGACTAAAGGTCGTATCACCTATCGCGCCCGCTAGTTTTCAACCCTCACCTCTAAAATCCAGACTTCGTTCCACCTGCTGAATCAAGGGTCTAGCGTTAATACTTCGGCAGTTCTACACTCTTAAACAGTTGATCGATCTGCTGCTGGTTTTCTGATTCTATCGCCTTTGAAACCATCTCAGGAGTTAGGTGTGGAGAAAATCGCTCGATAAAGTCATAGATATAGTGGCGAAGATAGCTACCTCGCCTCAAGCCAAACTTACTGGTATTTGATTCAAATAGATGCGAGGCATCCAGAGCGCACATATCGGTGTCAATTGCCGGATCATAAGCCATCTTTGCGATGATCCCGATCCCCAACCCCAAGCGAACATAGGTTTTAATGACATCAGCATCTGATGCTGTAAAGACAACATTTGGCTTTAGCATCTTGCGATTAAAAGCACGATCAAGTGTCGAGCGTCCGGTAAATCCAAAGGTATAGGTCAGTATCGGGTATTGAGCCACAGCCTCAAGTGTCAGTTCATCCTGCTCTCTTAATGGATGGTCGCATGGGGTTAAGATGCATCGATTCCAGTGATAACATGGCAGCATCACCAGATCTTCAAATAGTTCCATCGCCTCAGTTGCCAGACACAGGTCAACCTCACCAGAGGCGGCCATCTTTGCAATCTGAATCGGTGTTCCCTGATGCATATTCAACTTCACCTTGGGGTAGCGTCGCACAAAATGGTAGAGCATTTTAGGTAGAACATATCGCGCCTGTGTATGGGTTGTTGCAATGCTAAGTGTTCCAATATCCGGCGTTTTAAACTCTTCAACACTATGGAGTATCCCCTCGACCCCACTAAGAACTCGCTCGATCTGATTCATGACGGCAATACCCGCAGGCGTGACACTTTTAAGCTGACGACCACTGCGCTCGAAGATAACAACACCTAATTCATCCTCTAACTGTTTGATCTGTTTACTTAATCCTGGCTGCGACGTATAGAGCGCTTCTGCCGCCGCAGTCACATTCAACTGCTGCTTCACAACCTCCTGAATCACTTTAAGCTGCTGTAGTTTCACTGATGACACCAATCGCCTTATATCTATTTGTTATTTATATATACCAATTAATTATTTCTATCCACTTATTTATTTTGATAATTTGCGTCCATCGAATCTATTTAAAGCATTAAGGGGTAAGAAAATGAGTATTAGCCATATCGAATTACGGCAGTTAGCGCGTGATTATCAGTACAAAGACCCACAAGAGATTATCGCTGCGGCGATTGAGCACTACGACAATATCGCCATCTCATTCAGTGGTGCTGAGGATGTGGTCTTAATTGATATGGCCGTTAAGGTAAAACCGGATATTAAGGTGTTCTCATTAGACACCGGAAGACTTCATGCACAAACCTACCAATATCTTGAGCGTGTGCGTAACCACTATGGGATCGATATCACAATCCTCTCCCCCGAGACCCAATCGCTTGAGTCCTTAGTTCAACAGAAGGGGCTATTTAGCTTTTACCGGGATGGACATAAAGAGTGTTGCACCATTCGTAAGGTTGCCCCACTACGAAAGCATTTAGCAACACTCAATGCATGGATCACTGGTCAGCGACAGGATCAAAGTCCGGGCACTCGTACCGAGATCTCAGTAGCTGAGCACGACACGGCTTTCTCGACGGCAACCAACGAGTTGGCAAAGTTCAATCCTTTGGCGTTGTGGTCTTCAAATGATGTTTGGAATTACATCCGAAGTAATGATGTTCCATACAACCCGCTACACAGTGAAGGCTTCATCAGCATTGGTTGTGAGCCATGCACAAGGGCAGTTTTACCGAATCAACATGAGCGTGAAGGCCGTTGGTGGTGGGAAAACGCCGACGAGAAAGAGTGTGGTCTTCATGTTGGAAATGTCATTAATCAGCGTTCATAAAGGAGAGATCAGATGGTTTTAACAATGGTAAAAAAGATCAAGTCATCCGGAAGCGCTTGCCCACAATGTGATATCGCTGAATATGAATTGAAAAAACGTGGTGTTTGGGAGGAGATCGATCACATCGTCGTTGCCGATGAGAATGACCTTCAAAGTGAAGGTTACCAACTTGCTGTGCGTCATCGTGTAACCTCTGCGCCATTCTTTATCGTGCGTGATCAATGGGGAGGTGAAGCTGTGTTCCATTCTCACCACCAGCTACTAACTGAACATTTTAAGTTGGATGTTCAATCTGCTGCCAATAGCGCATTACCTGATCGAGTTGCAGATTATGTCTAATAACATCAATACCATGAGAAGAATCAATCCATTAATCAGGCCGAATGATCTTGAGCAATATGAGAACCTGGTAACGAGCTACCGTCAAGGTAAGGTCTCGAGCAAACAGTTTGTAAGCGAACGACTATTAATGGGAATCTATGGCCAGCGTCAACAAGGAATGTTGATGGTTCGTGCCAAATTACCCACAGGTGAATTATCACGTTACCAACTCACCGGATTAGCTGAAGCATTAGATCGTTATAGCGCTAACGATAATCTGCATCTAACATCACGTCAGGATGTTCAATTCTACTCGGTAACACTGAATAACAGTGCTGCTTTACTGCGCCATCTGGCATCCTACGATATTGCAACTCGTGAAGCTGGAGGCAACACCATCAGAAATATCACAAGTTGTGCTTTTGCAGGTGTATGCCCGCAACAACATGTTGATGTAAACCCATATATTCAACAACTGGCACACTATTTCAATCATCATCCGCTAACGCAGGCGTTGCCCCGCAAGTTTAAAATCAGCTTCTCTGGCTGCCATCATGATTGTGCCAACGGGCTGGTGCAGGATCTCGGTTTTATCGCCACCACTGAGAACGGCATTAATGGTTTCAAAGTGGTTGTTGGTGGTGGATTAGGTGCCTCGCCGATCGAAGCCATCGTACTTGAATCATTGATTACTGAAGATGATCTTATTCCTGTGGTTGAAGCGGTGATCGCACTTCATGATCACTATTCAGACCGTGATCGTCGCAGTCGCTCACGACTTAAGTTTATCGTTAAAGCGTGGGGTGCAGAGAAGTTCCTGGCTCAATATCGCATTGAGCTTAAAAGAACTAAAAGCGCCTATGACAAGGGACGCAGCCATTATGGACAATGGCTCACGCCTCACAACAAGGTGAATCCACCCTTGTTTACGAATCCACTTGTTTACGACAACCATGCAACTGTTGTTTTACCTGTTGCTGTACCGCAGGGTGAATTAAGCGCATCTCAACTTCGTGAAATCTCACAAACGCTTTCAGACTATGGAATTCAATCCATCAAATTAAACTTCAGACAAGGGTTTATCATTCCTGATGTGTTAAAAAGTGATTTAATCTCACTATCGCACCGACTTCAAAAAATAGGTGTTAAGCCAGCATCGCAAACAGTGAGTAACTGCCCAGGTAGTGTCAGTTGCCCCTTGGGTATTACCGATTCGAAATCCATCGCAATAGATCTCGACAACCATCGCCCAACCCTCAATATTGGCGTTAATGGCTGTCAGAACGGTTGTGCCAATGCCAATATCATTGATATCGGTCTATCAGGTCGTGGTGTACGTCATCATGGCAAACTGGTACCAAGCTATACCTTTCATATTGGTGGAAACGGTAGCCATCAGGGCGCGCTTGCACTCAATGGCCCTAACATACCTGCACAAAGAGTCATCGCTGCGGTGAACCGTATTGAGCACTCCTATCTGCAAAATACTTCTGGCGGTCAGAGCTTCTATCAGTGGAGCCGGGAACAAAGTTTGGACTATTTTGAGTGCTTATTGGCAGATCTCGCTACGGTCTCAGAAAACGAGATTGAATCCTTGATTCGTGATTATGGGGACTCTGAGATATTCCGGATTAAAAGCGCCGGGATCGGTGAGTGTGCTGGAAATAAGGCCGACCCTGTAAACAAGCTTCTGCTAGAGGCAAGCTATGAAAGTGGAATGGCAACCGCCTTTGCTGCAAAAGCGAAGTGGGTTGATGCTGTCCAATCACTTGAGCAGGTATTGCTCACTGCAACTCGTGCACTATTGATTTCAAAAAGGCTCATTGATGATGACCAACTTATCGACTCATTATCACTGCTAAAAGAGATTGTTAGTAACGATGAGCGCTCTGAGTTTAAAGAGGTGATTCTATTAATCGATCGTGTTGAAACATTGCTCAAACACGTTGATGAGCTTAACTATCCTCCAGTATCAGAGCAGATCAATCAATGGCTGCAAAATAATCGTGCCACCATTCGTACGATACAAGCTGACATTCGTGCCAAACCAAAAAAGACCTCTGCAAAATGATCGAAGCATTTGATCTCATTCTCACTACTGCCGGACTACTGGTGGGAATAGTCATCGGCATCTGTGGCGTAGGTGGCGGCGCGATAATGACACCTTTTCTGATCTATTATGGCATCCCGCCATCTGTTGCTGTCGGGACAGATCTACTCTATGCCTCGATCACAAAAGCTGGTGGTGTCTATTCACACCACCGAATGGGAACAGTGGTGTGGCCTGTGGTCGCTCGTCTGCTTGGCGGAAGTATTCCCGGTTCATTGATTGCGCTCTACATGCTTAATAGTGTCACATGGTTTAACAGTGACAAGCTTATTACCTCATTACTGGCAATAACGCTATTGATGACCGCTGCAATGCTGCTTTTGCCTCAAAGAAAAACTGATTCGGCGACAACACTGCAGCTATCAAATAACAGTAAAACACTTACTATCATTCTCGGCTTTGTGATTGGTTTGCTGGTTACGATTACTTCTGTCGGAGCCGGCGCTCTAGGCGCGGCATTTTTGATACTGCTCTATCCGTTATTGCCGATGTCACGCATTGTCGGAACTGATATAGCCCATGCACTGCCTTTAACATTTATGGCAGCGATGGGACATCTACAGATGGGGAATATCGATACACAACTGCTTCTGATGCTACTCGCAGGCTCGTTGCCGGGTGTCTATATCGGCAGTCGATTTAGTCGTGTTATCTGTGAATCGATAATGAGAAAGATCATGGCAAGCCTGCTCTCACTGATAGCAACAGGATTGTTGCTCCAGCATTAATACTCTTATGAAGCTCTCTTTATGAGATAGTCTCCAATGTCGCTTCGGTGATCTCAAACTGTAGTTGATTCTCTTCCACTCGAATTTCAACCTCCCCACCGTGCTCAAGACGACCAAATAGCAGCTCTTCAGCCAGAGGTTTTTTGATTAACTCTTTGATCACACGCGCCATTGGACGAGCACCCATCGTCTTTTCGAAGCCACGTTTTGCAAGATAACGGCGGACATCATCACCCCAATGTAGATAGACATCTTTATCCTCTAACTGGGTTTCCAGTTCCATCAGGAATTTATCAACCACATGCAGGATGGTATCTTCATCTAATGCACTGAACTGAATAACGCCATCAAGACGGTTACGAAACTCAGGGGTGAAGTGACGTTCAATAACCTCGGAACTATCACCGCTATGATCCTGCTCAGTAAAGCCCATAGATCGCTTCGCGATCTGTTCGGCACCTAGATTGGTTGTCATCACAATGATCACATTCCGAAAATCGGCAATACGTCCGTTATTATCTGTCAGTGTTCCATGATCCATCACCTGAAGCAGTAGGTTATATACCTCGGGATGCGCTTTCTCGATCTCATCCAACAGCAGAACCGCGTGTGGATTTTTTGTAACCGCCTCGGTTAAAAGCCCGCCTTGATCAAATCCAACATATCCCGGAGGTGCGCCAATCAAACGTGATACGGTATGACGCTCCATATACTCAGACATATCGAATCGAATGAGCTCTATTCCAAGCGTCTTTGCCAGTTGCCGTGTCACCTCGGTTTTTCCAACCCCTGTCGGCCCTGCAAACAGGAACGATGCAATCGGCTGTGACTCTTGACCCAACCCTGATCTTGATAGCTTGATCGCAGTTGAAAGATTGCTAATGGCATCATCCTGACCAAAGATCATTAACTTAAGATCTCGCTCCAGATTCTTTAAATTCTGCTTATCTGAACTGCTCACCTGTTTTGGTGGTATACGCGCAATTTGTGCAATGACACGTTCTATCTGAGCCACATCAATGACCTTTTCACGATCAGCATCGCTCTTAAGGCGCTCTGAGGCTCCCGCTTCATCAATCACATCGATCGCTTTATCGGGCAGATGACGCTCATTGATATGTCGGTCGGAAAGTTCTGCGGCCTGTTCAAGTGCCTCAAGGGTATAGGTCACATCGTGATGCGCTTCAAAACGGCTCTTAAGACCATTAAGGATCTGAACGGTCTCTTCAACAGTGGGTTCAATAACATCTATTTTCTGGAAACGTCGTGTCAGTGCATGATCCTTCTCGAAGATGCCTCGATACTCCTGATAGGTTGTCGAACCGATGCAGCGCAACTCGCCGGATGCCAACACCGGCTTAATCAAATTGGATGCATCCATTGTACCACCAGAGGTTGAACCGGCACCGATGATGGTGTGTATCTCATCGATAAACAGTATCGAATGAGGTTCTCTTTTTAGCTGTGCCAGTACGCCTTTAAGCCGCTTTTCAAAATCACCACGATACTTTGTGCCTGCGAGTAAACCACCCAAATCGAGTGAATAGATCACAGCCTCTTTCAGGATTGTGGGTACTTGTTCATCAACAATACGCTTCGCAAGCCCTTCGGCCAGTGCTGTCTTGCCAACGCCAGCCTCTCCGACAAATAGCGGATTATTCTTTCGACGACGACACAGGATTTGAATGGTACGTTCGACTTCACGATCACGTCCGATAAGCGGATCGATCTTGCCTTGACGTGCCATCTCATTAAGATTAGTGGCATATTTCGATAATGCACTCTCGGAGTGATTCGGCTCGCCTTGCTCATCGTCAGTACTATCTGTAGCCATATCACTATCAAGATCCTGGTGTGACAGAAAACTCACAACGTCAATACGTTCAAGACCCTGTCGACCCAGAAGATAGAGTGCATGAGACTCTTTTTCACTAAAGAGTGCGACTAAAAGGTTAGCACCGGTAACCTCCTCCTGCTCTGATGATTGAACCTGAAAAACAGCACGTTGAATCACCCGCTGAAAGCCGAGTGTCGGTTGGGTCTCCTGCTCATCTTCCTCACCCAGCAATGGTTGTGTGCTGTCCAGAAAATCGCTCAACTCCTGTCGTAGCTGTTCGATATTGACGTCACAACCCTGAAGAACCGGAGCAGCATTAGGAGAATCGAGCAAAGAGAGCAGCAGGTGCTCCACCGTAACAAACTCATGGTTATGGTCGTGTGCATACTTAAACGCACGATTGAGGGTTATTTCCAGTTCTTTACTTAGCATAGCCTTCTCTACTCGACCTCCATTACACACTTTAATGGATGTTTATTCTTCTTCGAAAACTCATTCACCTGTCCCACCTTGGTCTCTGCGATATCCCTAGGGTATATTCCACACACCCCTTTCCCTTGCGTGTGAACATCCAACATAATCTTGGTTGCCATTGGTGTATCCATTCTAAAGAATCGCTCCAAAACATAGACAACAAAGTCCATGGGGGTGTAGTCATCATTGAGCAGAATCACCTTATACATCGGAGGTCGTTTCAGTTTTGGCCGACTCTCCTCTACGACGACTGAACCATCATCTTCATGGTCTGTATCGTGTCCCATAACCTACCTTTTGCTATCAATCGCTATTAATAATGAGACATTTTACACAATGTTGGAGCAAATCCATCAGATATCAATGCAGAAGGGATAAATCGAGATTAAATCTGAGTGAAGCATCGATTCCCTAAAATTAAAGATTATTGGAGACACCCACCTATACAACTGAAATGTATGATATTTTTAGCTCTCCATGAAACAAGATTAGAATACGACAACCCATCGACATTTCGATTAGGAACGTAGATTTGCAGAATTTATCAGTGATCGTCAACGGGACTACCCGTTATCGTGCCAAACTTGAACAGCAACTTCAGGAGCTTGATCGGCACCAGTATCACTATTCAGTCCTGGAAACCACACCAGAGATCAATGCTGAAGCGCTGACCAAACACGCGTTAAGTAGTCGCTGCAATCTGCTCATTATTGCTGGTGGTGACGGTAGCGTGAACGAAGCCGTTAATGGATTGATGGCATTTGATCAGCAGGTACGCTCAAACACCGCTATGGCAATTCTACCCTTAGGCAGTGGTAACGACTTTTCGCGGACAATTGGTCGAACCCACTCACTTAAGGAGATCATTGCCAACCATCGTAATGCGATTATGACTGAGGTTGATGTTGGTCAGGTATCCTTCACTAACATCGATGGCAATCAAGAAACTCGCTACTTTGTAAATGTGTTTGACGTTGGCATTGGCGCTGTTATTGCAGATATCGTCAACCGTCGCAAGAAGCCGTTTGGATCTGCCATTGCCTATCATGCTGCAATCGTAGAGGGTCTGATTAAGTATAAAAACAGCACAATGATGGTAACTACTGACGAAGGTGAAATCTTGAATGGAAGAATGATGAGCATGATTGTTGCCAATGGTCGCTATTTTGGTCATGGCCTTGGAATTGCCCCAGAGGCACACGTTAATAGTGGTCATTTTGAGCTAGTTAAACTTGGCAATATCTCACTTCTTGATTATCTAACTCATCTTAAACAACTCAAGCGATGCGAGAAGCTCAACAACCCAGAGATTGAATACCTAAAAGGTCAATCGTGTCATATCGAAACAGGTAAAGAAAAGCTACCCATTGAGATGGATGGGGAGTTTGTTGGCTATACTCCGGCAACCGTATCGATAAGCCCTTCAACAATCCGATTTGTTACCTCAACTATGAATAGAGGTGATATCGATAAGGTATAAAAGATTAAAGCGTGCTACATATTGATCGCTTTAGGAAGGTCAATCTCTTCTGGCCTAACCGGCTTACCAATCAAGAAACCTTGTGCTTTGTCACATCCTAACTGTTTTAGTAATTCAAGTTGGCCTTCATTCTCTACACCCTCAGCAACCACATCCAGACCTAAACTATGTGACATTGAGATGATCGCCTCAACCAGTGAAGCGTCACCTTTATCATCAAGGATGTCATTAATGAATGAACGATCAATCTTAAGTGTATCCATCGGGTAGCGTTTAAGATATCCGAGTGAACTATAACCCGTACCAAAGTCATCAATGGCTAGACCAATCCCCATCTTTTTAATCTCATTTAGCCACTTCATGGTTGGTCGTGTGCCGTCAAGCAGGAAGCCTTCGGTGATCTCCAGCATCAGCAGTGAACTACTGATGCCAGACTTTTTAATAATGTCATTAATCTCGGATGTCTCAAGACCTAGCGTCAACTGACGGCTGGAGATATTGACATTAACCTTAATATCCAGACCCTGTGACTTCCAGTCGCTGACTTGCAGACATGCTTCTTTTAGTATCCAACGACCCAAAGTACCGATAAGTCCGGTCTCTTCTGCCACCGGAATAAAGATATCAGAACCGATCACACCCTTGCGTGGATGTTGCCACCGCACAAGCGCCTCAACTGCAATAATATCGCCGGTTTTTATCGAAATAATCGGCTGATAGACCAGGAAGAAATCATTATTATCGACAGCCTTGCGTAGATCACGCTCAAGCTCCATCCGTCTTTGTGCCTGCTCATTCATCAGGCTGGTGTAGTACTGATAGTTATTGCGGCCAGCCTCTTTTGCACGATACATCGCCATATCTGCATTACGTAGCATGGTGTTACTGTCGTGCGAGTCATCTGGATAGATGGTGATACCAATACTGGCACCAACATATATCTCACGCCCAAAGATTCGATAGGATTGATCAATCGCGCTAATCACGCGCTGAGCAACATCAGCCGCCTCATTAGCCTTAACGATATCCGGTAAAACAATGACAAACTCATCCCCACCGAAACGAGCAACTGTATCGCTCTCACTAACACACTCGCCAATCCGTTTAGCAACCTGCTTTAACAACTCGTCTCCAGTAACATGACCAAGACTATCGTTTACAGATTTAAAGCGATCCAAATCAATAAACAGAAGTGCCACTTTGTGTGATAGACGTTTTGCAGAAACAATCGCCTGTGATAATCGGTCAACCAGTAAAGAACGATTGGGTAGCTTGGTCAATGCATCGAAGTTTGCCTGATGTCTTATCTGTTCTTCATCTTGTTTGCGACGGGTAATATCTGAGAATACGGCCACATACTCCTGAACATCTCCGGACTCATCCTTAATTGCCGCGATCGACAACCACTCAGGATAGATTGCACTATCTTTACGCCGGTTCCATATCTCGCCATTCCAATACCCTTTTGAATTTAATGATGACCATAACTCTTTATAGAACTCATCATCATGGAGACCAGAATTAAGTATTGCCGGTGTTTTACCAATAACCTCATCCAACCCATATCCGGTAATTCGGGTAAATGCAGGGTTCACGGTTTTAATAACATTATTAGTATCAGTGATCACTATCCCTTCAGATGCCGTTTCAAATACAGTGGCGTTCATCCGTAGCTGGTCTTCGACCTTTTTACGAGTAGTGATGTCCTCTTTTATCGAGATATAGTTAATGATGTTTCCGCTAGTATCACGCACAGGAGAGATAGAGGTTGACTCAAAATAGACTGTTCCATCTTTTTTACGGTTCTGGAACTCACCACTCCAGGTGTTACCGGAGGATATCGTCTCCCATAGTTCCTTATAATCCTCATCTTCCATATTTCCAGACTTGAGAATACTCGGTTTTTGACCAATCGCCTCATCTTCGGTATATCCGGTGGTTTCAACAAATTTAGGATTAACGTACTCAATGGTTCCTTGAGTATCTGTAATCATTACGGTAACAGGACTTTGTTCGAGAGCACGATAGAGTTTCCGAAGCTCGATTTCAGACTCTTTGGTGTCAGTAATATCAACACGAACACAGACCAGCTCTCCCGAAGTAGTTTTTGAATCGCTTGCTAAATACCAACGACCATCTACCAAATGCTCAATATGGGATGTTCTACTTAGCGAATTCATATCAGTTACATTGGCTTGTAGATCATCATTGACATTCTCAGACACCAATCCGTTATCGTGATTAAGTCGGGAGAACTCATGAAGTGTTAATCCATTTTTAAGGCGTTTGTTAATCCATGGATAGAACTCAATAAAGCGATAATTGTAAAGAATCAATTCACCTGTGCTGGAGAACAGAGCAAATGCTTCTGACAGACTGTTAACAGCATCAACGAGTTGATTATGCGAATATTCCGAACGGTTGCGCTCTCTGATGATTCGATTGATGGCAAAACCTAACCCTATCAACAGCGCTACGGTAAACAACACTATCGTTAAGCTGAATATTTCAGCAATTCTCGATTTCTCTGCATAGTAGTTGTTGTAATAATCATAGAGCTCATCAAAACGCTTATCGCTGGGAATGGTCATGTAATTATCCCGAAGGAGTAATAACTCATGACTTAGCTGAAGGTTAGCCTCCATATGAAAAATAGTATCCTTAATCATACTATTTTCACTTTTATCAACATTGTAGGCATTTCGGAAATCATTGATTTCATTAATGATTGTCAATGTATCGAGTTCGCTTGGAAGGATGTAGTAGTGATATATATGGTTGAGAATCTGAGATAGTTCATCACCGATGAGAATATCCTCACTCTTAACATTATCAATAAGAACGGGAAGGTAATGAAGTCCATTGCGAACCAAGGCTGCTTTAGATTTAATTCGTTCGAGCAACTCAAACTTATCCTTAAGTGATGCTAGATATTTATCGATTATTAGATGGTAATCGACCTCACCAATCGATAGATCATCAATTAATATCTTCTCGGAAAGCGATTTTATTTCATGTGTTGTCTCTACAAAGGGATCATACTGTACTAATAAAAATGAGGTCACCTGGAGAATATCACGATCCAGCTTACCCTCAGCCTGCTTAAGCTGTAACAGCAGATCAACACGACGATTATGTTGTTCTACATCAATCGTTCTGGTTTGGAAGTAGACAAAAACGATGGCGATCATCGCGATAATAAGCGAGTATTGAACAAGTCCAGATGAGCGTTGCAACATCATGGTGTAGCCCTCAGTAACTTGTGTTTTCCAGCCAATGTTTCAATAAATTGCACGATTTTATAGATATGGTCTTCAGGGATTTTACGACCAAGCTGATACTCTGCCATAACTTCAACTGCATCAGAAAGGGTTTCCGCACTTCCATCATGGAAATAGGGGCTTGTTTTGCTTGCCAACCTTAAACTTGGCACTTTAAAAAAATGTTTATCCTCGTTCTTGCCTGTCACATTGAAACGACCAAGGTCGGCCTTGGTTAGATCTCGTTTAAGCGTAGAGAAATAGTCCTTGATCGCACCCATCTGCTGATACATATTTCCACCAACATTCACACCTTGATGACAGGCGACACAGCCGTAGGATTTAAACAGTAGATACCCCTTTTTCTCATCTTCTGTAATTGCGTTCTCATCACCATTGAGCCATCGATCAAATGGCGAGTTCGGTGTGATTAAGGTTTTTTCAAAACTAACGATGGCATCAACGATATTATCTGGTGTGATGGATCCATTTTCATAGATGCGACTAAACGCATCGACATACTCCTTATCGCTCATTAGCTTGCCGATCACCTCATTCCAGTTGGAAGCCATTTCAATCGGGTTATGCACAGGACCGCTGGCCTGATCCTCAAGAGTTGCTGCTCGTCCGTCCCAAAATTGAGATAGATTAAACATCGAGTTATAGACTGTTGGAGTATTGACCTCACCCACTTGTTGATTCACACCCAATGAGTAGCGTGTTTTGTCGGCGCCACCATCTTCAAGAATATGGCACGAGGCACAACTAATCGAATTATCAGTAGAGAGCCTGACATCTGTAAACAGACGTTTACCGAGTTTCACTTTTTCTGAGTCTTCGTCATAGCTCACAGGTATCGGCCGTATTGGTTCATGTGTTAACACTAATGCAGAAACACTGCCACAAAGAAAAAGCAGTGTCGTAAATATTAGTGCTGTTCGTTCGAAGGTTTTGATAATTCTACTCTTTAATCAAAGTATTGTGAGATTACATCCCGTAATCGAATGTTTCATTCTATTATGAATATCACTGTTATTGTAGTTTTTGGTGGCATTTTTAACCCCGAAAACGGAAGGAACAGCTAATAAACACAATATTTCTGCTTAACATTATCGTTTATCTCGAGATATCAGTGGTTTAAGTCAACATCACAGGCTTGCTCTCACCGGGAAATGGTGAGAATAACCTATGGTTTCACTTCTGATTTATCGGCTTTTCACCCTCAACGCGCACCATAATTGGGGCGCTATTGACTCGTATTGAGTAGTGAATATAAAGATTTGCTTACATCTGCTCTATCATGACCCTACCAAATCCTGAGCAACTGACCTCATTGGCATCGTCAATCAGTCGAGCAAAATCATAGGTCACATTTTTTGAAGCGATCGCCCGCTCCATTGCACCAATCACCATATCAGCCGCCTCAGTCCAACCTAAATGGCGTAGTAGCATCTCAGCCGAAAGAATCAGAGAGCCCGGATTAACCTTATCCTGACCCGCATACTTCGGTGCTGTGCCGTGGGTTGCTTCAAATAGTGCGATTGAGTCTGAAAGGTTTGCTCCTGGCGCGATGCCAATGCCACCGACTTGAGCCGCAAGCGCATCAGAGATGTAGTCGCCATTGAGATTAAGCGTCGCAATAACATCATACTCTTCAGGACGTAACAGGATTTGTTGTAAAAACGCATCAGCAATGACATCTTTGATAATGATCTCTTTACCGGTTTTCGGATTTTTCATCAGACACCATGGGCCACCATCAAGAGGCTCGGCACCAAAATCACGCTGCACCAATTCATAGCCCCACTGTTTAAACGCACCTTCGGTAAACTTCATAATATTGCCCTTGTGTACAAGGGTTAATGAAGAGCGATCATTATCAATGACGTATTGAATTGCCTTACGCACCAGTCGCTCAGTGCCTTCTCGCGAAACCGGTTTTACCCCAATCCCCGAGGTTTGTGGAAATCTGATCTTAGTGACACCCATCTCATTGTGTAGAAAATCGATGACTTTTTTCGCTTCGTCACTCCCCTGCTCCCACTCAACACCAGCATAGATATCCTCAGAGTTTTCTCTAAAGATGACCATATCGGTCTTTTCTGGTGCCTTCACCGGACTTGGTGTTCCATTGAAGTAGCGAACAGGTCGCAAACAGACGTAGAGATCCAACTCCTGACGCAACGATACATTCAACGAGCGAATCCCACCTCCAACTGGTGTTGTCAGTGGTCCCTTAATCGAAACCAGATAGGTTTTTATGGCCTGCATCGTCTCAGCAGGTAACCAGATATCACCCCCATAGAGATGATTCGCCTTTTCACCGGCATAGATCTCCATCCAGGCGATTTTACGCTCACCAGAGTAGGCCTTCTCGACCGCATAATCGATCACCTGTTTCATTACAGGGGTAATGTCAACGCCAATCCCGTCCCCTTCAATAAATGGGATAATCGGACAATTTGGTACATTCAACGAGCCATCACTATTGGCGGTAATGGCGCTACCCTCTGTGGGGATGGTGATTTTCGAGTCAGTCATAGTTTTCTCTTAAATTACTGATATTCTGGAATATTAATACTATTTCAATAAATAATTATTTGTATTAAAAACTCTGGAAACTCAGATAGTTACGGATGATTCGCACAACTATATGGGCGCTTATCCTCCATTGCAAGCATAGATATCACAAGACATTTGTTTACAATGGTGAACATAAAAAAAGTTGGAGATGTATGACCACACTCATATTTAATAAACCCTACATGACACTGTGCCAATTCAGGGATAGTGAGGGGCGAGATACGCTCGCTAACTACATCACCATAAAAGGTGTCTATGCCGCAGGAAGGCTTGACCATGATAGCGAAGGTCTGTTGTTGCTCACCGATAGTGGCTCACTTGGACACCGTATTACCCATCCTCGGCATAAACTCAAAAAAACCTACTGGGCACAGGTTGATGGGCAGATCACTGATGAAGCCATCAATAATCTCCGAAAAGGGGTGGTGTTGAAGGACGGCAAGACACGCCCAGCCAGCGTTAAGGTGATAACCGAACCACAGAGTCTATGGCCAAGAGTTCCGCCCATTCGGTATCGCGCACAGATACCTACCAGTTGGATCGAAATACAGATTACAGAGGGGAAAAACCGTCAAGTTCGACGTATGACTGCGGCCGTCGGTTTTCCCACCCTACGCCTGATCCGCTATGCCATCGGGAGTATTACCCTTGATAACCTCGCTGTAGGCGAATATCAAACACTTGATGAATCATCACTTGAAGCTATGTTACCAGCCATGGGGAAGGTACAATCCTCTGCTCGGAAAAAACCGTATCAAAAAAATCATCGGCAGAATCGTTTTGAAAGAGAGTGATTATCCCCACATTACTGTAGCGGCGATTATCGAACATGATGGTCGTTTCTTATTGGTTGAAGAGCGCTCTGAAGGTCGGATTGTGTTTAATCAACCAGCAGGACACCTTGAATTGAATGAATCCATTATCGATGCGGTTAAGCGTGAAACAATGGAAGAGACAGGCTATCCATTTTCACCAGAGGCGATTAGTGGCATCTACCTGCTCAAGGCGGCCAATGGGATCACCTATATGCGGATCTGCTTTTGTGGTGATATCGATTTATCCCAAGCTCAAAGCGAATTGGATCCTGAAATTATTGGCATCAAATGGCTAACCCGTGATGAGATTATCGAAAAAGGCGCACACATACGGAGTCAAATGGTATTAAAAGGGATAGATGATTATCTTGACGGTAACCGATATCCTATTGCAATGATTCACCATCTACCTCCAGAGACACCCTTTCAATGAATATGCCTCAAAAAGAGACCGTTATTGTCGGCATCTCTGGTGGAGTCGACTCCTCTGTCGCCGCACTGCGACTTAAAGAGCAAGGATTTCAGGTTGAGGGGCTCTTTATGAAAAACTGGGAAGAGGATGATACAAAGGAGCATTGCAGTGCAGAGATTGACCTTAAGGATGCTCAAAGCGTCTGTGATGAGATCGGGATCAAACTTCACACCATCAACTTCTCCGCAGAGTATTGGGATCATGTTTTCACCCACTTTCTTGATGAGTATCGCGCCGGGCGAACCCCAAACCCCGATATTCTGTGTAACAAAGAGATCAAGTTTAAGGCGTTTCTCGACCATGCTATTCACTTAGGCGCCAACAAGATTGCCACTGGGCACTACGCCAGAGTAGAAGAGCGAGATCATCAGTTCTATCTCCTCAAAGGCAAGGATTCAAACAAGGATCAGAGCTACTTTCTCTACACTTTAGGACAACATCAGCTCTCGCACACACTCTTCCCTGTCGGGGAGCTGGAAAAGCCAGAAGTTCGGGCTATCGCACAAGGACATAACTTTGTCACCTCGGGCAAAAAAGATAGCACCGGGATCTGCTTTATCGGGGAACGTAACTTCCGAGAGTTTTTGAGTCGATATATCCCGGCAAATCCCGGCGATATGGTGACACTTGATGGAGAGATCGTCGCGCGTCATAACGGATTGATGTACTACACACTTGGACAACGACAGGGATTGGGCATTGGTGGACGCGCTGATAGCAGTAATGAGCCCTGGTACGTTATTGATAAGGATATGGATAATAATCAACTTATCGTTGCACAAGGGCATAACCATCCCCATCTCTTCAAAAAGCAGTGTTATGCCTCAAATCTTAGCTGGGTATCTGGCGAACAACCAGAACTACCCTACCGGTGTAAGGCAAAAACCCGATATCGACAACAGGAACAACCCTGCACCATAGAACAAAGCGATAGCGATGAGTTAAAGGTGCTATTTAATGAACCACAATGGGCCATTACCCCTGGACAATCCATTGTCTTTTATCAAGACGAGATATGTCTCGGTGGTGGAATAATCGAAAGAGCAGAATAGATTTATGCGTCACACATTTAATGAGCGAGTAATCGCCCTTGCCGGAATATTCCAAGCTTTAAAACAGGTCGACCAGATCGCAAAAACCGGGATGGTTGACACCGATGCGTTTGAGACCACATTACGATCCATCGTAGTCACTGAGCCGCAACAGGTGATCGATGTCTATGGTTCAATGGATCATCTCACCACAGGTCTCCACTCCTTAATCAGTGTTTTTAGTCAGCGCTCCGAGACCAATACCGAGATCACCCGTTATGGAATGACACTCCTTCATCTCGAACGTAAGCTCATTAAGGATAAAGAGAAGATGAGCGTTATCACCAAAGGGATTGATGATGTGAAACGTCAACTGGAGCATTTTGGTATCACCCATAGCGCGATTGTCAGTCACCTCGCAGATATCTACGCCCAAAGTGTAAGTCTCATTCCGCCTAAGATTCTAATCAATGGTAAGGATGGACATTTAAACAACATGGATAACGCAAATAAAATAAGAGCACTACTTTTAGGCGGGATGCGAGCTGCTATCCTATGGCGACAGTGTGATGGCAATCGACTACAACTCATGTTCAGTCGGAAAAAAACAGTTCAACACGCACATGCTCTGCTGAGGGATCACGTTACTCTAAACTGACTCTTGAATTGCGACAGGATCTTAAGATCAAATATCCAATAACACCGGATAAGAGTGAGCCGATAAGAATTGCGAGTTTGTCGGTATAGTGGAAGAGGCGGTCATCTTCAAACGCGAGCGAGTTAATAAACAGACTCATTGTAAAACCGATCCCAGTAAGAACAGCAACCCCATAAAGCTGCATCCAGTTGCTCTGCTTCGGTAGCTCTGCAAACTTTAACTTAATTGCAATCCAACTAAAGAGAAATACACCAAGCTGTTTTCCGATAAACAACCCGAGAATGATTCCGACCGGAACAGAGCCGGTCATTTGCACTACTAATATTTGAGTGATATCAACGCCTGCATTAACAAAGGCAAACAGCGGCAGGATAAGGAATGCCACCCAAAAATGGAGGTCATGCTCCATCTCCTTAAGCGGTGAAACAACTTGGCCGGATTGATTATTAACCGCCATTGGAATCATAAAAGCGAGAATGACCCCGGCCAGAGTCGCATGGACTCCCGATTTAAGTACACTCACCCACAATACTAGGCCGACAAGAATATAGGCAGCCTTTTTATAGACACCAAAACGATTCATCAAAATTAAAACAACAACAGAAATGGATGCAATAATAATTGACGTAATGGAGAGATCCGACGAGTAAAAGAGCGCAATAATCACAATCGCACCCAAATCATCCACAATCGCAAGTGCCATTAAAAAGATCTTTAGGGATACCGGAACACTGTTTCCAAGCAGTGAGATTATTCCTAAGGCAAAAGCGATATCGGTTGCGGTTGTGATCGCCCATCCATTAACAGCCACCGGATGATCATAGTTAAACGCAAGGTAGATTAATGCTGGAACCAACATTCCACCAAGTGCCGCAAAACCTGGTAATACCACCTGTCGAATACTAGAGAGATGCCCAGTCAGTAGCTCGCGCTTGACCTCTAAGCCAATCAGCAAAAAGAAGATCGCCATCAATCCATCGTTCACCCAGTGATAAAGCGATTTATCAAGGTGTAGTGCTCCGACTCTAATCTCGACAGGGATATGCAGGAAACCGTTATACAAACCAGATAATGGTGTATTACTAAAGATCAGCGCCAGCACCATCGCAAAGATCATAATAATCCCGCTCGATGACTCTTTCTTAATAAATTCATCAATCATAAATATTCGAAAACCACTCTTTTTCCTGCAAATAAAAGGGAAAACTAACACATAAAAAAACGGGACAAAATGCCCCGTTTAATAAAAACTTGTCACCAATTAGTGGTCATGGTGACCATCAGGCCCATGAATATGTCCGTGTTCGATCTCTTCAGCAGTGGCATCACGCATGTTAAGAACTTCAACATTAAAGTTTAGTGTAACGCCAGCTAACGGATGATTGCCATCAACAGTGACACTCTCATCATCAACCTCAACAACCGTCACAACAACCATTTGACCATCAGGTGATTGTGCATGGAACTGCATACCAGGTTTAATCTCATCTTCAGGATTAAACATCTCACGACCGACTTTCTGGGTCATCTCTTCACTACGATGTCCGTAGCCATCTTCAGGCTGAATCGTTACATCAAACTTGTCGCCAACAGCTTTACCGGTCAGCGCATTCTCAAGACCGGGAATAATATTATTTGCACCGTGTAGATACTCAAAAGAGCCATCATTCGATTGATCGATAACGGTGCCATTATCGTCGGTGAGTGTGTATGCCAGTGATACCGCTTTATTTTCTACAATTGTCATTTCAGCTTCCTTAAAAGGATTTTGATGAACAGCATTTAGACGCGGACGATTTATTGCTGTCTGATAGTGGTCGAACAGATCGCCACCAGTTATGACGGGCCAATCACTATCACCTGGCCCTATGGAATATGGTCATTTCTGACTGAAGATTTAATCAACGGCAGCTATGCTGACGTGATATCGAGTCCATCTACCCGATCAAGACCCTGTCGGGACTGACAGGCAAGTATACGCGAAAAGTGACAAAGTTGAACGCATCCTCTGACAACTTCCGACTCAAATCACTATCAGAAGGATCATCGCTCACTGATTCAACAGATCTTTTGCCCGTCTAGCTCTTATTTCTCTCTAACCAGATGTTATAAATATCATCACTCCAGAAACTCTGAAAGTAGGCGATAACATCCATAATCTGTGCATCAGAGAGTTTATCTCCAAAAGCAGGCATGACCCCGCCAAGGGCAATACCGCCCTTTTTGATGGTTTCAAACAACACATAATTTGGATGGTGCCAGGCATGAGCATCGTCGTTTAGTGGCGGTGGAGGATAGTGTCCGTCAGCTGTGGGTTTACGCCACTGTGCAGTTCCCTGCCCCTGAGGTTTATGGCATGACGCACAGTGTTTCATGTAATGTATCTTGCCACGCGCAACCTGCTCAGCAGAAAACCACCGACTCTTTTCGGAGGATTGACTACATCCAAAGAGGATGCTTATCAATGCCACCAAAACAAGCTGTCGTAGTATCACCACCATTACTCCTGATACCGTTCCATTTGATCAAACTGTAGATAACGATAGATCTGATCAGATTTCTCATTAAGTTCGGCTACTGCACTCATATACTCCTCCACTGATGGAATCCGTCCTAAGACAGCTGCTACCGCAGCAAGTTCCGCGGAGGCAAGATAGACATTAGCATCCTTACCTAATCGGTTCGGGAAGTTACGGGTAGAGGTTGAGACCACACTGGCCTCATCTGCAACACGCGCCTGATTCCCCATACAAAGAGAACATCCTGGCATCTCGGTTCTTGCCCCTGCGGTTCCGAAGATCGAGTAGTAGCCCTCATCAATCAGTTGCTGCTCATCCATACGAGTCGGCGGGGTCAGCCATAATCTGGTAGGAACCGCACCATTTATGCGCTTCATAACCTCTCCAGCAGCACGGAAGTGACCGATATTGGTCATACATGAGCCGATAAACACCTCATCAATCTTCGAACCAGCAACTTCCGATAACAGCTTCACATCATCCGGATCGTTGGGACATGCCACGATTGGTTCTTTTATTGTGCTCATATCGATCTCAATCACAGCGGCATACTCCGCATCGGCATCTGCCATTAACAACTCAGGAGCCGCCAGCCACGCCTCCATCGCAGTGATCCGGTTTTCCAAGGTCTGCTTGTCTTGATAGCCATCGGCAATCATCTTTTTCTGCAATGCAATATTGCTTTGCAGATACTCAATAATCGGCTCTTTATCGAGTTTGACCGTACATGCTGCCGCCGAGCGCTCTGCTGAGGCATCAGATAACTCAAACGCTTGCTCAACCTTCAACTGCTCCAGCCCCTCAATCTCAAGGATGCGGCCGGAGAAGATATTCTTTTTGCCCTGCTTCTCGACTGTTAACAATCCCTGCTGAATTGCGATATAGGGGATTGCGTTTACTAGATCCCGCAGTGTAATTCCAGGTTGCATCTGACCTTTAAACCGAACCAGAACCGACTCTGGCATATCCAACGGCATGACACCCAATGCGGCAGCAAAGGCAACCAATCCAGAACCAGCGGGGAAGCTGATACCGAGCGGGAATCGGGTATGGGAATCTCCACCTGTACCGACAGTATCTGGTAGCAGCAACCGATTTAGCCATGAATGAATCACGCCATCACCCGGCCTCAGGCTGACACCCGTACGGGTTGTAATAAATTGGGGAAGCTCTTTTTGCAGCTTGACATCGACCGTTTTCGGATACGCGGCAGTATGACAGAAGGATTGCATCACCATATCTGTTGCAAAGCCGAGACAGGCAAGCTCTTTAAGCTCATCACGGGTCATAGCTCCGGTGGTATCCTGCGATCCGACCGTTGTCATCCGAGGTTCACAATAGGTACCGGGACGGACACCCTCTACACCACACGCTTTACCAACCATCTTTTGAGCTAAGGTATAACCTTTATCCGATGAGACCGGTGAAACCGGACGGCTAAAGATAGTCGATGGTTCCAATCCCAGCTTCTCACGGGTTTTATCGGTAAGTGAACGCCCGATAATGAGCGGTATACGTCCGCCAGCCTGCACCTCATCAGCAAGTGTAGTGGGCTTAAGCTCAAAGCTTGAGATCACCTCACCCTGTTCATTCTCGATCACACCCTCAAAGGGCTTGATGGTGATGACATCCCCCATATTGAGCTGTGATACATCACACTCAATCGGTAATGCCCCTGAATCCTCAGCGGTATTAAAGAAGATTGGCGCAATCTTTCCACCGAGAATCACCCCACCCTGACGCTTGTTTGGAACAAAAGGGATATCGTCACCCATGTGCCAGAGTACCGAGTTAATGGCTGATTTGCGTGAAGAGCCGGTACCAACCACATCACCGACATAGGCTATGGGCAAGCCCTTCTCTTTCAGTGCTTCGATCCGGGCAACCCCATCGGGCATCTTGCTTTTGAGCATCGCCTTAGCGTGTAGCGGAATATCAGGACGGCTCCAGGCATCTGCCGCTGGTGACAGGTCATCGGTATTCGTCTCTCCATCGACCTTAAAGACACAACACTTAATCGCCTTCTCAAGCGGTGGACGCCTGGTAAACCAACTCGCTTCTGCCCAGGCATCGATCACCCTTTTAGCGGCATCATTCGTTTGGGATTTATGATAAACGTCGTGAAAGGCATCAAAAACCAGCAATGTTTTTGAGAGGGCTGCAACCGAATAGTCGGCCAACTCAGCATCATCGAGAAAATCGATGAGTGATTTGATATTAAAACCGCCAAGCATGGTACCAAGGAGTTCTACTGCATGAGTCCGGGAGATAACGTCACAAACCAGCTCTGATTTAGCCACCTTGGTCAGAAAATCAGCCTTTACCTTTGCCGCATCATCAACGCCTGGTGGAACACGATGGGTAAACAGTTCAAGCAGAAACAGTTTCTCCTCGGCCTGGGGGTCGACAAGGAGAGTCGTTAGCTCTTTGGTTTGATCAACATCGAGGGCTAATGGGGGTAGCCCTTGAGCTTCACGCTCCTGTTGATGATGTCTGTATTTTTCGATGAATTGTTTTGATGTTCCCATCACGATTTCTCCAACCGAAGTTGTTCTGTTTAGTGTAAAATACGCTTTTTTTATAACCCCACACCAATCTTCTGGAGATGGCATGGAACTGAACCAACTAACCGCCGTATCGCCTGTTGATGGCCGCTACGGTAGCAAAACTGAATCGCTTCGCACCATATTTAGTGAATTTGGACTTATTAAACATCGTGTACTGGTTGAAATTCGCTGGTTACAACAACTTGCAAAGCATGAGGCCATTAAAGAGGTTCCTCAATTCAGCGAACATGCCAATCATCTACTTAATGCCATCATCGACAAATTCTCCGTTGAGGATGCCCAACGGGTTAAAAATATTGAACGCACAACCAACCATGATGTAAAGGCGGTTGAGTATTTTCTCAAGGAGAAGATTGCTGGTAATACTGAGTTAGAAGCGGTCAGTGAGTTTATTCACTTTGCTTGTACATCAGAAGATATCAACAATCTCTCACACGCGCTTATGCTCAATGAAGCCAGAACCGGTGTTCTACTTCCTGCTATGGATGAGTTGATTGATGCGATCACCAGGCTTGCTCATGATAACTCATCTCAACCCATGCTCTCTCGTACTCATGGCCAACCTGCATCACCAACCACTCTTGGAAAAGAGATGGCCAATGTTGCCTACCGTCTAAAACGACAACACCAACAACTGGCACAGGTCGAGATCCTCGGTAAGATCAATGGCGCAGTGGGTAACTATAATGCCCATATCAGTGCTTATCCAGAGATAGACTGGGAATCTTTTGCAAAAAGTTTTGTTGAGAGCCTTGGAATCGACTGGAACCCCTATACCACTCAAATTGAGCCACACGACTATATTGCTGAATACTTCGATACTATTGCTCGATTCAATACAATCATTATTGATTTTGATAGAGACATCTGGAGCTATATCTCCAATAACTATTTTAAACAAAGAACCATTGCTGGGGAGGTTGGCTCATCGACCATGCCACATAAGGTCAACCCAATCGACTTTGAAAACTCTGAAGGTAATCTGGGTATCGCCAATGCCATTTTCCAGCACCTTTCTGCAAAACTTCCCATTTCACGTTGGCAACGTGATCTGACTGATTCAACCGTTTTAAGAAATCTGGGTGTCGGTGTTGGTTACTCCATCATCGCCTACTCATCAACCATGAGGGGCATAAGCAAACTGGAGGTGAATCCAGCGGTTCTACTGAATGATCTTGACTCAAACTGGGAGGTACTGGCTGAACCGATCCAGACCATTATGCGACGCTATGGAATTGAGAAGCCCTATGAAAAGCTGAAAGAACTGACAAGAGGCAAGCGTATCGATGCAGCAGGCTTGGCTGCATTCATTGATACTCTGGATCTACCGGATGCTGTAAAGACAGAGATGAAAAAGATGACACCTGCTAACTATATCGGGAATGCACCAACCCAAGCAGAAAAGATCTGAGACCAGTTAACTAAACAAGATAAACGGCAGCCAAGGCTGCCGTTTTTATATCTTACTTATCTAACATCCCCTCTTTTAGATCTTCATCTGCTGGTTTTTTACCGAGCCAGATCTTCAACAGCGCCATGATAAAATCATCACCATCAAAACGCGCCTGTTTTTCACCATTAAAATAGAGGGTCGTACCTTGTCCCGGAATCATGTCCAGTTGAATCGTCTCACCTGCCTTTATTGTTTTAAAGTGTGAATTAAAACGCTGAATACGTTCTGATAGCATCATCAATTCATTCTCACTATTGTTACCTTCAAAACCTTCATTCCATGCAGCAACCAGTTTCTCAGCGGGAACCTCATCATAGATAAAGTGCATCAGGATCTGTTTAGAACCCTTCATTTTATAAACTTCGTCGCTACTGTTCGCCTTTTTAGGGAGGTAGAGCGCTCCGAGATAGATCTTGAAGAAAAACTTGGAGCGAACACCCACGCCGTTAAGTTTAAGTGTTTCGCCCCCAACCTCTGTCGTGTCCGCAAATGTGACTCCTGCGACCTCCTTTGCTGAAACAGATAACGCAATTAAACACATAAATATTAAGGTTATTAATCTGCTTTTTAAACTTTTCATTGTTATTCCTAATTCTGGTTAAACAAAAGGTCAGTTAAAGAAAATGAGTTAAAACTGTTATCACAACCATAAAAATAAAGGATTAAAGTGATGTTGCAATAGAGTCACCGAATTGATTCAGTATGTCATCAATTTGTAACAGCATCTGCACCATTATATCAACCCACTATTTCTTGACTAAATTAGTTCTTTATACTATTGATAATATCTGATACTTGAATAACTAATAATCATCCTGACAACGATTAATTATTACAAAAAAACACCGGAGCACATTATGACATTTATGGTTTGGGATCCCTCACTTGAGACAGGAATAACAATAATTGACCAACAACACAAAGGGATTGTCGGTTTTATCAACGATCTTCATGAAGCGGCGCTGACTGAAGACCGGGAAAAAGTAACAACTGTTCTTGATGGACTCATCAATTACACCATTTCACACTTCTCATTTGAAGAAGAGCTGTTAGAGCAACACGATTATAAGTTGATCAATAGCCATAAAAAGGTTCATCAGGCCTT
The DNA here is from genome assembly GCA_050301795.1 of Thiohalomonadaceae bacterium. Lineage (GTDB taxonomy): Bacteria > Pseudomonadota > Gammaproteobacteria > Thiohalomonadales > Thiohalomonadaceae > JBNKZU01. The sequence goes on along the minus strand of JBNKZU010000013.1, from coordinate 10,143 downwards.
TATTGATCGAATCAACAAACATCGTGAGCGCCATGATAAAGGGGCAAATGTTGCCAGAGCACTCTCAGGCGAACTCCAACTCTGGCTGACCAATCATATTAAAAATGAAGATGCTGACTACGTTTCATCTGTCGTGATCGAAGAGCCAAAAGGTAGTGCGCTTACAAGTATGCTAAAACGCTTTTTCGGCTAATCCCCCCCCTGCCATCAATCTACTGATGAGTTAGTTACCGATTATCACTATAATGGCCGCAAATCACATTGCGGCCATTACATTGAAACCACACGATTTCCCACTGGGTCAACTCACCCCACAACAGTTTCTTGAACACTACTGGCAAAAAGAGCCCGTAATGATTCGAAATGCCTTTCCAGATTATCAGTGCCCGATATCACCAGAGGAGTTGGGTGGCTTAGCACTTGAAGAGGAAGTTGAATCACGTCTGATACAACAGATATCAGAGCCGCCCTACTGGCTGGTACGTCATGGCTCATTCCGTGAAGAGGAACTTACTGACTTACCCGATACTCATTGGACACTTCTGGTTCAGGAGATCAATAAACACATCGCAGAATTTGCTCTATTGCAGAACCATTTCAACTTTCTTCCCAATTGGCGACTGGATGATGTGATGGTCAGTTTTGCACCTGAAGGTGGCACGGTTGGTCCACATGCCGATAACTACGATGTATTTATCATTCAAGGCACTGGTCAACGACGATGGCAAATAAACCGTACAGAACCGAGCGAGAATGACCTTATTCCCGACCTCCCACTACAGATCATGAAAGAGATGGCTGTTGAACAGGAGTGGATTCTCAACCCGGGCGATATGCTCTACCTTCCACCTGGAGTTGCACACCACGGTGTAGCATTGAATGACTCCCTTTCGATCTCTGTTGGATTCCGTGCGCCAACGATAGGCGAACTGCTCTCCGGTTTTTATGGTGATGCCATTGCTTCTCAGGCGGTCAATCAGTTCCTCAGCGATCCAAATCTTGAACTTCAAGATAATCCTGGCGAGATAGCCCAAAACTCGCTATCACAAATAAGAGCGATCATCAGAGCATTGGCAACCGATGACGCGGCAATTGATGACTGGTTCGGAAGCTATATTACCGATATCAGACCAGGACACTACCTCCCTGAGCCAGAGTCAAAAATCAGTGGTGATACGTTTTTACAGCAATTAGCTCAACAGGGTGAGGTATGGCGAAGTGAGTATGCGCGCTATGCTTACATCGATTCGGCACAGAAGAGTCAGCTTTTTGTTGCCGGTGAGTCGTTTAACCTTAATCAGGCACAACTCGCACTCGCAAAACAGCTTTGCAGCCAGCGTCGATTGACACACATTGATCTTAAACCGTTCATCCCCGACGGAGGTGAACTCCTCACAGAACTGTATAATATCGGCGCGCTCTATTTTTGTGATGAGTTTTAACTATTCTATTAAAGAGACATGCTGGCAGGATGATGAGGATTGTATCCGAGCCATTCGCACCGAGGTTTTTATCATTGAACAGCATGTTCCTGAGGAGCTGGAGTGGGATGAGCTCGATAACAACGCGACCCATCTTCTTACCTACGATCATCAACAGCACTGTTGTGCAACATTAAGGATGCTTGATGATGGTCATATCGGTCGGGTTGCAGTACTCAAACCCTATCGGAACCAGGGTATTGCGCGTGAAATGATGAACCGCGCAATTATTCTGGCAACACAAAGAGATCTACCATCTGTGGTACTTAATGCTCAAAAGAGTATTGTTCCGCTGTATCAATCACTTGGATTTATATGTGAGGGCAACGAGTTTATTGATGCGGGTATACCACATATCAAAATGAGAAAAGAGCTGGCACCAGATAAATGAATGCAACCAAACATGACATCCACTATGAAGTATCACTCTCCAATGCGGGTGGGCATCTCTTTAGTATTGAACTAACGATTGAGCACCCAGCTCCGGAAGGACAGAGATTATCATTACCTGCCTGGATCGCAGGCAGCTATATGATTCGTGATTTTGCAAAAAACGTGGTCACACTCAATGCCTCATCAAACAATCACCCCATCAGGGTTACAAAGCTGGATAAACAACAGTGGCAATGTGAACCGTGTAGTGAACCGTTAGTTATTCGTTATGACATCTACGCATGGGATCTATCGGTTAGAAGCGCTCACTTTGATACAACACACGCCTACTTCAATGGAACCTCAATCTTTCTTTGTGTTGTAGGTCAGGAAAACAATCCATGCAGCGTTGAACTGATTAAACCCGAACAGGGCTATGCCCAAAATTGGAGCGTTGCAACAACGCTGACATCCCATAATGCTAAACCCTATAGCTTTGGAAAATATAGTGCCGAAGACTACGATGACCTGATCGACCATCCAGTAGAGATATCTGACTTTACACTCATTGAGTTTGAAGCAAGAGGCATCCCCCATGCGATGGCATTGACCGGGCAGTTCAGTTGTGACCTGGAACGGTTAAAGCATGATCTCATCAAGATTTGTGAGTATGAGATTGATCTCTTTGGTGAAGCACCTTTTAAACAGTACCTGTTTCAAGTCATGGTTGTGGGGAGTGGTTATGGTGGTCTTGAGCACCGCAGTTCTACCAGCCTGTTATGCAGCCGTAACGATCTTCCTAAACCAAACGACCCTAAGGTCTCAGATGAGTACCGTCAGTTTCTTACCCTTTGTAGTCATGAGTATTTTCATAGCTGGAATATCAAGCGAATAAAGCCATCGGTGTTTATACCCTATGATCTTTCACAAGAGAGCTACTCTCCCCTGCTCTGGTTCTTTGAAGGGGTCACCTCCTATTACGATGAGTTGGTCTTGGCACGCACCGGAATTATCTCTATGGAGAGTTATCTGGAGATGCTGGCCCAGAATATTACGCGTGTCATATCAAACAGTGGTCGTTATAAACAGACTCTTTTTGAATCGAGCTTTGATGCCTGGACCAAATTCTACAAACAAGATGAAAATGCGCCAAATGCCATCGTCAGTTACTACGCGAAAGGTGCAATGGCGGCTCTTGCGCTTGATCTTCTGCTCCATACGACGACTGATAAAACGCTCGATGATGTTATGCGTGGTTTATGGCGCGATCATGGTAAACCGCTCATCGGTCTGACACCTGAGGGCTTAGAGACGTATATCTCACAAATATCCGGGATCGATCTCACTGACTTTTTTAATGAAACCCTGCGATCAACAAACGATATTGAGCTTTGCAAACCATTTGCAGCGATTGGCGTGAGTTACAAACTTCGTGCTCCGACTTCGCTCACGGATAAAGGTGGCAAACCAAGCTCTGAAGCGCCTATTCCATACACCGGACTACGCTATCAAAAGGCTGAAAATGGAGCTGTCAATGTACTCTCTGTTCTTGAGGATTCACCGGCACAGCGCTCAGGCGTCTCGGCACAAGACCTTATTGTTGCAATTGATGGCCTAAAAACCACTTCCGCATCCATCGATCAACAGGTTAACTCATTAAAGAGCGGTACACCTGCAACACTCCACTGCTTTAGACGTGATGAACTTATGGTGTTTGAACTAACCCCAGAGTCACCACCCCAAACTATCTGTTATCTGCAGATTGATGATTCAGACAACCCAATACTGAATCGTTGGATTGGAGCTGGACATTAATGCTCTCAAACATTCTCTATCTTTTCCCCGAATCCATCGAACAACTCGATCCAACGAGACTCATCGACGAGCTTAAGTCCTCTGGGTTTATCGGTGAGACGTTTGAATACCAGCACAATGTTCACTACAAACCCGGCACTGAATTTCTCCAGTTGGTGACCTTCCTGGGTTGTTCACCGGTTGTTTCGCTGGGTGAAATCGGTTCAACTGGTGAGGAATTTGCTCATATTCAATTTGTAGGCCCCTTTGAGCAACCTCAATTTGTCGGTGGGGAGAATATTAAACCGATTCGGTGCCAAAACTGCGGACATCGTGATACCGAATCGAACAGACAGCTCCCTAATTGGCTAAGGCTAGGACAACGTGCCACCTGGCAATGCCCACAATGTGGCCATCAAACCCCGATTGCGGAGTTAAAATGGCGAAAGTGTGGTGGTCTCGGACAATTCTTCATTAAAATCTGGGGGATCTTTGAGAGTGAAGCGGTACCTGGGGATCGAATACAACACATCTTAAGAGAGAGTAGCGGCTGTGAATGGCGGTACTTCTATTTTCGGGGTGATGATCAGAAGATTCAGTTTAGAGAATCCTGACTTTTAATCATACAACGCAGAACCATGCCAACAGTGACCGTCATTTAGATTGGAGTTACGCCGTCTATAAGATTACAATCTCTATTATTTATATCCTGATCATTCCTAAGGTCATTTTAGGAAATCGGAACTTCTAACATTAAATATTTGGCTATTAAGTGATAATTAAAAAATTGTGCATCATTGGTGACTTTGCGGTTGGTAAAACCAGCCTTATCAGTCAATTTGTACACAATGAGTTTTCAGAAAAATATGTTACTACTGTTGGCCTTAAGATCGATACCAAGATCGTAACAACGCAATCCGGCGAACAGGTAAAGATGATTTTATGGGATATTGAGGGAAGTAGCTCATTAACCAAAATCAAATCTAACTACATTAAAGGTGCGGACGGCTTTCTGCTTGTTGGTGACAGTACCCGCTCGGAAACCGTAGACCACCTCTATTCGTTGAGAACTGAGGTTGAAGCCATTATCGGTACCAAGCCATTCATCACACTAATTAACAAAATCGACCTTGTAAACCAACTCGCGATCAGTCAAGAAACATACGCTAAAATGAAAAAGAATGGCTTCAAACCCAAAAAAACCAGTGCAAAAAGTGGTGAAGGGGTCGAAGAGTCTTTTCTTCAACTGGCAGAAGCCCTGATTAACCTCAGCTCGGGATAAGAATGGTTATCCCGAACTGAGGTTAATTAAATAGCCCCCTATTTCGACAAACGACCTCTTTGTTGATAATCTTTCTATTTCGACTATTCATATAAACAAACGATAAAGTCACATTGATCTGTGAAAAATGTTTAAACTCAGTGGAGCAATAGCGCCCCCTCTATGCTATTGATAAATCATTAGTAATCCACATTATTGAACCATTGCATAACGAATTACCCTCTTTGTATAGCCTGTTATCGGGGATGTCGAATGAATCATATAAAGATTTGTATGATTGGAGATTATGGTGTTGGTAAAAGCAGTCTGCTTAGACAGTTCGTCGATGAGTTTTTCTCAGAAGAATATGTCACCACCATAGGTCTGAACGTACTAACCAAGGAGTTAGAGCTAAGCAGTGGCGCCAAGGTCAGAATGGTTCTTTGCGATATTGCCGGAATCAACGATCTGACCCCACTCAATGCAGATTACATCAAAGGGGCAAACGGCTATTTCCTGGTTGGCGACAGTACCCGCTCTGAAACCATCGATCACCTTTTTACTACTCAAAAGAAGATCGAAAAGAGCATTGGAGAAAAACCATTTATCGTTCTATTAAACAAAACGGACTTAAAAGAGCGCTGCGAGATCAATAAAGAGACCATCAACAAACTTAACCAACATAAATACAGAACTGTCCTCACCAGCGCATTAACAGGTCGTGGAGTTGAAGACTCATTCCTCTGGATGGCAGAAAGGCTTACTTAGTTCGTGATGCCACCAGTGAATGATTCGGCTGCTCGATCATTGGCATTGTTTCACTCTTTTACGCTTTACTATGCCAGCGCACGCTCTGCCACAGGAAAGAACTCATCATTTTCTGCACCCATTCGTTGAAGAATAATCCTTAGCAGCGAATTGGTATCCTCTGCAAACTTAGCGTTTCCACTTAGTTCGACGCCCTGTTTGCAACACCACTGTTTTTCGTAATCAGTAAAGAAGCGCTTTAGCTCAATTGAGTTATCAATGAATTTATTTCCGAGTTCGTTTACATCGTTACTACGATGATTTAATAACTCGCCAATGATTGTTCTCTCTTCCATTGCCAAGTGCGCCATGACAGTGTCAACAAACCTTCTGAACAACTCACGGGCAATAACCGTATCACATGCGGTGTTATCCTCTATCAGAACGGACAAAACCCGGCTTAATTCACAGATCTCATTATTCTGGTGGCGCAGTTTCTTAAGTGTTGGCATACCGGCTATCTCCTCTACATAGGTATCACAATAATAGATTTGTATTATTTATACCCTTATTAACCTGGCTTTGTCTTCCTGTTTTTTGCCCAATCTTGGGTATGAGGAGAATTAGTAACTGATTTTCATCATTATTTAAGCTTCACAATCAGAAATCCCTAGTCAATTCTCGATGCGAAACTATTGAGAAAACTTCTGTGGCTGGAGAACGAAAGCGCGAGCCTGTTGACCTTGCCCATAATCTTCTTTTCGTCAACAAAGCCCCAATATCTTGAGTCTGCGCTATTGCTGCGATGATCTCCCATAACAAAATAGTTACCCTCTGGTACAACAATTTCATTGGGAATTGTAGGGAGTTGCCCATTTTCACTGATTTGGATCTGGTGGTTGAGTTGATCAATGCGTTCATGACCAAGATAACGATCACCTTCACTATGTAAAGAAACCGGCAGCTTTTTGCCATTAACCATCACATTGATACCGGAGATTCTGATTCGATCACCAGGAATTGCGATAACACGTTTAACATACTGATCATCAGTGTGAGGTGGGTAGAACGTGATCACATCACCTCGTTTTGGAGTGCTGAACTTTGCAAGCCTGATTTGAGTAAAGGGGATCGTCGGACCATAAGTCATTTTATCCACGAGAACATAATCACCTTCGTAGAGCGTTGGTTCCATTGAACCACTCGGCACATAACTCCAATCAGCAACGGCTGTTCGAAAAAAGACAATCACGATAAATAACACCAAGACAGAGCGATTATCGTTAAAAAAATGTTTTATTGTTTGCAGTTGCATTATGTTGAGTCCTATTGAAAGCCCATTGATTGCTATGACTGGTCAATCCCTAAAAAGTTTTATCGAACAATAATTAAAGCGATTCCCTCACTACTGTTGCGATTTCGTCATCGCTTAACAACACCGGATTTGTTTTCATGCTGTTGTTTCTTGATGCACCAACGATTATCGGAATATCCTCTTCCTTGATGCCATACCGACTCAATGTAGGAATACTGAACTGATAGCACCAATGTTTAAGCAGTTTAACCACGTTTCTCCTGCCGTCACTAAACTCTGGAAAATAATCTTTGATTAACTCTGAAATTGCATCATATTTATTCAACGCCTCATTTTGTGGATCGCGCTCGATCATCACCTGAAGATTCATTTGAGTTGCAGCAGTGACAGTTGCTCCGCAGGCGACACCATGCGGCACCGGAAACAGTGAACCCAATGGTTGTGCCAGGCCGTGTACGGAACCGAGCCCAGTTTGCGCCAATGTGATGCCTGAGATCATTGCACCATAAGCCATTGCGGCTCGTCCATCCCGTGCATCCTGACTCTCTCCACCGTGCCATGCGGCACTGAATCCACCAATAACGGCTTCAAGGCCACTCCACGCTAATGCGTCAGTTAGATTATTGGCTCGCAATGATACAAATGACTCCAACAATTGGGTAAAGGCATCCATTCCCTGGGTTGCAATTAGATGTGGTGGTGCCGTTTGTAACAGTTGTGGATCAACAACGGCATATTGAGGCACCAGTGTGTTGTGTCGAAATGATTTTTTATAGCCTTGCTTACCATGATGACTTAAAACTGCATTTTTTGTTGCCTCACTTCCAGTACCTGCAGTTGTTGGCACTGCAATTAAGGGAAGCGCTGGACCCAGATAGGCGATGCCTTTACCTACATCCTCAAGATGATCTAAAACAGAGTTACCATAAGGCAACAATCCAGCAACTGCCTTGGCGCAATCAAGCACACTACCACCACCAATACCGACGACGACACCAATCCCCTTTTCAAAATTGTTTGAGACAATTTCATCAACCAGCTCTGGCGAGGGTTCATTGGTGACCGTGACGTGCTCGAATCGAATGTTAGCATCTGCCAGTTCTTGCTGAAGATTGATCCAGCTATCCGTTGCAATAAAGGAGTTGCCACCGGTTACGATTAGCAGATGATCGCTATTCCTCTTAATCAACTCCGGGAGTTTGTTGATTGCGCCTTCACCAAATTCGATTTGGGGCAAAGAGGATAGAGAAAAAGATTTCATATTTATTGTTCTGACTCTATTTTCTAAAATGGAGACTCTGTTTTACCTGATATGATAGCTTTATATCAACAACTTATAACCAAACGACGTTAGAGGCCATTACCATTAAAAACCTGTTTGCCTACGGAACATTGATGTGTAACGAAATCATGGAAGAGGTATCAGGCTACCGCAAGCCAGGCGTTGAAGCCGTGCTAGAGGGCTATATTCGTTACCGCATTAAGCGAGAACACTATCCTGGAGTGATTCCTAAAAGTGGATTTCATGTTGATGGCATAGTCTATACATCGGTTCCAGAATCAGCCTGGAGACGACTCGATAGCTTTGAGGGTGAACTGTACCAACGTCAGACAGTGAGGGTATTCCTGAATAATCGTAACGCCGTCTACGCAGATACTTACATTATAAAACCAAAATATCTGCACCTGCTTGATGATTCACAATGGAGTTATCAGGTGTTCCTTGAATCGGGAAAGCATCATTTTCAGAAACAATATATCGGTTATCGCTCAATTTAGCCGTTTGAGATCTTGCACCCGATCGATATCCCATGCCATCGGTAAGACATGGTATCGCATATTAAGTTGTTGCATTTGTTCTATCGTTTGTTGGTAAACCGCTGATGTTCCCCAGTTGATAGCGTCAAATAATTCATGATGATTCTGCTTTAACCCGAGCAGACCATAACCGCCATCTTCCACTGGTAGGATCACTGCATCGTGATCATCAAGCGCACTTATCACACCTCTTATCATGGCAAGATCAATCGCAGGGATATCTGTGCCCACAATAATTACGGCTTGATAGTCACACAAGGCCATTTCACAAATATGGTGCATTCTTGAACCCAGATCAGAGTCGGGCTGTCTTTTCAGCTTGATCGCTCCTAGTTCTTCAAACTGCCGAAAAAAGGGATCCGTTTTATCAGGCGCGCACCAGAGCTGAATTGGGAGTGCGCCAGTGAGTCTATGAATGAGATCTGTTGTTAACCTCTTTTGTAGCTCTGCCGCACCCTCTTTACCTAACTCAGGAATCAATCGGGTTTTTGCATAACCCGGTATGGGTGCTTTTGCCATTACGGCAATGACAACATCGTTAGTCATGATCACTTTTGCGATAGATATGGTTTAAGTGCGAAGGTGATGCGCCGAAAAAGTATTGCAGCCGAAGTGACCACATCATCCAGATTGTTTTCCAGATCCCATAAGACTCCCAACGACGACTGGATGTAATGACATGGGTTTTTATACAAAACCCTCTTGACTGATGTCGTAGGGATTTTGAAAGCGCAATATCCTCCATTAACTCAATCATTGGAAATCCACCAACGCGACTAAACAGATCCTTGGTCACAAATATTGCCTGGTCACCTGTCGCTACAGAGCTTAGACATGATCGTTGATTCATCATGAATTCAATTACCCGAAACATCCAATGGCTGCCGCTGAGTCTGACGTTAAACCAGCCCCATTCGGTGTGCTTTATCGCATTTAAAATATGCACAAGAAAATCATCAGGAAGGACAGTATCTGCATGGAGAAATAACAGGATTTCATGATCTGCAAGCTCAGCCCCTCGGTTCATTTGAGCAGCACGGCCAGGAGGATTCATCACAACAATGTCGGCAAGCGGTTTAGCGAGCTTAATGGTTTCGTCATCACTCATACCATCAACCACTATCACCTGAACACCGTCCGTTCTAATCGCTTGTAGCTGTTGAAGGGTTTTAACGAGAGTTGCAGACTCATTCCGTGCCGGAACAATAATTGAGAGATTTCCTAGGGTCTGTTGAGCTTTCATATTCACCACTGTTGCAGCGCCAAAATGCGTCAACCAAGGCACGAAGAGCGATATTTGGTTGCTCCAAATGAGCGATAAGTAACACAGGGTGACGCATTTTGGGGCGCAACCC
>JBNKZU010000012.1:0-15809 GCA_050301795.1 Thiohalomonadaceae bacterium | reverse complement strand
GAGATCAACCGTGCCACACCGAAAACACAAAGCGCTCTACTTGAGGCGATGGAGGAGTATCAGGTCTCGATTGAGGGTAAAAGCTACCATCTACCAGAGCCTTTCTTTGTAATTGCCACCCAGAACCCAACCGATCAGATCGGCACTTTTCCACTGCCGGAATCACAACTCGACCGCTTCTTGATGGTTGTCACTATTGGATATCCTGAGCGTAATGCGGAACGTGAACTGCTCAATCATCACCAGCAACGAGTTGCTATGGATAAGCTGCTTCCAAAGATGAGCTCAGAGGAGTTGATCGATCTACAAAAAGAGGTGCAGAAGGTCAAAACCAGCGAGGCATTAGTGGAGTATGTGCTCCAGTTGATTGAGTTCTCTCGCACATCCAATCTTTACAAGGTTGGTCTTTCACCCCGTGCCGGGCTAGCAGTGCTATCAGCAGCAAAGGCGTGGGCATTTATTGATGGCCGTCAGTTCGTGCGCCCGGATGATGTACAAGCTATCCTGCCATCGGTCGCCAGCCACCGTTTAAAATCGATCACTCAACAGAGCTTTAGTGAATCGCATACAAACGTCTCACCTCTTCTTGAGGTGCCCATTCCTTAGGGGGCTGCTGTGAGTTTTGTCTCCTCTTTAATCAACCCTGTCTCCAGCTTTCGCAGCTTTTTGGAGCGACTGCAATATCGGGATAAGGCCAAACCGGCACCGATCACTCTCCATCGGCGGCGTATCTATATTGTCCCGACCCGTAGTGGATTTGTGTATGCGTTAGTGATGTTTTCTATGTTGATCGGTGCGATTAATTACAGCAGTAGTCTTATCTTTTTGCTGACCTTTCTGTTAACCGCTGTCGGCTTTACATCGATGGTTCACACCTTTCAGAATCTCCATCGCCTAGTATTACTAACCGGCCACACTAAATCGGTGTTCTGTGGTAATACCCTCTATTTCCCGCTAATTATTGAAAACCCGTCAAAACGAACCCGACGCTCGATTATTCTCTATAACCATCATGAAGCAATCCACGGGATCGACATTGAGGCTTTAAGCAACAAAACCGTTTTTATTCCTCAACCAACAACTCAACGAGGCATCTCTGGGTTAGAGCGTTTTACACTACAAACCACCTATCCTCTCGGGCTGTTTCGAGCATGGTCGCCGGTTTTTATTGATAACAGTGCGGTGGTTTATCCTGTTCCAGCACTACCTGGGAAAGCACCCCCGATCGCTTCCGGTAGACAGGGAACACGAATACAACGCGGGTTGGGTGATGACGACTATATCGGTATACGTGAGTATCAAAAAGGTGATTCGCTAAGGGATATCGACTGGAAGGCTATGGCGCGTGGCTTGCCATTAATGACAAAAGAGTATGGTGCAGCCGTTTCTGAAGATCTGTGGTTTAACTGGAACGCTCTACCCAACCTTGATGATGAGGCTCGGCTCTCACAAATCACGCGCTGGATTATCGATGCCGAAAGACGCGGAGATAGCTTTGGCATCGATATTCCCGGTTTTACACTCTCTCCTTCACATGGTGAAACACATCGCCATCAAGCACTACACGCCCTGGCACTGTTTGGTCTTCGAGGTCATTCATCATGATTAGCGAAACGACGATCATCCCGTCAGTAACTGCACGTCTGTTTTTGCTCGGAACGATGTCCCTTGTTCTTTCACCACACCTGCTTCGTCTACCTCTAATGATTTCGGTCGTTGCCGTTTTGATGATTATCTGGCGTCTTGGGTATGAGTTAAAGGATTGGCCACTTCCAGGAAAGGTGCTTAAGGCTCTTCTCACGATTGCGGCATCCCTGCTTATTTTAAACCAGTTTCATACGCTCTTTGGCCAAGAGCCGGGGGTTGCACTATTAACGTTGTTGCTTGCTTTAAAGCTTATAGAGATTCGCACACTGCGCGATGCCATGATTACTATCTTTATCGCCTATTTTCTCGTTGCAACGACATTTCTCTTTAGCCAATCCATCTTTATTGGCATCTATCTTTTTACTGTTGCACTACTGCTGATGTCGACACTGATCGCTCTTAATCATCCTGAGACCTCGACCGCAAATATTAAGTACTACTTCCGACATAGTGGTGTAATGATTATTCAGTCGATACCGATCATGCTTGCACTCTTTATCTTATTTCCCCGTTTCAATGCACCGCTTTGGGGTTTAACCGACAAGAACCAAACCGCGACCACAGGTTTAAGTGATGAGATGACGATGGGTAATATTACCGATTTGGTTGACTCGGAAGAGATCGCTTTTCGAGTCAATTTTAAAGATGACATTCCACCAGCAAATTTCCTCTACTGGCGTGCCATGGTCTTCTGGAAAACAGACGGCAGTCGCTGGACTCAGCTATCCTATGATTCTCACCTTTTGAACAGCCATCGGTTTAATAAGATGAGATGGCTTTCAGAACCAACCTCATACACCATTATCTTTGAGCCACATCAGCAAACCGCATTGGTTGCGTTGGATCTTCCCTCGATTCAACCCATTCGTATCGACCGGCGATATACACTCTATCCCGATTTTCAAATTGAACTAAAACATAAGCTAACCTCTCGCATTGAGTATTCACTTGAGTCCTATATTGATTATCGGCAAACCGAACTCAACGGATGGGAGTTTTATGAGGGGCTGGATCTACCAGAGGATAAAAACCAGCAAACCTATCAACTTGCAATGAAGATGCGATTTAAAGCTGATTCCGATTATGACTACGTTCAAGCCGTTTTGAATTACTTTAGAACCGAACCTTTCTACTATACTCGTCAGCCTCCTGCTCTGGGTGGTGATGTTGTTGATCAATTTATGTTTGAATCCCGACAGGGGTTTTGTGAGCACTATGCTGCAAGCTTTGTCACCATGATGCGAGCCGCGAATATTCCTGCGCGGGTTGTTGTCGGATATCAGGGAGGGGAGCTGAATCCTGTTGGAAACTATCTTATTGTTCGTCAGTCCGATGCTCACGCCTGGGCAGAAGTATGGCTCGACGAACAGGGGTGGGTTCGGGTTGACCCAACCTCTGTGATTCCGCTTGAGCGTGTTATCTCTAATCAGGATGATCGTCGATTTGAAACTATAGAGAGGAGAGTTGGTAGCGGTATATCCTTCATAACCAAGGCGTTTATCAAGATTCAAAACCAATGGGATGCGATAAATCATCAGTGGAATCAATGGGTCGTTGGCTTTAATCAACAACGCCAACAGGAGTTGATTAACAAACTTGGTCTGAATAACTTTCGCTGGAGTTGGTCGATCGCCTTGGTTGTCTCATTAATTCTTCCGATCCTTCTAATCCTGATCTATAACAACTACCGTGATCGAAACAGGGTTGATCCACTTTTAAAACACTATCAACGATTCTGTAACAAACTGGCCAAAAAAGGGATCGCGATCAAACCATCAGAATCTCCACAGAGCATCGCTAATCGTGTCTCGAAACAGCTTCCTCATTTACAGGATTCGATCAAACGCATAACCCAGCTCTATCACCATCTACGCTATGGCGGCTTAAACAATACCATTCAACACAAGCTCTTTATTAAAGAGATCAATCGGTTTAAACCATAATGACCATTAAGGAGTGGCTAAGCCTTGTTGCTATCGCGCTAACCTTATACTCATTTATCCCTTACATTCGATCAATCAATACCGGCAAAACCAGGCCCCACCTATTCTCCTGGGTTATTTGGGGATTAACCACCTTTGTCGTCTTCCTGGCACAACTCGCTGATAATGGCGGTGTCGGTGCATTTCCCATTGGCATCTCAGGATTAATCACTTTCTATATTGCATATTTGGCTTATCGCCATAAGGCCGACCTTACCATTACGGTTTCCGATTGGATCTACCTAATAATGGCGATAAGCTCACTACCCTTGTGGTTTGTCACCCAGGATCCTCTATCGGCCGTGATTATATTAACCACCGTCGACACCCTCGGATTTGGTCCAACACTTCGAAAGGCATGGCATCATCCTGAGCAGGAGCATTCACTATTTTATTTATTGTTTGCGATTAGAAATGGGCTGGTAGTCATGGCGTTGGAAAACTACAGCATGACAACGCTGTTATTTCCTGTAGTAACCGCAATCGCCTGTCTATTGCTTATTCTGATGATCTACTACCGGAAACCGCGCTCTTAACTTTTTAACCTCAGCTCGGGATAAGAGGCTGAGGTTATTTACCAATACAGAAACTGGTAAATATCTTTCCGAGAAGGTCGTCAGATGTAAATTCGCCGGTAATTTCATTTAAGGATTGTTGTGCGATTCTTAACTCTTCTGCAACTAACTCCCCGTCTCGTTGTTTTAAATGAACAACTGCTATATCCAGTGAGGCACGTGCTCTTGATATTGCATCCAGATGACGGCGGCGAGCCATAAAGCTACCTTCGCCATGCCCCTGGTAACCCATGCTCTGTTTGAGATGTTGTCGCAATAAATCGATACCAGATCCAGTTTTTGCGGAGAGTGAAATGGTGATTCTGTTTTTTTCTCTGTTGATGTCTGGCTCTTTATTAATAAGATCGATTTTGTTTTCAATGATGGTGACATCGTTGTGCTTCGAAAACCTATCTAGTATCGCTTCTTCGTCTTTTGTTAAACCCGTTGCCGCCTCTGTTAGCAGAAGAATTTTATCCGCCTTTTCGATAGCTTCCCACGCTCGTCTTATTCCCTCTAGCTCAACAACGTCTTCACTCTCTCTTAGACCTGCGGTATCAATAATATGCAGCGGCATTCCATCAATATTGATCTCCTGCTTTAACAGGTCGCGAGTTGTTCCCGCAATGTCGGTGACGATTGCTCGCTCCTCGCCCGACAGGGCATTAAGCAATGATGATTTACCCGCATTAGGTCTTCCAGCCAAAGCAATATGCATCCCTTCCCTTAGTAGCGATCCCTGTTTGGCGGCTGTTTGTACCTTATCCAGATGATGAATCACTTCGATTAGTTGTTGTTCTATCTCTCCATCAGCAAGGAAGTCGATCTCCTCTTCAGGAAAATCGATCGCAGACTCAACATTAATGCGTAATGCAATAATCGATTCGACGAGTTGATTGATCCTTTTTGAAAAATCACCCTGTAGTGATCGAATCGCGGAACGCGCAGCCTCTTCACTGGTGGCATCAATCAAATCGGCAATTGCTTCTGCTTGGGCAAGATCCATTTTGTCATTCATAAAGGCGCGTTCTGAAAACTCACCGGGCTTTGCTGCACGAACACCCAGTGACATGACTGCTTGAAGAATACGGTCGGCCACAACCTGGCCCCCATGCCCTTGCAGTTCGAGAACATCCTCGCCAGTGAAGGAGTAAGGGGCTTTATAAAATAGCGCGATACCTTCGTCTAGGATCTCGCCTTCCAGATCTTTAAACGGCAGATACTCTGCGTATCGTATCTTTGGACAATGTCCCAGCAATCTTTCTGCAACCTCTTCTGCCTGAGGTCCAGATACTCTGATAACACTAATTCCACCTCTTCCCGGCGGTGTGGCTTGTGCTGTAATGGTGTCTGATTTCATAGATACAACTAATGCTTATTTCTGATGAAAAAAAAGGCGTAGTTCAAACTACGCCTTTTTGGTGATTACGGCAATTCTCTATTTTTCTGTAACAACAACTCTGGTGATATACCATTGCTGAATAATTGAAAGGGTGTTATTTGCAACCCAGTAAACCACAAGGCCAGAGGGGAAGAACGCAAAGAAGAAGGTAAAGACGATTGGCAGTGCCATCATGATCTTTGCCTGAATCGGATCGAGCGGCGTTGGATTGAGGCGCTGCTGAATTAACATCGTCGCCCCCATAATTACTGGCAGAATATAGTAGGGATCCATCGCTGAAAGATCGTGTATCCACAATATAAATGGTGCTTGACGCATCTCAACACTTTCAAGAAGCATCCAATAAAGTGCGATAAACACTGGTATCTGAACCAGTATCGGAAGACAGCCTCCTAACGGGTTGATCTTCTCCTCTTTATAGAGCTTCATCGTTGCTTTGTTTAAAGCTTCACGATCATCGCCATAACGCTCTTTCATCGCCTGCATCTTTGGCTGGAATTTACGCATTTGAGCCATCGACTTATAACTGGTTTCTGAAAGCTTGTAGAAAACAGCCTTAATCATGATGGTAAGGATGATAATGGCCCAGCCCCAGTTGCCAACTACGCCATGGATCTTTGCAAGCAGCCAAGAGAGTGGCTTCGCAATAATATGGAGAATGCCATAATCAACAACTAGATCGAGACCGGTTGCCGTTGCCTCTAACTCATCCTGAAGTTTAGGGCCGATAAAGAGGTTCGATGAAAGCTTGCCGCTTTCACCGGCACCAATAATCTTTGCAGGGCTAACCGTTCCGATAATATAACGATCTCCACCGGGAGATTTGGTATAGAAGCGATTCTCTTCCTGCTGTGATGGTATCCAGGCTGCCAGGAAGTAGTGCTGAATCATCGCTACCCAGCCGCCTTGGCTTGTCCGATCCAGTCTCTTCTCCTTCATATCATCAAAACTGATCTTTTCGTACTTCTCTTCCTGAGTGTAAACAACTCCACCAGTGTAGGTGTAGATAAAGGAGCTTTTACCTCCATCATCTTTTGGCTGGCTTCTTTGAAGCTGTTCATAGCTATGACCTGTCCAGCTTTTATTACTGCTGTTGTTCACGACATAATCTACATTAACGACATAGCTACCACGAGTGAAGGTATAGACCTTGTCGATATTAAGCCCATCCTTACCGATCCAATTAAGCGTTACAGACAGAGTGTCGCTATCTGCGGACATTTTGTAATTCGTGCTTGCTGAGTGATAGATTTGATGGTGACTCGGCACCTCTTGACCTGTTGTCGACAATAGACCGGACTGTGCAATAAACAGTTCATCCGCGTCATCCATCAACCGAAATGAAACCTCGGGTTTGTCGATTTCGACAGGGTAGTCGATCAGCTCTGCTCTGCGGATATCTCCACCTTTGGCGTCGATCTCGATTCGGAGTAGGTCAGTCTCTATATTGATTCGTTGTACCGACTCAACCACACTTGCTTTTGCAACAGGGGCATCGGTTATCGAAGCTGATGGTGTGGTTGCCTGAATGGAGGTCGGAAGATCCTGATTAGTCAAGACATTTGAGGGTTGTGCAGATGAGGCAGCCTGCTCAGTTATTACAGGTTGGGGGCCATAATCTTTTTGCCACGCCTCCCACATCAACATTAATGTAAAGGTTAGGGCTACTAATAAAATCAGACGCTGGAAATCCATCGTTTACTCTTTGGTTATGTTTTGTTTGGCTCTGGGCACAGGATCAAGGCCACCCTCATGCCACGGATGACATCGAGAGATTCGTTTAACGCTTAACCATACCCCACGAATCACGCCGTGATGCATTATCGCTTGTTGTGAATAATCTGAACAGGTGGGATAGTATCGGCAGTTGTTGCCAAGAAATGGGCTAACAAGATATCGATATCCTGAGATAAGTAAAACAAGCAATCTACGCATCACCTTCTGATCTTACCCCATAAACGATCGATCGTTTTACGGATTTCACTCCTATCAGCATTAACGATACCGGGTCTAACCAATAAAACGATATCAAACCCACCGATATTGAGCATATTTAGGCGTAAGCTTTCGCGAACCTGACGTTTTATCTGGTTTCTTTTTACGGCTCTTTTAACAAACCGTTTTGCTATGGCCAAACCCAATCGTGGATTATTACGACCATTGGGTCGATAGACCAGAGTAAGGTTGTTATCCCCTACTCTTTTACCCTCCTTAAAGACTGACTTAAACTCATTTTGCTCAAGAAGTCTATGTCCACGGGTAAACCGATACGACGTAGGAGGAAGATTAATTGTAGGTTTACCTTATGCGCTTAAACGTGCACGACCCTTAGCGCGACGTGCTTTAATGACCTTACGGCCACCAACTGTACTCATTCTTGCGCGGAAGCCGTGATTACGAGCGCGTTTAATATTGCTTGGTTGAAAGGTTCTTTTCATCTCTAAAATCCGTAACTCTATGTTTTTAAAACAACTATCCGAAATCGGAAAAGCCGCACATACTACTGCTAATCTATGATCAGTGTCAACAAGATTTATAAATGAGCCCCAGATTATTTGCCTGTGGATAACTCATATAAACGGTTGTACACTCACCCGTTGTCAACTCTCTGAACCATCAGTTACTAAAGGTTAATAAGAATGCCGCAAGATGTGTGGAAAAATTGTCTGGAACATCTCGAAAGAGAACTTCCCACACAGCAATTCAATATCTGGATCAGACCACTTCAGTCTGAGTTGAAGGATGAAGCACTCTATATTCTTTCGCCTAATCCGATTGTCCAAGATTGGGTAGTTAGTAAATTTGGCTTCACAATCGAAGAAATTATCTACAAATATAATGGGGATCGCGTCAAATCAATCATCTATGAGGTTGGTGCACGAGCAAAACAGGAGAGTGCTGCAAAACCTCAAAAGAGAGGCGCTACTCCCCCGCATACACAGACAAAGGCACCACAACGGTCAAAGCCAACCATCAAAACCAATCTTAACGAACAGTATACCTTTGATAACTTTGTCGAAGGTAAATCAAACCAAATGGCACGCGCTGCTGCCTCTCAGGTCGGAGAACGTCCAGGAGGAGCATACAATCCCCTATTTATCTATGGCGGTGTTGGCTTGGGTAAAACCCATTTAATGCATGCTGTCGGAAATATGATTAAAAAGAACAATCCGAATGCAAAGGTTGTCTATCTCCATTCCGAGCGTTTTGTTGCCGATATGGTAAAGGCTTTACAACACAACGCGATCAACGAATTTAAGCGAAATTACCGCTCTTTAGATGCACTTTTAATCGATGATATTCAGTTCTTTGCCGGTAAGGAGCGATCACAAGAGGAGTTTTTTCACACCTTTAATGCGCTGCTAGAGGGTCAAAAGCAGATCATTCTAACCTGCGATACCTTCCCAAAAGAGGTAAAGAATCTCGATGAGCGTTTAAAATCTCGCCTCGGTTGGGGGCTAACGGTAAATATTGAGCCTCCGGAACTTGAAACCCGAGTTGCAATTCTCAACAGTAAGGCTGAAAAGGCAAACATTGAGTTACCTTCTGATGTGGCTTTTTTTATTGCCAAGCATATTCGATCTAACATTCGTGAGCTTGAGGGGGCTTTAAGCCGGGTTAATGCTAACGCTCAATTTAAGGGTGAGCCGATCACGTTACAGTTTGCAAAAGAGGCACTTCGTGATCAGTTGGCAATTCAGGCGAAACAGGTCACTATTGAAAATATTCAAAGACTTGTTGCTGAATATTACAAAATAAGGGTTAATGATCTACTCTCTAAACGGCGGAATCGTTCCATTGCGAGACCACGACAAATGGCAATGGCATTGGCAAAGGAGCTAACCAATCATAGTCTTCCGGAGATCGGAGAGGCTTTCGGTGGGCGTGACCATACTACGGTGATTCATGCTTGCAAGAAAATTAATGAATTAAAAGAGAGCGATCACTTCATTAATGAGGATTATGATAACCTGTTAAGAAAGATAACAACATGATGTTTATAGTTTGTGGATAACTATTTACATCGTTTTTTAAGCAAAAGAGCAAACAACTTATCCACAAGCGATAAACATAAACACCGTACTGTTATTAAGTATAATAACTAATTGATTATTAAAGATAAAAACCATTTACACACAGGTTGGGCTTTTGCTAATAACAATAATAAGTAATATATATACTTAATAAATATATAGAGGTTTAGAAAGATGAAAATCGAAGTTACCAGAGAATCATTACTGCAACCATTACAGGCAGTCAATGGCGTTGTAGAGAAGAGACAGACACTACCTGTACTCTCAAATGTTTTACTTCAGGTAACAGAGTCTTCATTGATCTTCACCGGAACGGATTTAGAGGTTCAACTAACCTCATCAACCAATGATTTTAAATTGATCTCTGGTGAAGTAGGTGAAATAACACTACCTGCAAGAAAACTTACAGATATTTGTAAAAATTTTGCAGAGGGATCGATTATTACCATCGACATTGAACGCGAGAAGGCGGTTATTCGCTCTGGTAAAAGTCGGTTCTCTTTAACAACACTTCCAGCACAGGATTTTCCTGTGATGGAATCCATTAGTGGTTTAAGTGAATTAAGTATTAGCAAGCAGGAGTTAAAAACACTTCTCGAGAAAACTCAGTTTTGTATGGCAAACCAGGATGTTCGCTACTATCTGAATGGTTTACTTATTGAGACCAACAGCAATCAACTCAATGCGGTGGCTACCGATGGTCACCGGCTTGCAAAAACATCAATCACTCTGGACTACACACCACAGGAGCAGCAGATTATTCTTCCCAGAAAAGGGGTTCAGGAACTGTTTCGATTACTCGATGATAATGACGATGAGTGCAAACTCAATCTAAATAACAATTTTATTCAAATCACATTCGGATCCATTATCTTCTATGCGAAATTGATCGATGGCCGTTTTCCGGATTACAACCGTGTTATTCCTGATGAAAGTCGTTATGTGATGGTTGTTAATCGTGAAGTATTAAGACAATCACTGGTCAGAACATCAGTCCTTTCCAATGAAAAATATCGTGGTATTCGATTGAACCTTACCAGAGACAAACTCTCCCTCTCAATCAACAACCCAGAGCAGGAGGAGGCAGAAGAGGAGTTAGATGTTCAATTTGACTCGGATGAACCACTGGAGATTGGATTTAATGTCTCATATTTAATTGATGCCTTAAATGCAATTCATAGTGAAGAGGTGGATGTTCATTTAACCGACAACAATAGCAGCTGTTTAATCATGTCTCGTAATGAGACAGATACAAAATATGTTGTTATGCCGATGAGACTTTAACAGGTAGCGATGCAGATCAATCAACTTGAAGTTACGAATATTCGTAACCTTGAGCGGCTATCGATTAAACCCTCAGACAAGATTAACTTTTTCATCGGTAATAATGGCAGTGGTAAAACATCATTACTCGAATCAATTTCATTAATCACATCGTCACGATCATTTAGAACAGCACGATTATCAAATATCCAACACAGTGGAACGGACGGATTTTTAATATTTGCCCGTATTGAGACCGATGGCATCGAATATAGTGTCGGTTATCAGAAAAACGGAAAAGATCGAAAGATTAAGCTAAACCATCAATTTATCAACAGATCGTCAGAGCTGGTAAAGCTATTCCCAATCATCACCTTTACTCCAGAATCACTCAATCTACTTACTGATAACTCAAAGATAAGGCGTGCATATATTGATCGGCTATTGTTCCACGTGAAACATGAATATCAATTTCACCATAAAAATCATGAAAGAGCGTTGAGACAGAGAAATAGCCAGATCAGAAGTGAACGTGTCGACCTGATTTCTAAATGGGATGAAGTCTTGGCACATCATGGTGAGTGGATAACTGCTGCACGTGTAGAGATCGTTAATGAACTTACTTTGATCATTCAAAAGGTCATTAAAAGGCTATCGGTAGATAAGTTTGACGGAATAGAATTAAAGATGAGTTATGGCTGGGATCATAATAAAAACCTCCAACAAGCACTTAAAGATAGTTGCTCACACGATATTAAAGCCGGGTACACCACAATAGGGATTCAACGCGCAGACTTTTCGATAAGACAAAACGGAAGATCAATAAGGGAGATCTACTCCAGAGGTGAATTAAAACTACTCGCTTTTGTTTTACACCTAACACAGATTATCTTTTTAAACCGAAGATTAAGCTCGGGTTCGATACTGTTGATTGATGATCTCTTTTCAGAGCTTGATTTTGAAAAAGTCGATAAATTATTTACCACCATTAGACATTTCAACTTTCAAACCTTTATTACCTCGACAGATGAGGAGTTGATAAAAAGATTTAAAAAAAATAGTGATAAATTGTTTCACGTGAAACATGGAAATGTGAAAGAGGTGTTATAATGGCTGCTTTAAGAATAACCCAATGATGGGAGTCAGACGGGAATGAGTGAAAAAGAGTATAACTCCTCCAATATCAAGGTATTAAAAGGGCTGGATGCAGTTCGTAAACGTCCTGGAATGTATATCGGCGATACCGACGATGGTACAGGTCTACACCATATGGTGTTTGAGGTGGTGGATAACTCTATCGACGAAGCGCTTGCAGGGTACTGCACAAAGATTCGTGTGATTATTCATAGTAACAATTCCATTACGGTTACAGATAACGGACGTGGAATACCGGTCGATCACCATGAAGAGGAGGGTCGATCCGCTGCTGAGGTTATCTTAACAGTGCTTCATGCGGGCGGTAAGTTTGACGATAACTCCTACAAAGTCTCTGGCGGTCTGCATGGTGTCGGTGTCTCTGTGGTCAATGCACTTTCAGAAAAACTAAAATTAACGATTCGCCGTAATAATAAAATCTATCAGCAGGATTATGTCCTTGGTGTACCTCAGGGTGATCTTACAGAGACCGGAACAGCAGATGAGACCGGTACAGAGATTAAATTCAAACCAAGCTCCGAGATCTTTACACAAACAGAATTCCACTACGATATTCTCGCCAAGCGATTACGAGAACTCTCATTCTTAAACTCTGGTGTCAGAATTGAACTCTTTGATGAACGTACAGAAAAAGAGGATATCTTTGAGTACAAAGGTGGAATTAGCGCCTTTGTTGAGCATTTGAATAAAAACAAGAACCCGCTGCATGGAACAGTCCTCCATATTCTTACC
Organism: Thiohalomonadaceae bacterium; assembly: GCA_050301795.1. Lineage (GTDB taxonomy): Bacteria > Pseudomonadota > Gammaproteobacteria > Thiohalomonadales > Thiohalomonadaceae > JBNKZU01. The sequence continues at coordinate 3,040 of JBNKZU010000012.1, read as the reverse complement.
GAGAAAGATGGTGTTGGTGTTGAGGTGGCAATGCAGTGGAGTGATGCCTACCAGGAGAATATCTTCTGTTTTACCAATAATATTCCTCAACGCGATGGTGGTACTCACCTTGCCGGTCTTAGAGGCGCACTTACTCGAACAATCAATAACTACATTGAAGCTGAAGGTTTAGCGAAAAAATCCAAGGTTAGTCCTAGTGGCGATGATGCACGTGAAGGCCTGACCGCTGTGCTTTCGGTAAAGGTTCCTGATCCAAAATTCTCATCACAAACCAAAGACAAACTCGTCTCCTCAGAAGTGAAAGGGATTGTTGAATCGTTAGTAGCCGAAAAGTTTCAGGACTTTCTGTTAGAGAATCCAGCGGATGCCAAGATAATCGCAGGAAAAGTGGTTGATGCGGCAAGAGCTCGTGAGGCTGCGAGAAAAGCGCGCGAAATGACTCGACGTAAAGGTGCGCTGGATATTGCGGGTCTACCGGGTAAGTTGGCGGATTGTCAGGAGAAAGACCCTGCCCTGTCAGAGATCTACCTTGTGGAGGGAGATTCTGCGGGTGGTTCAGCCAAGCAAGGGCGAGATCGAAAGAATCAGGCGATATTACCGCTAAAAGGAAAGATCCTGAATGTTGAAAAGGCACGATTCGACAAAATGCTCTCATCAGCGGAGGTTGGAACATTAATCACAGCGCTGGGATGTGGTATCGGACGAGAAGAGTTTAACGTGGATAACCTGCGTTACCACCGTATTATTATCATGACCGATGCGGACGTTGATGGATCACATATTCGTACACTTCTTCTTACCTTCTTCTATAGACAGATGCCGGAAATCATTGAGCGCGGGCACATCTATATTGCACAGCCACCACTGTATAAGGTGAAGAAGGGAAAACAGGAGCGATATGTAAAAGATGATAATGAATTGAATAGTTATCTGCTACAGATGGCGATAGAGAATGCTCAACTCTATGTAAATGCAGATACTCCACCTCTCTCAGGTGTAGCACTTGAGTCCATTGCAAAACAACTTCAATTGGTCAATGGAATCATTAACCGGTTATCTCGTCGTTTTAATGCCGAGATACTAAAGGGAATGGTTGAGCATCCAATTACGGATGATTTCACGTTCAGCGAGTCTGAAGAGTGGTTTAACTCATTGATTAATAAGATAAATATCGATAATAATCGCTTTAAAATAAATTTTGAACATGGTGCAGATGGCCAGTTACATAAAGCGGTTATCAGCGAGATTCGTCATGGTGGCAAAATCGATTTTGTCTACAATGCCGATTTCTTTGAGATGAGTGATTTCAATGAGATCTCAATATTGGCGCAGCAGCTTAGCGGACTTATCGGTGAAGACGCCTATGTACAGCGTGGCGAGCGTCGATATGCCGTGAGTCGCTTTGATGAAGCGTTGAACTGGTTGATTGCTGAGGCAAAGAAGGGTCAGCATATTCAGCGCTACAAAGGTCTTGGTGAGATGAACCCTGAGCAGCTTTGGGAAACAACGATGTGTCCAGATACCCGTCGTATGCTTCAGGTACAGATTGAGGATGCGGTTGCAGCGGATCAGATCTTTACGACCTTGATGGGTGACCAGGTAGAACCACGCCGCGAGTTCATCGAAAGTAACGCGCTCTATGTCTCAAACTTGGACGTATAACTAAGGCTTGAGCCTAAAAAATGGAGTAAGAGGCTCTAGAAAAGAAATCGATGTGTGGCAGGTTTAGGTTGTAATAAGAGACTGTAAATTAGATTGTGTATCTGCTTATCATTAACCCAACTGGGAGATAAGCAAGATGAATAGAAAAGAGTTAGAAGCCTTCGCAAAAGAAGCAGCCAAAAGTATCAAATCTGAGAAGGATCTCAGTGACTTCAGCAAAATGCTCAAGAAGATCACCGTAGAAGCCGCCTTGAATGCTGAACTGGATGATCATTTAGGTTATGAAAAACATCATACCTCCAGTAATGAAAATAGCCGTAATGGTTATTCCAGTAAAACCCTGATCACCGATGACGGCTCCTTTGAGGTAGAAGTACCACGTGACAGGGATAGCAGCTTCGAACCGCAAATTGTTAAGAAGCATCAAACCCGCCTGACCGCAATGGATGAGAAGATTCATTGCCTCTACGCCAAGGGCATGACCACCCGCGAGATTGTGGCGACCTTCAAAGAGATGTATGACGCAGATGTTTCCCCGACCTTAATCTCTAAAGTCACTAACGCAGTTATTGAGAAAGTGGTTGAGTGGCAATCCAGACCACTGGATGCGGTCTATCCTATCGTCTACCTGGATTGTCTTGTGGTGAAAATCCGTCAGGATAAACAGGTGATTAACAAATCCATCTACCTGGCCTTAGGCGTCAATCTGGAAGGTCACAAAGAGCTATTAGGCATGTGGCTATCTGAGAATGAAGGAGCCAGGTTTTGGCTGGGAGTATTAACCGAGCTTCAAAACCGTGGTGTAAAAGATATCCTGATTGCCTGTGTCGATGGGCTGAAAGGATTTCCTGATGCGATACAGGCTGTCTATCCCCAGACACACATTCAGCTGTGTATCGTGCATATGGTGCGTAACTCTGTAAAGTTTGTTCCCTGGAAAGACTATAAACCGGTTACCGCTGACTTAAAGCGAATCTACCAATCAGTCACTGAAGAAGAAGCATTGCAGGCACTGGAGCAGTTTGAACAGCGCTGGGATGATAAATATCCCCAGATAAGCAAAAGCTGGCGTGGGTGCTGGCAGAACCTGAATACCCTGTTCAACTATCCTCAGGATATTCGCAAGGCTATCTATACCACCAATGCCATTGAGTCACTCAATAGTGTGATTCGAAAAGTGATTAAAAAACGCAAACTATTTCCAACCGATGATTCTGCCAGGAAGGTGGTATATCTGGCGATAGATGAGGCATCCAGAAAATGGACGATGCCTATCAGAAATTGGAAAGCGGCCTTGAACCGGTTTATGATTGAGTTCGAAGACCGCTTAACGGATTATGTTTAACTACAGCAGTTACACAGAATTATTTACAGGCTC
>JBNKZU010000011.1:0-9264 GCA_050301795.1 Thiohalomonadaceae bacterium | reverse complement strand
AAACAGTTGCTGCCGTTGATGGAAAAAGCAAACGAGCTGGCAAAACTCGGTCTTGGTAAAATGATCCCCTATCTAAAGCGAAAATTGGGATAGAAAAAGGTAGATCGGATAAGGCAAAACCTTCCGCACCCTATTGATCACAAATCCTCTAGGGATAATGGAGAGCGGGGGGGGCGGCATTGTTCCATACACCGTTGTGATCAATCGTGATGGACGTATTAAGTATATTCAGGAGAGATGGAGCACGAGGTATTTGAAGCGTTTGTGTTGCCACTACTCTTACCAAAAGGATAGAATTATTAACTTTCATTGCTACCGAATATTGGTAGTTATATTCGTTACAGAGTTTTGACAGATATTAAAAGCAAGATAACAAATATTAAAAAACGCTAAAAATTATAACGATATCTGTGCCCCCTAACCTCATGTAATGAATACATTTTATTCAAAAAAAACGGCGACCATGAGTCGCCGTTTGATTTTAAAGCACCAAGCCCGATTAATCGGATGCGATCACAATCTTCGGGAATTTCGCGCTGTAGTCTTTGGCCTGCATTGAGAGTTTGGCCGCAGTGCGACGGGCAATCTCTTTGTAGATCTCTGAAATACGACCGTCAGGATCAGAGATAACCGTAGGTTTGCCGTTATCAGCCTCTTCGCGGATTTGCATATCCAGTGGAAGTGCGCCAAGCATTGCGGTTCCAAAGTCTTCAACCATCTTCTGGGCACCGCCTTCACCAAAGATACGCTCTTCGTGGCCACAGTTAGAGCAGATATGAATGCTCATGTTTTCGATCACACCCAGAACAGGAACCTCAACCTTTTCAAACATCTTGTAGGCTTTGCGTGCATCCAGCAGCGCAATATCCTGAGGTGTGGTTACAATGACCGCACCACTTACCGGAACCTTCTGTGCCAGTGTTAACTGGGTGTCGCCAGTGCCTGGTGGCAGGTCGATGACTAGATAATCGACCTCACGCCAAGTAGTGTCATTCAGAAGCTGCTCCAGCGCTTGGGTAACCATCGGGCCACGCCAGATCATTGGGGTATCTTCATCAATCAGGTATCCAATCGACATCGATTGAATGTCATGACTCATGACGGGTTCCATCTTCTGGCCATCAGGAGAATTTGGCTTAGTATCTGATACGCCCAGCATCCGTGGTTGGCTTGGGCCATAGATATCCGCATCCAGAATACCAACACTTGCGCCTTCAGCAGCCAAAGCCAGTGCAAGGTTTACAGAGGTGGTCGATTTGCCAACACCACCCTTGCCAGAGGCCACAGCGATAATGTTTTTTACGCCCTTAATATGAGAGACACCCTTTTGAGCAGAGTGGGCGACGATATTGGTGCTGATGTTGACCTTTGCACTGCTAATGCCGTCAACGGCTTCAGCTAGTTTGATGATCTCGGCAGCGAGTTTCTCTTCATAGCCTTTGGCAGGAAAGCCGAGGTTAATCGCGATCTCAACCTTGTCACCATCGACTTCAATATTCTTAATGCTACCTGCAGTGACCAGATCCTTTTCCATATAGGGATCAATATAAGCCTTAATTGCAGACTCAATCTGAGACTGTGTTACGTTTGACATTCTGGTTAGCTCCACAAAGTTAATCCGGTTCTACGTCATTTCATTCGAATGACGAGAAGCCCTCAACAGGCGAATCGGGCATTATCACAAAACACTAATATATATACAAACGCCAATTTCGGCTGAAATTAGCGGTTTTGGCGCTCCGCACCTAGCGCGATACCCCCATACTTGGTACTGTATGCGCGTTTTTCAACACCAATAAAGTAGATAAAAAATCGTCATGTCAGAGAATCAACGCAAAATATTGGTCACCAGTGCACTACCTTATGCCAATGGCCCGATCCACCTTGGGCATCTGGTGGAATATATCCAAACCGATATATGGGCACGTTTCCAGCGAATGCGCGGACACCAGTGTACCTACGTTTGCGCCGATGATGCCCACGGCACCCCAATTATGCTGCGAGCGCAAAACGAGGGTATTACCCCGGAAGAGTTGATCAACCGCGTCTGGCAAGAGCATAAGGCCGACTTCGATGGCTTTAATGTCGCCTTTGATAACTACTACAGCACCCACTCGGACGAGAACCGCGAGATCTCATGCTATATCTATGAGCGCAATCGTGATGCCGGCCATATCGAGCGCCGAGTGATCTCCCAGGCCTACGATCCGGTTAAGGAGATGTTCCTGCCAGATCGCTTTATTCGCGGCACCTGCCCAAAATGCAAGGCCGAGGATCAATACGGCGATTCGTGCGAGGTGTGCGGCACAACCTACGACCCAACCGAGCTGATCAATCCGGTCTCGGCTATCAGCGGCGCGACACCGATTGAGAAAGAGTCCGAGCACTACTTTTTCAAACTGGGCGACTTCAAGGAGTTACTACAGGAGTATCTTGCCGAAGGAACACATGTTCAGAGTGAGATCGCTAAAAAGCAGCAGGAGCTGTTTGTAGAAGGCATTAACGACTGGGATATCTCGCGCGATGGTCCCTATTTTGGCTTTGAGATTCCCGATGCGCCAGGCAAATATTTCTATGTCTGGCTTGATGCGCCGATTGGTTATCTGGCCAGCTTCAAAAACCTCTGCTCAAAGCGTGATGATCTCGATTTTGATGAGTACTGGGGTCGTGACAGCAAAAATGAGGTCTATCACTTTATCGGCAAGGATATCGCTCGTTTCCACACCATGTTCTTCCCGGCAACGCTTCATGGTGCTGGGTTTAGAATGCCCACAGCGGTCTACTGCCACGGCTTTTTGACCGTGAACGGGCAGAAGATGTCCAAGTCACGCGGCACCTTCATCATGGCGAAGACCTACCTAGAGCATCTTAAGCCGGAGTATCTGCGCTACTACTTTGCCGCAAAACTCGGCAGTGGTATTGAAGATATCGATCTGAACCTTGAGGATTTCAGGCTGCGCGTAAATTCGGATCTGGTCGGCAAGGTGGTAAATATCGCCAGCCGTTGTGCCGGGTTTATCAACAAACGCTTTGATGGTGCGCTCTCAGCCGAGCTGAGTGAAGAGGCGCTCTATAACGAATTTGTGGCCGAAGGCGAAAAGATCGCCGAGCTATACGAAAAGCGCGAGTATGGTCACGCGATGCGAGCAATTATGGCGCTGGCCGACAGAGCCAACGTCTACATCGATGAGAAGAAGCCGTGGGTGTTGGCAAAAGAGGAAGGGAAGGACAAGGAAGTGCAGGATGTTTGCACCATGGGTATCAACCTGTTCAAGGTGCTGGTGACCTACCTGAAACCAGTGGTGCCACAAATGGCAGAAGCTGCCGAGGCGTTCCTTAATATCGAGTCGCTCACATGGAATAACTATCAGCCGCCACTGTTGTCGCATCAGGTTAATAAGTTCAAACCGCTGATGACACGGGTCGAAGAGGCAGAGATCAACGCAATCATAGCGGCATCTAAAGAGAGCATGGTACAGGCACAGCCACAACCCGAAAAGAGTACGGTCAAAAGCAGTATCGACCCGATAGCCGAGACTATCACCTTTGATGACTTCGCAAAGATCGACCTGCGTATTGCCAGAATCGTAAAGGCCGAACATGTCGAAGGCGCTGATAAATTGCTACAACTGACCCTCGATATTGGTGAAGAGCGTAATGTCTTTGCTGGAATCAAATCAGCCTATAAACCGGAAGAGCTCGAAGGCCGCCTGACGGTGATGGTGGCAAATCTTGCGCCACGCAAGATGCGCTTTGGTATGTCAGAAGGAATGGTGCTGGCAGCGGGGCCTGGTGGTAAGGATCTCTTTATCCTCTCACCCGACACTGGCGCAGAGCCAGGAATGCGAGTGAAATAACATTTTAGGTTATCTGTTCAGGCACAGATTAAGGTGCCTGAAAGAGGAGAGTTCTGAGATTAGCCTGTTTTTATCGTACAGAGATAAACGATCTACAAAAGTGGCTCTGCCTCTAACCGATGCGGATAAACTGTTCGCGTGAGGATTTGATATCTGCTTTTACGATTCAATCCAGGTTTCCAATTTGCAATAGTCGCAACCCTGCGACTGAGTGATCGTTAAATCATTCGCTCGTGCGTTTTTGTTGATGCTATATAGCACACCCTTATACATCTCCTGATACAGGTGACAATAGTAGGGACCACCACCATTTTTTAATTCTACAAGATGGCCTGATAAAGGACAGTTACTCCAATGTGAAGTAGCCTTATCTTTCGAATTAAGAACGACTTTCTTACCGGAGATCAACAGTGCATTGTGTAGAAAATCGATTATTCGCGATAAGCTTCTGGCATCATAAGGATCAATTGCTAACAAATCCTTAACCTGATCAGCAATCTCGGTTCCTATATCAAAATGGATTTGCAGCGCTTTTTCCAACGTCAAGCCATTATCTTTTACTAACACATCCATTAGACGAGCAATCATCTCTGCATGTATTTCATTGGTAAGTTGTAGCTTAAAAATCGAAGGAACCGGCAGCCCGAACCCGACCCACCGTTTTACAATCATCTTCTGAACAGGATGATTTGAAAGATATGTGTAGAGCTGAAATTGCATTACAGTATCCTTTTTACAAGTACTTATCTATTGTCGTCATCTAGTGCTGAGCTGACCGGGAGCACGTATTGTGACTCGCTATCCCGAATAAAAACAGCCCAATGCCAATATGGCTTTCCCTTATCCAGATGCCACTTAAGTGATATTAACGAACAATTTGGCAATGATGCCCAATCTTCAAATGGCATTAGGATTACTCCTCCCAATCTTTGAGAGCCTTGTCAATTTTGTGCTTAAATCTGTCGATACATTCACTGTTGAGGTTTTCACTTTTATAGAGTGATAAATATTTCAACTTACTTCTTTTGGCGCATGCCCCTAATAACGCAACCTTAATAACCCTTTTTACTGGCTGCCACATGAACAGTCTATCAACCCACCAAGGAGTCCCTAATGTTGTGACCACGAGTACCTTTTGTAAATTCTCCAAACGCGATTTGATGGGACCAAGATCATTCGCATGATCATAGGCAATACCAGGCCCCCAGACTCGATCAAACCAACCTTTAAGCATGGCAGGAAAGCTAAACCACCATGTCGGAAAAATCAGAACAAGTGCCTCTGCTTCCAGTAGGTGTTCTACCTGCTTTGATATAGCTGAGCTGTCATAGGAATCGCTGTAATACGATTCTCGTTCTTTTACGGTTAATAAGGGTTCAAATTTTTCATCATATAGATCTTCGATGACCACATCATGTTTCATGACAGTCAGTCTGTTTACAACATGCTCAGTCAAATGCTTGCAAAGGCTATTTGGAAGGGGATGAGTCGTAACAACGAGACATTTCATAGTTTGATGTTAGTTTAAGATGTTTGTTATGTGTTGTTTATAACAAAATATATAAGAGTTGCTGAACGCTTGCACGTTATTGTTTTGGTATTGAGTGTTTGAAATTATTATCGCTGTAAATAAGTTAGTTACAGTGCCTACCTGTTTTAGCTTCTGGATAGAGGTTACTCCTCCAAAGCCATGGTAATGTGGCGATATAGTTCGTCGGCTTCGATCGGTTTGTGCAATATAGGAATGTGTTGTGTTTCTGCCTCCAGTCCGTGGTCAGCAGCAGTATCTCCGGTGATCAAGAGTGCCGGAAGATCAGGATTAACGGCCTGACGCAATTGATTAATCACCTCTGTGCCTGTGTGGTTCTCTCGCAGGCGGTAGTCGCAGATCACCAGATCAGGTGGCGAGATCCTGACCACATTTAGTGCCTCTTCGATTGACTCAGCGGTGTCACACTCGAATCCCCAGCTCTGGAGTTGCTGTTGGGTTCCGATACGTATGGCCTCGTCATCGTCGACCAGCAGAATACGGCTGCCACTATAGCGCAGTGGGCGGGCTTCGGTCGTGGACTCTTCTACCAGCGCCTCCTCGTTAGATAGTGGTAGTAGCAGTTCAAAAACGCTCCCGCGCCCTGGGGTTGAGCGTAGCGTTAAAGGGTGGTTGAGGGTGGCCGCCAGGCCGGAAACGATAGCCAGCCCGAGCCCCAACCCTTTGCGCCGATCACGCTCAGGATTGCCCAATTGGTGGAACTCGCGAAATACCTCGCGTTGCTCCGAGGTATTAATACCGATACCAGTATCGTAAACAGCCAGGATGACTGAACTCCCGCGTTTTCGACAGCCGACAAGCACGCCGCCGTGTTGGGTGTAGTGTATGGCATTGGAAACCAGATTGCGCAGGATGATTTCGATCAGTGCCTGGTCTGAGTTAACGACTAGGCTCGTCTCTGGAGAGCGGTAGCTTAGCTGCTTGGCATCGGCATGAGGAATGAACTCCTTTTCGATTTTATTGAGCAGGAGTTGCAGACGAAAGGGCGCTATCTTTGGCTTAATGGCACCGGCTTCGATGCGGGAGAAATCCATCAGGGTGTGCAGCATTTCACTGGTTGCAGAACTGGCGGCGCGGATATGTTCGACAATCTTCCGCTGCTCGTCGTCCAGGTTTGTTTTGGTCAGCACACTCAGGAATAACCCCTGCGCATGAACGGGTTGTCGCAAATCGTGGCTGACGGCGGCTAATAGTCGTGACTTGGCAATGTTGGCCTGTTCAGCCTCCTGTTTGGCGACCCTTGTTTTGAGGTTTTCTTCCTGTACCTTCTCCGTCTCCGCGCGCAGCTTAGTGAGTAGTTCCTCGTTTTTCAGGGTCAGGCTGATGTTCTCCCTTGTGGCAAGAGAATTTTTGAGTGCCAGGGCGATCAGCGCTGCAAAGTAGAACAGGGCGACGATAGCCAGTGTGTGAAACGCTGGCTCGTCTGACAACAATAACTTCGATAAAGAGGTCATCATCACGGCCAGGATGAAGAAAACGGAGATCGGCAAGGCCGGCGAGACAACAGCAACGGCTCCACTGGCCATACCCGCCAACACCGTTGTGAGCAGGATGATCTCGGCCATCGATGCAAAATCGAGGGCGATCCACATCAGGCTGCCCCAGAGAGTGCCACTGACGAAATAGAGAACGCACAGAGTCTGGATAATCCGTTTTGGCGGGGTGATGGTGATGTCGGACGATAAGTGACGACTGGCGTAGCGAAATATGTTGGTGCTGGAGAGCAGGGTCACCGCAAGCCAAAGGTGGAGGATTGGAGCATTGTTTGTGTTGAGCAAAAACCCGTACATCAGGATTGTCATCAAAATGATAAAAACAAAAGCGCTGCGAATACTGCCAAGAACCAATCGTGTCTGCTCAAGCAGCAGCCGTCCGCTTGCCAGGCGAAAAGGTGCCAACAGCGCTGTCAATGGATAAGCCCTCTGCGCCGTGCCTCGAAGATGGCTTCGGTGCGGTTGGCAACACCGAAGATGGAGAAGATATCCTGCAAGTGTCGTCTCACGGTGTTGTTGGAGATGTTCATTCTGTTGGCGATCAGCTTGTTTGACAAGCCCTGGCAGAGCAGATCCAGCACCTCGCACTGGCGTGGGGAGAGGTGTTGCGGCTGGAGAGTTGGGGAAGAGGTGAGTGCTCTTTTTGTCTTGCCACGCAGGAGCAGTTTTTGAATGGTCTCGACTATCCGCTCACCGTCATCGGCCTTGGAGTGAAAGGCGCTCACACCGAGAGACAACGCCTTTTCCTGAGTGGTCGGGTCGTCCAATGACGAGAGAATAACAATCTGTACCTGTGGCCACTTCCGCTGTAGTGGTGCAACTCCCTCCAGGCCATTGATGCCGGGAAGCTTTATATCTAATACGATCACATCTGGCGTTGCTCTGGTCTTGATCGCCTCGCTCAACGAGTGTGCGGTAATAACCTCGGCACCATCAATATGGGATGCCATCAACATGCGTAGACCATCAAGCAGGATGGCGTGGTCGTCGACGAGCAGTATGGTTGGCGTTCTCATTGGTAAATTATAGTCAGTTGGTTGTAATAGCAATATCAGTCTTTGCAGCGATCAAAACTCTCCCCGGCTTGGGGACAGGGTAGAGACAAACAGTTGGGCGGCTCTGCATTTACCGCCTCTTTGACGATAAAAGGATCCGTCACCCTCCTATCGAAGCAGAATCAATCGTAACACTAATCTTGGGGCAGATAATTGGTACATATGTACCAGATACAAAGCCCATTCCTGTGGCGATAATAATCTACAGGGGGAAATTGATAACCCTGTAAGTGCAGGGAAGACCTTCTGCGCCATATGTGAATTAAGGTATTAATTATGTATCGAAATAATCAGGGTTTTACCCTCATCGAACTGATGATCGTCGTTGCCATCATTGGTGTTCTTTCTGCGATAGCGATCCCCTCCTATCAAGACTATACAACTCGCATCAAAATGACCGAGGTTTTTGCTGCTGCCGATCAATGCAAAACTGAAGTTTCAATGACATACATGTTGGTGCCCTTGGGCTTTACTGCTGCTGCCAACGGTTGGGGTTGTGGAGAAACACAGAAGACGTCCACGTATGTTGCCAGTGTTGAAACTGATGCAAATGGTTGGGTTTTCGTAACTGCACAGGGTTTTAATAACTCGCTAATCGATGGCAAGAAGGTTCGAGTCTACGGCATTGTTGCAGCGGGTGATCCGATTGATTGGGCGACGGATAAAGGCAAACAGATAATCGGATGGGTATGTGATAACGACCCCACAGAAAATGCACCTATTCCTGACCGCTATTTGCCTGCTATTTGTCGACATGAATAATTTCAATGCATAAGTCTAGGCAGAGCCAATAGTGTAGCAATGGATAGCTATTCTATTGGCCGGCTTATGATATAAGCTCTGATATTGTGCATACCGAAATAATTAGTGTCATTCGTGTCAGAGAGCAATTGTTTCTGTGGAAACGTAGACAATGTTATGGGATACCAGGTAGTAAATAGTCGGAGGTTATTGCATTAAGGGCTCTGACCCCTTTAATTAAGGTAGTAAATAGTCGGAGGTTATTGCATTAAGGGCTCTGACCCCTTTACTACCCCTTTAATTCAAGATAATCTTTGGCTTTAGCCATTATCATCGGTTTATACACCCGTTAACCTGAGCCTGTCGCTTTGATTAGACACCTCACTGGCGTGCATGAGTACGATTAACAAAATCGTTTACACCCTGGATGAGCCTGGAACTAAAGCTTCCGCATCCTGCTCACGCCCCTTACCTACAATCCCTGTAGGTAACTGGTTACTTAGTAAACCAACGCTTTGAATAGTGCCTTCTCAGGGTTAACCGATGACAGATATTTGCTCCTGCAATAT